>DAMBNU010000015.1:51754-112094 GCA_032064305.1 Pseudomonas sp. | reverse complement strand
CATTTCCTGGGATTTTTCGCCGTCACCGAGGGACGCGACGATCTCGAACGGCTGGATGACCTTTTCCAGGTAGGTTTTCAGTTGCGTTTTGAGTGTGCTGTCTAGCATCTGTGTTCCCCAAGCGAGTCGGATTTATGTTCGATGGGGGGATATTACGGGAGGACGGCTTACGGTAAAAATTGATTGAGCAAAGGGAGGTGATGCAGTTTGGCTATCGATGATCGTAGTCGCCGCTGCAGCATGTTCCACGTGGAACGCAGCCGGAAATAAAAACCCCGCCGGAAGGCGGGGGATGGTTAGCGGCTTTCTCAGCGCAGTGTTACCGCGGCACGACGGCACCGGAGCAAAGCTGTCGACGGGCAACAAACCTGTCATTCACCATCATAGTAAAATCAATGACTTACGCGCGAAATGGGCGCGATTATTGGCATGATTGAGCCAGATAAAGTGGCATTTTTCGTCGAAATGACTGGAATAAATGGCATTTTCCGTAAGCCCTCACAGAGAGCACTACAAACCAAGGTAACCGCCATCTGGCGCGGGTCGGTATGGATTGACACCTTGTCAATGAAGCTCAGCTTAGAGAGGACGGCAAATCGATGGAAGCCCCGTCCGTCGCAGGTTTCAGGGCTGTCCTTCCCTTGAGCCTACACCCCAAAGCTGGGGCAGCCGCACGCTGCGAAAGCTTGAAGCATGCCCAGGCTGCTGACTATGGGTGGCTGATACGGCTAAAAAGCTCCTGAGCTGTATCCCTGGCTCTCAAATTATCTAAAGCGCTCAGCGATTCAAGCTGAACACCCTCGTCCCCAGCGACGTATAGAGGCCCACCTTGGTCATCGTCGTACTCCTGGCCTGCATACAGACCGCCATCGTGGTATGCCCGCAGCGTACTCTTGCGCAAGTCGGCTCCCAGATGCTCGGCAAGGTAAACCCAGACCCAGCTCTGGAATAGGTTGCCCCGGTCATCTTCATCGATCAGATCACGCATCGCATCGACGTCACCATGCAGAGCTGCCTGATGATTCCAATGCCTTGCGGAATCAACATCACCGGTATCCTCAGCCAACCAGACCAAAGAGCGCATCGCCTCCACATGGCCTAAACCTGCGGCCTCCTTGTACCAATGCTCAGCTTGCCCATGGTCGCCTCGATGCTCAGCACGTTGTGCCTTCTCAAGAGCAATATCTAACCTGGCATCAGCCCAGCCCAAACGTGCAGCCTCATTCAGATGAAGCGCTTCTCGCTCGGCATTGGGCAACTGAGCCTTGTGAGCCATCGCCCATTCGAGCTGAACCCCATCAAGATCGCGGCCTTGCTCCATCAGGGAGTACCAATAGGAAGATCCCTCCTCCTCGCTGAGCTCGTCGCCTCTGTATATAAGCGCCAATGCGTAGTGAGCTGCCGCGATACCTCTCGACGCGGCGCCGTTCAGCCCATCAACCAAGAGTGCGATTTTTGCGGGGTCGAGTGATGGTGACGGATTGCCTGCTGACTCAGAGTCCAAGGCTTCATCCTCGTCCTCATCAGCCTCATACCACTCTTCTGGATATGCCCAATGATCCTGTTGCAGGGCATCTATAACGGACTCAACAGAGGTAACCCCCAGACGCTGATCAGCAATCATGTTTAGCAAGGCCGCACCAGCCGAGTCAGCAACCGTTTCATAACCCAACTCGGCTAATCGACGGTGAAGTGTTGCTAAGGAGGAAGCTACAAGCTCTTGCGGGCGCTCCATTACGGCCATGATATGCGCCGCATCCAACGAAGCGCGGGTATTGAACCCGAAGCTCGCTGCAAATAGCTCATAGACATGCGAGTGGCGAAATGATCGCTGAGTAGCAAACTCCAGCTGTTGCTTGGTGGCGTAGACGAGTTCTTTGATAGCCATGAAACCAATCCTCATCGCCTGACGTACGGAGCGAACGGCACACGTTTAAGCCCCGAACATCCAGGCTTGGAAGGGTTTCTCAGCTAGAGAGATATGAATCGAAGGAATGCGAAGCCTTTTTTAACTCGTGTGCAAGTTGGGCGGGCGCCTGCGACAGATTCTAGCTAGCAATCTGTCGCAAAGTCGAGCATGGCGCCACTGTCAGATTGTTCTGAAGAATCCACGCACAAGCCACAAGCGAATATCGTCCAGATTTTAAGAAATTATGGCTCAGCAATAATTGAGCATTTTTTGAGCTATCGCCGTCATCGGGGGTGATTGAATTTTATCGCTGAGCCGCATTTCGGAAGCGGGCCATCCTTCCTGCCTATGTTCAAACGTAGCAATCCCCAGTCGCTGATCACCAGGCATCTGAAGATCCGGCCCGCGCAAAGGCCTGGGGTAAATACACGGAGTGCAGAAAAAGTTTCTTCGAAGCAGGGGAAAACCGGAAAGTCGTACTGTCCCGGCGTGCTTAGTCTCCACCTCAGTTGCTGGATGGAATCGACTCGAGCAGGGACAGAATCCACTGAATAGGAGCGTCCTGCCCCTGCGTGTCAAAGACGAACTCTTGCCCTCTGGCCACACTGTTGAGCAAACAATCATCATCGGCTACTTGCCATCGACGTGCATCACCGTGATAACTCAGCTGTGAGAGTCCATCTACTGGCGCAAAAAAGCTTGGGAGCCTCCAGTTACTCTGTGTAGTGCTCTCAGGGGCTGTAAGCACCAATCTCTCATCAAAATGTGTGAATACACCTGAACCTAGAGCATGGGTGTGAGCACCGCCAACAACTAGCTGATCTGTTGACTCATACAGGGTATTGGATGCATCTGGGGAGTATGCGAAATGCGGGTGATAGCGCGCCCAATGCATTTCATCACTTGGGAGTTCATCGACCTTGTGAATCCGCCCAATCTGCATCCAACCCCAGATGATATGGCGTGCCCGTTCCGCTCTTTTGAAGCGCCAGCCTTCTGCCGTCTGCTCAACAGGTCTGAACAATCCAAAGAACAGAAAAACATCACCGGCTTGAACGCCCTGCTTGCGAAGGTGCCCTTGGGCACTACCCATCTGTCCCAATAAAGGTTTCCAACCAGGCGACCGTGGTAGGGAATCAGCGCGCAGATCTGGATCCAAGTGGGCGAAATGGCGACTCCGCTTGGCATCGCCTGTGAGCTCTACAACCAGATCACCAACGTTCATATCCCCAAACGACAGGTCTTGATAGGCAATGGGCGAGCCTTTATCCGGAATAGGCAATGAAAGCATGCGCCCATCCGGAAAAATCGGGCTTGGACACCCCCCTGCCGTGGAATCAAAACCTTTTCGACTCAGGATGATGCGCATCAGCGGCCTCCGCATTTAGGCATGCTGGCGAGTTTAGGCATGCTGGCGAGCTCATCTTTTGGCCACTGCGTCGGATGACCATGCCTGCCCGGCTGGTAACGCGACCGTATGAAGGAAATAAATCGCTCGGCTAGCTCTTCGGAAGATTGAATGCCATGAGCCGACTGCCCACGGGGTAGCGCTGGGCGGACGGCTTCAGGGAGTGAAATGGCTCGAGCTCCAAAGTAGTAGAACTCGTCGGCAATTAAGGCGTACTGCCCTGATAAATCTCGGCGTAGATCAAAAGGACTGGGAGCATCAGCACCCGTATCCCAGTGATTGGGATTGGGGACTTGCTCAAAATGCGCTGGCTCGAATGCACCCGGCATCAGGGGTCTGTAGATGTTATCCCCCGCTTTGGGGATAGGGCCGGACTTGCCGAGGTTAGGTATTTTGTCCTGGAAAAGAGGGTCGCTGTAGTAGTCGCGTAGGTGCAGTTTCTTACCCACCTGCATCAGGTAAATGAGGCGCTCTTCACCAACCTGATCCCCTGTCAGAGCCTTGGAAGTAAATCCAGCAATCCAATCTCCCTGTTTTTTCACGCGACGGATCTGCGGCTTGCAGGTCGCCAGCGTCAGCGTGTGACCAAATGGGTTCGGGGCGAATCCAGTGTCGTGAGTCATTTTGTAGCTGAACAACCGCATTGGTAGCTCCTTTACCAGCAGAACATCAAAAAGGTTCGCCCGTACCGACCTCAAGCCAATCCAAAGATACTCGGTGCAAACTCCCCACAGCGACTGTATGCAGAAAGATCTGCTGGCCCTGCAAGGAAAAGATCTTGGAGCATGGTGAACACGCGACCGATAGGCAGTCTGGCTTGCTCGGCGACGTACCCAACTGCATCGAGAGCCACTCTAATGCTTCGATAGATGTGGTCTCTCAGAGCATCTGCACCAAGATCGAACCATAGCGCCTCTGCAACACCCACAAATGTAAATAGCTCCTGTGCTTGGATGTCCTGCCCCTGAATGCAAGGCACCAAGCCATTTTCAAGCGGTACCGACAGCCCCATGCAGAACAGTTGAATATTCCAAAATTCTTGGAATATTCTATTGACAATGGAAGATGACAGATCTAGCATTTCAACATTCCAAACGGAGTGGAATATATGCGACTCGAAGATCTGTTTTGTAACCACACCCAGCCACAGACAAAGATCCGCCGCGACCAGCTGGTCACCGAGGTCAATAATGCCTACTTCGGGCACCTCAATGCCGAATCCGATAAGTACCGGTGCGATCCGGAAGCTCTAGATAAGATTCTTGGCGGGGCTTCGCATTTCAATGCTATCGCCGAGAGCTGCTACGACTACGCAGTTGAAGGCCAACTCAAGACAACCGGCGTCGGCACACAAGATGACAACTGGTTGGACTTTGCATCCTTCATTAATCAAGCCCGCTGGGACGACGAGTTTCACAGCGCGAACTCCCTCGCACCAAGCCTTGAACACTTATTCAAGCTGGGAGCAATTCGTGCGCGCCTGGACAGCGACACGCTTGGTGATGTCGCTACTGAGGCTCTACCTACGGTGCTAAAACATTCCGAGTGCGGATACCTCACCCTGAACGAAGTCGCCTTCCTCGCACAGATGACTGAAAAGGCCGTACGCAACGCCACTCAACCCACCGCGCCAGATCGTCTTCACACTCGAAAAGAAGGGACTCGCACCGTGGTGGACTCCCATGAGGCGTTGCGCTGGCTGAAAGGGCGCCGCCACTTCAAGCCGACCGTACTGGTTTGAGGTGTGCTCATGTTCATGACCCGACACGCCGAACTGCGCTGCCAGGAGCGTCGTATCAGTGAAAAGCAATTGGAATGGCTGCTGTGCTACGGAGTGGAAAGCCATAACCGCGGCGTCTGCCTGTGCTTTTTCGACCAAGCAGGTTTTTCACAGTTACTGGGAGATGTAGACCCCACAAACCAGGAACTGGCCTTACGCAGTAGAGACATCTACGGGGTTCTACCCCATTTCCACGGACGGTTTGAAAAGGGCTGAAAACTTCAGATCTTGCCTGGCGACTCTACGACGCATTCTCGGGTTGTGAAACCGCTCGATGTAATCGAATAGATCTGCTCGTGCCTCATCGCGAGTTCGATACGACTGATGGGCAACCCGCTCCCGTTTGAGCTGACCGAAGAAGCCTTCACAGGCAGCGTTGTCGCCGCAATGCCCGACGGCACTCATGCTGCAAACCAGCGTGTTGCGATTCAGAAAGCGCTGGTAGTCAGCACTGGTGAATTGGCTGCCGCGATCCGAATGCAGGATCACTGACCAGTCACCCTGGCGCTGCCAGATTGCCATCTCCACTGCTCGGATCACCATTTGCCGATCCTGGCGGTGATGCATCGACCAACCGATCACCAGCTTGCTGTACAGGTCGAGCACTACGCACAGGAAGAGTTTGCCTTCCAGTGTGGCTATTTCCGTGATGTCCGTGACCCACTTGCGCTCCGGTTCCTGTGCAGTGAAATCGCGCTCCAGGAGGTTTTTCACGCCTGCTGGGCGGCCACTGACGGCTCTTCCAAAGCCACGTCGTTTCCGGCGTGGCCAGCCTTGAATTCGCTCAGCCGCCATCAGGCGAGCAACTCGGTTCAGGCTGACGACTTCGCCCTCGTCGAGCAAATCCTCGTGCATTCGTGGCGCTCCAATCACGCCCCGGCTGTCCTCGTGAATCTCCCGAATGCGCTTCACCAAGCGCGCATTCTCCTGAGCTCGCGCACTTGGTTCACGATCCTGCCAGGCGTAATAGCCGCTGGCAGAAACCTTCAGGCAACGGCACATCAATCGTACCGGGTACTCGTTGCGGCAGCGCTGGATCACCGTGTACCGCTCGATGACTCCTTGGCAAAGTACGCTGCCGCGTCTCTTAAAAAATCACGTTCCTTGGTTACTCGGGCCAACTCGCGCTTGAGACGGGCAAGCTCCTCATCCCGCGGACTTCCCGTTCCAGGGAAGACTTTCTCAGTGCCTGGTTGCGCCTCCCGAACCCAGCGGGTGAGCAGGTTGGGAGCCACACCAATCTCTAGGGCCACCTGTCGGCAGCTGGCCCCTGAACGACGAACCAGCTCGACGGCTTCCCGTTTGAACTCGGGACTGTATTTCTTGCGCTTCATGAACACTCCTTCAGCTCGGTGTGAGCTTACTTGAAAGTGTCCGTGCTAACGGGGTAGAACCCGCGTGACGCCGGATGTGGCCATGGACGATCTGCTCAAGACCAGCCACACCGACCAGCTGTTCTCCATTACCGGCTTGCCAGATGCCCGCATTACTTCTGCGGGCTTGCGTGATGACGGTCGGGCGACGTATCAGGTTGAACTGCTGGGGCTGGATACCTTCCGCCCTGACACCATGGCGACTGAATCGGTTGAGCCAGAGAACCTGCCGTGCTGGATGCTCGATACCAGCTACAACGGCATGGCCTTCTGTGCCAGCCAGGTGTTCTTCCCGCGCACCGGTGCCTGGGGCAACCTGCAAAAGTCCCTCAAGGGTCAGTTTAACGACAGCGTATGGGAGCACCTGGCCGGGACTACCAGTGAGCCCTTTGTCGCAGACAGCAAAGGCCAGATCGCCATCAAGGTGATCGATGAGCGTGGTAACGAGTTGATGCGCGTATTGAACGTGGCGGAGGCGGAGTAATGACCGGACGTACGGCCGTACCGGTCAGCGAAGTACCGGAACCCATTATCAACTCACCTTACGTGGAGCCGACTTACCACTGGCAAGTGGCTGTCGGTAAGTCGCCTGTCAAAGCAGAAGGCCGTCGACCGGCTTACTACTTTTATCGCGTGCCGGAGGGTGCAGGCACAGGCCGTAAGAACAAGCGGCAAGCCGAACTACTCGGTGAAACCGACATTGGTTCCCAAGAAGAGCTAGGGCAGGTCAACCTGATCCGCCAGCGCCTTAATGAGTGGCGAGCGGGTAAGTTGACGGGCACCCCTTATGACGGCGCCTCTCGGGTCAGCAAAGAGTTGATTGAGCTTTGGCGTTCTGAAGATCGCGGGCAGCGCCTGTTCTTTGCCCAGATTGAAGCCGCCGAAACCATCATATTTCTGGTGGAGGCCGCTGAGGTCTACAAAAAAGGCCTCCTTGGTATCCCCAAAGACGAGCCAGGCCCAGAAGGTAAAGCGAAAGGGCTGCGCGCCTTCACGCGTTATGCGAGCAAGATGGCAACCGGCTCCGGTAAAACCACCGTGATGGGGATGATGGCTGCCTGGTCGATTCTCAATCGGGTTGCTGCGCCGACTGATGATCGCTTCTCCGATACGGTGCTGATCGTTTGCCCCAACGTCACCATTCGCGAACGCCTCAAGGAACTCGATCCGCTGCTGGGCGATTTATCGCTCTACCGCACCCGCCAGTTAGTACCCGTACAGCGCATGGAAGAGCTGCGCCGGGGCGAGGTGATGATCGCCAACTGGCACAAACTCGCCAAGCTGGAGAGCAACACCGTCAATGGTGACTCAGCCAAAGTCGTGAAGACGGGTGAAGCCGTTGAAATCACCAAAAAGTCGGGTAAGGACAAAGGCAAAGTCGACGTTAAATACTTTGAGTCTGATGCTGCCTGGTTCAAACGCATGCGCCAGGAGCTGGGCACAGGCCGTGGTCGCAGCCCGCATTGGCTGGTATTCAACGATGAGGCTCACCATGCCTATCGTCGTGGTGACAACCTCGATGACGAGGGCGAAACCTCCCTCGAAGACGACAAAGAAACCGCCAAGAAGAATGCCAAAGAAGCCACTATTTGGATTGAAGGTCTCGACCGAATCAACAAGCTGGCTAACGGTCGCAAGAACGGCATCAATCTCTGCCTAGACCTATCCGCCACGCCGTTTTACATCCAGGGCTCGGGTAACGAAGTCGGTAAGCCTTTCCCTTGGATCGTTTCCGACTTCGGTCTGCTCGACGCTATCGAGTCCGGCCTGGTGAAGATTCCAGAGCTGCCAACAGCCGACGTTGGAGGCACCGAGGAAGCGGCTTACTTCAACGTATGGCGCTGGGTAGAAGCCAAAGCCGAAGAAGATGGTCATGGCAAAAAACTCACCCCGCAGTTGGTGATGAACTACGCCAGTACGCCAATTACCCTACTTGCAACCGACTGGTACAAGAAATTCCAGGAGTGGGAGCTGCTGCATAAAGAGAAGCAGCGCTATCCGATTCCTCCCGTGTTCATCGTGGTTTGCCGCGATACCAAGGTCGCCAAGGAAGTCCATGGTTGGCTCGCTAACAACGAAGGTGGCTACGGTGAGGCACCCGAGTGGTTTCGCAATGTGCCTGGCAAAGAGCTTACCGTTCGGGTTGACTCCAAGATCGCCGAGGAAATGGAAGCAGGCAACGGTAGTGACGAAGTGAGGCGTATGCGCTTTATTCTCGACACTATCGGTAAGGCCAAATGGCCGGGCGATAAAGTGCCTGAAGAGTGGTCAGAATTGGTGCGCAAGCACAATGACAAGCTCAACAGCGAAGACGATGAGGAAGAGGAAGAGGGGGATACCCAAGGCCTGCAATGGATCGACGAGCGTATTCCGCCAGGGCGGGACATTCGCTGCATCGTCTCCGTAGCCATGCTGGCGGAAGGCTGGGATGCCAACACGGTTACCCATATTGTCGGGCTACGACCATTTGGCTCGCAGCTGCTCTGCGAGCAGGTAGTAGGGCGTGCACTGCGTCGTGCGAGCTATGTCGTCAATGAAGAAACAGGGCTCTTCACAGAGGAAACGGCCAAGGTCTTTGGTGTGCCGTTTGAGCTGGTTCCATTCAAAACCCGTTCGGTTAACCCTACGGTTTCAGAGCGCGAGCAGCACCATATTTTCTCGATGCCAGAGCGTGAGCAGTACCGCATCGACTTCCCCATCGTCATGGGCTACCAAGAGGTGAACCAGTTCGATGTCGTGGTTGATTGGTCTCAAGTAGCCCAGGTCACTATCGACCCGATGACACTACCTACAACCGTTCAGGTTGGGCAGATGGTGGCACCTGATGGTCACCTGACCGCTTTTGGCGCAGGGAAGAAGTCCTCAGTGACGCTGGCTGAATGGCGCGATCTTTTCCGCGATCAGCAGGTTGCCTTCATTTTGGCCAAAGAAATCTGTAAGCAGTGGCGCACCGAGCGTGGTGACAGTGTGCCAATTGGAACGCTGTTTCCAAAGGTACTGAATGCCTGTGCGCGGTTCTTACGAGAGAAACTGGTTCTAAAGGGCGACTCTTATGCCTGCGACGTACTGGCCAGCGGTAACTACACCCAGTCGGTGATAGGCAGCCTTTACAACGCCTTGCAAAGCGGAACTGAGGAAAAGCACGGGTTCTTACCGGTCATTCCACAGGGTTCTGCCGGGCTCGGAAGTACGCTGTACGTGGACTTTCATACGACCAAGCCTGTGCGAGCAGTCACCAAGTGTCACCTGAATTTGATGGTGGCCGATACGGCTAAGTGGGAACAGAGCGCAGGCTTTCTGCTCGACATTCACCCAGGCGTCGTGAAGTGGGTGAAGAACGACCGTTTAGGCTTTGCTATCAGCTACCGCAAGCAGAACATCAAGCACAGCTACGTGCCTGACTTCATTGCTGAGCTAGATATCGGGATGAAAGTCATTATTGAGGTGAAAGGTCAGTACAACGATGACGCGGATCTCAAAGCCAAAGCCGCGCAGCGCTGGGTTGATGCTGTGAACCGCAGCGGTGAGCACGGCCTTTGGCATTACATGGTCGTTCAGGATCCAAGCAAGCTGGGGGTAGAACTCAATCAACTCAGCTTGGATAAGCTTCAAGGAAACGCGGCTTAACCTGTTACAGCCAATGAGACGGAATCTCTAGAGAGTAGTTCTTGGCCACTGTATTAAGAGTGGCCAAGATCTCCTGATGGCGCTTAGCGTCCCCTGGCTGCCAAGATGTTTTCCGATCCAGCAACCCCTTCAACTCGACTAAGTTATACATCCCCAGCCGGTGGAAATTACCCCAGCTAGGAATTCCGAACAGGTTGTAGATCACCACGGTGGCATCTCGTTCGCTGGCCAGACGTTTCTCGCCAACCAGCTTTTCAGCGGCTTCTTTGGCATCGTCATGATCGTCGTAGGTATTCAGCAGTTTCACAGCAGCTCTCTCATAAAATTCGCTCGCCATTTTAACGGATGGTTTGGGCAGTAAGGACAAGGAGTAAGTCATGGCAACGCACGTCCCCTTCGCCAAAGCAGTCAACGCAGCAGAAGAGTGGGCATTTTCTCTGCTGAAAAACGCCCTTCCAGATCATTATTGGCTGCTGACCAATATCGAGCTGCTGACAGAAACCGGTCAGGCAATGGAAATCGATGCAGTAGTTGTCGGTGACTGGGGCGTGTATTTGATCGACGTGAAGGGCTACAGCGGGACGCTAGAGGCGGGGAAGGACGTTTGGCTACTGGATGGTCGCCCTGTTGACAACGCTTTGCGCAAGGCCAACCAGAACTCCCGAGTGCTTGCAGGCCGTATCCGTAACCGAGCTGGAATAGGTTTGTACGCGCCGTGGTGTCAGGGAGTAGTGCTTGTGACCGGCGATAAAGGTCATAGCATCTCGCTCATTAAAGATGAGCCCTCCCTACAAGTGTGGACGCCAGACGGGATCACCAAGGCGTTGACCAGCGCTCAGAGGCTAACAGCCACCAAGGCGTACGAGCTGATCGATGCGCAGCGCGAGCTTGTCCTTGCCACTCTTGGGCAATTGCGTCAGCAGATAGCTGAAAACAATAGATTCCAGCAGTACCAAAAAACACAGTGCCTGCTGGATCAGAATGGCCTTGAGCTATGGATGGCCGAGTATCGCCTGGAGAACTGGAACTCCAAGTGGATGCTGAAAATCGTGAACCGGCCCAATTGCGAGAGCCAGGAGCGGCGCGAACAGCTGCAAGCGCAATTGCGTGACGAGTTTCGGTTACTGCAAGAGCTGGCTGGGTTAACCGGTGTGACCTATAGCGCACCGCTGATTGATGATGGTGAGCTGATGGTTCTACCAATCAGCATGCCCAAGGGCAAACCTCTCTCGCTGGTTGATCTCTCGAAGTATTCTGATGAGTCAGCCAGGTCGACGCTTAGTTCTGCCTTGACAGCGATACAAGGCATTCATCGCCGTGGAGCCACACTGGGCAGGGTTTCCGTGAACTCAATCTATCTCACTGATGCCGGTGAGGTTTGCTTTATCGACGTCCTGAACAACCATAGCGCTGGCGACGACATCGACCTCATCACCTCGTTGTTTAAACCCTTGGTCGACACTCTTCATTTGGAAATCTCCGGAAGCAACGATGCAGAAGGGCAGATTGCCTCAGAGCGCTTATCGCACTTGATCGCATACCTGATGAGCGAGGGAGCTTCAACTGCACTTTCGGCGGCAGAAGCTCCTTTTGAGGCTGAGCCAGGTGCAGTTCTCGATAATCGTTATGAATTAGTCGAGCAGGTCGATGAGGATGCTTTCTCAAGCATCTGGCGGTCTCGTCACGTCGCTGGACGCTTCGATTGCGCGGTTCAGATCTATCACGATGCAGATGAAGTTTGGGAGCTGGTGGCTGATCAATATCGTCAGCTCGCTCAGATTTATCATCCTGCACTGGAGCGGGTATTCGATCTTGCTCGAATTCCCAGTACCGATGCTTATTTCATTAGTCGAGCATGGGCAAGTGGTGAGACGCTCTTTGACCAAGCGTCTATCAGTGCCGACGAGTTCCGGCACTGGCTGGAGCAATTACTCGCGGGGCTTGGCTATCTACACAGGCTGGGGCTCACCCATAGGAACATAACCCCGCTCAACATACTCGTGGATGGCGTCAGAGCTACCTTGGTCGGCATGAGTTCCCTGCCAGCCGAAGATCGTCGAGTGGGTGATCTTCGATACAAATTTCCGTGTGTTATCGAACAGGGCTGGTCTGCTTTTGCAGATTTGTACGCGCTTTGGGCTTCATTGCTGGATGGCCTGCAACCCGGCGTATTGAAGCAAGCAGGGGGCGATCTTGAGCGTGCGATACAGCAAGTCACTCACCCTGCGCTTAATGATGGCCTGAAAGCCAAAGTAGCGAAGCTGCTGCACGAAGGCACTGCGTTCCATGCTGATGACTACGTTGCATGGTTTGGGCTGGACATCACTGCCCAGCAGACCAAAGATCTACCCGACGCGTTTGCCAAAAAATGGGGTATCAGCAAGGGCTATATGACGTTCTTGGTTGTGGACATGTTGAACGATCAACGACCCCGCATTCGTAGCCAATGGGTAATCGATGCGTTGAGAACCAGGCGTATACCGGGAAACAAAACCAATAAAGCCTCGATGAATTCGACTTTCAGCAGGATGAAATCTGCTGGAATCGTTGAGGAGTTCAAGACCAAGCATCGATTGACTGAAGCCTTCTTGGCCGACTGGAACACCGGCCAGTAGCGGCTTCAAGCTAAGCAAAAAGCCCCTGCGGACTCGCGTCAGCAGGGGCTTCTATTTTTAGGCTATCGCCTAATTACTTTGGCCGAACCACTTAACTTTGCCGAAAGGGAAATTAACTTTGCCCACCTCCAGCAGGGTGGCAGGGTGGCAGGGTGGCAGGGTGGCAGGAACATCAGCATGCGGTTCGTTTTTATAGAAGTCGCAAGCGTGTCGCATCGCACTGTCCATCAGTAATGACTGCTGATGGGCGATGCCCATTTGATTGGCATAAATTGAAGCGTCCCCGCCGTCCCGCCAAATCTTCCAGAATTCGTCCACGCCAAAACGAGATTTGTCGCCTCTTCCTTGTAGCCTCACTACACAGCACACCTATGCAAGGCTGTGTAGCTATGCCTAAAAGCCTGATCTACTAAGAAAAACCCCGGCTCTAGGCCGGGGTAGTGACAGAAATTGCCATGACAATAACTTGCACAAACATGACAATTTATCTGCCCGTCGACAAGCACTAGAAGTCCAGGTTGGAAACCGCAAGCGCATTGGACTCGATGAAGTCCCGGCGCGGCTCGACGGCGTCGCCCATGAGCGTATTGAAGATCTGGTCGGCCGCGATGGCGTCCTCGATCGTTACCTTCAGCATGCGTCGAACCGCAGGATCCATGGTGGTCTCCCAGAGCTGGTCCGGGTTCATTTCGCCCAGCCCCTTGTAGCGTTGGACGCTGTGGCGGCGGGTGCCCTCGGTCATCAACCACTCAAGCGCCTGCTTGAAGGTGGCCACCGGCTTCTTGCGCTCGCCACGCTGCACGTAGGCACCTTCCTCGAGCAGGCTGTTGAGCTTGTCGCCAAGGACAGTGACAGTCTTGTAGTCGTTACTGCCAAAGAAATCTCGGTTAAAGGTGATGTAGCTGGCCAGTCCGTGGGAAACAATTTCGACTTCGGGAAGCCACAGGTTGCGCTCCTTGTCTTCACGCAGGCTGGCCTTGTAGGCCAAGCCGGAGCGCTCGACATTCTTGAGCATCGCGGCGTAGGGCTCTAGCCAGGCCTGCATGGCCACCTGGTCGGATAACTGCTCAACGCTCACGCGCGGCAGATAGATCAGATGCTCAGTCAGTTCCTGGGGATACAAGCGCGAGAGACGCTGAAGCGTTTTCATCACGGTTCGATAGTCGTTGACCAGCCGCTCGAGCGCCTCGCCAGACAAGCCGGGCGCATGTTCGTTGACGTGCAGGCTGGCATCTTCCAGCGCGGACTGGGTCAGGTATTCGTCCATCGCTTCGTCATCTTTAATGTACTGCTCCTGCTTGCCGCGTTTGACCTTATACAGCGGCGGCTGGGCGATATACACGTAGCCACGCTCGATCAGCTCGGGCAGTTGACGGAAGAAGAACGTCAGCAACAGCGTGCGAATGTGCGATCCGTCGACGTCGGCATCGGTCATGATGATGATGTTGTGATAGCGCAGCTTGTCGATGTTGTACTCTTCGCGACCGATACCGCAGCCGAGCGCGGTGATCAGCGTGCCGACCTCTTGCGAGGAAATCATCTTGTCGAAGCGCGCCTTCTCGACGTTGAGGATCTTGCCCTTTAGCGGCAGGATTGCCTGGGTCCGTCGGTTACGTCCCTGCTTGGCGGACCCACCCGCCGAATCACCCTCCACGATGTACAGTTCGGAGAGCGCCGGGTCCTTTTCCTGGCAGTCGGCCAGCTTGCCCGGCAGGCCGGCGATGTCCAGGGCTCCCTTTCGGCGGGTCATTTCGCGCGCCTTGCGCGCGGCCTCGCGCGCCCGCGCCGCATCAATCATCTTGCCGACGACCGCCTTGGCCTCGTTGGGATGTTCCAACAGGAAGTCGGCAAAGTGCTTGCCCATCTCCTGTTCCACCGCCGTCTTCACTTCGGATGAGACCAGCTTATCTTTGGTTTGCGAGCTGAACTTGGGGTCCGGCACCTTAACCGAGATGATCGCAGTCAGGCCTTCGCGCGCGTCGTCACCGGTGGTGGCGACCTTGTGCTTCTTGGCCAGGCCTTCCTGTTCGATGTAGTTATTCAGGTTGCGGGTCAGCGCAGAACGGAAGCCTGCCAGGTGGGTGCCGCCGTCACGTTGGGGAATGTTGTTGGTGAAGCAGAGCAGGTTTTCGTTGAAGCTGTCGTTCCACTGAAGCGCAACCTCCACGCCAACTCCATCGTCTCGCTGCACGTTGAAGTGGAACACTTCGTTGACTGGGGTCTTGTTGGTGTTGAGGTAGGCGACGAATGCACTGAGCCCGCCCTCGTACTTGAACAGTTCCTCTTTCGCGTTACGTTCGTCGCGCAGCACGATGCCAACCCCCGAATTGAGGAACGACAACTCGCGCAAGCGCTTGGCCAGGATATCCCAGCTGAAATGGATATTCTGGAAGGTCTCCGCCGACGGCTTGAAGTGGATCTCGGTGCCCGACCCGTCCGTCTCGCCGACTGCAGCCAAGGGTGCCTGCGGCACGCCATGCCGGTAGGTCTGCTCCCAGACCTTGCCCTCGCGGCGAATGGTCAGCACCAATTCTTCCGACAACGCGTTGACCACCGATACGCCGACGCCGTGCAGCCCACCCGAAACCTTATACGAGTTATCGTCGAACTTACCGCCCGCGTGCAGAACGGTCATGATGACCTCGGCTGCGGATACACCCTCTTCATGGATGTCGACCGGAATTCCGCGGCCGTTGTCGCGCACGCTGATCGACTCGTCGACGTGGATAGTGATGCTGATTTCACTGCAATGCCCGGCCAGCGCCTCGTCGATGGAGTTGTCCACGACTTCGAAGACCATATGGTGCAGGCCGGTGCCGTCGTCCGTGTCGCCAATGTACATGCCGGGGCGCTTGCGAACGGCATCGAGGCCCTTGAGCACCTTGATGCTGGACGAATCGTACGTATGGTTTTCGCTCATGCCTTCACTCCCGAGGGGCCGTGGACCTGGGTGATCGCACCCTGTTCCACGTGAAACATTGAGACCGGCGTGTCGTCACGCCAGCCGTCTCGCAATAGGTTCGAATCGACGCAGGTGATGAAGACCTGGCAATTCAGCTGTTCCAGCAACCGGCACAAAGACCGCCGGTGCTGCTCGTCCAGTTCGGACGGGAGGTCATCGACCAAATAAATGCACTGGCCACGCTTGGCCTCGCTCACCAGATGGCCCTGTGCGATCCGCAAGGCGCACACCACCAACTTCTGCTGACCACGGGAAAGCGTATCCGCTGCGCTGTGCTGGGCAATGCGCAACCGGAGATCGGCGCGCTGCGGGCCGGCCTGGGTATGCCCCATCGCCCGGTCACGCTCGATGGAAGCGGCAAGCACCTGATCCAGCGTCCGGTCCTTGTCCCAGCCACGGTAATAACTCAGCTGAAAATCTTCGAGGTCCAGAAGCGAGGCCAGGACGCGTTCGAATACCGGTTTGAGTGCCTGGATATAGGCGCGCCGGTAACCGTCAATCTCGTCACTCGCCAGGGTCAGTTCGCGGCCCCAGGCCGCCTGGGAAGCGGCGTCCAGTGTACCATGCCGGAGCCACGAGTTACGTTGCCGGAGGGCCTGCTGCAGGCGCTGCCAGGCTGGTAGAAAACGCCGTTCCACGTGGAACACGCCCCAGTCGAGGAACTGCCGCCGCAGCTTCGGGGCGCCTTCCAGCAGGCGAAAGCTGTCGGGGTTGATCAACTGCAAGGGAAGCGCATCGGCAAGTTCCGCAGCGCTTTTTACCCCTTGGCCATTGATCCGGATACGCACCTCGCCGCTGCGATCACGGGCGATTCCCAGGGCAGCGGATTGCTCGTCGGCGATTTCCACCTGACCGAATACCGTGCAGGCGGTCTGCGCGTGACTGATGACCGGAATCAGCCGCGGGCTACGAAACGAACGCGCCATGCCAAGCAGATGAATGGCTTCGAGCAGACTGGTCTTACCGCTGCCGTTGTCGCCGTAGAGGATATTGATCCGAGGGGAGGGAAACAGCGTCACCGGCTGCAGGTTGCGAACGCCGGTGACGGAAAGGCGGCTAAGTGACATTCAAGCGGGTAATCTACAGGCGCATCGGCATGACGACGTAGGCGGAGTCATCGTTGTCGTATTCCTGCAGAAGCGCGCTGCTGTTGGCGTCCGAAAGGATCAGGCGAACCTGATCGGTGGTCATCACGCCAAGCACATCGAGCAGGTAGCTAACGTTGAAACCGATCTCGAGCGAGCCACCGTTGTAATCTACCGCCACTTCTTCCTCGGCCTCTTCCTGCTCGGGATTGTTGGCCTGGATCTTCAGTAGCCCATTCTCCAGTTGCAGGCGAATTCCGCGGTACTTTTCGTTGGAGAGAATCGCCGTGCGGCTGAACGCCTCGCGCAACAATTGCCGCTCACCGACGACCAGCTTGTCGCCGCCGCGTGGAAGCACCCGCTCATAGTCGGGAAACTTGCCGTCGACCAGCTTGGAAGTAAAGGTGAACTCACCAGTGGTTGCACGGATATGGTGTTGACCGAGGACGACGCTGACGTCCCCGTCCTGATCGGTAAGCAGGCGTGCAAGCTCCAAGATGCCTTTGCGCGGCACGATTACCTGATGTCGATCGGGTTGCTCGATTCCCGCCTGCATCGAGCACATCGCCAGCCGATGGCCATCGGTGGCCACTGCGCGCACCATGCCGCTCGACACCTCAATCAGCATGCCGTTGAGGTAATAGCGCACATCCTGCTGGGCCATGGCGAAACTGCTGCGCTCGATCAACCGGCGCAATTTCCCTTGATTGACGCTGAAATTCAGCGAACCGGGGCCTTCTTCTACCGACGGGAAGTCGTTAGCAGGCAGTGTGGACAGGGTAAACCGGCTGCGTCCGGACTTGATAACGACCTTCTGCTCGTCCAGCCGCACATCGATCAACGCATCGGCCTGCAGACTCTTGCAGATGTCCATCAGCTTGCGCGCAGGGACGGTGATTTCGCCTGGCTCCGACGCGTCTTCCAGCGCAACCCGGCCGACCAGCTCGACCTCAAGGTCGGTACCGGTCAGCGACAGCTGATTGTCCTGAACCACAAGGAGAACGTTGGACAACACCGGCAGGGTCTGCCGACGCTCGACGACGCCGGCCACCAGCTGCAGGGGTTTCAACAGGGCTTCGCGCTGAATAGTGAATTGCATGGTCTGGTCCCTTGCCTATTAATTGGCCGCTATCGATTCAGGTTGTCAACGTGCGCAGCAGGTTCTTGTAGTCTTCGCGAATGTCAGCATCCAGTTCGCGGAGTTCGGCTATCTTACGACAAGCATGCAACACCGTCGTGTGGTCCCGGCCACCAAAGGCATCGCCGATTTCCGGAAGGCTGTGGTTGGTCAGCTCCTTGGACAACGCCATGGCGACCTGACGTGGCCGGGCAACTGAGCGCGATCGCCGTTTCGACAGCAGATCCGACACCTTGATCTTGTAGTACTCGGCAACGGTGCGCTGGATGTTGTCCACGCTCACCAGCTTGTCCTGAAGGGCGAGCAGATCCTTCAGCGATTCGCGGATGAGTTCGATCGTTATATCGCGCCCCATGAAATGAGCGTGGGCGATGACACGCTTCAAGGCGCCTTCCAGCTCGCGCACGTTGGAACGGATACGCTGGGCAATGAAGAAGGCCGCATCGTGAGGGAGATCGACATTGGCCTGGTCGGCCTTTTTCATCAGAATCGCAACGCGTGTCTCGAGTTCGGGCGGCTCGACCGCCACGGTCAGCCCCCAACCGAAACGGGATTTGAGGCGCTCCTCAAGGCCGTCAATTTCCTTTGGGTAGCGGTCGCTGGTGAGGATGACCTGTTGGCCGCCTTCGAGCAGCGCATTGAAGGTATGGAAGAACTCTTCCTGCGATCGCTCCTTCTTGGCGAAGAACTGGATATCGTCAATCAGCAAGGCGTCGACGGAGCGGTAGAACCGCTTGAATTCATTGATCGCATTCAGCTGGAGTGCCTTGACCATATCAGCGACGAACCGCTCAGAATGAAGATAGACCACCTTGGCATTGGGGTTTTTCTTCAACAGATGGTTGCCCACCGCGTGCATCAGGTGGGTCTTGCCTAGGCCGACGCCGCCATAGAGAAAGAGCGGGTTGTAGCCATGCTTCGGGTTGTCGGCAACCTGCCAGGCCGCCGCACGGGCCAGCTGGTTCGACTTGCCTTCGACGAAATTCTCGAAGGTGAAGGTCCGGTTGAGGTAACTGGTGTGCTTGAGCCCGCCCTCGACTTGGACGGTGCGTTCACTGGGCCGAGCAGCAACGGCACTCATCGTCGTGGTCTCGGCGCCATGGGCGGCTGGCGCGTCAGCGGCGCTGGCCGCAGGTGGAGCGGCCGCTGCCGGAACCCCGGAGGGGCTGCGCGGCGCTACGGGCGCTGATCGCCTGCTGCCGATCAGCAGCGAGAGCGCGGGCGTTACCCCCGTGGAGCGCTCGGCCAGCAGCTCCATCAGACGCGAAAGGTACTTTTCGTTGACCCAGTCGAGCACGAAACGATTAGGCGCGTAGACCCGCAGTTCATCCGCATCCCCTTCGACCTGAAGCGGGCGAATCCATGTGTTGAATTGCTGGGCCGGCAGTTCGTCCCTCAGGAGGTCAACGCACTGCTGCCAAAGTTCCACCGACACAGAGTCTCCTAAAACGCTTCATAGCCAGAACGACGCACATTGTAGTCCTTTCGCCGGGCAGTTATCCACAGTGGCAATGGCCAGAAGCACCGCAACGGGGTGGCAATTCAGCGAATTGGCTCTACTGAAAGATGGCTTTCAACCCTGTGGATAAACGCCCTCGAGCTTACAGGATAAGAAGGTGGATAACCTATGAACCGAGGGCCATGTGGATAAGATCAACATCTATACACAGCTCGTCCAGAGCAAACGCACCTTGGACGCACCGGAATTGCACCGGGTCTACAACCTCTGAGAACCAATAATCTAGAGGCTCGCAGCTGGTTATCCACAGAAATGCCTGACCCCATCTATAAACACAGCTTCTAGAAAGCTTTAAATCATTCTTTCTTTATCTAGTTTTAGATGCGACAGGTCTTGGTTGGAAATTGACCTCGCCGCAAGGCTTCTCTACAATCGCCGGTCTCTTAAAAGGGGGCCATTCCGGCCCGCAACGAATCACCAGGTAACGCATCATGAAACGCACTTTCCAACCCAGCACCCTCAAGCGCGCCCGCACCCACGGTTTCCGTGCCCGCATGGCCACCAAGAACGGCCGTGCCGTCCTGTCGCGTCGCCGCGCCAAGGGTCGTAAGCGCCTGGCAGTCTGAACACGTCGGAACAGGTAGTGAGTCGAGACTTCGGTCGGGAAAAGCGACTGCTGACCCCGAGCCAGTTCAAGGCTGTCTTCGACTCCCCTTCCGGCAAGCTACCGGGCAGGAACATCCTGCTCCTGGTGCGTGAAAACGAGCTGCCGTACCCCCGAATCGGGCTGGTCATCGGCAAGAAGAGCGTCAAGCTCTCCGTGGAGCGCAACCGCATCAAGCGGCAACTGCGCGAAACCTTTCGTCTCCACCAGCTGGACCTCACGGGGTGGGACATCGTGGTCATTGCACGCAAGGGTCTGGCCGATCAGGACAACACCGAATTGGCCAAGCAATTTGCCAAACTCTGGAAACGCCTGTCCCGCACGCCTGCCCGTCCGCCGGCGAACAGCGACCAGGGCAAGCCTGCCCATGCGTAATCTGGCGCTCATACCGATTCGGCTCTACCGCTACGCCATCAGCCCCATGATGGCCAGTCATTGTCGTTTCTACCCCACTTGCTCCTGCTACGCACTCGAAGCCATCGAAACCCATGGCCTGATGCGTGGTGGCTGGCTGAGCCTGTGCCGGCTTGGCCGTTGCCATCCATGGAATCCGGGCGGCTATGACCCCGTGCCTTCCAATTCCCCCTCCAATTCATCTTCGATGACCGAGTAACCATGGATATCAAACGCTCGATCCTGCTTGTCGCCCTGGCAGTCGTTGCCTACCTGATGGTCCTGCAGTGGAACCAGGACTACGGACAAACCGTGATTCCGGACGAGGCTCGCCAAGAGCAGCCGGCTACTTCGGCCCTGCCCGACACACCCACTGCCGCCGACAACGGAAGTGGAGCACAGGCCGACATCCCCGCCATTGGCGATGGTCAGGCGGCAAGTGCGCTGCCCGATGCGCAAGCGAGCGCCCAGCTGATCCGTGTACGCACCGATGTGCTGGACATAGCCATCGACCCGCGCGGCGGCGACATTGTCGACCTTCGCCTGCCACAGTATCCGCGCAGCCAGGATCGGCCTGACGTGCCGTTCCAGCTGTTCGAGCGCAGTGGCGAACGCACCTATGAAGCCCAGAGCGGGCTGATCGGCGACGGCCCGGACAAGGCCAGCGGCCGCCCGCTGTACCAGAGTGCGCAGCCGCGCTACGTACTCGGAGAAGGTCAGGAACAGCTAGTCGTCGACCTGAGCTACAGCGAGGGCGGTGTCAGCTATATCAAGCGGTTCAACTTCGACCGCGGCGACTACGACTTCAAGGTCAGCTACCTGATCGACAACCAGAGCGACAAGCCCTGGACCGGCCACATGTTCGGCCAGCTCAAGCGCGACCGCAGCAAGGACCCGTCTTCGAGCAAGGCCACCGGCACCGCGACCTACCTGGGCGCAGCGCTCTGGACCAAGGACGAGCCGTACACCAAGGTCTCCATGGGCGACATGGACGACAAGAGCCTGAAGAAGACCGTCGAAGGCGGTTGGATCGCCTGGCTGCAGCACTATTTCGTCACCGCCTGGATTCCGCCTGAAGGCCAGACCAACCAGGTACAGACCCGCAAGGACAGCCAGGGCAACTACATCATCGGCTTCACCGGCCCGGCCGTTTCGGTTGCACCCGGCAGCCAGGGCCAGACCTCGGCAACGCTCTATGCCGGCCCGAAGAGCCAGGACCAGCTGGAGGAGCTCTCGCCCGGCCTGCGCCTGACCGTCGACTACGGCATCCTCTGGTTCATCGCCCAGCCGATCTTCTGGCTGCTGCAGCACATCCACGCGCTGCTAGGCAACTGGGGCTGGTCGATCATCGCACTGACCGTGATCATCAAGCTGGCGTTCTTCCCGCTGTCGGCCGCCAGCTATAAGTCAATGGCCAGGATGCGTGCGGTCTCGCCAAAGATGCAGGCGCTCAAAGAGCAATTCGGTGACGATCGCCAGAAGATGTCCCAGGCGATGATGGAGCTCTACAAGACCGAGAAGATCAATCCGCTCGGCGGCTGCCTGCCGATCGTGGTGCAGATGCCGGTGTTCCTCTCGCTCTACTGGGTATTGCTGGAAAGCGTCGAGATGCGCCAGGCGCCCTGGATGTTCTGGATCACCGACCTGTCGATCAAGGATCCGTTCTTTATCCTGCCGATCATCATGGGTCTGACCATGTTCATTCAGCAGCAGCTGAACCCGACGCCGCCGGACCCGATGCAGGCAAAGGTCATGAAGCTGCTGCCGATCATCTTTACCTTCTTCTTCCTCTGGTTCCCGGCGGGTCTGGTCCTGTACTGGGTGGTCAACAACTGCTTGTCGATTGCACAGCAGTGGTACATTACCCGCAAGATTGCCGGCGCCACCGCCACAGCTAGCTAATAGCGCCGCGCAACACAGAACGCCCCTTGACTGGGGCGTTTTGCTTTTCTCGGATCCGCCTGGGAGCTTCTTATGAGCCAAGATCGCGACACCATCGCAGCGGTAGCCACCGCGCCAGGACGAGGCGGCATCGGCGTCGTGCGAGTCTCGGGCCCGCGGGCGAAAGCCATTGCGATCACGCTGAGCGGGCGCGAGCCGGTGCCGCGGCATGCGCATTACGGCCCTTTCCACGCCGACGACGGCGAGGTCATCGACGAAGGGCTACTCCTCTATTTCCCCGGCCCGCATTCCTTTACCGGCGAGGACGTGCTCGAGCTGCAGGGGCACGGCGGACCAGTGGTGCTGGACATGCTACTGCAGCGCTGCGTAGAGCTCGGTGCGCGGCTGGCGCGCCCGGGCGAGTTCAGCGAACGCGCGTTTCTCAATGACAAGCTGGACCTGGCCCAGGCAGAAGCCATTGCCGACCTTATCGATGCCAGTTCGACCCAGGCCGCTCGCAATGCCGTGCGTTCGCTGCAGGGTGACTTCTCACGGCGGGTCCAGGCCCTGACCGAACAGCTGATCCAGCTGCGCATCTTCGTCGAGGCGGCCATCGATTTTCCCGAAGAGGAGATCGATTTCCTTGGTGATGGCCGCGTTCTCGCGCTGCTCGACAGCGTGCGCCAGGAACTGGCTGCGGTCCGCCGCCAAGCCGGTCAGGGTGCGCTGTTGCGCGACGGGATGAACGTCGTTATCGCCGGGCGACCTAACGCGGGGAAGTCCAGCCTGCTCAATGCGCTGGCCGGACGTGAAGCGGCCATCGTGACCGATGTCGCCGGCACCACGCGCGACGTGCTGCGCGAGCATATCCAGATCGACGGTATGCCGCTGCATGTGATCGATACGGCCGGCCTGCGCGATACCGATGACCAGGTTGAGCGCATCGGCGTAGCGCGTGCCGTCGAAGCGATCGAACAGGCTGATCGCGTGCTGCTGGTGGTGGATGCCAGCGCCCGGGAAGAGACCGACGACCACGCCTGGCCGGACGCCCTCGTCATGACACCCGACCGGGCCCGTACGACCCTGATCCGCAACAAGGGCGACCTGACGGGAGAAACCGCAGCGATTCATGTAGCTGCCGACGGCTTCACCACCCTTAGCCTCTCAGCGCGCTCAGGCGAGGGACTGGAGCTGCTGCGCGAGCATCTCAAACACTGCATCGGCTACGAGCAAACCGCCGAAAGCGGCTTCAGCGCGCGGCGCCGACACCTGGACGCCTTGCGCCAGGCCGACCATTGCCTCGAGCACGGTCATGCCCAGCTTACGCTTGCTGGAGCGGGTGAACTGCTGGCTGAAGACCTGCGTCAGGCGCAACAGGCACTCGGAGAAATCACCGGTGCCTTCAGTTCCGATGACCTCCTGGGCCGTATCTTCTCCAGTTTTTGCATAGGCAAGTAACGCCTCCTGCTTGCGGGAACCGGAGGACGTCCAACGTTCCGCCGGCGTCGCCGTGCGCCAAACAGTAACCCACCACCAATTCCCCCGGTCTGATGCGCCCAACAGGCGTCCATTGAGCAGACCGGAGCCCTGTGGAAAACCATTCATGAACCCGGTCGACAAGGTGTTACCAAAGAAGGGTGCGGAAGGGGCTGTTGATAAGTGGCCTCGTTGTGCACAGGCTGTTAACCGGAATTGCACCTGCGCAACCCAGGAACAGCACAGCCTTTTGTTTCGCTTGAGGCCTTTTCTACCTAAGCCTGCAGCGATCTATCCACAGAAACGCCTCAGCTATTAATAAACATAAAAACAAGCTTTAAAGAATTCTTTATCTATTTGTTTATTCACAGCGGACCTGGTACGCCTGATCAAAAATCATCCAGAGGCCTTCTTTCATGTGAGCTCTGGCCCTATACTTGTGCGTTCCCCAAAACTCTTCTCTACAGGCACGAGGTGCGTGGTGGATTTCCCTTCCCGTTTTGACGTCATCGTGATCGGTGGTGGCCATGCCGGTACCGAGGCGGCGCTGGCCGCCTCGCGAATGGGGTCAATAACCCTGTTGCTGACCCACAATGTCGAAACGCTCGGGCAAATGAGCTGCAACCCGGCGATTGGCGGGATTGGCAAGAGCCACTTGGTCAAGGAAATCGATGCGTTAGGCGGTGCCATGGCCACCGCCACGGATCGCAGTGGTATCCAGTTCCGGGTACTCAACAGCCGCAAGGGCCCGGCGGTCCGGGCGACCCGCGCTCAGGCCGATCGAGTGCTGTACAAAGCGGCAGTCCGGGAGACGCTGGAGAACCAGGCCAACCTGTGGATATTTCAGCAGGCTGCGGACGATCTGATCGTCGAGACCGATCAGGTCAGGGGTGTGGTAACGCAGATGGGGCTGCGCTTTCTTGCCGATGCTGTCGTCCTGACCACCGGGACCTTTCTCGGCGGACTTATCCACATCGGTTTGCAGAACTATTCGGGCGGGCGTGCCGGCGACCCGCCGTCGATCGCACTGGCACGGCGCCTGCGCGAGCTGCCGTTGCGGGTCGGTCGGCTGAAAACCGGCACGCCCCCGCGCATTGATGGGCGCAGCGTGGACTTCTCGGTCATGACCGAGCAGCCGGGTGACACACCGATCCCGCCGATGTCGTTTCTCGGCGAGGCCGCGCAGCACCCTCGTCAGGTGAGCTGCTGGATCACCCATACCAACGCGCGAACGCACGAGATCATTGCCGCGAACCTCGACCGCTCGCCCATGTATTCCGGCGTGATCGAAGGTGTCGGCCCGCGCTACTGCCCGTCGATCGAGGACAAGATCCACCGGTTCGCCGACAAGGACAGCCACCAGGTCTTCATCGAACCCGAGGGGCTGACCACCCACGAGCTGTATCCAAACGGCATCTCCACCTCCCTGCCGTTCGATGTCCAGCTGCAGATCGTGCAGAGCATTCGCGGTATGGAACAGGCGCACATCGTGCGTCCGGGCTACGCCATCGAATACGACTACTTCGATCCGCGCGACCTCAAGTACAGCCTGGAAACCAAGGTCATCGGCGGACTGTTCTTCGCAGGGCAGATCAACGGCACCACCGGTTACGAAGAAGCTGCTGCCCAAGGCCTGCTCGCCGGAACCAACGCGGCTCTGCGCGCCCAGGGCCGGGACAGCTGGTGCCCTCGGCGCGACGAGGCCTATCTCGGCGTGCTGGTGGACGATCTGATCACCCTGGGCACCCAGGAGCCCTACCGCATGTTCACCTCCCGTGCCGAGTACCGCCTGATCCTGCGTGAAGACAACGCCGACCTGCGGCTCACCGAGAAGGGCCGCGAACTCGGCCTGGTTGATGATCGGCGCTGGGCGGCGTTCGAGCGCAAACGCGAGCAAATTCTGCTCGAGGAGCAGCGCCTGAAGAGCACCTGGGTCCGGCCCGGCACGCCCCAGGGCGACGCGATCGCACAGCGATTCGGCACGCCCCTGACCCACGAGTACCACTTGCTTAATCTTCTTGCGCGGCCGGAAATTGACTACCGCAGCCTCATCGAGCTGATGGGGGATGGCGTCGAGAATCCGCAGGTTGCCGAGCAGGTTGAGATCAAGACCAAGTACGCCGGCTACATCGACCGTCAACAGGACGAGATTGCCCGCCTGCGGGCCAGCGAAACCATCGCGCTTCCGGTCGAGCTGGACTACGCGGGCATACCAGGCCTGTCCAAGGAGATTCAGCACAAGCTTGCCCAGGCGCGTCCCGAGACGCTGGGCCAGGCCTCACGCATACCCGGCGTCACCCCGGCTGCGGTGTCGCTGCTGATGATTCATCTGAAAAAGCGCAGTGCCGGCCGCTCCCTGGAGCAGAGCGCTTGATGCCCGTCGAACAAGCACAGGCAGACGAACTTCGCCTCGGCGCGGCGCAGCTCGACATCACTTTGGACGAACGTCAGCAGGCGCTGTTGCTGGACTACCTGTCGCTGCTGAACAAGTGGAACAAGGCCTATAACCTGACGGCGGTGCGGGATCCGGCCGAAATGGTTTCGCGGCACCTGCTCGACAGCCTCAGTGTCATGCCCTACGTGCAGCAGGGCGGTGCGAGCTGGCTCGATGTGGGCAGCGGCGGAGGCATGCCGGGCATCCCGCTGGCGATCCTGTTTCCCGAGCGTCGCTTCACCCTGCTGGACTCCAATGGCAAGAAGACGCGGTTCCTGACCCAGGTGAAACTCGAGTTGCAACTGGCGAACGTTGACGTTGTCCACAGCCGGGTCGAGGCATTCCAGCCAACGCAACCCTTCGCCGGTATTACGTCCCGGGCATTCAGCGCGCTGGCCGACTTCACCGCCTGGACCCGACACCTCGGCGATGGGGAAACCCGCTGGCTGGCTATGAAGGGGGTACAACCCGACGACGAGCTACAGGCCCTGCCGGATGACTTCCAACTGGAGCAGTGCCTGGTGCTCAAGGTTCCCGGTTGCCAAGGGCAGCGCCACCTGTTGATACTGCGCCGCACTTCATGACTCCGGACAGACGCTGACATGGCTAGAGTATTCGCCATCGCCAACCAGAAGGGCGGTGTCGCCAAGACCACCACGTGCATCAACCTGGCCGCCTCGCTGGTAGCAACGCGCCGGCGCGTGCTGCTCATCGACCTCGATCCCCAAGGCAACGCCACGACCGGTTCGGGTGTGGATAAGTTGAGTTTGGAGTATTCGATCTATGACGTGCTGATCGGAGAATGCAGTCTCGTCGATGCGATGCAGTTCTCCGAACACGGTGGCTATCAGCTGCTGCCGGCCAACCGGGACCTGACAGCTGCCGAGGTCGCCCTGCTCAAGCTGCCGGCCAAGGAGCATCGATTGCGCGAGGCACTGGCACCGGTCCGCGAGAACTACGACTACATCCTCATCGACTGCCCGCCGTCGTTGTCGATGCTGACCATCAACGCTCTGACCGCAGCCGACGGCGTGATCATTCCCATGCAGTGCGAGTACTACGCGCTTGAAGGGTTGACGGATCTGGTCAACTCGATCCAGCGCATCGGTCAGGCACTAAACCCGTCGCTGAAAATCGAGGGCTTGCTGCGCACCATGTACGACCCGCGCAGCAGCCTCACAAACGATGTCACCGAACAGCTCAAGACGCATTTCGGCGAAAAGCTCTACGACACCGTCATCCCGCGCAATGTCCGATTGGCCGAAGCGCCCAGCCACGGCATGCCGGCTCTTGTCTACGACAAGCAATCCAAGGGTGCATTGGCCTACCTGGCGCTGGCCGGCGAGCTGTCGCGTCGCCAACGCCGGGCCGCCCGCAGCGCAACCGCATAAGGAAAACTCATGGCGACGAAAAAACGAGGCCTAGGACGCGGCTTGGATGCCCTGCTCGGCGGCGCGGGCGTGACAGCGCCGCAGGATCCCGCGGCAGCGCTCGATGAGCGGGAGCTCCAGCAGTTGCCCCTCGACGTGATCCAGCGTGGCAAGTACCAGCCCCGGCGCGACATCGACCCGGTGACGCTCGAGGAACTGGCGCACTCGATCCGCAGCCAGGGCGTCATGCAACCGATCGTCGTGCGCGCCGTTGGTGCGGGTCGTTACGAGATCATCGCCGGTGAACGACGCTGGCGGGCCAGCCAGCAGGCGGGCCTGGAGACTATTCCGGCGCTGGTCCGGGACGTCAGCGACGAGGCGGCGATAGCCATGGCGCTGATCGAGAACATCCAGCGCGAGGATCTCAACCCGATCGAGGAAGCCGTCGCCCTGCAGCGGCTGCAGCAGGAGTTCCAGCTCACCCAGCAACAGGTGGCCGATGCGGTTGGCAAGTCGCGGGTCACCATCAGCAACCTGCTGCGGCTGATCGCGCTGCCCGAAGAGATCAAGACCCTGCTTTCGCACGGCGACCTGGAAATGGGCCACGCGCGCGCACTGCTCGGTCTGCCCGCCGAACAGCAGGTCGAAGCCGCGCGGCATGTTGTCGCACGAGGGCTCACGGTGCGGCAGACCGAAGCCTTGGTGCGCGTCTGGCTGAACGACAGCGGAACGCAAAAAACGGCGGTCAAGCCAGACCCCGATATCATCCGGCTCGAGCAGCGTCTGGCCGAGCGGCTGGGCTCTCCGGTGCAGATCAAGCATGGCGAGAAGGGCAAAGGCCAACTGGTGATTCGCTACAACTCGCTCGATGAATTGCAGGGTGTGCTCGCCCATATACGGTGAAACAATTTCACACGTTTGGGGTTGTAGTCAGGTCTGGAATTCACTACCAAACGGTTGTACCTGATTCGGTCGCCCCATATAATCTGCGCGCATTTTTGAAGTCCACGGGCATGGCGTTTGCGTGGCATGCGGGCGAGAGCCAAGGGAAAAATTTGTGGTCGGCCCTGTGCATAAGCGCTTTGCCATCCATCAGATAGCGGTGTTTCCAGTTCTGCTGGCCCAACTGGTGGTGTTGCTGGTCGCCGCATTGCTGCTTTGGCAGTGCGCGGATCGGATTGCCGGCTATTCTGGCTTGCTTGGCGGACTGATCGCCTTGCTGCCGAACATTTATTTTGCCCACAAGGCCTTTCGCTTTAGTGGGGCCCGGGCTGCCCAGGCAATCGTCCGGTCCTTTTATGCCGGCGAAGCAGGGAAACTGATCTTTACATCGGCGCTGTTTGCGCTGGTATTCACAGGGGTGAAACCGCTGAACCCACTTTCCTTGTTTGGTGTGTTCATGCTGACTCAGGGAGTCGGCTGGTTCGCTCCTCTGCTGATTAAGAAAAGAATTTCAAATTGATCCATTGAGGCAATCATGGCAGCAGAGAACGCTTCGGGTTACATCCAGCACCACCTATCGAACCTGACCTATGGCCGCCTTCCGACCGGAGAATGGGGTTTTGCTCATTCGGCCGAGCAGGCCAAGGAAATGGGGTTCTGGGCGTTCCATCTGGATACGCTCGGTGTATCGGTGGTGCTCGGCCTGGTATTTATCCTTTTGTTCTGGCTGGTGGCCCGCAAGGCGACTTCCGGCCAGCCGGGTGGCGCGCAGAACTTCGTCGAACTGATGGTCGAGTTCGTCGACAACAGCGTCAAGGATACCTTCCACGGTCGCAATGCACTGATCGCGCCGCTGGCCCTGACGATTTTCGTCTGGGTCTTCCTGATGAACTTCATGGACCTTTTCCCGGTGGACTGGCTGCCCATGCTGGCCGCAACCGTGACCGGCAACGAGCACCTGTTCTTCCGCGTGGTCCCCACCACCGATCCGAACGCGACGCTGGGTCTGGCCCTGTCCGTCTTTGCGCTGCTGCTGTTCTACAGCGTCAAGGTTAAGGGGCTGGGTGGATTCTTCGGCGAGCTGACCCTGCATCCCTTCAGCAGCAAGAACATGGCAGTGCAGATTCTGCTCGTGCCAATCAACTTCCTTCTTGAATTCGTTACCCTGATCGCCAAGCCGGTCTCGCTGGCGCTGCGTCTGTTCGGCAACCTCTATGCCGGTGAACTGATCTTCATCCTGATCGCCATCATGTTCGCCAATGGTCTGGTGCTTGGCGGGCTGGGTATTGTCCTGCAGTGGGCATGGGCTGTGTTCCATATCCTGATTATCGTGCTGCAGGCCTTCATCTTCATGATGCTCACGATCGTGTACCTGTCGATGGCGCATGAAGAAAACGATCACTGATTCGATTCGCTTTACCTAAACCCTTAACCAATACGACATAAAGTCGGAGGAAAGATGGAAACTGTAGTTGGACTGACTGCTATCGCTGTAGCTCTGCTGATCGGCCTGGGTGCTCTGGGTACGGCAATCGGCTTCGGCCTGCTGGGCGGAAAATTCCTGGAAGGCGCTGCGCGTCAACCGGAAATGGTTCCGATGCTGCAAGTGAAAATGTTCATCGTCGCCGGTCTGCTCGACGCCGTGACCATGATCGGTGTTGGTATTGCACTGTTCTTCACCTTCGCGAACCCCTTCGTTGGTCAAATCGCCGGCTGATTCGCTTCCCAGTGAATTGGTTTGACGGACAACGAACGAGCGAGGTGTTGGCGTGAACATTAATGCAACCCTGATTGGCCAGTCCGTTGCCTTCTTCATCTTCGTGCTGTTCTGCATGAAGTTCGTATGGCCTCCGGTCATTACGGCTTTGCAGGAAAGACAGAAGAAGATCGCAGACGGCTTGGACGCTGCCAACCGCGCGGCTCGTGACCTGGAGCTGGCCCACGAGAAAGTGGCCGAGCAACTGCGCGACGCCAAAGGCCAGGCTGCTGAAATCATCGAGCAGGGCAAGAAGCGCGCGGCTCAGATCGTCGACGAAGCCCGTGACCAGGCTCGTGTCGAAGCTGACCGTGTGAAGGCTCAGGCTCAGGCCGAGATCGAACAGGAAATCAACGGCATCAAAGACGCCCTGCGTGCCCAAGTGGGTAGCCTGGCAGTCAGCGGTGCGGAGAAGATCCTGGGCGCATCCATCGACCAAAGCGCGCATGCGGAGCTGGTTAACAAACTGGCAGCCGAAATTTAAGCGAGGGCGCGATCATGGCAGAACTGACCACGCTGGCCCGACCTTACGCCAAGGCTGCCTTCGAGCACGCACAGGCCCATCAGCAGCTGGCCAATTGGTCAGCCATGCTCAGCCTGGCTGCAGCGGTGTCGCTCGACGACACCATGCAGCGCGTGTTCAAGGCCCCGCGTCTGACGAGTACAGAAAAGGCCACCGCCTTCATTGAGGTGTGTGGCGACAAGTTCGACGCCCAGGCACAGAACTTCATCCAAGTTGTCGCCGAGCATGATCGTCTGGCGTTGTTGCCGGACATCTACGCCCAGTTCGAGCTGTACAAGGCCGAGCAGGAAAAGTCGATCGACGTGGATGTCACCAGTGCCTTCGCATTGAGCGATGAACAGCAAGACAAACTCGCCAAGGTTCTCAGTGCACGGCTCGGCCGAGAAGTGCGTCTGCACGCCGCGGAAGATGCCACCTTGATTGGTGGTGTGCTGATCCGCGCCGGCGACCTGGTTATCGATGGCTCAGTTCGCGGCAAGCTCGCGAAACTAGCCGAAGCATTGAAATCTTGAGTTTGAAGGGGCAGCAGAGCTATGCAGCAACTCAATCCATCCGAAATAAGTGAAATCATCAAGGGGCGCATCGAGAAACTCGACGTCGCCTCCCAAGCCCGTAACGAAGGCACTATCGTCAGTGTTTCCGACGGTATCGTTCGAATCTATGGTCTGGCCGACGTCATGTACGGCGAAATGATCGAGTTCCCGGGCGGCGTCTTTGGTATGGCGTTGAACCTGGAGCAGGATTCCGTTGGCGCCGTTGTGCTGGGTGCCTACACCAGCCTCGCCGAAGGCATGAGCGCCAAGTGCACCGGACGCATTCTCGAAGTGCCGGTCGGTCCGGAACTGCTCGGTCGCGTCGTCGATGCACTGGGCAACCCGATCGATGGCAAGGGTCCGATCAACGCGACTGCGACCGATGCGGTCGAAAAGGTTGCTCCGGGCGTGATCTGGCGTAAGTCGGTCGACCAGCCGGTGCAGACCGGCTACAAGTCGGTAGATGCGATGATCCCGGTTGGCCGTGGCCAACGCGAGCTGATCATCGGTGACCGTCAGATCGGCAAGACTGCCCTGGCCGTCGACGCCATCATCAACCAGAAGAACAGTGGAATCCGCTGCGTCTACGTCGCTATTGGCCAGAAGCAGTCGACCATTGCCAACGTGGTGCGCAAGCTTGAACAGCACGGCGCCATGGCGAACACCATCGTCGTAGCCGCTTCGGCTTCCGAGTCTGCTGCGCTGCAGTTCCTGGCACCCTATGCCGGCTGCACAATGGGCGAGTACTTCCGCGATCGCGGCGAAGACGCGCTGATCGTGTACGACGATCTGTCCAAGCAGGCCGTGGCGTATCGTCAGATCTCATTGTTGCTGCGCCGTCCGCCGGGACGTGAAGCCTATCCGGGCGACGTGTTCTATCTCCACAGCCGTCTGCTGGAGCGTGCTTCGCGCGTTTCCGAGGAATACGTCGAGAAGTTCACCAATGGTGCGATCACCGGCAAGACCGGTTCGCTGACCGCGCTGCCGATCATCGAAACCCAGGCGGGTGACGTTTCCGCGTTCGTTCCGACCAACGTGATTTCGATCACCGACGGTCAGATCTTCCTGGAATCGGCGATGTTCAACGCAGGCATCCGTCCGGCAGTCAACGCCGGTATCTCGGTATCCCGTGTGGGTGGCGCCGCTCAGACCAAGATCATCAAGAAGCTCTCTGGTGGTATCCGTACCGCTCTGGCGCAGTACCGCGAACTGGCGGCATTCGCGCAGTTTGCCTCTGACCTGGACGAAGCGACTCGCAAGCAGCTCGAGCACGGTCAGCGCGTGACCGAGCTGATGAAGCAGAAGCAGTACGCGCCGATGTCCATCGCGGACATGTCCGTATCGCTTTATGCAGCCGAGCGCGGTTTCCTGACCGATGTGGCAGTGGACAAAGTTGGCGCCTTCGAAGCATCCCTGCTGGGCTACTTCAATCGTGAGCTGGCCGATCTGATGGCCAAGATCAACGTGAAAGGTGACTTCAACGACGAAATCGACGCCGCCATCAAGGCTGGCATCGAGAAGTTCAAGGCCACCCAAACCTGGTAAGCCGCAGCGGGCATCGTAAGGTGCCCGCCTGCTAACCCGATAGGTGTCAAATGGCAGGCGCAAAAGAGATTCGCAGCAAGATTGCGAGCATCAAGAGCACGCAAAAGATCACCAGCGCCATGGAAAAGGTGGCGGTCAGCAAGATGCGCAAGGCACAGCAGCGCATGGCAGCTAGCCGTCCCTATGCGGAGCGTATCCGCCAAGTGATTGGTCATCTGGCCAACGCCAACCCGGAGTACCGCCATCCGTTCATGGTCGAGCGCGAGATCAAGCGCGTCGGCTATGTCGTGGTGAGCAGTGACCGCGGTCTGTGCGGCGGCTTGAACACCAACCTGTTCAAGGCACTGGTCAAGGACATGGCGAAAGACCGCCAGCAGGGCGCGGAGATCGATCTCTGCGTGATTGGCAGCAAGGGAGCGGCATTCTTCCGCAACTTTGGTGGCAATGTCGTTGCTGCGATCAGTCACCTCGGCGAAGAGCCCTCGGTCAATGACCTGATCGGTAGCGTCAAGGTCATGCTCGATGCCTACCTCGAAGGGCGTATCGATCGCCTGTCCGTGGTCTCGAACAAGTTCATCAACACCATGACGCAAAAGCCGACACTGGAGCAGCTTGTTCCATTGGTGGCCGATCCGGATCAGGAGCTCAAGCATCACTGGGACTATCTGTACGAGCCCGATGCCAAGGAGCTGCTCGACGGCCTGATGGTTCGCTATGTCGAATCCCAGGTGTACCAGGCGGTGGTCGAGAACAGCGCGGCTGAACAGGCGGCGCGGATGATCGCGATGAAGAATGCCACCGACAACGCTGGCGAAATCATCAAGGACCTGCAGCTTGTATACAACAAGGCGCGTCAGGCAGCGATCACCCAAGAGATTTCGGAAATCGTCGGCGGCGCTGCCGCGGTTTAAGAACGGTTCAAATATTCTGAGGAACCAAAGATGAGTAGCGGACGTATCGTTCAAATCATCGGCGCCGTTATCGACGTGGAATTCCCGCGTGACAAGGTGCCGAGTGTGTATGAAGCGCTGAAGGTGACTGGCGCCGAAACCACTCTGGAAGTCCAGCAGCAGCTGGGCGACGGCGTGGTACGTACCATTGCCATGGGTTCGACCGAGGGCCTCAAGCGTGGCCTGGACGTCGACAGCACTGGCGCAGGCATCCAGGTACCGGTCGGGGTGAAAACCCTTGGCCGTATCATGGACGTCCTGGGCAACCCGATCGACGAAGCAGGCCCGATCGGCGAAGAAGAGCGCTGGGGCATTCACCGTCCTGCGCCGACCTACGCCGAACAGGCTGGCTCCAACGAGCTGCTGGAAACCGGCATCAAGGTTATCGACCTGGTCTGCCCGTTCGCCAAGGGTGGTAAGGTCGGTCTGTTTGGTGGTGCCGGTGTCGGCAAGACCGTGAACATGATGGAACTGATCCGTAACATCGCCATCGAGCACAGCGGCTATTCCGTGTTCGCCGGTGTGGGTGAGCGTACTCGTGAGGGTAACGACTTCTACCACGAGATGAAGGACTCCAACGTTCTCGACAAGGTTGCCCTGGTCTACGGTCAGATGAACGAGCCGCCAGGTAACCGTCTGCGCGTTGCGCTGACCGGCCTGACCATGGCCGAGAAGTTCCGTGACGAAGGCCGTGATGTTCTGTTCTTCGTGGACAACATCTACCGCTACACCCTCGCCGGTACCGAAGTATCCGCACTGCTGGGCCGTATGCCTTCGGCGGTGGGTTATCAGCCGACCCTGGCTGAAGAGATGGGCGTTCTGCAGGAGCGCATCACCTCCACCAAGACCGGTTCGATCACCTCGATCCAGGCCGTCTACGTACCTGCGGACGACCTGACCGACCCGAGCCCGGCGACCACCTTCGCCCACTTGGACGCCACCGTCGTACTGTCCCGTGACATCGCTTCCCTGGGTATCTACCCGGCGGTCGATCCACTCGACTCGACCTCGCGCCAGCTGGATCCGAACGTGATCGGCCAGGAGCACTACGACACCGCTCGCGGCGTTCAGTACGTGCTGCAGCGTTACAAGGAACTGAAGGACATCATCGCCATCCTCGGCATGGACGAACTGTCCGAAGAAGACAAGCAGCTGGTATCGCGTGCCCGTAAGATCCAGCGGTTCCTGTCCCAGCCGTTCTTCGTGGCCGAAGTCTTCACCGGTTCGCCGGGCAAGTACGTGTCCCTAAAGGACACCATTGCCGGCTTCAGCGGTATCCTCAAGGGCGACTACGATCATCTGCCGGAACAAGCGTTCTACATGGTGGGTAGCATCGACGAAGCCATCGAGAAAGCGAAGAAACTGTAATCACCCGAGCGCCCGGCAACGGGCGCACTAGGTCATGTACGTCCGTGCACGACCTGTCACGTGAGGCAAGCGAATGGCTATGACAGTCCATTGCGATATCGTCAGCGCGGAAGCGGAGATCTTTTCCGGTCTGGTCGAGATGGTGATTGCGCACGGTAACCTGGGAGATTTGGGTATCGCTCCGGGCCACGCGCCGCTGATCACCAACCTGAAGCCGGGTCCGATTCGTCTGATCAAGCAGGGTGGCGAAGCCGAGGTGTTCTACATCTCCGGTGGTTTCCTCGAAGTGCAGCCGAACATGGTCAAGGTCCTCGCCGATACCGTGCAGCGTGCTGCCGACATCGACGAAGCCGCGGCTCAGGAGGCCCTCAAGGCGGCCGAGAAGGCGTTGCACGAGCAGGGAGCGGAGTTCGATTACGGTTCCGCTGCCGCTCATCTGGCCGAGGTCGCAGCGCAGCTGCGCACCGTCCAGCAGCTTCGCAAGAAGTTCGGCGGCTGACGCCAGCGGCTTCAACCGCGTCAGGAGAAAGGGTAGCCTTGGCTACCCTTTTTCTTTGCCCGCTGTTTTCCTGTAGCCGAGCCCTCGCTTAGGCCGCAGGGTAGCCCCGGACAAGCTCCGGTTCTCAAAAGGATCTGTTTCATGTCACTCGATATCGTCATCCTTGCCGCTGGCCAGGGGACGCGTATGCGTTCCGGGCTACCGAAGGTGCTGCACCCGGTCGCAGGCCAGTCCATGCTCGGCCACGTGATCGCCACGGCGCGCCACCTCTCGCCGAACCGCATCCACGTGGTGATAGGCCACGGCGCCGACACGGTTCGCCAACGCCTAGCAGCCGATGATCTGAATTTCGTCGTCCAGGCCGAGCAGCTCGGCACGGGTCACGCTGTGGCCCAGGCATTGCCCGCTCTCACAGCCGAGCGCGTGCTGATCCTCTATGGCGATGTGCCCCTGATCGAAACCGCGACCCTGGAACGGCTGCTGCAAAAGGTTGGCGCGCAGCAGATCGCCTTGCTCACCGTGAACCTGGCCGACCCGACCGGTTATGGCCGGATCGTGCGAGACAGCCAAGGTGCGGTGCAGGCGATCATCGAGCACAAGGATGCGTCGGATGAGCAGAAACGTATCACCGAGGGCAATACCGGCATCCTCGCGGTGCCGGGAGAGAAGCTCGGCGACTGGCTGGGTCGGTTGTCCAACAGTAATGCGCAGGGCGAGTACTACCTCACCGACGTGATCGCCATGGCGGTCGCCGATGGCCTGGTGGTCGCCACGGAGCAGCCGCTGGACGCAATGGAAGTCCAGGGCGCCAACGACCGTAGCCAGCTCGCCGAACTGGAGCGGCATTACCAGCAGCGTGCGGCCCGCCGCCTGATGGCGCAGGGCGTCACGCTGCGCGACCCGGCGCGCTTCGACCTGCGCGGCGAGGTCTCGGTGGGACGTGATGTGCTGATCGACATCAACGTGATTCTCGAAGGCAAGGTGGTCATCGAGGATGGCGTGGAGATCGGCCCCAACTGCGTGATCCGCAATAGCACCCTGCGCCGTGATGCGGTGGTCAAGGCCAACAGCCACCTCGAAGGCGCCGAGCTCGGCGAGGGCGCCGATTGCGGTCCCTTTGCCCGGCTGCGGCCCGGTGCGGTGCTGGGGGCCAAGGCGCATGTCGGCAATTTCGTTGAGGTAAAGAACGCTCGCCTGGGCGAGGGTGCCAAGGCCGGCCACCTGGCCTACCTGGGGGATGCCGACATCGGCGCACGCAGCAACATCGGTGCCGGCACCATCACCTGCAATTATGACGGCGCCAATAAGTCGCGCACGGTCCTGGGCGAGGACGTGTTCGTCGGCTCCAACAGTTCGCTTGTTGCGCCGGTCACGCTGGGCGATGGATCGACCACCGGAGCCGGTTCGGTGATCACCGCCGACGTGCCAGCCGCTACCCTGGCGCTAGGCCGGGCACGGCAGGCGCTCATCCCAGGCTGGCAACGGCCTAAAAAAGCGCCGCGCTGAGAGAGGTCGCCGAGCCGCTTGGCGGCTCCGCTGCGGGCCGGCTCAAGTGATTTGAACTGCGGCCGATCTAACAGGGCATAACAACACACAGGACGTCGTCGTCATGCCCCTGCTCAATCGCCTGTCTATCCAGTGGAAGCTGACGCTGCTGGCCGGACTTTGCCTGCTCCTGATCGTCGGTCTGCTGGTCGGCGCATCCCTGTACCAGTCCCGCCAGACCGTTGCCCTGGTCAATGCGTCGAGCAGTGCCATGCTCGAGGAGTCGGCGCGCCAGAACCTGCAGGCGCGCGGCCTGGCACAGGCGCTGCACATAGAGCGGCAGTTCAACGACGCCTACCAGTACGGGCGCGGTTTCGTGCGCCAGGTGCTGTCGCTGCGCGAGCAATCGATCGAGCGTATGTCGAACGCCTTTGAACTGCGCGAGGACCTGCACCACCAGATCGAAAGTGCGCTGCAGGCCAACCCGGCCCTGATCGGCTTGTACGTGGTGTTCGAGCCTGACGCCCTGGATGACAAGGACGGCATGTTCATCGGCAAGACGGACATGGGCGGCAACGACGCCGGGCGCTTCGCCCTCTACTGGTCACAACGCACCGCCGGCCAGCTGAGCGCTGAAACCATCAGCGAGGCCGAGCTTGCCGACACCACCCCTGGCATCAGCGGCGCGCCCTACAATGCCTGGTACAGCTGCCCGCGGGACCGCGGCAAAGCCTGCCTGCTGGACCCCTACTTCGACGAAGTCGAGGGCCGCTCGCTGCTCATGACCAGTATTGCCTTTCCGTTGATCGAGGCGGGCAAGGTGATTGGCGTGGTCGGTGTGGACGTCAGCCTGGCCTCCCTGCAACAGCTCAGCCAGCAGGCGCACCAGGAGCTTTATCAGGGTGAAGGGCAACTGAGCGTGATCAGCCCTGCAAAGTTGCTTGCGGGGCACAGCCGGGATGCCGCGATGCTCGGCAAGCCGCTGAGCGCCGCGTTTGGCGCCCAGAGCGGGGCCATCGGCGCGGCCGTTGATGCCGGGCAGAAGGCTCTGCTGGCCGATGGCGACATGTTGCGTGTGCTGCAGCCGGTGCAACCGATCGCCGACCTGGCACCTTGGGCCGTGTTGCTGGAAGTACCACGGCAGGTGCTGCTCAGTCCCGCGCTGCGCCTTGAAGAAAGCCTGCACGCCCAGAGCCGCAAGGACAGTGCGGTCGCCTTGGCGATCGGGCTGGGCGCAGTGTTGCTTGGCCTGGTCTTGATGTGGTTCACGGCACGTGGCGTGACCCGGCCGATCGAAGGTGTCGCTGCCATGCTCAAGGACATCGCCAGCGGCGAGGGCGATCTTACCCGTCGGCTCGACTACGCCGGACAGGATGAGTTGGGGGCATTGGCCGGTTGGTTCAATCGCTTCCTCGACAAGCTGCAACCGACCATTGCCGACGTCAAGCGCTCGGTGCAGGACGCGCGCAGCAGTGCCGACCAGTCGGCTGCCATTGCCAGCCAGACCAGCGCCGGCATGCAGCAGCAGTTCCGCGAGGTGGATCAAGTTGCGACTGCCTCCCAGGAGATGAGCGCCACGGCGCAGGACGTCGCCCGCAATGCGGCGCAAGCGGCCGAGGCAGCGCGCGACGTGGACCAGGCCACGCGAGATGGCCTGACGGTGATCGACCACACCACGCGCAGCATCGACAACCTGGCCGAGGAACTGAACCGCGCCATGACGCAGGTCGAGAGCCTTGCCGCCAGCAGCGACCAGATTGGTTCGGTGCTGGATGTGATCCGGGCGATCGCCGAGCAGACCAACCTGCTGGCGCTAAACGCAGCGATCGAAGCGGCCCGCGCTGGCGAGGCGGGACGGGGCTTTGCCGTGGTCGCCGACGAGGTACGCAGCCTGGCGCAGCGGACCCAGCATTCCATCGAGGAAATTCGCCAGGTGATCGAGCGACTGCAGCACGGCACACGCGAAGTGGTCGGTGCCATGCAGGGCAGTCGCCATCAGGCGCAGGGCAGCGTCGACCAGGTCGGGCAGGCGGTGGCGGCGCTGGGCCGGATCGGCGAAGCGGTCGCGGTGATCTCCGACATGAACCTGCAGATCGCCAGCGCCGCCGAAGAACAAAGCGCGGTGGCCGAGGAGATCAATCGCAACGTCGCCGGCATTCGCGACGTCACCGAGTCGTTGTCCGGCCAGGCTGACGAATCGGCGCGGGTCAGCCAGGCGCTGAACCAGCTGGCCAACCACCAGCAGAACCTGATGGGCTATTTCCGCGTCTGAGCCCGGCGGGCATTGACTGAGGCATCGCATTAGGTTTTGATTCGCGCTGTTTTCTTTCGAATCGAAACCTTAGCATGTCGAAACGCAACACACCGCAACGGCGCCACGCTATCCTCGCCCTGCTCGCCGAGCAGGGCGAGGTCAGCGTCGATGCGCTTTCCCGGCGCTTCGACACGTCCGAAGTGACCATCCGCAAGGACCTCGCCGCGCTGGAATCGAACGGCCTGCTGCTACGCCGTTACGGCGGCGCAGTGCCGCTGCCGCAGGAACTGATCGGCGACAGCGCCCAGCCCGTCTCGCCCTGGAAGCAGGCCATCGCTTGCGCGGCGGTGGGCTGCATCCGTGAGCACGCCCGTATCATCATCGACAGCGGCACCACCACCGCCGCGATGATTCCCGCCCTCGGCCACAAGCACGGGCTGCTGGTGATGACCAACTCGCTGAACGTAGCCAATGCGCTGCGCGAGCTCGAACACGAGCCCACCCTGTTGATGACCGGAGGGACCTGGGACCCGCATTCCGAATCCTTCCAGGGCCAGGTGGCCGAGCAGGTATTGCGCTCCTATGATTTCGACCAGCTGTTCATCGGTGCCGACGGCATCGACCTGCAGCGCGGCACCACTACCTTCAACGAACTGCTGGGCCTGTCACGGGTCATGGCAGAAGTGGCGCGAGAAGTCATCGTGTTGGCCGAGGCCGACAAGATCGGCCGGCGTATCCCCAACCTGGAGTTGCCCTGGGGCGACATCCACACCCTCATCACGGACGAACGCCTCACGGCCGAGGCGCGTTCGAGCATTCAGGCCCGTGGCATCAAGCTGATCTGCGCGGCCGTCGACCCCCATCAGGAGATTTGACCATGTGTGGCATCGTTGGCGCTGTCGCCGAACGCAACATCACCGCAATCCTGCTCGAAGGGCTCAAGCGGCTCGAATACCGGGGCTACGACAGCGCCGGCGTCGCCGTGCTGGACGAGAACGGCAGGCTGCACCGCCTGCGCCGGTCCGGCAAGGTCGCCGAGCTGGAGCAGGCGCAACAGCAGGAAAGCCTGAGCGGCCGCCTGGGCATCGCGCACACCCGCTGGGCCACCCATGGTGCTCCCTGCGAGCGCAACGCCCACCCGCATTTTTCCGGCGATGAGCTGGCCGTGGTGCACAACGGCATCATCGAGAATCACGAGGCCTTGCGCGCGCAATTGAAGGCGCTGGGCTACGTGTTCGTTTCCGATACCGACACCGAGGTCATCGTCCACCTGCTGCGCCACAAGCTTGACCGGATCGGCGACCTCAGCGCTGCGCTGAAAGCCGCGGTCAAGGAGCTGCATGGCGCCTATGGTCTGGCGGTAGTCAGCGCCGCGCAGCCGGATCGGCTGGTGGCCGCCCGCAGCGGAAGCCCGCTGGTGATCGGCCTGGGCATGGGAGAAAACTTCCTGGCCTCCGACCAGCTGGCCCTGCGCCAGGTGACCGACCGCTTCATGTATCTCGAGGAAGGGGATATCGCCGAGATCCGCCGCGACAGCGTGCAGATCTGGGACGCCGAGGGCCAGGCCGTCGAGCGCGAGAGCGTGCAGTACCACGAAGGCGCCGAAGCCGCCGACAAGGGCGAGTATCGCCATTTCATGCTCAAGGAGATTCACGAGCAGCCCAAGGTCGTGCAACGTACCCTCGAGGGCCGCCTGGGCGATCATCAGGTCCTGGTACAGGCCTTTGGCCCGCAGGCGGCAGAGCTGTTCGCCCGGGTGCGCAACGTGCAGATCGTCGCCTGCGGCACCAGCTATCACGCCGGCATGGTGGCGCGCTATTGGCTGGAGGAGCTCGCCGGCATTCCCTGCCAGGTGGAGGTCGCCAGCGAATTCCGCTACCGCAAGGTGGTGGTTCAGCCCGACACCCTGTTCGTGACCATTTCCCAGTCCGGCGAGACCGCCGATTCCCTTGCCGCGCTACGCAACGCCAAGGCGCGTACCGAGCAGGAAGGCCGCTACCTCGCCAGCCTGGCGATCTGCAACGTCGGCATCAGTTCGCTGGTGCGCGAGTCGGATCTCACGTTGCTGACCCAGGCCGGTCCGGAGATCGGCGTGGCCTCGACCAAGGCGTTCACCACCCAGCTGGTCGGCCTGTTGCTGTTGACGCTGTCGTTGGGCCAAGTGCGTGGCACGCTGGCGCCGGCCTTGGAAGCCGAACTGGTGGCCGAGCTGCGCCGCCTGCCGACACGGCTGGGCGAGGCACTGGCGATGGACACCACGGTGGAAAAGATTTCGGAGCATTTCGCTGAAAAGCACCACACGCTGTTCCTGGGCCGCGGCGCGCAGTATCCGGTGGCCATGGAAGGCGCGCTGAAACTCAAGGAGATTTCCTACATCCATGCCGAGGCCTATCCGGCCGGCGAACTCAAGCACGGCCCGCTGGCGCTGGTCGACGCCGACATGCCGGTGGTCACCGTAGCGCCGAACAACGAGCTGCTGGAAAAGCTCAAGTCCAACCTGCAGGAAGTCCGTGCCCGCGGCGGCGAGCTGATCGTCTTCGCCGACCGCGAGGCCGGCATCGAGAACGGCGAGGGCACCTTTATCGTCAGCATGCCGCACATCCACGACGTGCTGGCGCCGATTCTCTACACCCTGCCGTTGCAACTGCTGTCGTACTACGTCGCCGTGCTGCGCGGAACCGACGTTGACCAGCCTCGCAACCTGGCCAAGTCGGTCACGGTCGAGTAGGGAGTGCTCACGCGCGGTTGCGGCGGGCTGTTGAAGGACCCGGCGTGCCTGAATTCAGCGCGTCGCAGCGGCCTGCGCTGCCAGGCCGGTGGAGATCAGGGCGGCGAGCAGCACGAAGGCGCTGGAGACCCACAGGCAGGCGCTCAGGCCCCAGCCCTGGAAGATCCATCCGGAGAGCAGCGTGCCGACCAGCCGGCCGATGGCGTTGGACATGTAGTAGAAACCGACGTCGAGCGAGACGCCGTCGGCCTTGGCGTAGCTGACGATCAGGTAGCTATGCAGCGACGAGTTGACCGCGAAGAGCGCGCCGAAGGCCAGCAAACCGCCGATCAGCAGCGGCTGCGCTGGCAGTGCGCTGCCAAGGCCGAGAGCGATGGCGGCGGGCAGTACGGCAAGTGACACGGCCCAGGCGGCGGCGACACGGCCGTCCGGGACCCTGCCGTTGCGCTTGCCGGTGAGCCGCGGCGCGAGCGACTGGACCACGCCGTAGCCGATCACCCAGGCCGCCAGGAACCCGCCCACCTGCCACACGTCCCAACCGAAGTGGTTAGAAAGATAGACCGGCAGCGCGACCACGAACCAGACGTCGCGGGCACCGAAGAGAAACAGGCGGGCGGCGGACAGCACGTTGATCGCCCGGCTCTTGGACAGCAGCTCCCGAAACCGCGGCTTGGCGGTTGCCTTGCCCAGGTCCTGTTTCAACAATTGCGTGCTCGCCAGCCAGATCACCGCCAGCACAGTCGCCATGGCCAGCACAGCGCCCTGAAAACCGAGCACGGCGAGCAGCGCGCCGCCAAGAAAAAAGCCCACGCCCTTGAGCGCGTTCTTCGAGCCGGTCAACAGCGCCACCCAGCGGTACAGCGTGCCCGGCCGGTCAGCGGGGACCAGCAGCTTGATCGCGCTCTTGGCGCTCATCTTGTTCAGGTCCTTGGCGATCCCGGACAGCGCCTGGGCACCCATTACCCAAGGCACGGTCAAGGCCGCGGCGGGCACCGTGAGCATCAGCAGCGCGACTACCTGCATCGCCAGGCCGAGGTTCATGGTGCGGTTCAGGCCGACCCTCGCGCCGAGGTAACCGCCGACCAGGTTGGTGATCACCCCGAACAGCTCGTAGAACAGGAACAGCGCGGCGATCTGCAGCGGGCTGTAGCCCAGCGCATGGAAGTGCAGCACCACCAGCATCCGCAGTGCGCCGTCGGTGAGGGTGAAAGCCCAGTAGTTGCCGGTCACCAGCAGGTACTGGCGAACGGCGGGGCTGAGGCGGGCAATGGCGAGCATGGGGGCGGTTCCGTTGCGTTGGTGCGCTGCCCTCACCGTCGCATGGGCAGCGGGGCTGTTCGAGGCGGAGCCGGCGGCGTCCGGCTCGGCGATCAGCCGGCCAGGCCGACCTTGCGCGCCAGTTCCACGGTGCGATTGGCGTAGCCCCACTCGTTGTCGTACCAGGCGTACAGCTTGACCTGGGTGCCGTTGATCACCCGCGTCGACAGCGCGTCGATGATCGAGGAGCGCGGGTCGGTGCGGTAGTCGATCGACACCAGTGGCCGTGTTTCGTAGCCGAGGATGCCCCTGAGCGGGCCATTGGCTGCGGCCTCGAGCAGCGCGTTGACTTCCTCGACGCCGGTGGCCCGCTCGACCTCGAACACACAGTCGGTGAGCGACGCGTTGGCCAGCGGGACGCGCACGGCGTGCCCGTCGAGGCGGCCGCGCAGTTCGGGAAAGATCTCTGCGATTGCGGTCGCCGAACCGGTGGAGGTCGGGATCAGGCTCATGCCCGAGGCGCGGGCGCGGCGCAGGTCCTTGTGCGGCTGGTCGAGCAGGCTCTGGGTGTTGGTCAGGTCATGGATGGTGGTGATCGAACCGTGGCGGATGCCGAGGTTCTCGTGGATCACCTTGACCACCGGGGCGAGGCAGTTGGTGGTGCAGGACGCCGCGGTGACGATGCGGTGGCGGGCGGGATCGAACAGCCCGTCGTTGACGCCCATGACGATGTTCAGCGCGCCGGCTTCCTTGATCGGCGCGCTAACCACGACGCGCTTGACGCCCTGGGCCAGGTAATCCTGCAGCACCGCCACGGTCTTCATCTTGCCGCTGGCCTCGATCACCAGGTCGCAGCCGGACCAGTCGGTGTCGGCGAGGGCGCGGTTGGCGGTGACCGCGATGCGCCTGCCGCCGATCATCAGGTCATTGCCTTCGCTGGCGGCCTCGTGGTGCCAGCGTCCATGCACCGAATCGAAGTTCAGCAGATGGGCATGGGTGGCGGCGTCACCGGCCGGGTCGTTGATCCGAACGAACTCCAGCTCCGGCCAGCCCCACGCGGCGCGCAGCGCCAGGCGGCCGATGCGGCCGAAGCCGTTGATGCCAATTTTCATACTCATGGGCAGGTCTCCAGCAGTCGGATTCAGGTGGCACGGGGGGCGAACATGATGATCAGCATGCCCAGCAGCGCGACGGCGCAACCCAGCAGGTCCCAGGGACTTGGCCGGATGCCGTCGACCAGCCAGAGCCAGAGCATCGCCACGCCGATATAGACGCCGCCGTAGGCCGCATAGACGCGCCCCGCGGCGGTCGGGTGCAGCGAAAGGAGCCAGGCGAACAGCGCCAGCGAGGCAGCCGCGGGCACCAGTAGCCAGACGCTCCTGCCCTGCCTGAGCCAGAGGTAGGGCAGGTAGCAGCCGAGGATCTCGGCCACGGCGGTCATGGCGAACAGGGCAAAAGTCTTCAGCATGGGGACTCACTCGGGGCGCGGCAACGTGGGCGGACGGGTGGCTGAAGCTCCAGCCTAGAGGGAACGCTGGTCGACACGTCGCGACAGCGCCTCGGCGCTCTCCTTGCGTTCCGAGTAGCGGTCGACCAGATAGTCGGTGCGCCCGCGCACCAGCCAGGTGAACTTGACCAATTCCTCCATCACGTCGACCACGCGATCGTAGTAGGCGGACGGTTTCATCCGGCCCGCGTCGTCGAACTCCTGATACGCCTTGGCCACCGAGGACTGGTTGGGGATGGTCAGCATGCGCATCCAGCGCCCGAGCACGCGCATCTGGTTAACCGCATTGAACGACTGCGACCCGCCGCAGACCTGCAGCAGCGCCAGCGTCTTGCCCTGGGTCGGCCGCAGCGCGCCGAGGTTCAGCGGCAGCCAGTCAATCTGCGCCTTGAGCACCGCACTCATCGCGCCGTGGCGCTCCGGCGAGCACCACACCTGGCCTTCGGACCAGAGCACCAGCTCGCGCAGCTGCTGGACCTTGATATGGCTGTCCTGCGCGTCGTCCGGCAAGGGCAGGCCCGACGGATCGAACAATCGCGTTTCGCAGCCCAGAACCTCGAGCACCCGGGCGGCCTCCTGGGTCAGCAGGCGGCTGTAGGAACGCTCGCGATTGGAGCCGTAGAGCAGCAGGATCCGCGGCTTGTGCTGCGGCGCATCCGCAAGGGCGAGCCGCTCCGGGCGGGGCGCGGCGAGCAGTGCGGCATCGAGGTTGGGCAGGTCGTCGGTCATCGGTTTCTCTTGGCGTCCGGGGGCTTGGGCGTGCGGTCAGCTGCAGACCGAAGCGCGTTGGGGGCGATCGCGCATGCCGGCCAGTCGCTCGCTGTCCGGCTGCAGCCAGCGCTTGTTGGCGGCCAGGACGAGCTGCAACAGGTCATGCACCCAATCCGGCAGATCCGGGTGCAGCCGGTAGTAGACCCACTGGCCCTGGCGACGATCATCGAGGATGGCGCACTGGCGCAGCTGCGAGAGGTGCCGGGAGACCTTTGGCTGGCTCTGCGCCAGCGCCGAGGTCAGTTCGCAGACACAGAGCTCGCCTTCACGGGCGACGAGCAGCGTGAGGCGCGCCCGCGTCTCGTCGGACAGGCATTTGAACACGGTGGCGGGAGTCAGGTGCTCGATCATGGGTTGCCTGAGTCATGACGGCGCAAACCAGCGGACGATGCCGGTGGCTGAGCGTGGTCGACAGAAAATTGCCGGGTCGACTGGAATATATTGATCGGCGAATATGCTGTAAAGCGCAACCTTGATTTTTGTAACGCGAATACAAAAGCCTTGCTTGGCTGAGCGCGACGGATAAATATTCGAATAAACGAATATTCCAGACCAGGCACGCACCGATCTGGGCCTTCCCAAGCGACACCGGCGTCGGCGTCTGCCAGCCCGCTTACCCCAACCATCTGACTCGGAGCTGTGCCAATGACCACCCCTTGCGATTCTCTTGAACAGCCGCCAGTCGCCGCGCCCATCGGCTTTTTCGAGCGATGGCTGAGCCTCTGGGTGTTCTGCTGCATCGTCGCCGGCACGCTGATCGGCCTGTTCGCCCCGCAGGCGGCGCAGACGGTCGGCGCGCTGGAGCTGGCGCAGGTCAACCTGCCGGTGGGCGTGCTGATCTGGGTGATGATCATCCCGATGCTGATGAAGATCGACTTTGGCGCGCTGCACGAGGTGTTCGCCGACCGCGCCGGCATGGGCGTGACCCTGCTGGTCAACTGGGCGATCAAGCCCTTCACCATGGCCTTTATGGCGTGGCTGTTCCTGCGCCACCTGTTCGCCGGCTGGCTGCCTGCCGAGCAGATCGACAGTTATGTCGCCGGCCTGATCCTGCTCGGCGCGGCGCCCTGTACCGCGATGGTGTTCGTCTGGAGCAACCTGTGCGGCGGCAATGCCAACTTCACCCTGACCCAGGTAGCGGTCAACGACCTGGTGATGGTGTTCGCGTTTGCTCCCATCGTCGCGCTGTTGCTCGGCGTTTCGTCGATACCGGTGCCCTGGGACACGCTGCTGCTGTCGGTGGTGATGTACATCGTCATCCCGCTGGCGCTGGCGCAATGGATTCGCCAACGTCTGCGTCGCCGCGGGGAGGCGGTGTTCCAGGCCGCGCTGACGCGCCTGCAACCGTTCGCCATCACTGCTCTGCTGGCCACGCTGGTGCTGCTGTTTTCATTCCAGGGGCAGGCGCTGGTGGCGCAACCGCTGGTGATCGCGATGCTGGCGGTGCCGATCCTGCTGCAGACGCTGCTGATCGCGGCGCTGGGCTACGCGCTCAACCGTCGGCTGGGCGTGCGCCACGACATCGCCGGGCCGTCGGCGCTAATCGGTGCGTCGAATTTCTTCGAACTGGCGGTGGCGGTAGCCATCGCGCTCTACGGTTTCGATTCCGGGGCGGCGCTGGCGACGGTGGTCGGCGTGCTGATCGAGGTGCCGGTGATGCTCTGGCTGGTGCGCCGGGTCAATCGCAGCCGCGCCTGGTACGAGCGAGCACTGCGCTAGCGTCGCGGGCGGTCAGGTCGGTAGGCGCGCCGCATCGAGAAACTGGCTGAACGCGGCCTGAGCACCGGCGAGTAGCGGCGCCCAGGCCAGCGTGGCGGCCTGCTGATCGAGCCGTTCGATGAAAGCCGGCCAGGACGGCGCCGCCTCTGCGTCCAGGTAACGCAACGGCGCGTCAGGCTGGCCGCTGGCGACCCGTCGGGCCAGCAGCCGACCGCCCAGACGCGAGCCTTCGATCACGTAGAGCGCGCCCCAGCACCAGGCGGCCGACGGCGGCTTATCGGCGGCGGCGGGCATCGAGATCACCAGCGGTTCCCCGAGGTCAGCCAGATCCGCCTGCAGTGCTGGCCACCGGCGGCGCTGCGGCCAGTCCGGCAGCAGCTGTTCGACGCCCGCCGCCTGCAGCCTCATCTCCAGCGGGCCAATGGCCTGCGCATGGGCCCGCAGGAACGCCCGGTAGCCGGCCGGCTGCTCCAGCCGGAAGCGCGAGAAGGCCTGGTCGACCTGTTGGTGCTGCGGCGCGGTCGCGCAGCGCAAGCGGGTTCGCACGCTGTTCATCCGAGCGGCATCGCTTCCTTGAGCACCAGGTTGAGCTTGCTGGCCAACTGTTCTTCGCGAAAGGGCTTCTGGATGATCGTCGAACTGCCCATGCCCAGCTCGCCAAGCTCGGCGTAGCCGGTGATGAACACCACGGGCAGCGTCGGATAGCGCGACAGCACGGCACGCGCCAGTTCGCCGCCGTTCATGCCGGGCATGGCGAAGTCGGCCAGCAGCAGATCGACGCAAATGCCGTCCTGCAGCAGCTGCAGCGCCTGCTGCCCGCTGTCCGCCTGGGTCACCGCGTAGCCGAGGTTGCTCAACATCTGCGCGGTGACCTCGCGCACGCTGTGGTCGTCGTCCACCAGCAACACAGAGTTGGAGACCTGGCCGCGCGGCGCGCCAGGAGCCTGTTCGGCTTCGCCGAGGGCGCGTTCGGGTGCCTGCACGCGCGGCAGGTAGACCTTGACCGTGGTGCCCACGCCCAGCTCGGTCTCGATGCAGGCGCCGCCGCCCGATTGCTTGGCGAAGCCGAACACCTGGGCCAGGCCGAGGCCGGAGCCCTTGCCGACTTCCTTGGTGGTGAAGAAGGGCTCGAAGGCCTTCTGCAGCACTTCGTCGCTCATGCCCGAGCCGGTGTCGCTGACCGACAGCACCACGTACTCGCCGGGGCCGGGCTCTTCAGCGCGCTGGGCCGGCTTGGTGACCACCGCGTTGGCCGTGCCGAGCATCAGGCAGCCCCCGGCGCCCATGGCATCGCGCGCGTTGATCGCCAGGTTGAGGATGATCATCTCGATCTGGGTGGGATCGACCAACGCGTGCCAGAGCCCGGCGCAGGTATCGGTCTGGATAGTGACCGCGCCGCCAAGGGTGCTGTGCAGCAGGCTGAGCAGCCCGACCAGGGTGTCGTTGAGGTCGACCGCCTTTGGCGCCAGTTGCTGGCGGCGGGCGAAGGCCAGCAGCTGGCTGGTGAGGGTCGCGCCGCGCTCGCCGGATTCCTGGATGTACTGCAGGCGGCTGAGCGCCTTGGCCACCGGCGCGCCGCGCTCCAGGTCGCTTTTCAGGAAGCTGGCGCTCGTCAGGATCACGGTCAGCAGGTTGTTGAAATCGTGGGCGACGCCGGCGGTGAGCTGGCCGACCGCCTCCAGGCGCTGCATCTGCTGCAGGGTGGCCTCGATGCGCTCGCGCTCGCGGATCTGCTCGGTCAATTCGCGGTTGGCAGCGGCCAGCCGGTCGACCGCAGCGATCTCGCTGGTGATGTCGCGGCCGGCGGCATAGAGCATCTGGCCTTCGGGCACCGCCGTCCAGGACAACCAGCGATAGCTGCCGTCGCGATGGCGCAGGCGGTTGACGAAGCGTTCACACACGTTGCCGCGGCGAACGCGCTCGGTTTCCTGCTCGGTGGCGATCAAGTCGTCCGGGTGGCACAGCGCCCATAGCGGCTGTTCGAGTAGCGCCTCGCGCGGCCAGCCCAGGGTCGTTTCCCAGACCGGGTTGAGTGCCAGAACCCGGGTGTCGAAGTGCATCACCGCGAGCAGGTCGCGCGACAGTTCCCAAGTGCGATCACGCTCGCGGGTGCGGGCCTCGACGCGTTCGCCAAGGGCCTCGTTCATGCGCTTGAGGGCCTCGGTCGCCTGCTTCTGCTCGGTGACATCCATCACCACGCCGATGAAGCGCTGGCAGACGCCCTCATCGTAGAAACCCTGGCCGCGGGTCTCCACCCAGCGCACCTGGCCATCGCCGAGGCGAATCCGGTAGTCGACGGTGAATTCCTTGCCGCCGTCGTTGCTGATCGCACCCCACAGCTCCGTGCGGATGCGCTGCAGGTCGTCCGGATGGCACAGCGATTCGAAAGCGCGGATATCGACCGGGGCGTTATCGGTCAGGCCGAACATGGCGCGGCAGCGGTGATCGAGGATCATCGAGCCGGTCGTCGGTTCGTAGTCCCACATGCCGAGGCCGGCGGCGTCAATCGCCAGGCGGGCACGCACCTCGACCTCGCGCAGGGTTTCCTCGGCGCGCAGGCGCGCGCGGCGTTCCTCGACCTCACCGAGGGCGCGTTCGACGGCCTTGGGCAGGAAGCCGAGGTTTTGTTTGAGCACATAGTCGACGGCGCCGGCGCGCATCATGTTGACCGCATGCTCCTCGCCGAACACCCCGGAGAGAAAGATGAACGGTGTATCGGGCGCCAGCTGGTGGGCGTTCCACAGGGCCTGGCTGCCCGAGTAGCCGGGCAGGATGAAGTCCGAGAGGATCAGGTCGAAGCGTTGGCGCTGCAGTGCCTCGACAACGCCGGCGCGGTCGTAGACCACCTGGTGCTCGACGGCGTAGCCGCTGCGCTCGAGGGTGAAGAGCGCAAGCTCGGCATCATGCGGGCTGTCTTCGATGAACAGCACGCTGATCGGGGTTGTCGCCGGCATATCCATCCTGTCGCGGGATCTCACACTGCTCGGAAGGGCGTGGCCTTCCAGTGGGTTGGAGCCGCAGCGGCTCAGCGGGTTTCTTCACCTTTGCGCTCGCGGCGCTGGCGCGGCAGCCGCAACGAGCCGGGCGGCGGCTCGTTGAGCACTGCCCAGAAGATGCCCAGGTCGGAGATCGCCGTGACGAAATCGCGAAATTCGACCGGCTTGACCACATAAGCGTTCACCCCGAGTTCATAGGCCTTGACCAGGTCCGGTTCTTCACGCGACGAGGTCAGCATGACCACCGGGATGGCGCGCAGCTGGTCCGTCTCGCGCACGGTCTTGAGCACCTCAAGGCCGTCCACCTTGGGTAGCTTGAGGTCGAGCAGCAGGACCGCCGGATTGCCGTCGGCACGGCTGGCGTGGTCGCCACGGCGCAGCAGATAGTCCAGTGCCTCGGCACCGTCGCGCATGACGATCACGTCGTTGGCCAGCTGGCTGCGCTCGAGCGCCACCAGCGTCAGCTCCAGGTCGTGCGGATTGTCCTCGACCAGCAGAATCGGTTTGAGCATCTGGGGTCCTGTACTAGATGGCTGATGCATAACTCAGGCGGGGCAGCGAAAAGAAGAAGGTGGCACCCCGGTCTACCTCGCCGTTGGCCCAGACCTGTCCGTCGTGACGCTCGATGATGCGGCGCACGCTGGCCAGGCCGATCCCGGTGCCTTCGAACTCCTCCATGCGGTGCAGGCGCTGGAACACGCCGAACAGCTTGTTGGCGTACTGCATGTTGAAGCCGACGCCGTTGTCGCGCACGAAGACGATGATTTCCTCGGGACGCTCCTCGGCGCCGATCTCGATGATCGCCTGCTCGCGCTTGCGGCTGTACTTGATGGCATTGGAAATCAGGTTGCGCAGCGCCATATGAATGAAGGCCGCATCGGCGACCACCACCGGCATCGGCTGAACGCGCCATTCTATCCGGCGACCTTCGCAGTCCGGGGCCATTTCCTGACGAATGGATTCGACCAGCGCATGCAGATTCACGTCCGACAGGCGCAGGGCTGCGCGGCCCATTTGGGAAAAACTCAGCAGGTTGTCCACCAGCGTGCCGGCGAAGCGCGCCGCATCGCCGATATTGTCGAGGAAGCGCATTCCGCGATCGCTCAGCTTGCTGCCCTCCAGTTCGCCGAGCAGTTCGGCGTAGCCGGCGATGTGCCGCAGCGGTGCGCGCAGGTCGTGCGACACGCTATAGGAAAAGGACTCCAGCTCCTTGTTGCTCTCGCGCAGCTCGCCGGCCAGCTGGGCCATCTCCTCGGCCTTGCGCAGGACGATGCCGAGCACCGCCGTGCGCAGCTCCAGCGCACCCTCGAGCACCACGTCCGGCCAGGGCTCGGCAAAGCCGCGCAGGGTCTGTTGCCAGCTGGCGAAGCTGTGGCGGGGCGACAGGCGGCCATCGCTGTCGGTCTGCTTGTGCGTCTGGCCGGCCCAGTTGACCGTCTTGACCTGCTCGCGGCGGAACCACAACAGGTAGTGCGGATGCAGACGCGAGATCGAGATCGCCATGAGGCCGGCGCAGTGCTCGGCCAGTTCGGGCACCGCCGGCAAGTCGCGGCCGACACAGTCGCTGCTGAACACCAGGCTGTCGTGCTGTTGCGACAGCCAGCCGGTGAGGCGATTCAACAGGGCGGACGGCGGCGTCTCGCCGATAATCTCGTGGTGCTCGCCGGTGACGATGGCCGCGCCGCTGGCGCCGGCGAAGTCCAGCACCACCGAGGGCAACATGCGAAAGCCTTCGATGACGCTGTCGCGGTCGGCCATCGCCGAGAGCAGCTCGACGATCTGCCGGCGCAGCTCCAGCTTGCGCTGGGCCAGCACCGCGGCTTCCTTGGCTTCGATCTGCAGCGAAAGGATGCGCCCGAGCAGCTCGCAGGCGGTGCGGGTCTGGTAGCTCACCGCCCGCGGCGCGGCATCGTGGCAGGAAATCATGCCCCACAGCCGGCCCTGGATGACGATAGAAATCGACATTGAGGCCAGGGTGCCCATGTTGCGCATGTATTGCAGGTGAATCGGCGAGACGCTGCGCAGCGAGGCGAAGCGAAGGTCAAGCGGCCGGCCGCTCAGCGGATTGAGCGTCGGCACCAGCGGGGAGGGCTGGTAATGGGCGTCCGGGATCACGCGGATCAGGTTGTCGCAATACAGCTGGCGCGCCTGGGGCGGGATGTCGGCGGCGGGAAAGCACAGGCCGAGGTAGCGCGGATAGCCCTCGTCGGCTTTCTCGGCGAGCACCAGGCCGTTGCCCTGGGCGTCGAAGCGGTAGGCCTTGACCCGGCCAAAGCCGGTGATGCGCTTGACCTCGCGCACGGCCAGCTGGCAGATCAGCTCCAGCGTCTGGGCCTCCTGCAGCTGCACGACAAAGGTGCGCATCAGCGGATACAGGGTGTCGTAGGCCTTGCTGGCGCTGCCTGCGGCCTCGAACTCGACGAGCAGCTGACCGTCGTAGCGGTGTGCAAGCAGGGCGAACGGCCCGCAACCGGCGCATTCAGGCGGGCGGAAGCTGATGTCGCTCAGGTGCAGCGGGTTGTGGTCGTCAGGGGCCAGCGCCGCGAGGTTTTCGGCGAGGTCGCAGTCGCCGATCAGCTCGGTGAGCGGGCGGCCGAGCAGGTGGCTGGCGTCGACGCCCAGCCACTGGGCCACGTTCTCGCTGGCCTGAACCACTTTCAGCTGCGGCTCCTCGAGGACCAAGAGAAAACTATGGGGCTGAATGCTGCCGGGAATGTGGATGGGTTCCTCGCCACAGCGGTCGATCGCCGCGGCGAGCCGGTCGGTTTCGGGGATGGATGCCACAGAAACTCCTGGGTCGAGCCGGCGCGGAGCGAAGGCGGCGTGCGCCGGCGAGCTTGGTCCAGCGTGCCGCCTGGAGGGACCTGGGGCAGAGCTGGGCTGGCAGGTGGGTAATCTCGAGCACCCGACACTTTAGCGCGACTGCCTCTGGCTAGCCAATCCAAGGGCTTGTATAAACGGCGCTTTCTGGCCATGGCAAAGGGGACCCGCGATGGAAGAGGTGATCGAGCAACTGCGTGAACTCAACGAGCCGGTGCCGGTGCCGCTGGAACTGCCGGACGATGACCGGCTGGTCGAGGTGGAAGAGGAATTGCTCATCAACCTGCCGTTCGGCCTGCGCGAATTCCTGCTGACCGTCAGCGACGTGGTCTACGGGCGGCTCGAGCCAGTGACCGCGGCCGACCCGCAATCGCATACCTACCTGCCCGAGGTGGCAGCCAACGCCTGGGATGCCGGTGTCGAACGCGACCTGCTGCCGATCTGCCAGGACGGGCCCGACTACTACGTGGTCGACCTCGAAGGCCAGGTCACGCTGTTCGACGGCGATACTCACGAACTGACCGACGAAACCTGGGAAACGGTCTGGCACTGGGCGCGCGACGTCTGGCTGGAAAGCTGATGGCCGCTCCGATGCGCGTCCGCGTGCCAGGCCTGGGCTGCCCATGCTGACGCTCGGCAACCTGGCTGTGTGTCTGCTGCTGCTGGCGGTCGGGGCCTGGTTCTGGCACGGCCACGGCATCCGCGAGCGGGCCCTCGCTGCGGTGCGCCGGCATTGCGAATTGCAGGAAGTGGAACTGCTCGATGGCAATGTCGCCTTCCGGCGCTTCGGGCTGGTGCGCGACGGGCGCGGCCAGCGTCGTTTCGCGCGGGTCTACGGCTTTGAGTTCACCGTGACCGGTGAGCAGCGCCACCAGGGCAATATCGTCATGTTCGGTGCCCGCCCGGGGCGGATCGAAATGGAACCGCACCCGTTGCGAACGCCCCCGCCCGCCGGTCAGGTCATCCAGCTGGATGAATGGCGCCGGCGCGATCACTGAGCCTCGGGCGACGCCCGGCAGGCGGCCATGGCCTCGGTCAGCGGCTCGACCGGCCGGGGCGCTGGGAAGATCAGCTCCAGGCGCGAGTCCTTGCGCCATTCACTGGGCTTGAACTCAAGCGGCGCGCCTGCCACGGCATTGGCGGAGTACCACTCGTCAGGCGTGTGCAGCACCAGCTTGGCGCGGCGCCATCCGAGATCCTGCAGCCAGCGGGTTATCCGCTGCAGGTCGAATCGCTGGCTCGGGTGCCAGCGCCAGCCGATGCTCCAACCGTCTGCCGTGCCGTCCGCCAGACAGATCGGCTGCCCGGGGTCCCGCCACAGGGCACCGGACAGTCCCGGCCCCGCCGACGGCAGCGGCGCCTGTGGCTCACGCAGCGGCGTGGGCCGGGCATAACCGGGCAATTCGGCTAGTGGCAATTCGCCCTGGGAGGTCCAGCGCAGCGGTAGCGCGGGCAGGGCGGCGGCGAGCTGATCACGCGCGACCAAGTCCAGACGTTCACTCTTGTTCAACAGCAACAGGCCGCTGTGCGGCAGCGCCTGCCGCTGGCTATCCGGCAGCGCATCGCCGCGCGCCAGGGCCGCGGCGTCCAGCACCGTCACGCCTGGCTGCAGGGCCAGCACGCCCTGCCAGGGCGGCTCGCGCAATTGCGCCAGCAGTTCGGCCGGATGCCCGAGCCCCGAGGGTTCGATTAGCAAACGGTCCGGCGTCGCCTGGCGCAGCAACCGCGCCAGGCCGATCTGGAACGGCACGCCGTTGACGCAGCAGAGGCAGCCGCCGGCTACCTCGGCGAGGCTGACACCGGACTGATCGGTGCTCAGCAAGGCCGCGTCGAGCCCGATCTGACCGAATTCGTTGACCAGGATCGCCCAGCGTTCGCCGGCTGGCTTCTGCCGCAGCAGGGCGCGGATAAGGCTGGTCTTGCCGGCGCCGAGTGGCCCGCCGATCAGGTGCGTGGGGATCTGCGCCAGCGGGCCTGTGCGGGCCGGCCCCGCGCCGGGCGCGGGCGCTGGGTGCATGGTAGAGTCGCGCCGTTGGGTCATAGGGAGTCGTCGATGGGTAGGTTAGGTGTGCTGCTGCTGGCGCTGGGTGTCGCCAATCTCGCTTGGGCGGAGGGCTGCATGATTCACAGCCAGGGCCAGCGGATCGAGGTCAAGGTCTGCCAGCAGAACCGCTCGATTCCCGCCGAGCTGTTTCGCTCCGGCTTCTGCCAGCCCGAACTCAAAGGCCAGAAAGTCGAGGTAACATTTGTCGAGCAGTGCCCCAGCGGTGCCTTTGGCGTGTGCCGCAATGCCCAGGTGTCCAACATGCCCTACCGGCAGGACATTCACTACTACGGCGTCGCCAGCGATGCGCGTATCCTCCGGCCTGCCTGCGAACAGGTCAACGGCGGGCAGTGGAGCGTCGATTAGAAGCGCCGCGACGAGGGTTCCACGTGAAACGTCGGCGCGTCAGTCGCGCGGCTTGAGCGAGCCGCAGTCGGCGCCCAGCCACTTGCCGTGCGTCTGCATCCTGCCGCTGCCGTCGCGCGTGCCGACCTTGTATTGGGTCTCCATCTCGCTGACCACCTCTTGCTCGCTGAGCAGGCGGGTTTCGCCATGGCCGCGGGCGTCCGGGCATTCGAAGCGAAACCGCCAGAGCCGGTCGGTCTGCTCGTCCACCTGTTGAGTGCAGCCGGGCTCATGCTGAAACGGCAGAGCACGGGATTTGACCTGCGCTTCGCTCAGGCACATCCGCAGTCCGGCGGCAGAGGGCTGCACGCCCTGTGCGGCGAGCATGTCCTGCATCATCTTGCGCTGCTCGGGCGGCAACGCCTGCATCTGCTCGAGCATCTCGGCCATGCCGGGCATCGCCCGACCGTCGACCTGAATGTTGTCGCTGGAAAACTCCCACAGCCCAGGGCGCATTTCCAGCGCGAGCGCGGGGACTGCACCGAGCATTGCCAGTCCAGCGCAGAGAGAACGGCAGAGGGTCATGTTGGCTTCTCCGTCGAGGGTGTCCTGACAGCCTAGTCGAGCCAGAAGAGAAGGACTGGCTTGCTTGGGGATGTGATGCGAAGCGTCTGCGATTCGAGTCCGGCCTATTCATAGGCGCCTCGTGCGAGGCAGTAGCGACGGCGGGTTAGCCGTCGGCAGGAAGGGAACTGAGGCGGCCGGTCTCCCGGCCGTGGCTCAGTGGGAGTCGTCCGCTTGCGCGGCGCAGCTCCAGAGTTCCAGCGCGGGCCGGTCCGCTTTTGGCGGGCCGAGCCATTCGCTCATCGCGTGGCAACGCTGGTCAAAGCACAGTTGGAAATCCCCTGCCTCGGGGGTTCGCCCCAGGCGCAGCGGTTGTAACGGCGGGAGCTGGCGCTGGTAGTGCCAGGTGCCGTCACGCAGTTCGGCGCCATCGGGGATTTCCATCCCCGCGCCGGAACCCTTGACCCGCGCTTCGCCGAGCAGCAGCCCGTCCGGCGTCACGCGGTAATCTTCTTCCCAGCGGATCTTCTCGATCGTGTGGGTCCAGGCCAGGGTGAAGTGGTCGACCGGCAGTTGCGCCCAGATCGCACCGGCCAGGCCCATGCACAGCCCGATCATGCCAGTGCCGGCCCGGCCCGGCGGGCGCGGAGGATGTGCTGGGCCACCAGCAAGGCGCCGATGCCGAAGCCGATTTCATCGGTGACGGGCAGTGCCATGATCAGCGCGACACCGCCGGCGAAGCCGAACAGGCGTTCCCACCAGGCCAGCGGCCGTTGCAGGTAGCCGATCGAGGCGATGCCCCACAGGCCAATGGCGAAGGCGGCCTTGAACACCATGTAGACGGTCATCCACAGGCTGTCGCCCTGCAGCATCAACGACGGGTTGTAGACCGCCATGAACGGCACCACAAAGCCGGCCACGGCGATGCGCACCGCCCACAGGCTGATCTTCAGGCCGGTTTCCTTGGCGATCGGCGCGGCGGCGAAGCAGGCCAGGGCGACCGGCGGCGTCAGGTCTGCAAGGATGCCGAAGTAGAAGACGAACATGTGCGAGACGATCAGCGGCACGCCCAGGTCCAGCAGCGCCGGCGCGGCGATCGAGCTGGTGATGATGTAGTTCGGGATGGTCGGGATACCCATGCCCAGTACCAGGCAGGTCAGCATGGTCAGGACCAGCGAGAGGAACAGGTTGTCCTGACCGACCGCGAGGATGTAGCCGGCGAAGGTCGAGGCGACGCCGGTCAGCGACACCACGCCAATGATCACGCCGACCAGGGCGCAGGCGATGCCCACAGGGACCGCGTGACGGGCGCCTTCGACCAGCGCATGCAGGCACACGATTAGCGTGTCGCGGCCGCCCTTGATGAACCAGCAGATCGCCACCAGCACCGCGATGACCGCGAAGATGACGCTGATGCCGAGCTGGAAGAAGCCCGCGCAGAGCACCCCGAGGGCGATCCAGAAGGCGATCCGTAGGCCGAATGACGACACTTTGAGGATGATCGCCGAGCCGAGAATGACGATCGCGGTCAGTGCCAGGCCGATGGTGCCGGCGAACATCGGCGTGCGGCCGGAGAACAGCAGCCAGACCAGCACCACCAGCGGAATCAGCAGATACCAGCGTTCCTTGACCGCGGCCATGGCGCTCGGGCACTGGTCCTTGGGCAGGCCGCGCAGGTTGGCGCGCTTGGCTTCCAGGTGGACCATCCAGAAGGTCGAACCGAAGTACAGCAGGGCCGGAATCAGAGCAGCCTTGGCCACCTCGATGAAGGGCACATTGATGGTTTCGGCCATGATGAAGGCCACGGCGCCCATCACCGGCGGCATCATCTGGCTGCCCATGCTCGCGGTCGCCTCAACCCCGCCGGCGAAGGCGGCGCGGTAGCCGAAGCGCTTCATCAGCGGAATGGTGAACTGGCCGGTGGTCACCACGTTGGCAACGCCGGAGCCGGTGATGGTGCCCATCAGCGCCGAGGACACCACCGACACCTTGGCCGGGCCGCCCAGCTTGTGGCCGAACAGGCCCATGGCGAAGTCGGTGAACAGCTTGATCATGCCGGCCTGTTCGAGAAAGGCGCCGAACAGGATGAACAGGAAGATGTAGGTCGCCGAGACATAGGTCGGTGTGCCGTACAGGCCTTCGGTGCCGAACGCCAACTGGTTGACCATCTGATCGATGGCATAGCCACGGTGCGCCAGTTCGCCCGGCAGGTACTGGCCGAGCAGGCCGTAGGCGAGAAACAGCGCGCAGATCAGCGGCAGCGCAATGCCCATCACCCGGCGCGCGGCTTCGAACACAAGGGCGATGAGCACCACGCCGACCACGAAGTCGGCGGTGGTCAGGTCGCCGGAGCGCTGAATCAGATCACCTTCGAAGTACCACTGGTAGAACGCAGTGCCCATGCCGGCAATCGCCAGCACCCAGGCCAGCGGCTGCCAGGGCCGGCCGTTGCCGCGTGCGGGAAAGCTGAGGAACACCAGCATCAGCAAGAACCCGACGTGCCCCGCCCGCAACACCTGGCTCGATACCGGGTGAAACGCTGCCATGACGATCTGGTAGATGGAAAACAGCAGGGCGACATAGAACAGTGTCTTGGGCCATTCGGCTGGGCTGCCACCCAGGCCTTGTTCTTGTTGTAATTCGCTCATGGAATGCCTCGAGCTGATAAAGCGTGGTCGCGTAGAGCCGCTAACAAAACCTGCCGTGATCACACGCTGGTTTTACTAGCCGCTCTGCAGGGTTCGGTTCAGGGTACCGCGGCGCCGTGCGCGCCGCGGGGTGGGAGACGGCGGACGCCGCCCCCTGGTCGCGGTCAGAGCGCGCCCACTTCCTTGTAATAACGCTCAGCGCCCGGATGCAGCGGGATCGGCAGCGACTTGGTGGCGTTTTCCCGCTTGATGTCCTTCGCGGCCGAGTGGGCCTTGCTCAGGTCATCGAGGTTTTCGAAGATCAGCTTGGTCATCTGGTAGGCGACGTCTTCCGGTACGTCTTCATGGGTCACCAGGATGTTGGTGATGGCCACGGTCGGCACGTCCGCATCCTGACCGTCGTAGGTGCCGGCCGGGATCGTTGCCGCCTGGTAGGCCGCGTTGTTGATCTTGGTGACCACGTCCTGCGGAATCTCGACGTAGTTCAGCTCCATGGTCGAGGCCAGGTCGCGGATGGCGGCCATGCCCAGACCGGCCGACTGCAGGGTCGCGTCCAGCTGGCGGTTCTTGATCAATTCAACGGATTCGGCGAACGGAAGATATTCGACCTTGCCCATGTCTTCGTAGCTCAGGCCGGCCGCCTTGAGGATGGCGCGGGCGTTCAGTTCGGTGCCGGACTTCGGCGCGCCGACGGAGAGCGACTTGCCCTTCAGGTCGGCCAGCGTCTTGATGCCAGATTCCTTGCTGGCAACGATCTGGATGTAGTTCGGATAGGCGCCACCGATTGCACGCAACTTCTTCAGCGGTGCCTTGAAGCCTGCGTCTTCCACGCCGTTCCAGGCATCGGCGACCGAGTCACCGAGCGCCAGGGCCAACTCACCACGGCCGGCTTGCAGCAGGTTGAGGTTTTCTACCGAAGCCTTGGTGGCCTGAACAGAAGTCTTCGAACCCTCGATGCCCTTGCTGTAGAGCTGGGAAATGGCCACGCCGACCGGGTAGTAAACGCCGCTGGTGCCGCCGGTCAGGATATTGATGAAGGTCGGCGCGGCCACCGCGGCGGTACTGGCGGTGAAGGCCGCTGCAGCAGCGAGCAGGCCGAGTTGCTTGGTCAATTTCATGGTGTTTCTCCGTTTCGTTGTTATTGGTTTTCGCAGAACTGACGATAGTCGATCAGCCGTAGCCATCGTACAGCGATAGACAAGAAAGGAGCGGGACACACGGATGGCCTTCGCGGAGAAGGCGGGGGTGCGCTGTGCGGGTTTTCTTGTCGTTGATCGCATCGGGCCTCTTGCACATTGCACGAGGCGTGCCAGACCGATCGAGGCGTCTGGCCCGCGGATCGGTTCCACGTACCGCGTCCTCATGCGCAAGATCTTGCCGATCATCGCCGATGCATCGGCGGTTTTTTGCCTATGCTCAGGTGGCTCGGCGCGTAGGAGCCAGCTTGCTGGCGAAGGGGCTGTTTGCCCGCTGGTATGCCTGGGAGAAGCTTCGCGAGCAAGCTCGCTCCTA
>DAMBNU010000015.1:0-51654 GCA_032064305.1 Pseudomonas sp. | reverse complement strand
GGCTGTTTGCCCGCTGGTATGCCTGGGAGAAGCTTCGCGAGCAAGCTCGCTCCTAAGGTGGTGGTGGAAAGGGCTGAGCGTAGGCGAGCGGATTCGCGGGGCGGGCTTTGGCTGGATAGTCTTCGGCGGCTGGCGTTGGCTTTTGCAGGAGCCAGCTTGTTGGCGAAGCTTTGCGCGTCCGGCCGATCGGGCTAGAGTGGCGCGAGTCTCTTGGCCGAACACCGAATCATGCGCGCTGCAATCCTTCTGTTTCTCATGTTCTCTTCGCCGTGGGCCTTTGCCGGCCCGGCGCCCTATTACCAGTGGCGGAGCAAGGCCGATGGCACCGTCATCTGCCGGCAGACTTCGCCGGGGCACGGTTGGGAGCAGCTCAGCGGCCAGCCGTTTCGCGACCTCAACTGCACCCAGCCGGCCGGCCATCTCGAGCGACCCGGTGCGATCCCCGGTTTTCGCCCGCAGCCGGGGCGCTGAGCCCGCCGGCGCGAGCGCGCCGACCAGCGGCCCCCACCCGGTCGATACTCAACGATGCTGACCGCCTACCTCGGCCTGTTCGGCGCCGCCTTTGCCGCCGCCACCTTGCTGCCCGCGCAATCGGAAGCCGTGTTGGTCGGGCTGCTGCTCGACGGTCGCTTCTCGCCGGCGTTGCTGCTGGCCGTCGCCACCCTGGGCAACGTCCTCGGCTCGCTGGTGAACTGGCTGCTCGGTCGGTCGCTGGAACGCTTCAAGCATGCGCGCTGGTTTCCGGTCAGCCCGCGGCAGCTGGAGCGGGCGCAGCAGCGTTATCACCGCTACGGACGCCTGTCGCTGCTGCTGAGCTGGGTGCCGCTCATCGGCGACCCGCTGACGGTGGTCGCCGGCACCCTGCGCGAACCGCTGTGGAGCTTCCTGCTACTGGTGATCCTGGCCAAGGGCGGTCGCTACCTGATCCTCGGCGGCATCGTGCTTGGCGGCTGGTAAGACCTTTCGTTAACCTCAGCGTAACGAAATGCCTCTGCGCTTGATTGATGACCTCTCGGTCACCTCCCTACTGTGCGCTCCACAAAGCGGAAAATCTGTGGAGTCAGCATGACAACAACAATGTCCCCACCGCCGCAGTGGTCGCGTCGCCGAGCCGAAAAAGCTCGCCGTGTCGATCAGGTGCGCAGTCTCGCCGACGGCGTGGTGCTGCCGAGCGAGCGGATCGTCGAGGCCCTGGAACTGCTGATCGCCCCTGGCGACCGGGTGGTGCTCGAGGGTAACAACCAGAAGCAGGCGGACTTCCTTTCCCGCTCGTTGGCCAAGGCCGACCCCGGAAAGCTGCGTGACCTGCACATGATCATGCCGAGCGTCAGCCGCGCCGAGCACCTGGATCTGTTCGAACGGCAGATCGCGCGCAAGCTCGACTTCTCCTTTGCCGGGCCGCAGAGCCTGCGCATCAGCCAGCTGCTCGAAGACGGGCTGCTGGAAGTCGGCGCCATCCACACCTACATCGAACTCTACTCGCGCCTCTTGGTGGACCTGATCCCCAACGTCGCGCTGGTTGCCGGCTTCCAGGCCGACCGCCACGGCAACATCTACACCGGTCCCAGCACCGAGGACACCCCGGCGCTGGTCGAACCCACGGCTTTCAGCGATGGCATCGTCATCTTCCAGGTCAACGAGATCGTCGACGAGCTGCCGCGGGTGGATATCCCGGCCAGCTGGGTAGATTTCGTAGTAGTCGCCGACAAGCCGTTCTACATCGAGCCGCTGTTCACCCGCGACCCGCGCCACATCAAGCCGGTGCATGTGCTGATGGCGATGATGGCGATCCGCGGCATCTACGAAAAACACAACGTGCAGTCGCTCAACCACGGCATCGGCTTCAACACTGCTGCCATCGAGCTGATCCTGCCGACCTATGGCGAGTCGCTGGGCCTGAAAGGCAAGATCTGCCGTAACTGGACGCTCAACCCGCACCCGACGCTGATCCCGGCGATCGAGACCGGCTGGGTCGAGAGCGTGCACTGCTTCGGCACCGAGCTGGGCATGGAAAACTACATTGCCCAGCGCCCGGACGTGTTCTTCACAGGCCGCGACGGCTCGATGCGCTCCAACCGCATGATGTGCCAGCTGGCCGGGCAGTACGCGGTGGACCTGTTCATCGGCGCCACCCTGCAGGTCGATGGCGATGGCCATTCCTCCACCGTCACCCGCGGCCGCCTGGCCGGTTTCGGTGGTGCGCCAAACATGGGCCACGACCCGCGCGGTCGCCGCCATCCGACCCCGGCCTGGCTGGACATGGCCATGCCCGGCGGCGAAGCCCCGGTGACCATGCTCGAGCGCGGCAAGAAGCTGGTGGTGCAGATGGTCGAGACCTTCCAGGAGGGCGGCAAACCCACCTTTGTCGAACAGCTCGACGCTGTCGAGGTGGCAAAGAAGAGCGGGATGCCGCTGGCGCCGATCATGATCTACGGCGACGACGTCACCCATCTGCTGACCGAGGAAGGCATCGCCTACCTGTACAAAGCGCGGTCGCTGGAAGAGCGTCAGGCGATGATCGCCGCGGTGGCCGGCGTCACCAGCATCGGCCTGCGGCACAACCCGAAAGACACCGCGCGCATGCGCCGCGAAGGGCTGATCGCCCTGCCGGAAGACCTCGGCATCCGCCGCAACGACGCCACCCGCGAGCTGCTCGCTGCCAAGAGCATCGCCGAGCTGGTCGACTGGTCCGGCGGCCTCTACAACCCGCCTGCCAAGTTCAGGAGCTGGTAATGAGCGCACTCATTGCAAGACAGGCGCAGCCAACCCTGGCCGAGCGCCTGGCGGACCTGGCAGTGCAGGCGCTGATCGACGAAGCCGACCTGTCACCCAAACCGGGGCTGGTCGACCGCCGCGGCAACGGCGCGCATGACGATCTGCACCTGGGCTTGATGCACGCTTCGGCGCATGCGCTGTGGCCTACGTTCAAGGCGATGGCCGAAGCGGCGCAGGCCATCGGCGAAGTCGGCCAGCCCTTGCGTGAAACCCTGGGCCAGCTCGGCCGCGACGGAGAAGCCGACATGCTCCGCGTCACCGGCGGCGTGAATACCCATCGCGGCGCGATCTGGGCGCTGGGACTGCTCAGTGCGGCGGCGGCGCTTGAGGCCGACGCGCCTGACGCCCGAGGCGTTGCGGCAACGGCCGCGGCACTGGCCCGTTTGAGCGATCCGGCTGCGCCGCACAACCCACACAGCCACGGCGCGCGTGTCTGCCGTACCTATGGCGTGCTCGGCGCCCGCGAACAGGCGCAGCACGGCTTTCCCGCCGTTATCGAACAGGGCCTGCCGCAACTGCTGGTGAGCCGCCGCGGTGGGGCAGGCGAGCAGAACGCCCGGCTCGATGCGCTGCTGGCGATCATGACCGAGCTGAGCGACACCTGCGTGCTGCACCGCGCCGGCCTCGATGGCCTGAACCGCATGCAGCAGGGCGCCCGCGCCGTGCTCGACGCGGGTGGCGCCGCCAGCCTTGCCGGTCGCCGTCAGCTGCGCGCACTGGAAGGCGAGATGTTGTCGCTGCGTGCCTCGCCGGGCGGTGCCGCCGACCTGCTGGCCGCCACCTTATTCCTCGACCGCCTGGCGCCATTTGCGCCGGCGCCGACTGGGAGCAACTGAACATGGAAACCCTGTCTTTCGAATTCGCCGCCGGGCAACCCGCCCGCGGCAAGGCCCTGGTCGGCGTGGTCGGCTCGGGCGATCTGGAAGTGCTGCTGGAACCCGGCCAGGCCGGCAAGTTGGCAATCCAGGTGGTCACCTCGGTCAATGGTGCCGAGCAACGCTGGAAGAGCCTGTTCGAGCGGATGTTCCGCGAGCAGAACCTGCCGGCATTGAACATCGATATTCACGATTTTGGGGCCACGCCCGGCGTAGTACGTCTGCGCCTGGAGCAGGGACTGGAGGAGGTCGGCCATGACTGATGTGTCCGCTAACACCGTGGCCCGTTTACTTGAGTCGCGCAGCTTCGTCGAACTCGGTGCGCGCCAGCGCGCCCGCGCACTGCTGGATGACGGCAGCTTCCGCGAACTGCTCGATCCGTTCGACCGCGTCACCTCGCCCTGGCTGCCGAAGCAGGGCATCGTCACCCAGGCCGACGACGGCGTGGTGGTGGCCAAAGGCACCATTGACGGCCAGCCGGCGATGATCGCCGCCATCGAAGGCGCCTTCCAGGGCGGCAGCATGGGCGAGGTCGGCGGCGCGAAGATCGCCGGTGCGCTGGAGCTGGCTGCCGAAGACAACCGCAACGGCATCCCGACCCGTGCCGTGCTGTTGCTGGAAACCGGTGGCGTGCGTCTGCAGGAAGCCAACCTGGGCCTGGCCGCCATCGCCGAGATCCAGGCGGCCATCGTCGAGCTGCGCGACTACCAGCCGGTGATCGGCGTGGTCGCCGGTTCCGTCGGCTGCTTCGGTGGCATGTCCATCGCCGCCGGGCTGTGCAGCTACCTGGTCGTCACCCGCGAAGCCCGCATCGGCCTCAATGGCCCGCAGGTGATCGAGCAGGAAGCCGGGCTCGACGAGTACGACTCCCGCGACCGCCCGTTCATCTGGAGCCTGACCGGCGGCGAGCAGCGCTACGCCTCGGGTCTGGTGGACGCCTACGTTGCCGACGACACCGATGCGATCCGCGCGCAGCTGCATGAGCTGTTCGCCCGCGGCAAGCCGCTGCAGCCGCGCAGCCGCCGCTACGCCTGGTTCCTCCAGCGCCTGGCCGATGTCGACACCCGCACGCAGCTCGATGCCGCCGCCGTGCGAACCCTCTACGAAGGAGATGCCCAATGAGCCGTGGACTGAACTGGTTGCAAGCCCTGGCCGGCGGTCAGGCACTGGCGGGCTATCCGGCCTCGGTGAAGGTGGTCGATGGCACCCTCGGTAATTGCGCCGCCCTCTATATCGCCGTGGTGCCGGATGCCGAGAATCCCTTCCCGCGCGCGCGCAACGGCGAAGTCGGTCTGCTCGAAGGCTGGGCGTTGGGCCAGGCGCTGGACGAGGTGATCGCGGCCGATCGCGACAAGGCGGACAAGCGTGTGGTGGTCGCCATCGTCGACGTGCCGAGCCAGGCCTATGGCCGCCGCGAAGAGGCGCTGGGCATTCACCAGGCGCTGGCCGGTGCGGTGGACGGCTATGCCCGTGCGCGGCTGGCCGGGCATCCGGTGATCGCGCTGCTGGTGGGCAAGGCGATGTCCGGCGCCTTTCTCGCTCATGGCTATCAGGCCCAGCGGATCATCGCCCTGCGCGATCCGGGCGTGATGGTGCACGCCATGGGCAAGGCTGCCGCCGCGCGCATCACCCTGCGCAGCGTCGAGGAGCTGGAAGCCCTGGCCGAATCGGTGCCGCCGATGGCCTACGACATCGACAACTACGCGACCCTTGGCCTGCTCTGGGAAACCCTTTCGGTGGACAGCATCGAGCAGCCCTCGGCGGACGACCTGCAGCGCGTGCGTGATTGCCTGAACAAGGCGGTGGCGGACATCGGCAGCAGCAGCGACCTGCGCGGCCGTCTCGGTGCGCCGAACCGCGAGGCCTCGTCGCGGGTGCGCGAGCTGCTGCGCGCGCAGTGGTAGCGGACACCTGACGCGGCCCTATTCGCCGCACCGATCAGCGACTCGACAACAACAATCACGAGGAGGCTGTAGATGCACGACACTCCACGCCCCCACGATCTGCTCTGGGGCATGACTCCAGTACAGCTGCCCGCTGACGCGCCCGACTGGGCACGCCAGGTACTTATTGCCGGTCAGCCGGTGGTGGTACGCCGGGCCCTGGTGGAGAGCGGTCAGATCGCGGTGGGCCTGCGTGGCAGCAGCCGTGATCAGCGTTACGCCTCGGTGATGCCGGTTTGCGCGGTGCGCCGCCGGGTGCTCCCGGAACAGCTGGTTGCTCAACTGCCCGCCAGTGAGCTGCCCGCGCTGCGTGCGCTCGGGCAGTTGAAGCCGCTACTGGATGCGCTCGGACTCGTCTGGGGCGTTACCGGTTCGGTGGGCTACCAGCTGGCGACCGGGCTGCCGACTGCACATGTCGACAGCGACCTGGACCTGCTACTGCGCGTCCCGACCGTGTTGTCGCGTCCCGCGGCGCGTGATCTGCAACAGTGTCTGGATCAGGCGGCCTGCCGCGTCGACCTGCAATTGGAGACCCCGGCCGGCGCCATTGCCCTGCGCGAATGGGCCGGCGACTCGGCGCGGGTGCTGCTCAAGTGCGCCGCCGGGGCGCGGTTGGTGGACGACCCCTGGCAACTGGCGGAGCTGGCCGCATGAGCAGCCTGTTCGCCTTTCCCGGCCAGGGCGCGCAGAAGCCCGGCATGCTGCATCGCCTGCCCGACGCGCCGGAAGTCGCCGCGACCCTGGCCGAGGCCGATGCGGTGCTGGGCGAGCAGGTGCTGGCGCTGGATACGGCCGAGGCGCTGCAATCGACCCGCGCCGTGCAGCTCTGCCTGCTGATCGCCGGTGTGGCCGGAGCGCGGCTGCTGATGCGCGATGGCCAGCGCCCGGACTACGTCGCCGGGCTGTCCATCGGTGCCTACGCCGCGGCGGTGGTCGCCGGAGCGCTGGACTATCGCGACGCGGTGCGGCTGGTTGCGCTGCGCGGCGAGCTGATGCAGCAGGCCTATCCGCACGGCTACGGCATGACCGCCATCCTCGGCCTGTCGCTGAGCACAGTCGAAGGGCTGCTGGCGGAGGCCAGGGAGCCCACTTACCTGGCCAATATCAACGCCGACAACCAGCTCGTCATCGCTGGCAGCGATGCCGCCATGGCCGCGGTCGCCACCCGCGCCAAGGCCCTCGGTGCGTCCTGTGCGCGGCGCCTGGCGATGAGCGTGCCGTCGCACTGTGAACTGCTGAATGATCCAGCGCAGCGGCTTGCCGAGGCCTTTGCCGGCATCGAGCTGCGCGCGCCGCGCATCCGCTACCTCAGCGGCTCGTCGGCACGTCCGGTGTTCGACATCGAGCGCCTGCGCGACGACCTCGCCTTCAACATGTGCCGCGTCGTCGACTGGCACGGCACGCTGCGCACCGCCTACGAGCGCGGCGTGCGGCTGCACCTGGAACTGCCGCCCGGCGCGGTGCTGACCGGCCTGGCGCGGCGGGTTTTCGAACAGGGTACGCTGGCCGCCTTTGACGGCGCCCGGCTCGACACACTGGACGCCTTGCTGCGTCAGGAGGGCAGCCAGAGCCGATAGACCGCGTGCACTGTCAGCGCGGGCGCCCACGCTCGCCGACTGATCGATGGATAACAACAACAACCTCGACAACACCGCGCCAGGCCTCTGCAGGCCGAGCGCAACCCAAAAGGACAAGAACAATGATCATCTTTGGTGTGGCCTTCCTCGCCTTCTGCACGCTCACCGGCATCTTCGTCGGCGAGTTGCTGGGCAAACTTCTCGGTGTACCGGCCAACGTCGGCGGCGTCGGCATCGCGATGGTGCTGCTGATCCTGCTCGGCAGCTACCTGAAGCAGCGCGGCGTGTTCAACATGGAAACCGAACAGGGCGTGAAATTCTGGAGCGCCGTGTACATCCCCATCGTGGTCGCCATGGCCGCGCAGCAGAACGTCTATGGCGCCCTGAGCGGCGGCCCGATGGCAATCATTGCCGGCGTTTTGGCCGTTGTCGTGGCCTTTGCCCTGGTACCGGTACTCGACCGGATCGGCCGAAAAAAGCATGACGCCGATGTCGCCAAACCACTGATCAACGAGGGCTGAGCCATGTACGAATCTCTACTCAAGGTCGTCTCCAGCTACGGTCTGCTCAGTGGCTTCGCCATCATCGGCGCCACCATGTGGCTGTCCTACTGGCTGTCGGACAAGCTCACCAAGGGCCGTCTGCACGGCTCGGCCGTGGCGATCATCATCGGCCTGCTCCTGTCCTATATCGGTGGCGTGGTCACAGGCGGTCACAAGGGCCTGGTGGACATCTCCCTGTTCGCCGGCATCGGCTTGCTCGGTGGCTCCATGCTGCGGGACTTCGCCATCGTCGCCACCGGTTTCGGGGTCAGTGTCGAGGAGCTCAAGCGGGCTGGGATGGTCGGCGTGCTGGCGCTGTTTGTCGGCGTGTTTTCGTCGTTTATCGCAGGCGTCGGCGTGGCCATGGCCTTCGGGTACACCGATGCGGTCAGCCTGACCACCATCGGCACGGGCGCGGTGACCTACATCGTCGGTCCGGTGACCGGCGAGGCCATCGGCGCCAGTTCCGAAGTGATGGCGCTGTCCATCGCCGCCGGCCTGGTCAAAGCGATTCTGGTGATGATCGCAACGCCCTTCGTGGCGCCGCTGATCGGCCTGAACAACCCGCGCTCAGCGGTAATCTTCGGCGGCCTGATCGGTACGTCTAGCGGTGTGGCCGGAGGGCTGGCGGCGACCGATGCGCGGCTGGTGCCCTACGGTTGCCTGACCGCGGCGTTCTACACCGCGCTGGGCTGTCTGCTCGGCCCGTCGCTGCTGTTCTTCATCATGCGCGGCCTGGTGGGTTGAGGGCTCTCACGGTGGAAAAGGCGTTGCCGTTTTCCACCCGACGGCGCCACATCGCCTGCCGGGGGCTATTCAATCGACAGGTGATGGCTGCGTAGGCCTCAACTCGGATGTTTGAGGCTGTACATGCGGCATTCGGCCAGGAGCGCGAGCAGGTTGGGATCGCGCTCCTTGGCCTTCAAAAACACCACGCCAATATGCTGCTGCAGGTGGTAACGCGCCTGCAGCGGCACCAGTTTGACCCGCGACTCGTAGACCATCCCCACCCGCCCCGGCAGCAACGCATAGCCCACGCCTGAGTTGACCATGCTCAGCAGGGTGAAGATGTCGTTCACCTGCATCGCCACCTTGGGTTCGAACCCCGCCTGCTGAAACACCCGGTTGCCGTCCTGGTGCGTCGCGAAACCTTGCGTCAGGGTGATGAACGTGGCGTCGCGCAGATCGCTCAGGTCGACTTCTGCCTGCTGGGCGAAGGGTGAATCGGCCGGTGCAGCGAGAAAGATGTCATCGGCGAACAGCGGCAACTGCGCGCAATCGGGGTCGTTGCCGACGCTCTCGTTCAGCGACACCAGGATGGCATCCAGCTCCATGTTCTTGAGTTTGTAGAACAGGTCGATGTTGGAGCCGAGGATCAGGTCGATGTTGAGTTCGCTGCGGCGCAGCTTCAGCCCCATGATCAGCTGCGGCACGGTCTTGACCGTGAGCGAGTAGAGCGCCCCGAGCTTGAAGCGTTCGGCCGAGAAGCCCGCCGCCTCGCGGGTCTGGCGGACGGTCTCCAGCACGTCCTGCACCAGCTTCTGCGCCTTTTCTTCCAGCACATAGGCGCTTTCCAGCGGGATCAGGTTGCGCCCCTCATGTTTGAACAGCGGGCAGCGCAGCGCGCTTTCCAGCGAGTGAATGGCACGGTGCACGCTGACATTGCTGGTGTTCAGCTCGGCGGCGGCCTTGCTCAGGTTGCCGCTGCGCATGAAGGCCAGAAAGACTTCAAGCTTCTTCAGGGTCAGTTCTTCGTCGATCTGCATGGGCAAGCGCCTCGGGCAAGGACGCCAATTATGCCTAACGTGGAACGCCTTAGGGCCAGGCCAGGGGAGCGATCTGCGCGAGCCGGGTTGCTCGTCCTGCGCGGCAATGCGTGATGCCAGCTTGCGCTCCCAGCGGGTCGACATGCACATCGCATGAAGTACTGGCGGGAGTCATGCAATTTGCAAGAGCGATTAAAATCTCTGTCACTCCAACTAATTGATTTATAGGGAAAAAATAAATTCATCGCAATGGCACGTTCGATGCTGGTGTGCTGTGCCTATTCGGCAAAGCACACCAATAAATACGAGCGAGGGTTGGACGACGCTCCCGCCCAGGAAATAGAACGAAATGGATAACGGGCTGAACAGCAAGACGCAGATATGGGCCGATGGGTACTCCTTCATGGAGGTTACCGAGACGCTGCTGATGGCTCTGGGCATCCGAACGGACGACCCTGGGCGTGGAGAATCGGAGCCTTACGGAGCAGCGAGGCCGACCGCCTCGATTCCCCCCGATTCGAACGACACGAAGGTGGGCCGCTAGCCGTTCGCCTTGGCATTGTTCAACAGCCGAGGTCGTTGCGACAGCCACGGCTCCGCTTCATCCCACCATCGCAGCACGGCTAGACAGGTAGTTGCGCGGTCCGGTCACGCTATGCGCTATCGCGCCAACTGGTCGAGGATGCGATAGGCGAGTTTCACCCGGTCCTCGTTCGGGTAATACCGATTGGCCAGAATGACGATGCCCAGCTGTTCGGCCGGAATGAAGGCCAGGTAGGCACCAAAGCCGTTGGTCGAGCCGGTCTTGTTGATCCAGGCATCGGTCTGCGGCGGCAGCGGCGGGGCGATCGCTTCCACCGGCTGGCTGTCGAGCACCATCTGGCTGCCGTTGCCGACCAACAGATCGTCCAGCGCTACCGGGTAGTCATACTGCTCCCACACCAACGCCTGGGTCATGGCTCCGACCCGGTAATAACCCGTTCGGGTCGCCGCTATGGCCTGTCTGACCGAACTGTCCGTTTCGACAATACCGAGCTGCGCTTCGACGAAGTGCAGCAGATCCCGGCTGGTGGTTTTCACGCCGTAGGCTTCGTTGGCCAGCAACGCGGGGTTCAGCCTGACCGGGTCGCCGTCCTTGTTGTAGCCCTGGGTATAGCGCGCCCTTTCGCTGGGCGGAATGTCGATATAGCTGCTGTTCATCCCAAGCTTCGGTAGCAGTTGGGTCTGCAACGCCTCGACATAGGAAAGCCCCAGGCTGCTGGCCGCGACCATGCCCAGCAGACCCATGCCGGGGTTGGCGTAGACGCGCCGTGTGCCTGCTGCGTAGTGCGGCTGCCAGGCTCTGAAGTAATCCGTCAGTTGTTGCTCGTTGCGAATCTCGTCGGGCAGCTGCAGCGGGAATTCGCCGGCGGTATGGGTGGCCAGGTCGATCAGTTTGATTCTATCGAGCTGGCTACCTTGCAGGGCGGGCAGGTAGCGGCTGGGGCTGTCGGTGAGCGAGAGCTTGCCCTGGGTCTGGGCATAGGCGGCCAGCGTGGCGGTCAGGGTCTTGCTGACCGAGCCGATCTCGAACAGCGTGTCGCGGGTCACGGGCTGCCGCGTCGCCGTCGAGGCCACGCCGAACTCATAGAAACGCTGCTCGCCCTGTGCCGTGATCGCGATCGCCAGACCGGGGATTGCATGTTGCGTCATGACCGCCTGGGCGGCGTCGGTTACCGTCGCGTCGATATCGGCGAAATCCACGCCGGCCGGGGCCGGGCGGCTGAGCGTCATGGTCATCGCGACGAGCAACAGCCCCGCCCGGTACCTTCTGAATGAGCGCATCGTGGGGCCTCGAATCACCTGAAGGGCTTGGAAACTAGCATCTGCCGGCTGAATGCAGAAGCGCCGTTCAAGCCCCGTCGGTGATGTCCCGCTTCAACCCACCGTGACGTCCAGCGTGCCGATACCCTGCACGCCGCCGCTCATGCGATCGCCACGCTGCACCGCCCCGACGCCGGCCGGCGTGCCGGTCATGATCAGGTCGCCGGGCTCGAGCACGAACAGCCGCGACAGGTAGGCGACCACTTCCGGGACGCTCCAGATCTGCGAGGCGAGGTCGCCTTCCTGGCGGATTTCGCCGTTGATTTCGAGCCAGATGCGGCCTTCGCGCGGATGACCGATGGTCGCTGCCGGCACCAGCGCCGAGCAGGGCGCGGCATGGTCGAAGGCCTTGGCGACCGCCCAGGGTCGGCCCAGTTTCTTTGCCTCGGCCTGCAGGTCGCGGCGGGTCATGTCCAGGCCCACGGCATAACCGTAGACGTGCTCGAGCGCCTGCTCGACCGGGATATCCGAACCGCCTCGGCCGATGGCCACCACCAATTCGATTTCGTGATGCACGCTGTCGCTACCCGGCGGGTAGGGGAACTGGCTGCCATCGGGCAGCAGGCTGTCGGGGTGCTTGGTGAAGAAGAACGGCGGCTCGCGGTCCGGGTCATGACCCATTTCGCGGGCGTGTTCGGCGTAGTTGCGGCCGACGCAATAGACGCGCCGCACCGGGAAACGCTGGGCGCTGCCGGAGATGGCGAGACTGGGGATGGCCGGGGTGAAGAGGTAGGCGTTCGAATCGTCGGTGGTCACGGGTAGCTCCTGTGGTCGGGTGGTTGGGGGTAGGGTGGATGGGAGTGAGGTAGCCGCCGGGTGCCGCGGCATTGCGGCTCAGCGGTCTCGCGGCACGCTGCCGGCCTCGTCGAGGCTGCGCAAGAAGTCGAAATCGCAGCCGTTGTCGGCCTGGGTCACGGTGTCGAGGAACAGCTTGCGGTAGCCGCGTTCGTCGCCTTCGCGCGGTTCCGGTCGCTCAAGGGCATTGCGCCGGCGTGCCAGCTCCTCGTCGCTGACCAGCAAATCGAGGGAACGCTCGGCCACGCTCAGGCGCAGACGATCGCCGCTCTCGATCAGCGCCAACGGCCCGCCGACCGCCGCCTCGGGCGTGACGTGCAGGATGATGGTGCCGCCTGCCGTGCCGCTCATGCGCCCGTCGGAGATGCGCACCATGTCCTTCACGCCGGCACGCGCCAGCTTGCGCGGGATAGGGATGTAACCGGCTTCGGGCATACCGGGCGCACCCTTCGGGCCGATGTTCTTCAGCACCAGAATGTCGTCGGCGTTGACGTCGAGCTCCGGGTCGTCGATTCGCTGGGCCAGATCCTCCAGGCCATCGAACACCACCACGCGACCTTCATGCTCCATCAGCTCGGCGCTGGCGGCGGACTGCTTGATGATCGCCCCGTCCGGTGCCAGGTTGCCGCGCAGAAAGGCGAGGCCGCCTTGCGGGTAGATCGGATTGTCCAGCGGGCGCACCACCTCCTGCGGGAACGCGGCAACCTCATCGAGCTCTTCGCCCAACGTGCGTCCGGTCACGGTCAGTGCATCGAGGTGCAGGAAGGGCCGCAACTCGCGCAGCACGGGGGCCAGCCCGCCGGCTTTGTGCAGGTCTTCCATGTAATGGGTGCCGGACGGCTTGAGGTTGACCAGTACCGGAATCTTGCGGCCGAGTGCGTCGACCTGGTCCATGTCGATGCGGATGCCGCAGCGACCGGCAATCGCGGACAGGTGCACGATGGCGTTGGTCGAACCGCCGATGGCGAGCAGCACCATCAGCGCGTTCTCGAAGGCCTTCTCGGTGAGAATCCGGTCCGGCGTCATGCGCGACTGAATCATCGCCACGGCCTGGGTGCCGGTGCGCTCGGCAATGCGGATGCGGTCGGCCGTGACCGCCGGTGGCGTGGCACCGCCGGGCAGCATCATGCCCAAGGCTTCGGTGACGCAGGCCATGGTGCTGGCGGTGCCCATCACCGAGCAGGTGCCGACGCTGGCCACCAGCTGATCATTGACCTCGGTGATCTCCTGCTGGTCGATCTCATCGCCGCGGTACAGGCCCCAGAAGCGTCGGCAATCGGTACAGGCGCCGACCCGCACGCCGCGGTGCGAGCCGGTCAGCATCGAGCCGCTGACCAGCTGGATCGCCGGCACGCCGGCACTGGCGGCGCCCATCAGCTGGGCCGGAACGGTCTTGTCGCAGCCGCCGATCAGCACCACCGCGTCGATCGGCAGGGCGCGGATCATTTCCTCGGTGTCCATCGACATGAGGTTGCGCAGGAACATGCTGTTGGGGTGGGCGAAGCTCTCGTGGATGGAGATGGTGGGGAAGTCCACCGGCAGCCCGCCGGCGAGCATCACCCCGCGCTTGACCGCTTCGATCAGCTGCGGCGCGTTGCCATGGCAGGGGTTGAAGCCGCTGCCGGTGTTGGTGATGCCGACGATCGGTCGCGACAGCGCATCGTCGGAATAGCCGGCGCCCTTGATGAAGGCCTTGCGCAGGAACAGCGAAAATTCGGCGTCGCCGTAGTTGGTCAATCCCTTGCGCATGCCGCGCGCCGCATCTTTTGCCGCGTGGTCGTTGTTGTTGTTTTCCATGGGCGTTTCCTCTCGAGTGGTGGTCGCGCCGCGCACGCGCAGCGGCGTAGCGGCGTAGCGGCGCGGTGGCTCAGGTGGCGGGCGCCGGGCCGGAGCTGGCTCGCACGATCAGCTCGGTGGTGGTCTCGATCATGGCGGGAGGCGTCTTGCCGGCCAGCGCCTCGAGCAGGTAGGTCCCGGCATAGGCGCCGATCTGCGCCAGCTCGACGCGAATGGTGGTCAGCGGCGGCGACAGGTAGCGGGCGTAGTCGAAGTCGTTGAAGCCCACCACCGAGATGTCCTGCGGCACGCGCACGCCGAGGTTCTTGGCTGCCAACAGAGCGCCGAAGGCCAGCAGGTCGTTGGCGCAGATCACCGCGGTCGGGCGGTTCGGGCCGCGCAGCAGACGCTGCATGGCGACGATGGCGCCTTCAAGGCTCAGGTCGGTTTCCATCAGCCAGTGCGCGGGCAGTTCCAGACCCGCCTCGGCCAGCCGGGCCCGGGTGCCGACGATGCGGTCGCCGACTCGGTCGTTGAACCCCGGTTCGCCGACGATCATCGCGAATTCGCGATGCCCGAGTGACAACAGGTGCTCGACCATCTGCCGCGCCACGGCGATGTTGTCGAAACCGACGCTGGGGCGGTTGGGGTCCTGGGCCCAGGCCTGCACGCAGGGGATACGCTTGCGCTCGATCAGCTCCCACATCTTCGAATCGTGGGTACGGCCGACCACCAGCAGGGCATCCACGCCGTGCTCGAGCAGGGTCTGCACTTCCTTCAGTTCGACCTGTTCATCGAAGCCGAAACTGGCCACCAGCAGGGTGTAGCCGGCCTCGTGAACCTTCTGCTGGAACGCCGCCAGCGGACGGGAAAAGGTTTCGGTGGCGAGGGTCGGCACCACCGCGCCGATGGTCATGCTGCGCCGCGACGCAAGCGTGCGGGCCGCGGCGTTGAGCACGTAGCCGAGTTCGTCGCAGGCGCGCAGCACGGCCTGGCGCTTGTCGTCGCTGACCGCGGCGCTGTCGTTGATGACCCGCGACACGGTGGCGGTGGACACGCCGGCCTGACGCGCGACGTCGTGCAGGCTGGCGCGGGACAGGCTGGCGGACAAAGGGGGTACGGCTTGGGTCATGGCAATCCTTGGGGCCGTTGAGCAAATCGCGTTTGACATTAGGTAAAACCGAAACTAGGTTTTTGTAAACGCTTACATCGGGTTTTTTTCCAATGTAAGCGGTTACATGCAACGGCCATTGGCGTTCAGGCCGGTGGCGGAGCGATTTCCAATACCCTGTTTCGTCACGCATGAAAGCGTTTACATCGGCTCGTTCGGCTCGACAGAGGACAACAACAAACCATGCCCACTATCCGCTCGATCTCCGTTTGTGCCGCCCGCGTACCGCTGGACCGGGTGACCTCGTTCTCCAACCGCACGGTGCATGCCCGCGACTACGGGCTGGTCAAGGTGACCTCCAGCGACGGCGTGACCGGCATCGGTTTCTGCTACATCGGCAGCGCCGGCGGCGAGCTGCTGCCGGTTGCCGTGGAGACGCTGCTGGCGCCGGTGCTGCTGGGCCGCGATTCGCTGGATGTCGAAGCGTTGTGGCAGGAGATGTACCAGGAGGCGCTGTTGCAAGGGCGCGCCGGAGTCGTCATGCGCGCCATCAGCATCCTCGATACCGCGCTCTGGGACCTCAACGCCCGCAGCGCCGGCCTGCCGCTGCACCGCTACCTTGGCGCGGCGCAGGCCCGGCAGGTGCCGGCCTACGCCAGTGGCGGCTATTACCTGGACGGCAAGACGCCCGAGCGCCTCGGTGAGGAATTGGCGCACTACGTGTCGCTCGGCTTCAAGGCGGTGAAGATGAAGACCGGCCGTCTCTCGCCAAAGGACGAAGAGGCGCGGGTCGCGGCGGCCCGCGACGCCATCGGCGCCGACATCGAGCTGATGCTCGACGCCAACAACGCCTGGCGTGACGTCACCGAGGCGCTGCAGTACGTGCGGCGCTTCGAGCGCTACGCGCCAAGCTTCATCGAGGAGCCGTTCCTGGTCGACGACATCGACAGCCACGCGCGGCTGGCCCGCGCCACGCCGATCCCGGTGGCCACCGGCGAGGTGGAGGTGGGGCGCTGGCGGCACAAGGAGCTGCTGGACAAGGGCGGCGCGGCCATCCTGCAGACCGATGCGGTGGTCTGCGGCGGTATTACCGAATGGCGCCGTATCGCCGCGATAGCGGCCGGCTACGGCGTGCCCATATACCCGCACTGGTTCCATGACGTGCACGCGCCGCTGGTGGCGGCCACGCCGAACGCGCGCATGGTGGAGTTTTTCTGGGACGACCAGGTCCTCAACTTCCGCCGGCTGATCGACCGCCAGCTGGCGCAGCAGGACGGCTACATCCAGCTGCACCAAGGCCCGGGGCTGGGCTTCGACTTCGACGAACAGGCCGTGGCGCGCTACTCGATCGCGGCCGATGGCCAGCCCTGGAGAACGCTCGAGAACAACAACCGCTGAGCAACGAGGCAGTACCGCTGTAGGGGCGCCGGCGCGCGGTCGTCGCCCCTGGCCACATCCGGGCCCCTGGGCCGGACGGGATAAATCCAACAAGAAACGTGGAGAGAGCGAGATGAATGACCTGACCCTGAGCGCCGCGGCGCTGACTGCAGCCCTGGCGCTGTCCCTTCCCATCGCCGCCCAGGCGGACTACGTCGCCGGCGACGAGGTGGCCGTGCTGCAGGGCTTCAAGCCCGGTGGCGGCAGCGACGTGCTGGCGCAGCTGGTGCAGCCCTACCTGAGCAAGAAGCTCGGCGTGAACTTCGTCAACGAATACATCCCCGGCGCCACCGGCGCCATTGCCTGGACCCGTCTGGCGCGGCAGTCGGAAAAGGACGGCTCGGTGATCAGCATCACCAATACGCCGATGCTGATGACCAACTACATCATGAACGACGCCATCACCTACAACATCGACGACCTCACGCCGATCGCCAACGTGGTCACCGACTCGGGCATCGCCGTGGTGGCCAAGGACAGCCCCTACGACACCATCGAGGACCTGCTCGCCGCGGCCAAGGCCAAGCCCGGCAAGATCACCATCGGCAACTCGGGCGTTGGCGGCGACGACTTCTTCACCACCCTGCTGATCGAGAAGGCCACTGGCCTGTCGTTCAAGAAGGTGCCTTTCCAGGGCGACGGGCCCTCGGCGACGGCGGCCATGGGTAACAAGATCGACGCCAGCTTCAACAATGTCGGCAACGTCTACAGCCAGATCCAGAGCGGCAACCTGAAGGCCCTGGCCGTGTTCGCCGACAAGCGTTTCGAGGGCCTGCCCGACGTGCCGACGCTAAAGGAGAAGGGTATCGACGTGGTTGCCGGTTCCTCGCGCGGCTACAGCGCCCCGGCGGGCATTCCGGCCGAGGCCCGCAAGCAACTGATCGCCGCGTTCGAAGAGCTGAAAGACGACCCGGCCTTTCTCGCCGATGCGAAGAAGCGCGCGCTGAACATTGATCTGGTCACCGGCGAAGCCTACGGCGAGATGTTCCAGCGCATGGAAAAGCAATTCCAGGGCATCTGGAGCGAAGTCGGCGGCAAGCAACCGTGAACCACGCCAGCAGACAGCCGCGGAGAGCTCACCCATGAACCGCAATCGCTTCGTCCTCGGCTTGTTCGGCCTCGCCCTCGCGGCGGTGTTCTTCATCGACGCCCTGGGCTACCCGGACGCGGCGGCGCAGATGCCACTGATCTATTCGGTCACCGTGGGGCTGCTGTCGCTGGCGATGCTGGGGGCGGAGCTGTTGCGCGGACGAGTGGCGCGCCGGCGCGAAACGGAGCCGGTGGCGTCGGGAGATGCCGCCGGCCCCGATGCCGATGCCGATGCCGATGCCGTCTCCGCGGCGCCGCGCTATGCGGTCACCGCCGCGGTCTTCGTGCTGGCGGCGGCCTATGTCGCGACCATCAGCGTGCTCGGCTACCTGCTCTCGACAACGCTGTTCATGGCCCTGGCGCTGCTGCTGATCCGCACCGTGTCGTTGCGCTTCGCGCTGATCGGCAGCCTGGTGCTGATGGCCGTGGTGTGCCTGGTGTTCATCCAGTTCCTGGGCCTGCCGGTGCCCTTCCTGCCTGCGGCGATCGCCTGATCGGCGCCGCTCCACTTCGACGAGGCCTGCAGCCGTGGACAGTTCGATCGTCATGACAGGGTTGGTCAACGTGCTGACCCTGACCAACATCGCCGCCATATTCGGCGGGATACTGCTGGGCCTTTTCGTCGGCGCCATGCCCGGCCTGTCGGCCACCATGGCGCTGGCGCTGCTACTGCCGCTGACCTTCAACATGGACACCGCCACCGGCCTGAGCATGCTCGCCTCGCTGTATGTGGGCGCCTCCTACGGTGGCTCGATCGCGGCGATCCTGCTGCGCACGCCGGGCACGCCCTCGGCGGCCGCGACGGTGCTCGACGGCTTTCCCATGTCGCAGCAGGGCCAGGCCGGCAAGGCGCTGGGGATATCCCTGTTCGCCTCCTTTATCGGCGGCACCTTGAGCGGCCTCGCGCTGCTGATGGCGGCGCCGCTGCTGGGCAGCATCGTGGTGGAATTCGGCCCCATCGAGCTGTTCGCCATCGCCGTGCTGGGCATCACCATCATCGGCTCGCTGGCCCAGGGCTCGGTGATCAACGGGCTGTTTTCCGGCGGCGTCGGGCTGCTCATCAGCACCGTCGGCATGGACCTGACCACCGGTACGCCGCGCATGGCGTTCGGCAACATCAACCTGTTCTCCGGCATCAGCTTCACCGTGGCGCTGATCGGCCTGTTCTCGATCCCGCAGGCGCTGTCGCTGATCGAGCAGTCCCACGGCGCGACGAAGGTCGCCAGCCGCATCACCGACCGGCTGATTCCGAAATTGTCCGAGCTCAGGGCGCTGATGCCGAACATCCTGCGCTCGAGCGGCATCGGCATCATCGTCGGGCTGATCCCGGGCACCGGCGGCGACACCGCCAGCTGGTTCGCCTACAACGAGGCCAAGCGCTTCGCCAGGGACAAGAGCCGCTTCGGCCAGGGCGACCCGGCCGGGGTGGCCGCGCCGGAAGCGGCCAATAACGCGGTGGTTGGCGGCGCGCTGATCCCCACCATCGCCCTCGGCATACCCGGCAGTTCGGCCACCGCGATCCTGCTCGGCGCGCTGATGGTGCAGGGCATCCTGCCGGGGCCGAACCTGTTGACCGACTATGGGGACGTCACCTACACGCTGATCTGGGCGGTGATTTTCGCCAACGTCGGCCTGCTCGGCGTCGGCCTGCTGTTCACCAAGGCCAGCGTGGCGGTGACCCGCATCCCGGACGGCTTCATCGCCTGCGCCATCATCGCGCTGTGCATCATCGGCGCCTTCGCCATCAACAACAGCCTGTTCGAGGTGGGCCTGATGCTCGGCTTCGGCCTGTTCGGTTACTGGCTGGCCAAGGCCGGCGTCTCGCCGGCGCCGATGGTGATCGGGCTGATCCTCGGCCCGGTCATGGAGAACGCCTTCCAACAGTCGATGCTGATCGGCGACGGCGACTTCCGGATCTTCCTCTCCAGCCCGATCGCCGTGGTCCTGCTGAGCATTGCGTTGTTCTCGGTGCTGCAGGCCACGCCGCTGCTGCGCTGGTTGATCGCGCCGCTGCGGCGCCGGGCGCGGCTGGCCTGAGCCACGCGCCATCCCCCTTACGATAAGGAGAACTGCATGAGTCATGAGACGGGCCGCGTCTGGTCGCCGGTGATCACCCCCTTCACTGCCGACCGCTCGCCGGATACGCCACGCCTGGTCGCGCACTGCCGCTGGCTGCTGGACCAGTCGGTCGGGCTCGCCGTGTTCGGCACCAATTCGGAGGCCAATTCGCTGGCCGTCGGTGAAAAGCTGCAGCTGCTCGATGCGCTGCTCGAGGCCGGCATTCCGGCCGCGCGGCTGCTGCCCGGGACCGGCAGCTGCGCGCTGCCCGACACCGTGGCGCTGAGCCGTCACGCAGCGGCCCGGGGCGTCGAAGGGGTGCTGATGTTGCCGCCGTTCTACTACAAGAATGTCTCCGACGAGGGGCTGTACCGCTATTTCAGCGAGGTGATCGAAGGGGTCGGCGACGAGCGACTGCGCGTCTACCTCTATCACATCCCGCCGGTGTCGCAGGTGCCGCTGTCGCTGGCGCTGATCGCCCGGCTGCGCGACGCCTACCCGCGTCAGGTGGTCGGAATCAAGGACAGTTCCGGCGAATGGACCAACACCCAGGCGTTGATCGAGCGTTTCGCCGGCGATGGCTTTCAGGTCTATGCCGGCAGCGAGACCTTTCTACTGCGCACCCTGCGCGCCGGTGGCGCGGGCTGTATCAGTGCCACGGCCAATGTCCATCCGGGGCCCATCGCCGCGCTCGCCCAGCACTGGCAGGCCGAGGATGCCGATGCCCGGCAGGCGGCTCTGGTGCAGATTCGGCAGATATTCGAAGGCTTCCCGCTGGTTCCCGCGCTGAAGGCCGCCACCGCGCGCTTCAGTGAATACGCGGGCTGGGCCCAGCTGCGACCGCCGCTGGTGGAGCTCGACGCAAGCCAGCGCGCCGAGCTGTTCGCGCGGCTCGACACGGCCGGGTTCGACATGCCGGGCCTGCAGGCTGGCGGGCGGGGGTGAGCATGACCAAGCGCATCGTTGCCCTGCGGCGTCTCAAACCTCATCACCTGGAGCGCCTGCGCGAGGGTTTCGAGGTGACCTATTTCGAACAGCCCGAGCAGCAGCCCGAGGCCGTCGCCGCGGCCCTGCACCGGGCCCATGGGCTGATCGGCGGCAAGCTGCAGGTCGACACCGCCGTGCTGGATGCGGCGCCCCGGCTCGAGGCCATCGCCACCATCTCGGTGGGCTACGACAACCTGCCGGTGGCCGAGCTGAGCCGCCGCGGCATCCTGCTGACCAACACCCCGGATGTGCTCACCGAAACCACCGCCGACACCGGCTTCATGCTGATCATGGCCAGTGCCCGGCGGCTGGTGGAGCTGGCCAACCGGGTACGCGAAGGCCGCTGGACCGAGCACGTCGGCGAACCGCTGTTCGGCCATGACGTACACGGCAAGACCCTAGGCTTGGTCGGCCTGGGCCGCATCGGCCGCGCCATCGCCCGCCGCGCGCGGGGCTTCAACATGCGCGTGCTCTACAGCAATGCCTCGCCCAAGCCCGAACTGGAAGCCGAGTGGGGGCTGCAGCGGCGCAGCTTCGAGCAGCTGCTGGCCGAGTCCGACTTCGTCTGCCTCACCGTGCCGCTGACCGGGCAGACCGAGCGGCTGATCGGCTACGAACAATGCCAGGCGATGAAGCGCTCGGCCTTCCTGATCAACATCGCCCGCGGCCGGGTGGTCGACGAGGCCGGGCTGATCCGCGCTCTGCAGGACGGGCTGATCGCCGGCGCCGGCCTCGACGTCTTCGAGCAGGAGCCGCTGCCGGCCGACTCGCCGCTGCTGCGCATGGACAACGTGGTGACCCTGCCGCATATCGGCTCGGCGACCCACGAGACCCGCGACGCCATGGCCCGCTGCGCCGTGGACAACCTCTGCCAGGCGCTGCGCGGCGAACTCCCGCGCGACCTGGTCAACCCCGAGGCCCGCCCGGGCGGCTTCGGCCCTTCACCAGCGGAATCGCCCACCGATGCCCAGTAATTCGTCGCGACGCCTGGCGTCGATCCTCAACCTGCATGACCTCGATCACATCGGCCGGCGCCACCTGCCGCGCCCGCTCTACGGCTACATCGCCAACGTCGCCGAGGACGGCCACACCGCGCGCGCCAACCGCAGCGCCTTCGATGCCTACGCCTTCCTGCCGCGGGCGCTGGTGGACGTCTCCAGCATCTCGCTGGAGACCGAGCTGCTCGGCCAGCGCTACGCCCTGCCGATCGGCATCGCGCCGATGGGCATCAGTGCGCTGTCGGCCTACCGCGGCGACCTGGTGCAGGCCCAGGCGGCGGCCACGGCGAAGATCCCGATGATCCTCAGCGGCAGCTCGCTGATTCCCATGGAGGAGGTGCGCAGCCTGGGCCGCACCGACTGGTTCCAGGCCTACCTGCCGGGTGACCACGCCGGCATCGAGGCGTTGATCGAGCGGGTCCGCCGCGCCGGCTTCGACAAGCTGGTGATCACCGTCGACTACGCCGTGCCACCGAACAGCGACAACAACACCCGCGCCGGTTTCTGCTCGCCACTGCGCCCCAGCCTTCGCCTAGCAATCGACGGGCTGGTGCGCCCGCGCTGGCTGTTCGGCACCTTTCTGCGCACCCTGGTCAACCATGGCATGCCGCACTTCGAGAACAACTACGCCACACGCGGAATCGCGGTGATGTCGCGAAACGTGAAACGCGACTTTTCCGGACGCAGCCACCTCAACTGGTACTACCTGGAGCGGGTGCGCGAGCTGTGGCCGGGCAAGCTGGTGGTCAAGGGCGTGCTCCACCCGGACGACGCGCGCAAGGCGCTGGATGCGGGGGCCGATGCGCTGATCGTCTCCAACCACGGCGGCCGCCAGCTCGACGGCACGCTCTCGGCGCTCGAGGCGCTGCCCGGCGTGGTAGCGGCGGTGGGCGACGTACCGGTCATGGTCGACAGCGGCTTCCGGCGTGGCACGGACGTCCTGAAAGCCTTGGCACTGGGCGCTCGGATGGTCTTTATCGGCCGGCCGTTCAACTATGCCGCCGCCTATGCGGGCGAGGCGGGCGTCACGCATGCCATTGAGCTGCTGGCGGGAGAGCTGCAGCGAGACATGGCGCTGCTGGGGTTGACCCGCATCGAGGATGTCACCGAGCAGTGTCTGGTGCGCCGAACATAATGTGAGCGGGAGCGCAAAGCTGATGGGGCGGGGGTCTGTCAGGACTGTGTGACGTGGAGAGTGCCAACTATACCGGCCCTCCGCCGCCGGAGGTGCGCTGCAGGCTTGGCTTGCAGCGCGCCGAGGCCGAACGCAATGGCTCGGACCTGGCTATTGCGGTCGTGGTCGGGCAAGGCAGTTAAATGACCCAGGCTGCGAATCCCGGCTCGGCGATACGGTGGCGCATTGACCCGTACCGAAACCCGCCTGCTTCGGTCACCTCCAGGGATAATTGCGGCGGCGTCCGGCTCCTGCGCTATCCGCCTCAAGACAGCGCTGTGCTGGCCGCTCGGTTGGCTCAGAAAAAATGCCGGGAAATGTGCTTGGACACCTCGACCATTGACGTCTTGCCGGTGAACTCGAAGCGGACCTTGCCCAGCGAGGAAAAGTAGATCTCCAGCTCCGAATCCAAATCGAAAGTGCCGGACGTTTCGATCGAATAGGCAACGATGTTCTTGTAGGGCAGGGAGGTGAAATCCTTCTTGCTGCCGGTGATCCCCTGCACGTTGACCGCGATGATCCGCTGGGTGGTGAACACCACGCCGTCGCGCATCGACTTGTACGCATCGATCACCTGCTCGCCCTCCAGCAGCAATGACCTGACCCGCTCGGCGTATTCGTCGTTCTGCTTGAGCTTGAAGAAGCCCTTGTTGTCGAAATCGATCATCTGATGTCCTCGGTAGGCTGGCATGAGGGGAGTGGCCGGCCGCGACCGGCTGGCAGCGAAACGTAACCTACTTTGAGTCGGCCCACGAGGCGCCACGGCAGCTCGGATTGCGCAGCTGGTGCTCGGTTATCGATCAGCTGCTGGTCGTTTTGCCCGTGAGGTGCTTCCCACGCCGGTGCCTGGAATAGCGGCATCAGTGCGCCGCCTAACGCACATAACTGAGGCTCCGATGATCCGGCGCTCGGCTCCCTTTCCACGCAATTCAGCGCTAAAGCGTCGCCTTTCCGGAGCGTCTGGCCAACCCTGATTACATACGACACCCCCGCCGTGCCCACCAGCGTGTGCGTCGACCCGAACCTGTGTCCACGTCGGCTTTCACGCTCTTGCAGACCTATCTACGAATGATCCGCCAGTAGCTGTATGGCGTTGCGTGGCGGCAATGCTGCTTGGCGGCGGTCAGTCGTCGGGCGGGCCCTCTGGGTAGGCACCAGCTGGCGAACGTCACAGGTAGTTCGCGGTTCTGACAGGAAGCTGGAGGGTTGCCGGGCGCACGCAAGCACACCGAGGCAGCACAGTTTCACTGACAGAGGCGAAATCGGACGATGGGGGCAAGTACAGCTTTAGTAGCGTTGGCGGCGGTTTTCTGGGGCCTGTCGGGAGGAATAGGCGCCATCTTGATGAACAATGACTGGGACCCGTTCGCGGTTTCGTTCTTCCGGGGAGCGCTTGGACTGTTATGTGTCCTCCTCTGGTTGATGCTGCACCCAAAGAAGAGTGGTCTGGCAAATCGCCGACTGTGGTTCTGGTCAGTCATTGGCGGTATCAGCGTAGCCGGTAACTTCGCGTTCTATTTCCTGAGCATTGCCCACGGCAGCGTTGCGGTTGCAGCAACGCTGATGTACTGCGCGCCGGTGTTCGTGTTTCTGCTGTCCTTCGCCTTGAAACTCGAACGCCCCACGCCAGCGAAGTGGCTGGCGATGGTATTGGTGATGGTGGGTGTGGTGTTGCTCACGCAGCTGTATGACGTCGGTGGGAGCGGCGTTACGGCAATCGGCATAGGCGCCGGTCTGCTTGCCGGACTGTCTTATGCCGCATTCATCTTTGCCTTCGAATATGCGGCGCCACACGGCAGCCCCCAGGCGATCCTCGCCATCGCCTTTGCCGTGCTGGCCGTTATCCTTTTCTGGCCGAGCGATACCGGCCAGATTGTTTCGGCCCTTGGCTCGCAGGATTGGCCACTGTTCGCGACACTAGGTGTGCTCGGCGCCGGTTTGTCGTTTGTTGTCTACGTCATCGGCCTGAAAAATACGCCGCCGGCCGTGGCCTCGGTCGTGGCGATGGTTGAACCGGTAACCGCAACACTGTTCGGTGTTGTGGTTTTGCACGAGAGCCTGGCGGGTCCGCAGATACTGGGCATGGCGCTGATACTGGTCACCGCCACAGCGCTGAGCGTGTATTCGAGTTCGGAAAAGTCGCGCCCCGATGCGCCCGATGGGGAGGGTGCCAGGTAGCCGCCGAGTTCGGGCCGGGTACGTGTTTGGTCGGGCCGGGCTTGGCCATCTCGGTTTGCCGGCTTTGCCTGCTGCGCCCACCCTCATGGCCGTGAGGGCGATGCAGCGCGTTTCGACCCAATCGCCAGATGAGAAACAGCAAAGCCCCGGATTTTCATCCGGGGCTTTGCTTTTAAGAATGGCGCACCAGGCGGGATTCGAACCCACGACCCCTGCCTTCGGAGGGCAGTACTCTATCCAGCTGAGCTACTGGTGCGTTGCGGGGCGCAATCATACCCATGTCGCTCGCGGTCGTCCATGGCGCTTCGGCGGTGCGCTGGCCGAACGGCGGATGCGCGCCGGGCGGGGTGGGCGGGCCATCAGGCTGGGCTATGGTGCGTCAGTTTTTCCGAACATGGTGTTGCCGTGTGTTGGGTATCGCGCCTAGCATCTGTTCGGGATTTCAAACGCCCGGCGCCGCGGCAGGAACCCTGCCGGCGCTGTTCGCTCTGAGTTAGATCGGACGGCTTGCCCGTCGATCGCCCTGTTCAGGCCAGACGGCCTCTGTCCATTTCCCGGCCCCGCGCCGGCTCCAGGAGACTGCCATGCAACTCAAAGACACCACGCTGTTCCGCCAGCAGGCCTATATCGACGGCGCCTGGCAGGACGCGGACAGCGGCCAGACCATCAAGGTCAACAACCCGGCCAGCAACGAGATCCTCGGCACCGTGCCGAAGATGGGCGCCGCCGAAACCCGCCGTGCCATTGAGGCCGCGGAGCGCGCGCTGCCGGCCTGGCGTGACCTGACCGCCAAGGAGCGCTCACAGAAACTGCGCCGCTGGTTCGAGCTGATGATGGAAAACCAGGATGACCTGGGCCGGCTGATGACGCTGGAGCAGGGCAAGCCGCTGGCCGAGTCCAAGGGCGAGATCGCCTACGCGGCGTCGTTCATCGAGTGGTTCGCCGAAGAGGCCAAACGCGTCTATGGCGACACTATCCCGGGCCATCAGAAAGACAAGCGCATCATCGTCATCAAGCAGCCGATCGGTGTCACTGCCGCCATCACGCCGTGGAATTTCCCGGCGGCGATGATCACCCGCAAGGCCGGTCCGGCCCTGGCGGCCGGTTGCACCATGGTGCTGAAACCGGCGAGCCAGACGCCATTCTCCGCACTGGCGCTGGCCGAGCTGGCCGAGCGTGCCGGGATTCCCAAGGGTGTGTTCAGCGTGATTACCGGTTCGGCCGGCGATATCGGCGACGAGCTGACCGCCAACCCCACGGTGCGCAAGATCAGCTTCACCGGCTCCACCGAAGTCGGCGCCAAATTGATGGCCCAGTGCGCACCGGGGATCAAGAAGGTCTCGCTGGAGCTGGGCGGCAACGCGCCGTTCCTGGTGTTCGACGATGCCGATCTTGACGAGGCGGTGAAAGGCGCGATGCAGTCCAAATACCGCAACGCCGGCCAGACCTGTGTCTGCGTCAACCGCATCTATGTGCAGAACGGCGTGTACGACGAGTTCGCCAAGAAATTCCAGGCGGCGGTGGAGAAACTGAAGGTCGGCAATGGCCTGGAAGAGGGCACCGATATCGGCCCGCTGATTGACGACCGCGCGGCGGCCAAGGTCCGGGAGCACATTGAGGATGCCGTCGCCAACGGGGCGCAAGTGGTAACCGGAGGCAAGGCGCATCAGATGGGCGGCAGCTATTTCGAGCCGACCCTGATGGTCAACGTGCCGCACGATGCCAAGGTGGCGAAAGAGGAAACCTTCGGGCCGCTGGCGCCGCTGTTCCGCTTCGAAGACGAGGCCGAGGGCATTGCGCTGGCCAACGACACCGAGTTCGGCCTGGCGGCCTACTTCTACGCCCGTGACCTGGGCCGCGTGTTCCGCGTGGCCGAGGCCATCGAGTCAGGGATGATCGGCATCAACACCGGGATGATCTCCACCGAGGTGGCGCCGTTTGGCGGCGTGAAGTCCTCCGGTCTGGGGCGTGAAGGCTCCAAGTACGGCATCGAGGATTACCTCGAGATCAAGTACCTCTGCCTCGGCCTTTAGGTTCGACTATCGGCTGTAGACGAGCCGGCCCTGTTACAGGGCTGGCTCTTTTGGCGTCGGCGCCCCAGAATATCCCTTCAAACCGTGTCGGTACTGCGGCCCCGCGAGCGGGCTGCGATCGAGACGGCGTCGTATCGCCGATGAGCCTGCTCAGTGTCGCTTACCACTCACCTTTCCTTCGTTCTGGTTGCCTTCAGCGAGCCGTGGCGGGCAGACCAGCTCGGCCAGTTGGTACGTGCGGTGCGTCCCGGTGCGCGGGTGGTACAGGTGAACGATGGTCACGCCGCGCTGACGGTGTGCAAGCGTCAGGTTCCCAGCCTGATGATCGCCGATGGGGAGCTGGATGGTCTCGACGGCCGTGCGTTGTTGCAGGAGCTCAGGCGCCACGGGCCGACCCAGAAGCTGGCCTGCATCCTCGTCAGCGAACGCATGGACCTGGCCAGCGTGCAGGCTGTACGGCCGCTGCGTCTGGCCGGCTACTTGGGTAAGCCGTGCAACTTCGACGACCTGCGTCAGCGTCTCGACCGGCTGCTACCGCAAACGGCGGCTGTTACGCGGACGCACACCGACACACCCAGCGGGACGCTGAACGCCTTTCTCGACCGGATGCGCGAGCACAATCGAGGCGCGCCGCTGCTCGCCTCCGTACAGGCCGCCGTCGGTGATTGCCTGAGCGCCGGCAGCCTGGACCTCGGCGCGCTGGAAGCACAGTTCGCACGTGATCCGCAGATCACCGCTCGGTTGATCGGCCTGGCCAACAGCGCTGCTTCACATCAGGGACAAAGCTGCCAGACCCTCGGCCAGGCGCTGGCGCGGCTAGGGGTCAAGCGTACGTTGAACCTGGTGCTGGAAATGGCCACGCAACGCAACGCCATGCTGGCCGATCCGCGGCTGGCAAGCCAGGCGCAGCAGATTGCCGCCTACGCGCAGGGCACGGCCAGTATGGCCGAGTGGTTGGCGCGACGGCTCAAGCTCGACGCCGAGCTGTGCTACACCGCCGGGCTGCTGCACAACATTGGCGAACTGGCGCTGTTGCGCAGCCTGCAGGACTGGCTCGACAGCGGCGGTGAGGTCCCGGACGACGCGATCGAGCCGCTGCTGCGTGAGCGCTCGGCAGGCTTCGGCTCGGCCCTGCGCGCGCAATGGCGCTTGCCACTGGCGCTGCGCCAGGCGATTGCTGGCTTCTACGCACTCGGCGCGGGCGTGCACAGCCGCGAAGCGCTGGTGCTTAACCTGTCCCGGTTGCTGCTGGAATTGCCGGCGTCCAGCAGCGTGGCGAGCCTGGCTGAGGCGCGCGCCGTGCGCCTGTTGCGCATCGACCCCCAGCTCTTGGGTGCCGTCCCGCGCGCCTGAAATACCCACACTGCGCCGGGCGGCGTCCTTTCCCATTTGATTTTCCCTCTGCGCTTGCTTGCCCGAGCGATTCGCGGCAGGCTCTCGACATGTGGAAATGACTCAACTATTCTGCTGTGCGAAACATGATTCCGTGAAATAACAAATCCAATTCACATTTCACAAAGCGGAGGCCTGCCATGACGGACGCCGTACGGCTCGAAGTTCAGGGCGAAATCGCTCTGATCACAGTCAACAACCCACCGGTTAATGCGCTCGGCCAGGCGGTGCGCGAGGGCCTGTTGCAGGCGTTTCAGCGCGCCGAAGCGAATGCGCAGGTGCGCGCGGTGGTGCTGGCCTGCGACGGCAATACCTTTATTGCCGGCGCCGATATCAAGGAATTCGGTAAGCCGCCCCAGGCGCCGAGCCTGCCGGAGGTGATCGAGGTCATCGAGGGCGGCAGCAAGCCGAGCGTCGCCGTCATTCATGGCACTGCGCTGGGTGGTGGTTTGGAAGTCGCGCTGGGCTGCCACTACCGTATTGCCCGCAGGGACGCCAAAGTCGGGCTGCCGGAAGTGAAGCTGGGCCTGCTGCCCGGCGCAGGCGGCACCCAGCGGCTGCCGCGTCTGGCAGGTGTCGAGAAGGCGTTGGACATGATCGTCAGCGGCGCGCCCATCGGCGCAGCCGAGGCCGTCGAGCACAACATCGTCGACGAGCTGTTCGACGGGGAGCTGGCCGAGGCGGGTATCAGTTTTGCGCGCCGTCTGCTCAATGCCGACCGCGGCCCGCGTCGCACTGGCGAGCAGATCCTCGGCCTGGAAGGCGCCGACAACGAGGCGCTGATCCGCGCCAAGCATGCCGAAGTCGCCAAGCGCATGCCGGGGCTGTTCTCGCCGCTACGCTGCATCGCGGCGGTCGAGGCGGCGACCCAGCTGCCGCTGGCCGAAGGCCTCAAGCGCGAGCGCGAGCTGTTCGCCGAATGCCTGAACTCGCCGCAACGCGGTGCGCTGATCCATTCCTTCTTCGCCGAACGCCAGGCCGGCAAGATCAACGATCTGCCCGCCGATGTGAAACCGCGGGCGATCAACGCCGCTGCGGTGATCGGCGGCGGCACCATGGGCGTCGGGATCGCCCTGTGCTTCGCCAATGCCGGGGTGCCGGTGAAGCTGCTGGAGATCAACGAAGACGCGCTGCAGCGCGGCCTGCAGCGGGCTCGTGATACATACGCGGCCAGCGTCAAGCGCGGCAGCCTCACCGAGGACGCGATGGAAAAGCGCCTGAAGTTGGTTGAAGGCGTCACCGAGTACGCGGCGCTGGCAGATGTCGACGTGGTGGTCGAAGCCGTGTTCGAGGAAATGGGCGTCAAGCAGCAGGTCTTCGAGCAGCTGGATGCCATTTGCAAGCCCGGCGCGATTCTCGCCTCCAACACTTCCTCGCTTGATCTGGACGCCGTCGCGGCTTTCACCAAGCGCCCGGAAGATGTAGTCGGCCTGCATTTCTTCAGCCCGGCCAACGTCATGCGCCTGCTGGAAGTGGTGCGCGGCGCGAAGACCAGCAATGAAGTGCTCGCCACCGCCATGGCTATCGGCAAACAGCTGAAGAAGGTCTCGGTGGTGGTCGGCGTCTGCGATGGCTTCGTCGGCAACCGCATGGTTTTCCAGTACGGCCGCGAGGCCGAGTTCCTGCTGGAGGAGGGCGCCACGCCGCAGCAGGTCGACGCTGCGCTGCGCAATTTCGGCATGGCCATGGGACCGTTCGCCATGCGTGATCTGTCGGGCCTGGACATCGGCCAGGCGATCCGCAAGCGCCAGCGCGCGACGCTGCCGGCGCACCTGGATTTCCCCACCGTCTCCGACAAGCTCTGCGCCGCCGGCATGCTCGGGCAGAAGACAGGCGCCGGCTATTACCGCTACGAGCCAGGCAACCGCACCCCGCAGGAAAACCCCGACCTCGCGCCTATGCTGGAGGCAGCGTCGCGGGAAAAGGGCATCGAGCGAAAGGCGCTGGACGAGCAGTACATCGTCGAGCGCTGCATCTTCGCGCTGGTCAACGAGGGCGCGAAGATTCTCGAAGAGGGCATCGCTCAGCGTTCCAGCGATATCGACGTCATCTACCTGAACGGCTACGGCTTCCCGGCCTTCCGTGGTGGCCCGATGTTCTATGCCGACAGCGTCGGCCTGGACAGGGTGCTGGCGCGGGTCAAGGAACTGCACGCACGTTGCGGCGACTGGTGGAAGCCAGCGCCGCTGCTGGAAAAACTGGCCGCCGAAGGCCGCACCTTCACCGTCTGGCAGGCCGGGCAATGAGCGCCGCCCGCCTGCACTCAGACCGGACATTGAGGACCGAACCATGAACGTCAACTACACGGCCGAAGAGCTCGCCTTCCGCGATGAAGTGCGCGCCTTCCTGACAAACGAGCTGCCGGCGGACATCGCCGCCAAGGTCAAGCTCGGCAAGCACATGTCCAAGGAAGACCACCAGCGCTGGCAGCAGATTCTGGTCAAGCGCGGCTGGTACGCACCGGGCTGGCCAGTGGAACTGGGCGGCACCACCTGGGGCCCGGTCGAGAAGCACATCTTCGACGAGGAATGCGCCGCCTTTGGCGCGCCGCGCAGCGTGCCCTTCGGCGTCAACATGGTCGCCCCGGTGATCATCAAGTTCGGCACCCAGCAGCAGAAAGACTACTACCTGCCGCGCATCCTGTCGGGCGAAGACTGGTGGTGCCAAGGCTACTCCGAGCCCGGAGCCGGTTCCGACCTGGCGAGCCTGAAGACCCGCGCCGTGCGTGATGGCGACCACTATGTGGTCAACGGCCAGAAGACCTGGACCACCCTCGGCCAGCACGCCAACATGATTTTTTGCCTAGTGCGCACCGACCCCGAAGCCCAGCAGCAGCGCGGCATCAGCTTCCTGTTGATCGACATGAGCACGCCGGGCATCAGCGTGCGGCCGATCATTACCCTGGACGGCGACCATGAGGTCAACGAAGTCTTCTTCGACAACGTCCGCGTGCCGGTGGAAAACCTCGTCGGCGAGGAAAACCAGGGCTGGACCTGCGCCAAGTACCTGTTGACCCATGAGCGCACCGGCCTGGCCGGTATCGGTGCTTCCAAGGCGGCGCTGGCGCATCTCAAGCGCATCGCCATGAAGGAAGTCTGCGACGGCAAGCCGATGCTCGAAGACCCGCTGTTCCGCGCCCAAGTCGCGGAAGTAGAGATGCAGCTGATGGCCATCGAGATGAGCACCCTGCGCATCCTCGCGGCGGCGAAGGAGGGCGGCGTGCCGGGTGCGGAGTCCTCGATCCTCAAGGTCAAGGGCACCGAGATCCGTCAGGCCATCACCAGCCTGCTGCGCAAGGTCCTCGGCCCCTACGCGCTGCCCTTCCTTGAGGAGGAGCTGCAGCTGGATTACGACGGCGAGCTCTTGCACGCGGACTACAGCGCGTCGCTGGCCGGCGACTATTTCAACATGCGCAAGCTGTCGATCTTCGGCGGCTCCAACGAAATCCAGAAGAACATCGTCTCGAAGATGATTCTCGAGCTGTAAGGGGGCACCGCAATGGACTTCAAACTGACTGAAGAGCAGCAAATGCTGCAGGACACCGCGGCGCGCCTGGTACGCGACGCCTACCCGTTCGAGCAGCGCGAGAAATTCAGCGAGTCGGAGCTGGGCTTTTCCGCCGAGTTCTGGGCGCAGCTGGGCGAGCTGGGCCTGACTGCCGTGCCGTTCTCCGAAGAAATTGGCGGCTTTGGCGGCGGCGGCGTGGAAACCATGCTGGTGATGACCGAACTGGGTCGTGGCCTGACGCTCGAGCCCTACCTGCAATCGGTGATCTTCGGCGGCGGCCTGCTTAACCAGCTGGGCAGCGGCGCGCGGAAAGAAGATCTGCTGCCTCAGGTCGCGGCCGGTTCGCTGCAACTGGCGGTGGCCTTCGACGAACCGCAGAGCCACTACAACCTGCACGACGTACAGACCAAAGCTGAGGCGGTCGACGGCGGTTATCGCCTATCCGGACGCAAGGCCGTGGTGATCGGCGGGCACAGCGCCGGGCAGATCATCGTCTCTGCGCGCACCGCCGGCGACAGTCGCGACGAAGCCGGCATCAGCCTGTTTTTGGTCGATCCGACCGCCCAAGGCGTCAGCCGTCGCGTCTACCCAACCATTGACGGGCGCAAGGGCTGCGAGCTATTCCTCGACAACGTGCAGGTCGATGCGGATGCGCTGCTCGGCGAAGTCGGCAATGCGCTCCCGGCGCTGCGTTATCAGCAGGGGCGCGCCATCGCCGCACAGTGCGCCGACGCGCTGGGCAGCATGGACGAGGCCTGCAAGCTGACGCTCGACTACTTGAAGACACGCAAGCAGTTCGGCGTGCCGATCGGCAAGTTCCAGGTCCTGCAACACCGCATGGTGGACATGCAGACCGAGCTGGAACAGGCCACCAGCATGGCGATCCTCGCCGCGACCTTTGCCGATGGCGAAGACAACGACGACCGCCGCCGGATCATCGCTGCCGCCAAGTACATCTGCGCCCGCGCCGCGCGCAAGGTGGCCGAAGAAGCGATCCAGCTGCATGGCGGCATCGGCATGACCTGGGAATACAACCTCGCCCACCACGCCAAGCGCCTGGTGATGATCGCCCACCAGTTCGGTGACGATGATCATCATTTGAAGGCTTACTCGAAGTTGATGCAGGTGGCGTGATCGGCTGACCGCAGCACAGCAACCGGGCCCATGGCCCGGTTTTGCTTTTCTGAACATCTCCGCTGCGCCAGCCCTACTGCGGAGATGCCGCCGCGTACAGGCCTCGATCCTGTAGGAGCGAGCTCTGCTCGCGAAGAGGCCCCAGTATGGAGGGCAGCCTTGCGTTCTCTCAGCTACCTTGCCGACTCGAGAGCAGTCGGCTGGTTACGGCTTGTCTGCTCTACCTCCGCAGGTCGGTAGGGTGGATGCCGCCTTTTATATATCCGAGCGAATGGATTGGGGCACCGTGCTGCGGTGGATCGGTGGATCGGTGGAGCGTGATCCACCCTACGATTGCCGGCGTGACGCAGGCAGATACCGCGGTTCCGATAGATGCCGGGGTGTCGATAGCGGTTATGTCGCCGTTGCCAGCGCAGCAGCCTGACCTCGGTGGTCCTGCTCTAGCCCCGGCAGCAGGTGCTCCGCCTAGAGCGTTGGCTTGAAAACATTGAGGAAGAAGTCGGAATGGCCGATGCGATTGGCGCCGACATCAGCGGGTGCGCGCTCACGCACCGCGCTGGTGGATTGTCGGAGCTGCTGGCAGACATCGCCTGTGGCAGCGTCGGGGCAGGGTGATCGCTACCCGCCGCCGCAATCCATGACGGCTATGGCGTGGATGCAGACCGGTCCGGCGCTCAGACGCCCAGGCTCTCGATATCGCGGGCGAGCATTTCCAGCTGGTGCGCCAGCGAGCCGCGCAGGGTTTCTTCGCTGAGCTGGAACGAGGGGGCGCCGCAGGTCAGCGCCATGATGCTGCCGTCGGCCAAGTGCAGCGGCACGCCGGCAGCCTTGACGTTGCGGTCCCAGTCGCCGAGCGAGAGGCAGAAGCCGTGCTGGCGGAACTCCTCGAAGGAATCGTCCAGCGACTGTTTCATCGCGCCCCAGCCATCACCGTACTTGCTGGCCAGCGCGGCCATCAGGTGTTCGCGCTCCTTGTCCGGCGTGGCGGCGAGAAAGGCGCGGCCCGCCGCGGTGGTGGCCAGGGGCAGGCGCACGCCGGCGTCCATGCGCAGGGTTGCGACTTCGGCGGGCCGGCAGTTCTCGATGTAGATCATTGACAGCCGGTCGCGGCAGGTCAGGCCGACCGAGGTGTTGGTGCGGCGGGAGAACTCGTCCATGTAGGGCTTGGCCAGCTGGCGTACCCGCAGGTTGGACACATAGGCGTACCCAAGGGCCAGCACGCCGGAGTCCAACTGGTACTTTTCCAGCTGCGGTGAATAGCTGAGGTAGCCCAGTTTGGTCAGGGTGTAGGTCATGCGCGACACGGTCGGCTTCGGCAGGCCGGTGATCCGTGCGATGTCCTGGTTGCCCATGACCACCGAGCCGTGGGTAAAGGCGCGCAGCACGTCCAGCCCGCGCGAAAGCGCCTCGACGAATTTGCGATCCTTGGGAATCTCGATGTGTTCTGCGTCGCTCATAGAAGGTCGGTCTGTCAGAGTGGTGGGCGCGGGGGCGCGAACGATAGCAGATCGCCCCAGCCGCCGGCAGTCGCAGCCCTTCACGGGGCGGTCGCGGTCGTTGCAGCGAGGCGGAAGCGGGTCCCTCTGGCTCATCATAGCGCAAAAAACTGATTCGTCATTTCGCAGTGCAAAATAAGCGTTCGCAAAAGCGCCCCGTATCGTACTCTCCCGGCAAAAGCGGTCGGCCCTTAGCTGGCCGTACTAACGCGCGGACGACCGGGCTGGCCTGACGGCGGGCGCTGCCTGCACGCTGCCTGCCGTGCGCCGACGAACGGCGTTAGGCCAGGAATACCGCTGCACGCCGCGTGGCAGGCCGGCCGGGCTCGAGACGCCGGAGCGGAAAAGTCATGGCGCGCTTGTTGCCCGGGGAGCTTTCTGATATAAAGCAGCGCTCTTTTCTAGGGGCCCGGTTTATTCGCTTCTCGCGTGGCCGGTAAGACCCTCATGAAACGTGGCGCTGAGCGCCGAAAGACAAGTGAATTCAAGCGGCCAACCCATGCCGGGTTGGGCATGTGGTTTTAGAGGGCTGAGGCATGTCGAGAGTCTGTCAAGTTACCGGTAAGGGTCCGGTAACCGGGAACAACATTTCCCACGCAAACAACAAAACCCGTCGTCGTTTCCTGCCGAACCTGCAGCATCACCGCTTCTGGGTCGAGTCCGAGAACCGCTTCGTTCGTCTGCGCCTGACCGCCAAGGGCATGCGCGTCATCGACAAGCGCGGCATCGACGCCGTTCTGGCTGAACTCCGCGCTCGCGGCGAAAAGGTTTAAGGAGAACTATCATGCGTGACCTGATCCGTTTGGTGTCCAGCGCCGGTACCGGCCATTTCTACACCACCGACAAGAACAAGCGCACCACCCCCGACAAGCTCGAAATCAAGAAATTCGATCCGGTCGTACGTAAGCACGTGATGTACAAGGAAGCCAAGATCAAGTAATTGATCGGCCCTTGAAGAAAGAACCCGCCAATTGGCGGGTTTTTTCGTTTCTGGCGTGTCGCTTTGGTGCTCTGGCTGCGGAGGCTCAAGAGCCTCGCCTCAGGGGCGAAGGGCCCCAGCCCTCACCGCGACCGTAGAAGGCGTGCCCCACGGCGAATGCGGCTGTAAGCCTGCCGGGAGCGCCGGGCGTTGCGCAGTTCACAGGCAAGGTGCACGTCCGGCTGTCACCCAGTCTTGCGGATTGCATCGGCAAGGCGCTCGACCATCGCGTCGATCTGCTCGCGCTCGACGATCAGTGCCGGCGACAGGGCGATGGTGTCGCCGCTGGCGCGCGCCAGCAGACCGTCCTCGAAGCACTGGCGGAACACCTCGTAGCCGCGCTTGCCTACGCCGTCGGGGTGGCTGGCGAACTGGATGCCACCGACCAAGCCGACGGTGCGGATGTCGGTCACGTTGGGCAATCCCTGCAGGCTGAACAGGGCATCCTGCCAATAGCCCTCGATCTCGATGGCTTTCTGGAATAGGTGCTCGCGCTGGTAGATATCCAGCGCGGCAAGGGCCGCGGCGCAGGCCACCGGATGACCGGAATAGGTATAGCCGTGAAAGAATTCGATGGCGCTTTCCGGGCCATGCATGAAGGCGTCGTGGATGTTTTCGTCGACAAGGACCGCGCCCATGGGGATCGCCCCGTTGGTCAGGCCCTTGGCACAGGTGACGATATCCGGCGTGACGCCCCAGCGCTGCGCGGCGAAGGCCTCGCCGACACGGCCGAAGCCGGTGATCACTTCGTCGAAGATCAACAGGATGCCGTGCTGGCGGGTGATCTCGCGCAGGCGCTGCAGGTAGCCCTGGGGCGGCAGGATCACTCCGGCCGACCCGGACATCGGCTCGACTATCACCGCGGCGATGTTCTCCGCGCCGTGCAGGGTGATCAGCCGCTGCAGTTCGTCGGCCTTCTCGACCCCGTGTTCCGGGAGCCCGCGGCTGAACGCGTTGCGCGTAAGGTCCAGGGTGTGCGGCAGGTGGTCGACACCTGGCAGCAGCGCGCCGAAGGCCTTGCGGTTGTTGGCCATACCGCCCACCGAGATGCCGCCAAAACCGACACCGTGATAGGCCAGTTCGCGACCGATTAGCCGGGTGCGGCTGCCCTGGCCGATCGCACGCTGGTAGGCCAGGGCGATTTTCAGCGCTGTATCGGCCGACTCCGACCCCGAGTTGGTGAAGAACACCCGGTTCAGTCCGGCCGGGCTGATCTGCGCCAGCCGTTCGGCCAGTTCGAACGGCAGCGAGTGGCCCATCTGAAAGGTCGGTGCGAAATCCAGCCGGGCGATCTGCCGGCTCACCGCCTCGGTGATTTCCGGACGCCCGTGGCCGGCGTTGCAGCACCACAACCCGGCGGTGCCGTCGATCACCTGGCGCCCGGCCGTGTCCGTGTAATACATCCCTTCGGCACGTTCCAGCAGCCGCGGACTTTGCTTGAACTGGCGGTTGGCGGTGAAGGGCATCCAAAAATGTTCCACGGACGCGGCGGCATGTGCATCGTTGGCCATGGGAGCTCCGGCAGGGCGACGGGTAGGGCGGCTATGCTGTAGCGCGACTTCCCCGGGGCGCACAGCGGTCTCGGCGAGTCTATGTTTAATAAAACGCACAAAACAAGGCGGAAAATCGCCGTTCGTAAAAAATATTGATAGGGCTGGTGCCGCTGGTTTAGGGTGCCTTTCTGATTGTTCGACAGCTAACCGAGGACGCCCCATGACCACCCTGACTCTCGCCGATTGGCAACAGCGTGCCCGCGACCTGCGCATCGAAGGGAGGGCCTTCATCCAGGGCGAATACACCGCCTCCAGCGCCGGCGCCAGTTTCGACTGCATCAGCCCGGTGGATGGCCGCGTGCTGGCCCAGGTCGCCAGTTGCGACGAGGCCGACGCCGACCGCGCCGTGATCAGTGCGCGCATGGCCTTCGAATCCGGCGTCTGGTCGCGCATGGCGCCGGCCAAGCGCAAGGCAACGATGATTCGCTTGGCCAATCTGATTCAGGCCAACGCCGAGGAGCTGGCGCTGCTCGAAACCCTGGATATGGGCAAGCCGATCAGCGACTCGCTGAACGTCGACATGCCGGGTTCGGCCAACGCGCTGCGCTGGTCGGGCGAGGCGATCGACAAGATCTACGACGAGGTCGCCGCGACCCCGCACGATCAGCTCGGTTTGGTCACCCGCGAGCCTGTCGGCGTGGTGGCCGCCATCGTGCCGTGGAACTTCCCGCTGATGATGGCCTGCTGGAAGCTCGGCCCGGCACTGGCGACCGGTAACTCGGTGGTGCTCAAGCCGTCGGAGAAGTCGCCGCTCACGGCCATTCGCGTGGCCCAGCTGGCGATCGAGGCGGGGATTCCGCCGGGCGTGCTCAACGTGCTGCCCGGCTATGGGCATACCGTCGGCAAGGCCCTGGCGCTGCACATGGACGTCGACACCTTGGTGTTCACCGGCTCCACGCGGGTTGCCAAGCAGCTGATGATCTACGCTGGCGAGTCGAACATGAAGCGCGTCTGGCTGGAGGCGGGCGGCAAGAGCCCGAACATCGTCTTTGCCGATGCCCCGGACCTTGAGGCCGCAGCCAAATCCGCTGCCGGCGCCATCGCCTTCAACCAGGGCGAGGTGTGCACCGCCGGTTCGCGGCTGTTGGTCGAGAGTTCGGTCAAGGCGCGCTTCCTGCCGATGGTGGTCGAGGCGCTCAAGGGCTGGAAACCGGGTAACCCGCTGGATCCGGCCACCAATGTCGGCGCCCTGGTCGACACCCAGCAGCTCGACACGGTGCTTGGCTATATCGAGGCCGGACGCAACGATGGCGCCCAGGTGCTCATCGGCGGCCAGCGTACGATGCAGGACACCGGCGGGCTTTACGTCGAGCCGACGATCTTCGACGGGGTGAGCAATGCGATGAAGATCGCCCGCGAGGAGATCTTCGGGCCGGTGCTCTCGGTGATCACCTTCGACACGGCGGCCGAAGCCGTGGCCATCGCCAACGACACGCCGTACGGGCTGGCGGCAGCGGTGTGGACGGCGGACCTTTCCAAGGCGCACCTGACGGCCAAGGCGCTGCGGGCCGGTAGCGTGTGGGTCAACCAGTATGACGGCGGTGACATGACCGCCCCGTTCGGGGGCTTCAAGCAATCCGGCAACGGTCGTGACAAGTCGCTGCACGCGTTCGACAAGTACACCGAGCTCAAGGCGACCTGGATCAAACTCTGACCGCAGAGTGGGCGGTCGTGCCGCCCAGCCCTGCTGCCGTCGCCCGCCTGCTCGGGTGATGATGCAAGGCTGCTGAATGCAAAAAGCCCGCGCCGGACAATGCCGGCGCGGGCCAGTCAAGCGCGGCGCCTCGAGTGCGCAGCGGGATCAGAACGCCGGGACGACCGCGCCCTGGTACTTGTCCTTGATGAACTGCTTGACCGCATCACTGTGCAGGGCCTTGGCGAGCTTCTGCATCGCGGCGCTGTCCTTGTTGTCCGGACGGGCGACGAGGATGTTCACGTAAGGCGAGTCGCTGCCTTCGATGACCAGCGCGTCCTTGGTGGGATTCAGCTTGGCTTCCAGCGCGTAGTTGGTGTTGATCAGCGCCAGGTCGACCTGAGTCAGCACGCGCGGCAGGGTGGCGGCTTCGAGCTCACGAATCTTGATGTGCTTCGGGTTCTTGGCGATGTCCTTGGGCGTGGCGGTGATGCCGGCGCCGTCCTTCAGCGTGATCACGCCAGCCTTCTGCAGCAGCAGCAGGGCACGACCACCGTTGGTCGCGTCATTGGGGATGACGACGGTGGCGCCGTCGGGCAGTTCATCAAGCGACTTGTGCTTGCTCGAATAGGCGCCGAAGGGCTCGATGTGCACGCCGGCCACGCTGACCAGCTCGGTGCCCTTGCCCTTGTTGAACTCGTCCAGGTACGGCTGGTGCTGGAAGAAGTTGGCGTCCAGGCGTTTCTCGGCGACCTGGATGTTCGGTTGCACGTAATCGGTGAACACCTTCACGTTCAGGTCGACGCCCTGCTCGGCGAGCTGGGGTTTGACGAGCTCGAGGATTTCCGCGTGCGGAACTGCCGTCGCGGCGACGTTCAGCTCGTCGGCGGCGTGGGCGGAGAAAGCCGCAACAGCGGCAAAGGCAGCAAGCAGTTTTTTCATAAAGGGTTCCTTGTGGGTTCCTGTAGCGGTGCCGGTTAGGCAGTTATTTTCTCGAAAAATGCGTGACCAGCCTGTCCCCAATGCTCTGCAGCACCTGCACCAGGACCAGCAGCAGGACCACGGTGACCACCATGACATCCGTCTGGAAGCGCTGATAGCCGAAGCGGATCGCCAGGTCGCCAAGCCCGCCGGCTCCGACCACGCCGGCCATGGCGGTGTAGGACACCAGGGTGATGGCGGTGACGGTCACCGCCGCGATGATCCCCGGGCGCGCCTCGGGCAGCAGGGCGTTGAAGATGATCTGCCGGGTGGTGGCGCCCATCGCCTGGGTGGCTTCGATGATGCCGCGGTCGACTTCGCGCAGGGCGGTTTCCACCAGTCGCGCGAAGAACGGCGCGGCGCCCACCACCAGAGGCGGGATCGCCCCGGCCACGCCCAGCGAGGTGCCGGTGACCAGCACCGTGAAGGGAATCATCACGATCAGCAGAATGATGAACGGCAATGAGCGCAGCACGTTCACCACGAAGGACAGAAAGGCGTACAGCGGGCCGTTCTCGAACAGTTGGCGCGGGCCGGTGAGAAACAGCAGCACGCCCAGCGGCAGGCCGAGCAGGATGGTGAACAGCAGCGAGCCGCCGAGCATCAGCAGGGTGTCCAGCGTGGCTAGCCAGATCTCGTACCAATCGACGTTTGCCAGTAGGGCTTCCATCAGCGCAGCACCTCCACGTGAACCTCAGCGGCATCCAGCTGGGCCAGGGCGGCGGCCATGTCGCCGCCCACCAGGGCCAGGGTCAGCTGGCCGTAGGGCGTGTCCTTGATCCGGTCGATGCGGCCCGAGAGGATGCTGAAGTCCACACCGGTCTCCCGTGCGACGGTGCCGAGCAGCGGCTTGTAGGTGGCGTCGCCCTGGAACGTCAGGCGCAGGATGCGGCCGGCCACGTGGGCGTAGTCGTCATGCTGCTCGCTTTCGTCGACCGCCTCGTCCTCGAGCACGAAGCGTTGCGTGGTGGGGTGCTTCGGGTGCAGGAATACGTCCGTCACCGGGCCTTGTTCGACGATGGCGCCGCCGTCCATCACCGCCACGCGGTCGCAGACCCGGCGGATCACGTCCATCTCGTGGGTGATCAGCACGATGGTCAGTTTCAGTTCACGGTTGATCTCGGCCAGCAGCTGCAGGACCGAGGCGGTGGTCTGCGGGTCGAGCGCACTGGTGGCCTCGTCGCAGAGCAGGATGTCCGGCTCGGTGGCCAGCGCACGGGCGATGCCGACGCGCTGCTTCTGTCCGCCGGACAGCTGCGCCGGGTACTTGCGCGCCTGGTCTTTCAGCCCGACGCGTTCGAGCAGCGCGGCGACGCGGCTGTCGATCTCGCTGCGTGAATGATTGCCGGCCAGGCGCAGGGGCATGGCGACGTTGTCCGCCACGGTCTTGGACATCAGCAGGTTGAAGTGCTGGAAGATCATTCCGACGCGCTGGCGAAAACGCCGCAGGCCATCGGCATCCAGGGCGGTGACGTCCTCGCCGCTGACCAGGATGCGCCCGCCGCTGGGTTCCTCCAGGCGGTTGATCAGGCGCAGCAGTGTGCTCTTGCCGGCGCCGGAGTGGCCGATCAGGCCGAACACTTCACCCGCGGCGATGTTCAGGTCGGTCGGCCTTAGGGCGGGAATTTCGCGGCCGGCACTCCGGCCGCCGGCGACCCGGTAGGTTTTGTGGACTTGCTGGAATTCGATCACGGGCGAACCTTGTGGGTGCGGTCGTCTGTGCCGGGATAGTCGGCGAAAGGCGTGCATTCTACGCGTTTGCAGGGCGTGCGCGTAGCGAGGCCGGCGTCATCGAATATGACCATCGGGCCGATAGACCGGGCAAATCGTCCCGCGGCGCAACCTTGGGCGGCTTTGTCGGGTCCCTTACCGGTACGCCGTGAATCGATCAAGCATCCGGCCCCGTGTGGCCAGGTCCCTTCGCGGTTCAGCACATCCCTGCTCGACCGAGGCCCAAGATGACCGACAGCAAGACCCCCAAGCACAGCGAGCTAGCCGGTACCGACACCGTCGACCGCCAGAACCACAGCGCCAAGCTCGACCAGCTCGAGGCGGCGCGCAGCGACGCCACCGGCCAGGCGCTGACGACCAACCAGGGTGTGAAGATCGCCGACAACCAGAACAGCCTGCGCGCCGGCGAGCGGGGGCCGACGCTGCTCGAAGATTTCATCATGCGTGAGAAGCTCACGCATTTCGACCACGAGCGCATTCCCGAGCGCATCGTGCATGCCCGCGGCTCGGCGGCCCATGGCGTGTTTGTCAGCTACGACGACCACAGCGCGCTGACCAAGGCCTCGTTCCTATCGGCGAAGGGCAAGGAGACGCCGGTATTCACGCGTTTCTCAACCGTACAGGGCTCTCGCGGCTCGGCCGATACCGTGCGTGATGTCCGCGGTTTCGCCACCAAGTTCTACACCGACGAAGGCATTTTCGACCTGGTCGGCAACAACATGCCGGTGTTCTTTATTCAGGACGCCATCAAGTTTCCCGACTTTGTCCACGCGGTGAAGCCCGAGCCGCACAATGAAATCCCACAGGGGCAGTCGGCGCATGACAGCTTCTGGGATTTCGTCTCGCTGACGCCGGAGTCGGCGCACATGGTCATCTGGGCCATGTCCGACCGCGGCATCCCGCGCAGCCTGCGCGCCATGGAAGGCTTCGGCGTGCACACCTTCCGCCTGGTCAATGCCGAGGGCACCAGCCGCTTCGTCAAGTTCCACTGGAAGCCAGTGGCAGGTGCGTTCTCGCTGGTCTGGGATGAGACGCTGAAGCTGGCCGGCAAGGACCCGGACTTCAACCGCCGTGACCTGTGGGAGTCCATCGAAATGGGCGACTACTTCGAATGGGAGCTCGGCGTGCAGGTGGTGGAAGAGGCCGACGAGCACAAGTTCGACTTCGACCTGCTCGACCCGACCAAGCTCATTCCCGAAGAACTGGTGCCGGTGCAGAAGCTCGGCAAGATGACCCTCAACCGCAACCCCGACAACTTCTTTGCCGAGACCGAGCAGGCTGCCTTCCATATCGGCCATATCGTCCCGGGCATCGATTTCAGCAACGATCCGCTGCTGCAGGGCCGGCTGTTCTCTTACACCGATACTCAGCTGCTGCGCCTGGGCGGGCCGAACTTCCACGAGATTCCGATCAACCGTTCCATTGCGCCGGTGCACAACAACCAGCGTGATGCCTTCCACCGTCAGACGATCAACAAGGGCCGCGCCAACTACGAACCCAACTCCGTCGACAGCGGCTGGCCGAAAGAAACCCCGCCAGCTGCCAGCGGTGGTGGCTTCGAGAGCTATCCAGAGCGCATGGAAGGTCACAAGGTACGGGCGCGCAGCCCATCGTTCGGTGATCACTTCTCCCAGGCCACGCTGTTCTGGAACAGCATGAGCGCGCCGGAAAAGGAGCACATCATCGGCGCCTACAGCTTCGAGCTGGGTAAGGTCGAGCGGGTGTTCATCCGTGAGCGTCAGGTCAACGAGATCCTCGCCAATATCGATCTTGAGCTGGCGCGCCGGGTGGCCGAGAACATCGGCGTAACGCCGCCGACGGCGCCGACAATGTCCCTGAAGCAGCCGACACCGGCCAGTTCGCCCGCGCTGAGCCTGATGAATCACCTGTCCGGCAACATCAAGTCGCGCAAGGTAGCGATCCTCATCGCCAATGGCGTCGACGGCGATGCCATCGAGGCGTTCAAGCAGAAGCTGGCTGACGAAGGCGCGATGGCCAAATTGATCGGCCCGTCGCCGGCGCCGGTCAAGACGGCCGATGGCAAGATGCTCACGCCTGACGCGGCGATGGACGGCATGCCTTCGATTGCCTTCGACGCGGTGTTCGTGCCCGGTGGCGCGCAGAGCGTGCAGGCCATGGCCAAGAACGGCGTGGCCAAGCATTACCTGCTCGAAGCCTACAAGCACCTCAAGCCAATTGCCGTACTGGGCGAGGCGCGGCAGCTGCTCACGGCGCTGAATCTGCCGGAAGATGCCGGTCTGGTCACCGGTGACTCCGGCGATGTTGCGACGGTGTTCTCGGCCTTTGCTCAGGCGCTCTCGCAGCACCGTGTCTGGGCGCGCGAGGCGGCTGCGGAGCAAGTGCCAGCCTGATCGCAATAGCGTGAAAAAAAGGCGGCTCGGTTGATCCCGGGCCGCCTTTTTTGCGTCTGGAGGATGGGTGTCGGCCGTGCTGTCAGCTCAGCTCACGCCAGTGCAGGTAGCAGCGCAGGTCAAACTCGGTCTGCGCGTAACCCGGCATCATGTGCTCGCAGAGCTTGTAGAAGGCGCGGTTGTGATCACTCTCGCGTAAATGCGCCAGCTCGTGCACGACGATCATCTGGAGGAATTCCGGTGCCGCTTCCTTGAACAGCGCGGCGACACGGATTTCCTTTTTGGCCTTGAGCTTGCCGCCTTGCACCCGCGACACCGCGGTGTGCAGCCCCAGGGCGCGGTGGGTCAGGTCTAGGCGATTGTCGTAGAGCACCTTGTCGATGTTCGGCGCACTTTTCAGATGGCTCTGGCGCAGCTGCTGCACATAGCCGTACAGCGCCTTGTCGCTTTGTACCTGGTGGCGTTGCGGGTAGCGGCGCTCGAGGTAGTCGCCCAGGCATCCTTCAGCGATCAGCTGGCGGATCTGCTGCTGCAGCGACTCGGGGTAGCCGCTCAGGTATTTCAGAGGCGTCATCCGATCAGGACCTGCGCCGCCAGGCAAAGCTGAGCAGGAACAGCGCCGCGGCCGAGACGACGATGGATGGGCCGGCGGGGGTGTCCTCGTACCAGGACAATGACAAGCCCATGCAGACGGCGAACAGCCCGATCAGACTGGCCCCCAGGGCCATTTGTTCCGGCGTGCGGGCATGGCGCTGGGCCGCCGCGGCCGGGATGATCAGCAGCGAAGTGATCAGCAGCACACCGACAATCTTCATCGCCACGGCAATCACCATCGCAATCAACAGCATCAGGGCCAGGCGGATGGCCGCCACCGGCAGGCCTTCGACCTTGGCCAGCTCCTCGTGCACGGTAACCGCCAGCAAGGGTCGCCATAGCGGGATGAGCGCCAGCAGCACCAGCGCGCTGCCACCGACGATCCAGGCCAGGTCGGTGGGACTGACCGCCAGCAGGTCGCCGAATAGATAACCCATCAGGTCGATGCGCACATCCTGCATGAAGCTCAGCGACACCAGTCCAAGCGACAGCGTGCTATGGGCGAGGATGCCCAGCAGCGTGTCGGAGGCCAGTGGCTGGCGCTGTTGCAGGGTCACCAGCAGCACCGCCAGCAGCACGCAGCAGACGATGACCGCCAGGGTCAGGTTGACCTCGAGCATCAGCCCCAGCGCCACGCCAAGCAGCGCGGAGTGGGACAGGGTGTCGCCAAAATAGGCCATGCGCCGCCAGACCACGAAGGAGCCAAGCGGACCGGCGACCAGCGCCAGCGCGAGGCCGGCGAGCAGGGCATTGAGAAGAAAATCTGGCATAAACGGGGCCTATCGATACATCTGTACGAGCCGCGTTGCTGCGGCCATGGACGCCTGCTTCGGCGCGGACCCATACCACTTCCGTAATATGACCGCGCCAGGGGGGGGCGAGCACCGCTTGCCGCGCAACCCGTCGGGACGGGCCGGTTCTGCTGCGGCGCGGCGTTACTCGTGGTTCTATTGGACCCACCAAGATTCTCTCCTCGTGCCTTGCTCCGCAGCAAAACCAGCTCCGTCGCGGCATGCACAGATGCATCGATAGTCCCCTCAGTGCTTGCAATCCGGGTCGTGGACGTGAGGTTTGCCTGTGACGACGCTGCCGTGCAGGTCGTGGCTGTGGTCGTGCTGATGGTGATAGACGGCCAGGCTGCGCGCGTCCTGGCCGAACAGCTCGACGAACGCCGGGTCGGTGCTGACCTGTTCCGGGTGGCCGGAGCAACAGACGTGGCGATTCAGGCAGACCACCTGATCGGTAGCGCTCATCACCAGATGCAGGTCATGGGAGACCATCAGTACGCCGCAGCCGTAACGCTCGCGCAGCCGCCCGATCAGTCGGTAGAGCTCGGCCTGGCCGGCCACATCGACACCTTGCACCGGTTCGTCCAGCACCAGCAGTTCCGGCTTGCGCAGCAGCGCGCGGGCCAGCAGCACGCGCTGCATCTCACCGCCGGAGACCGATTGCAGCGGGCTGTCGATGACTGCCACGGCGCCCACCTCGCCGAGCGCGGCCAGTGCCGCGGCGCGGTCCACGCCGGGTACCAGGCGCAGGAAGCGCAGCACCGACAGCGGCAGGGTCGGGTCGACGTGCAGCTTCTGCGGCATATAGCCGACGCGCAGTTTGGGTTTGCGCCAGACCTGGCCGCTGTCCGGCTCGAGCAGCCCGAGCACCGCGCGCACCAGGGTGGTCTTGCCGGCGCCGTTGGGGCCGATCAGGGTGACGATCTCGCCCTGATGCACCTGCAGTTTCACGCCGTCGAGCACTGGCTGCCGGGCGAAGCGCACATGGACGTCGGACAGGCGGATCAGCACCTCGCTCATGCCGCGCTCCGGCAGGGGGCGCAGAGGCCTACGACTTCCACGGTCTGCGCTTCGACCTGGAACCGAACCTGCCCGGCGGCGCTGTCGATCGCTTCGCTGATGCTGGGCTGCTGCAGCTCGATGGCGGTATGGCAGTTGCGGCAGATCAGGAACTGGCCCTGGTGCGGACGTGCAGGGTGGCTGCAGCCGATAAAGGCATTGAGCGAGGCGATGCGATGCACCAGGCCGTTCTCGAGCAGGAAGTCGAGGGCTCGGTAGACCGTGGGCGGCGCGGCGCGGCGGCCGTCCTGTGCACTCAGTTCGGCGAGGATGTCATAGGCGCCGAGGGGCTTGTGGCTCTGCCAGACCAGCTCCAGCACGCGCTTGCGCAGGGCGGTCAGGCGCACCCCGGAGCGTTCGCACAACGTATCGGCTTCGGCCAGCGCGCTGCTGACGCAGTGCGCGTGGTCGTGGGGGGTATGGGCCAGGGACAGCTTGGACATGAGGGCAGACGCATTGAATTGGAGACGTTATTATATTACCTGTTCTCTTCAGCGAGTGCTGCCCGTGTCCCGTTTTTTTTCGCGTTTTCTCCCGTTGTTCCTGAGCCTTGCCGGGCTCGCCAGCGCACCGGCCCGCGCCGAGGTCGATGTGCTGACCAGCATCAAGCCGCTGCAGCTGATTGCTGCGGCCGTCCAGGATGGGCTCGACGAGCCGCAGGTCCTGCTGCCGGCGGGCGCGTCGGCCCACGACTATGCATTGCGGCCTTCCGATGTGCGGCATATCCGCAGCGCCGACCTGTTCTACTGGATCGGCCCCGACATGGAGCGCTTCCTGACCACTGCGGTGGCAGCGCGCCGCGGGCCGAGCCTTGCCCTGCAAACGTTGCCTGACCTGACGCTGCGCCATTTCGGCGACCTGCATGGCGCGGCGGACGAACATGACGACGAGGATCATCACGACGACGGCCATGAGCATGACGCCGGCGAACCTGCCGGCGCGATGGACGAGCACGATCACGATCACCGCCCGGGCAGCCTCGACGCCCACCTCTGGCTCTTGCCGGCCAACGCCCGGGTCATTGCCGCGCGCATGGCCGAGGACCTGGCGACGCTGGACCCGGCCAATGCCCAGCGCTACCGCGCCAACCTGGAGGCCTTCGATAGACGCCTGGACGCGCTCGACCAGCGCCTGCAGGCGCGCCTGGGCAGGCTCCGCCAGCGGCCCTTCTTCGTGTTCCACGAGGCCTACGACTACTTCGAGGCGGCCTATGGCCTGGCCCATGCCGGCGTGTTCAGCGCCGGCGGCGAGGCCCAGCCCGGCGCACGGCATGTCGCGGCGATGCGCCAGCGGCTGGAGCAGGCCGGTCCCAGCTGCGTGTTCCACGAGCCGCCGGCCCGGCCGCGGCTGGCCGACAGTCTGGTGCGCGGCCTGCCGGCGACGGTCGCGGTGCTCGACCCTATGGGGCATGGCATCGCTGCCGACGGAAAAGGCTACGCCGCACTGATCGAGCAACTCGGTAACGAGCTGGCCGGCTGCCTCGAGGCGCTGTAGCAACCGGCGGCCGCCCCGCGGCGGCCTGCCGTCGGTCTACGCGGCCTGCGGTCGTCGGTCGTCTTGACTGGCGTCAGGTGTGCCGGACGGGAAGCTGGCCTAAGCTTCGTGCTTCGCTTTTCCACCATCGACACGAGGATGCGCAGCGCATGGCGAAGACGGACGGGCCCATCGCGGCAGACAGCAAGCACACTTCCGAAATCGCCCTGCAGGCGGCGTCCGAAGACATCTGGGCGCAGAAATACCGGCTGACCCGCAAGGACGGCACGCCCCTGGACGCGACGGTCGATGACACCTGGCAGCGCGTCGCCCGCGCCCTGGCCGACGTCGAGCCGGCGGAGCAGCGCGAGCACTGGCACGAGCGTTTCCTCTGGGCGCTGCGCCACGGCGCGATTCCGGCCGGGCGGATCATCTCCAACGCCGGCGCGCAGGACTACAAGCCGGCCACCTCGACCATCAACTGCACCGTGTCCGGGACCATCAGCGACTCGATGGACGACATCCTCGGCAAGGTCCACGAGGCGGGCCTGACGCTCAAGGCCGGCTGCGGCATCGGCTATGAGTTCAGCACCCTGCGCCCGCGCGGCTCGTTCGTCTCCGGGGCCGGCGCGCACACCAGCGGGCCGCTGTCGTTCATGGATATCTTCGACAAGATGTGCTTCACCGTGAGCTCGGCCGGCGGCCGCCGCGGCGCGCAGATGGGCACCTTCGACGTCGGCCATCCCGACGTGCGCGAATTCATCCGCGCCAAGCGCGAGGACGGCCGGCTGCGCCAGTTCAACCTCAGCCTGCTGATTACCGACGAGTTCATGCAGGCGGTGGAGGCTGACGGCGAATGGCCCCTGGTCTTCCCGGTGCACGCCAAGGAAGCCGCCGAGCTCGACCTGGCCGATGCCGAGCAGGTGGTCTGGCGCGAGTGGCCGATCCATGACGACTACATCGCCCGGGACGATGGGCTGGTGGCCTGCCGCATCTATGGGCGGATCAAGGCGCGGCACCTGTGGGACATGATCATGGTCTCCACTTACGACTATGCCGAGCCGGGCTTCATCCTCATCGACCGGGTCAACCAGCTGAACAACAACTGGTGGTGCGAAGCGATCCGTGCGACCAACCCCTGTGGCGAGCAGCCCCTGCCGCCGTACGGCTCATGCCTGCTGGGCTCGATCAACCTGACCCGCTTCGTCATCGACCCCTTCGGTGCCGAAGCGCGCTTCGACTGGGACAAGTACCGCGAAGTAGTGCGCGTTTTCACCCGCATGCTCGACAACGTGGTGGAGATCAACGGTCTGCCGCTGGAACAGCAGCGTCACGAGATCGAGAGCAAGCGCCGCCACGGCATGGGTTTCCTCGGTCTCGGCTCGACGCTGACGCTGCTCAAGCTGCGCTATGGCAGCCCGGAAGCCTGCGTATTCACCGAGGAAGTCGCCCGGGAAATGGCGCTGGTCGGTTGGGAGCAGGCGCTGGAACTGTCCAGGGAAAAGGGCCCGGCGCCGCTGCTGACGCAAACCTTCGAGGTCACCGCCGAGATGCTGCGCAAGCGGCCGGAAATGAAAAAGGATGGCTACAAGGCCGGCGATCAGGTCGCCGGCCGCGTGCTGCACGCCCGCTATTCGCGCTACATGCAGAAGATCGCCGAGTACGCGCCGGAGCTGATCGAGGCGCTGGCCGAGCAGGGCGCGCGCTTCACCCACCACAGCTCCATCGCCCCTACCGGCACCATCAGCCTGAGCCTGGCGAACAACGCCTCCAATGGCATCGAGCCGAGCTTTGCCCACCAGTATTCGCGCAACCTGATCCGCCCCGGGCGCAAGGCCAAGGAGAAGATCGAGGTATTCAGCTACGAGCTGCTGGCCTACCGCACACTGATCAACCCGCGGGCCAAACCGGGCTCCGATGAACCGGGGGAAAAGCTGCCGGACTACTTCATCACCGCCGACGACGTCAGCCCCGGCCAGCACGTCGACATCCAGGCCGCGGCCCAGCGCTGGGTCGATTCGTCGATCTCCAAGACCGCCAACGTGCCTACCGATTACCCGTTCGAGGCGTTCAAGGACATCTACCGTTATGCCTGGCGCCAGGGCCTCAAGGGCTGCACCACCTTCCGCTTCAACCCGGCGGCGTTCCAGGGCGTGCTGGTCAAGGAAGCCGATCTGGAAAAGACCCTCTACCGCTTCACCCTCGAGGACGGCAGCGTGGTCGAGCTCAAGGGCAACCAGGAGGTCGAATACGACGGCGAGGTGAACACTGCCGCCAACCTGTTCGATGCCCTGAAAGAAGGCTACTACGGCAAGTACTGAGCCCCGACCGATAGCCGGGCGGCGCGGGCCGTCCGGATGGAGAATCCGCAATGACCGTAAAGATCACCCAGCGCATCAAGGGCTTCAAGGTTGTCGACGAGACCCTGGAGCGCCCTGCCGTCACCGCTGACAGCACCCCCGGCAAGCCCGCGGTAGTGGAAATGGACGAGAGCTTGCAGCGCCCGGAGACCCTGGTGGGCATGACTTACAAGATCAAGTCGCCGCTGTTCGAACATGCGCTCTATGTCACCGTCAACGACGTGGTGCTCAACGCCGGCACGCCGCACGAGCAGCGCCGGCCGTTCGAGATATTCATCAACTCGAAGAACATGGACCACTTCCAGTGGATCGTCGCGCTTACCCGGATCATGTCCGCGGTGTTCCGCAAGGGTGGCGACTGCACCTTCCTCGTCGAGGAACTGAAAGCGGTATTCGACCCGCGCGGCGGCTACCTGAAGAAGGGCGGCATCTACATGCCCTCCATCGTCGCCGAGATCGGCGGCGTGCTGGAGCGGCACCTGATCGCCATCGGCATGCTCGAAGGCCATGCGCTGGACGACACCCAGCGCCAGTACCTGGCGGAAAAGCGTGCCGCCTACGAGGCCAGCCAGGGCGGCGCCACGGTCGAGCCCGGCGAGGGCTTCCCGGCCGGCGCGCAGTTGTGCAGCAAGTGCAGCACCCAGGCGGTGGTGCAAATGGATGGCTGCGCCACCTGTCTGAACTGCGGCAACTCCAAGTGCGGGTAGACCGGGCGGATGACGCGTTCAGGGCGGCGGAATGCGACTTTGGACCGTCGGATGATGCCTTTGGATCGTCGGATTAGGCCTTCGGCTAATCCAACCTACGTTGGTTGCGGTGAGTTGTAGGATGGAATCGCCGCAGGCGCTTCCGTCGTTCACCGCGTGGATCGGGCGGACGACGATGCCGCGGCTGGTTCGCTCTCTGGATCGTCGGATTGCTCGTTCGAACCGTCGGATTACGCCTTCGGCTGATCCAACTTACGTTGGCTTGGGTGAGTCGTAGTATGGAATTGTCGCAGGCGCTTCCGTCGTTCACCGCCTAGATCGGGCCGTCGACGATTGCCGTCACGGCCCTTTCCGACCCTCAGGTCACCACGCGATAGCAGGGCTCGTACGGACGGCCGCCAGGCAGTTTCATCCGGTGCTGCTCGACGAACGCCTGCAACAGGCGGTCGAGCGGCTTCATGATGCTCTGCTCGCCGTGGATCTCGTAGCGGCCGTATTGCTCGATGCGGCGAATGCCTTTGTCCTTGACGTTCCCGGCGACGATGCCGGAGAACGCACGGCGCAAGTTGGCGGCGAGCAGGTGCGGGGGCACGTCGCGGGTCAGCTGCAGGTCCGCCATGGCCTCGTGGGTCGGGTCGAAGGGATACTGGAAGCCTTCGTCGATCTTCAGCAGCCAGTTGAAGTGGAAGGCATCGTTGCGCTCGCGACGGAACTGCTTGACCGCCTTCAGGCCGTCGACCATCTGCCGCGCCACTTCGGCCGGGTCGTCGACGATCACCTGATACAGCTTCTGCGCGTCTTCGCCCAGGGTCGCGCCGACGAACGCGCGCAACTGCTCGAGGTAGGGCGCGGCGCTTTCCGGCCCGGTGAGGATGACCGGGAACGGCAGGTCGCGGTTGTCCGGGTGCAGCAGGATGC
>DAMBNU010000014.1:91632-114108 GCA_032064305.1 Pseudomonas sp. | reverse complement strand
TGGCTTCCAGCGCTTCGACGAAGGAATAGGTCAGGGTGCCGTCCTCGTTGATCGCGCGCCACATCAGGCCCTGGGCGATGCCGTTGACCCACATCGAGGCGATGTAGAGCACGGTGCCGATGGTGGCGAGCCAGAAATGTCCGTTGATCAGGCCGATGCTGTGCATCTGCGGCCGGCCGAAGACCTTGGGGATCAGGTGATACAGCGCGCCGATGGAGACCATGGCAACCCAGCCGAGGGCGCCGGCATGCACGTGGCCGATGGTCCAGTCGGTGTAGTGGGACAGGGCGTTGACGGTCTTGATGGCCATCATCGGGCCTTCGAAGGTCGACATGCCGTAGAACGCCAGGGACACGACCAGGAAGCGCAGGATCGGGTCGCTGCGCAGCTTATGCCAGGCGCCCGACAGGGTCATCATGCCGTTGATCATGCCGCCCCAGCTCGGTGCGAGCAGGATCAGCGACATCACCATGCCGAGGCTCTGGGCCCAGTCCGGCAGCGCGGTGTAGTGCAGGTGGTGCGGGCCGGCCCAGATGTAGACGGTGATCAGTGCCCAGAAGTGAACGATCGACAGGCGATAGGAATACACCGGGCGCTCGGCCTGCTTCGGCACGAAGTAGTACATGATCCCGAGGAAGCCGGCGGTCAGGAAGAAGCCCACCGCGTTGTGGCCGTACCACCACTGCACCATGGCGTCGGTGGCACCAGAGTACAGCGAGTAGGACTTCATCGCGGTGACCGGCACTTCCAGGTTGTTGACCACGTGGAGCAGCGCGACGGTCAGGATAAAACCGCCGAAGAACCAGTTACCCACATAGATGTGCTTGACCTTGCGGGTGGCCAGGGTGCCGAAGAACACGACCGCGTAGGACACCCAGACAATGGTAATCAGGATGTCGATCGGCCATTCCAGCTCGGCGTATTCCTTGGAGCTGGTGTAGCCCAATGGCAGACTGATCGCCGCCAGCAGGATCACCAGTTGCCAACCCCAGAAGGTGAAGGCCGCCAGTTTCGGTGCGAACAGCGTGGTCTGGCAGGTGCGCTGGACCGAGTAGTAAGACGTCGCGAACAGCGCACAACCACCAAAGGCGAAAATCACCGCGTTGGTGTGCAGTGGGCGCAAGCGGCCAAAGCTGGTCCAGGGCAGGTCGAAGTTGAGAAACGGCCAGGCCAATTGCGATGCGATGAAAACGCCGAGCCCCATCCCGACGATTCCCCACACCACCGTCATGATGGCGAATTGGCGGACCACCTTATAGTTGTAGGCGGTACTGGTTGCTGTGTTCATGTATGGGCTTCCATCCACGGTAATGAGCATGTTTTTTTGGTGCGCTGAGCAGACATTTCTTTCATCAGAAAGCGGGGGCAAGGATGGGCAATGGGCAACTGGCCGGTATTGACGCCGATCAATACTCGCAGAGCGGTGAAATTCCGTTCGTCAGGGTCGATCAGCCGCGCGAAGCGCCGGCTGCGAGCCTGATTCTGGCGCACGGCGCAGGGGCGCCGATGGACAGTCCGTTCATGCAGCGGATGACCGAATTGCTGGTGGCGCGGGGCGTGGCGGTGTACCGCTTCGAGTTCGGCTACATGGCTGCGCGACGAGGAGACGGGCGCAGGCGACCACCCGAACCGCAGGCTCGGCTATTGGCGCAATGGCGCTCGGTGTATCAGGCGGTGCGACAGCAAACCGCAGGACCGCTGGCGGTCGGCGGCAAGTCCATGGGCGGGCGCATGGCCAGCCTGCTGTGCGACGAATTGGGCGCCGATGCGCTGGTCTGCCTGGGCTATCCGTTCCATGCCGCGGGCAAGCAGGACAAGCCGCGCGTCGCGCACCTGGCCGGGTTGCGCACGCCGGCGCTGATCGTCCAGGGCGAGCGCGATGCGCTGGGCAATCGCGAGACGGTTGCCGGTTACCGGCTGTCGCCAGCGATCTCTATCGAATGGCTGGGCGCTGCCGACCATGACCTCAAGCCGCTGAAGCGCTCCGACTTCAGCCCTGACCAGCACCTGGAGCGCGCCGCGGATCGAGTTGCCGCCTTTATCACCCGGCCGCATATGCCGGCGACGTGACCCGCCCGGCCGCGCTCGCCGGCCTCAGCGGTTGAAGCGCTCGACCAGGCTGTACTGCGACTGAGCGGTTGCTGCCAGGTCTTCGGAGAGCAGTGCCGAGCGCTGCGCGTCGCCGGTGGTCTGGTCGGCGAGGCGGGCGATGTTGCCGACGTTCTGGCTGATCTCGTCCGCCACGGCGCTTTGCTGCTCCGTGGCAGAAGCGATCTGGGCGGTCATGTCGATGATCCGCGCCACGGCTTCGCTGATGCCGGTAAGCGCCTGGTCGGCATCGACGACGCGCTCGACCCCACGGCTCGCCTGCTCACGGCCCTGTTCGGTCGTATCCACCGCCTGTCGGGCCTGCTGCTGCAGCTTTTCGATCAGTTGATGGATCTGGCCGGTGGCGGCCGTGGTGCGCTGGGCCAGTTGCCGGACCTCATCGGCGACCACCGCGAAGCCGCGGCCACTTTCTCCTGCGCGCGCAGCCTCGATGGCAGCGTTGAGGGCGAGCAGGTTGGTCTGGTCGGCGATGCTCTTGATCACGTCCACCACGCTGCCGATTTCATCGCTGTTCTGCGCCAGGGCGGCGACTGCATCGCCGGTCTCCGTGACAGCGCGTGCCAGCAGTTCGATCGCCTTGCGGGTTTCGGTGCTGATGCCCTGGCCGTGGGACGCCAGCTGGTTGGCCTGCTCGGTGGCCTCGGCCACGCGCGAGACATTGCCGGCCACCTCCTGCGTCGTGGCGGCCATCTGGTTGATCGCCGTGGCGACCTGCTCGGTTTCATGATGCTGGCGCGCCAGGCCGTCCGAGCAGTTGTGCGCCAGCTCGTCCGACCGCCTTGCCTGCTGCTGCAATTGCACGGCACTGTCCTGCAGCCGGGTCAGGCAGGTCTTGAGCCGGGCATGCTCGCTGAGCATCGCCATTTCCAGCCGTGCTTCGACGCCGTGGCTGCTGGTATACATGGTGGCAATCAGCGGGTCGCTGGTGGATTGCTCCGCCAGGCTCAACAGCCGGCGCATGCCGCGCATCTGCCAGTGACGGCCGAGCAGGCCGAGCGGCACCGACAGCGCTGCCGCCAGGGCAAAGCCCCCCGCATGGTCGAAATACGCGCCAACCAAAAAGCCTGCCTGGCTGACGATGATGAAGGGCAGCCAGTTGGCGGCCACAGGTATCAGGCTGTCGCGCCGCGGCACGCCACTCCTGCCGCCGTTGAGTCGCGCGTAGAGCGATTCGGCCCGCTGTACCTGCTCGCGGGTTGGCTTGGTGCGTACCGATTCATAGCCGATTACCTGGCGCTGCATGTCGAGCACTGGCGTCACATAGGCATTGACCCAGTAGTGGTCACCATTGGCGCGGCGGTTCTTGACGATTCCCATCCAGGGTTTGCCGGCTTTAAGCGTGGTCCACATGTGCGCAAAGACAGCCGATGGCACGTCGGGGTGGCGAATCAGGTTGTGCGGGGCGCCAATGAGGTCGTTGCGGTCGAAGCCACTGACTTCCGCGAAAATATCGTTGCAGTAGGTGATCTTGCCTTTCAGGTCAGTGGTGGAGATCAGCCGCTGCTGGTCGGGAAACGCATAGTCACGCTGAGTGACGGGCAGGTTTTTTCTCATGGGTACGCCTGGCATTTTTCCGAGTGGCTGAGCGCCACAATCGTTATTCGGAAGCGGGGATACGAAAGTGGTTTTACGATGATGGCAATTTGGCGTCAAAGTTGCGACTGCATTGCTAGCCTTCGTAACGGCTGGATAACAAAGGACTAAAGGGGAGATATAAAAAAACCCGTTGTCGCATACGCGACAACGGGTCGGGAAAAGCACCGGTTGATCAATGCTCGATCAGTTGGCGCAACACGTAGTGCAGGATACCTCCAGCCTTGAAGTACTCGACTTCGTTGAGCGTGTCGATGCGGCAGAGCACCTGGAAGTTCGCCTGGGAGCCATCGTCGCGGGTCACTTCGACGGTGAGCAGCTGGCGGGGCTTGATGTCGGCACCCAAACCATGGATCGACAGGGTCTCGGCGCCGGTCAGTCCGAGCGTCTGGCGGGTCTGGCCGCCCACGAACTGCAGGGCAAGCACGCCCATGCCGATCAGGTTGGAGCGGTGGATCCGCTCGAAGCTCTCTGCGATCACCGCCTTGACGCCCAACAGGTTGGTGCCCTTTGCCGCCCAGTCGCGGCTGGAGCCGGTGCCGTATTCCTTGCCGGCGATGACCACCAGCGGCACGCCTTCGGCCTGGTAACGCATCGCCGCATCGTAGATCGACAGCCGTTCGCCGCCGGGCTGGTACAGCGTATTGCCGCCTTCCTCGCCGCCCATCATCTCGTTCTTGATGCGGATGTTGGCAAAGGTGCCGCGCATCATCACTTCATGGTTGCCGCGCCGCGACCCGTAGGAATTGAAGTCCTCGGGTTTGACCCCGAGCTGCTGCAGGTACAAACCGGCCGGCGAGCTGGCCTTGATGTTGCCGGCCGGGGAAATATGGTCGGTGGTGATGGAATCGCCGAACAGCGCGAGGATGCGCGCGTTCTCCACGTCTCGCGGCGGCTGCAGCGGCTGGCCGATGTCATTGAAGAAGGGCGGGTTCTGCACATAGCTGGAACTGTTGTTCCATTGGTAGGTGTCGCCTTCGGTGACCGATATGGCCTGCCAGTGCGCGTCGCCGCTGAATACGTCGGCGTAGCGGGTGCGAAACATCTGCCCGTCGATCTTGCTGACCGCCTCGTTCACCTCCGCGCTGGTCGGCCAGATGTCCTTGAGGTAGACGGGCTGGTTCTGCTCGTCATAGCCCAGCGGATCTTTTTCCATGTTGATGCGCGTAGTGCCGGCCAGGGCAAAGGCCACTACCAGCGGCGGCGACGCCAGCCAGTTGGCCTTGACCAGCGGATGCACGCGGCCTTCGAAGTTGCGGTTGCCCGAGAGCACCGAAGACACTACCAGGTCGTTATCGTTGATCGCCTGGCTGATGGCATCAGGAAGTGGCCCGGAGTTACCGATGCAGGTGGTGCAACCGTAGCCGACCAGGTTGAAGCCGAGTTGGTCGAGGTACTGGCTCAGGCCGGCGCGCTCGAGGTAGTCGGTAACCACCTTGGAGCCGGGCGCCAGCGATGACTTCACCCAGGGCGCGCGCTTGAGGCCGCGCTCCAGCGCCTTTTTCGCCACCAGGCCGGCGGCCATCAGTACGTTCGGGTTCGAGGTGTTGGTGCAGGAGGTGATGGCCGCGATCACCACCGCGCCGTGCTTGAGCCCGAAGTCGGCGCCGGTCACCGGGACGGAACTGCCGGCCTGCTGGATCTTGCCGCTGGTCTCCAGCAGCAGATCGAAGCTGGCACCGATGTCCTCGAGCGACACGCGGTCCTGAGGACGCTTTGGCCCGGCCAGTGAGGGTCTGACCTCGGCGAGGTCGAGTTCCAGGGTGGCGGTGAACACCGGATCGGGCGACTCGGTGTCGCGCCACATGCCCTGGGCTTTGCTGTAGGCCTCGACCAGGGCGATGCGGTCTTCGTCGCGTCCGGTCAGGCGCAGGTAGTCGATGGTGATCTGGTCGACCGGGAAGAAGCCGCAGGTGGCGCCGTATTCGGGCGCCATGTTACCGATGGTGGCGCGGTCGGCGAGCGGCAGGTGATCCAGGCCCGGGCCGAAGAATTCCACGAACTTGCCCACCACGCCGTGCTTGCGCAGCATCTGGGTGACGGTCAGCACCAGGTCGGTGGCGGTCACGCCTTCATTGAGCTTACCGGTCAACCGCATGCCGATGACTTCGGGAATAAGCATGGAGACCGGTTGGCCAAGCATGGCCGCTTCCGCTTCGATGCCGCCGACTCCCCAACCTAGTACGCCGAGGCCGTTGATCATCGTCGTGTGTGAGTCTGTGCCGACCAAAGTGTCCGGATAGGCGGTGGTTTTACCGTTCTCTTCCTTGGTCCAGACCACCTGGCCCAGATACTCGAGGTTGACCTGGTGGCAGATACCAGTGCCCGGCGGCACCACACGGAAGTTATCGAAGGCCTGCTGACCCCAGCGCAGGAACTCGTAGCGCTCGCCGTTGCGCTGCATCTCGATCTCGACGTTCTGGCCGAACGCCTGCGGGTCGCCGAAATGGTCGACCATCACCGAGTGGTCGATGACCAGATCCACCGGCGACAGCGGGTTGATGCGCTGGGGATCGGCCCCGGCGCGCGACACCGCGTCACGCATGGCGGTGAGGTCCACCACTGCCGGCACGCCGGTAAAGTCCTGCATCAGCACGCGGGCGGGCCGGTACTGGATCTCCCGCTCGGAGGTGTGGGTCTTCAGCCAGACCGCCAGCGAGGTGAAATCGTCGGCCTGCACCGTGGTGCCGTCTTCCCAGCGCAGCAGATTCTCGAGCAGCACCTTCAGCGAGGTCGGCAGCCGACTGATATCGCCCAACTGCTTCGCCGCCTCCGGCAGGCTGTAGTAGTGGTAAGTCTTGCCGTTCACGTCCAGGCTTCGGCGGCAGTTCAGGCTGTCCAGGGAAGGCATTCGTCTCTCCTTGCGTCCGTATGATCGGGCTGGCTGGGGTAGGGCGCGCTGGTTAGAAGTTAGTCCCAGGCGCTGCATTTCGCCACGCGGCAGGCCGGACAGAGCCGGCCGACAGCAAGGTCGTCGCGCCGGTGCCCGCAGCGCTGCCAGGCGGCGTCACGGTTTGAGCAACTGTTCACTGGACCGGAGCGACACGCCGCAGGTTCCCCCAGTCGGCTATCATGCGCCGCTTTGCCCGCGGCGTCCGGCGCAGACGCGCCGACCATGAGGACAGGTACCGATGAACACATTGCTGCTGCACTGCCGGCCCGGCTTCGAGAACGAAGTCTGTGCCGAGATCAGCGACCAGGCGGCGCGAGTCGGCGTCGCCGGCTACGCCCGCGCCAAACCCGGGGCGGCCTGTGCGGAATTCATCTGCCACGAAGCCGATGGCACGGCGCGGCTGATGCAGGGCGTGCGTTTCGCCCGGTTGATCTTCGCCCGGCAATGGGCGCGGGGCGAGTGGCTGGAACTGCCGGAAACCGATCGCATCGGCGTGCTGCTCGAGCGCCTCCAGGCCTATCCGGTGCTCGGCAGCGTCTGGCTGGAGGTGCTGGACACCAACGACGGCAAGGAGCTGTCGAATTTTTGCCGCAAGTTCGAGACGCCCTTGCGCAAGGCATTGGCCAAGGCCGGGCGACTCCAGGACGGGCACGGCGGGCCGCGCCTGCTGCTGACCTTCAGGAGCGGGCGCGAAGTCTTCCTCGGGCTGGCCGAGGCCGACAACAGCGCCATGTGGCCGATGGGTATTCCGCGGCTGAAATTCCCGAGGCAGGCGCCGAGCCGCTCGACCCTCAAGCTGGAGGAGGCCTGGCATCATTTCATCCCACGCGACCAGTGGGACACGCGCCTGGCCGCCGGGATGACCGCCGTCGACCTGGGCGCCTCGCCCGGTGGCTGGACCTGGCAACTGGTCAACCGCGACATCGAGGTGATGGCCGTGGACAACGGGCCGATGAACGAAGCGCTGCTAGAGTCCGGCCTCGTGGGTCATTACCGCGCCGACGGTTTCGCCTTCCGGCCCAAGCGCCCGGTGGACTGGATGGTCTGCGACATCGTCGAGAAACCGGCGAAGAATGCTGCGCTGCTGGAAACCTGGATCGGTGAAGGGCTGTGCCGCGAGGCGGTGGTCAACCTCAAGCTGCCGATGAAACAGCGCTATGCCGAGGTGAAGCGCCTGCTGGAACGCATTGCCGACGGGCTTGCCGAACGAGGGGTGAAGGCGAGCATCGGCTGCAAGCAGCTGTACCACGACCGCGAGGAAGTCACCTGCCACTTGCGGCGGCAGTGAGGCGGGACGCGTGACCGCCCGATCCGCCTGAGCGACAATGCCGACCCGAACGAGGAGCCCTGCGATGCCCCAATCTGCTGAACTGACCGCCGACGCGGTGCTCGACGCCAGCGGCCTGAACTGCCCCGAGCCGGTGATGATGCTGCACAACAAGGTGCGCGGACTGGGCGCTGGCGAGCTGCTCAAGGTCATCGCGACCGACCCGTCGACGCAGCGCGACATCCCCAAGTTCTGCGTGTTTCTCGGCCACGAGCTCGTCCAGCAGCAGGCCGGCGACGGCACCTACCTGTACTGGATTCGCAAGAAAGCCGACTGAGTGCCACGCGGCCAGCAGCCGGCTCAGACACAGGGTGGCAGGAAAGCCAGCTGCAGCCCGATGAAAAACGTCGCCAGCGCAGCGATGAAATGGATCCCTGATGCGACCTTGGTGACGAACACCTGGCGCTCGTTCAGGTCATGTGGTGGGCGCGAGAGTTTCCATGCGCGTCTGCCAAGCCAGAGCAGTGCACCGACGACCACCAGCGTGCCGGCGGCAAAGCTGATGTTCAGCCAGTTGAAGACGCCCTTGTCCGGATCTGGCGGCGCTATGGAGCAGACCACAGCGTGCGAGCCATACATGGTGGCGAACCAGACGCTCCAGATAGCCAGCCCGAACGGAATCTGCATCGGGTGAAAAATCGAGGTGCGGCGATAGTCCATCAGATACCTCCCAGCGCCGGTGGCAGCAGAACCACGGCGGCGTACGCGCTCCAGACCACCGCCAGGTTGTAGTACCAGAGCTGCTCGACGACCACGACTTCATAGGGAGCCTTGTCGCCGACATAGCCGTAGCGAACGCGCAGCGCCTGCAGCATGGTGAGAATGGTCGCCAACCCGCAGTGGATGAGGGCGTAGGCCAGGATGACGAAGATCACCGCATCGTGCGCCGTGGCGGTGACCCGCAGGTTGGCACTCAGCAGCACCCAGAGCAGGGCGGCCCATTGCACCGTACCAATGACTGCGACGGCGGCCAGGTTGAGCAATAGGCGACCGCCATCGCCCCGCCGCAGCCGCGCCGGAAGCAGCCGCATCCAGTAGGTGCCGACACTGATGAGCACCGCGCTGGCAAGCATCAGCCATCCATTGAGCTCTGATTGCGGCGGCACCTGCCATTGCGGCGATACCGTCCAAAGGTAAAACCAGCCGAACAGCAGGGAAAGGTACAGGGTGCCGTTGGCCAGCAGCGTCACGCCCATGCCCCAGAGTCCGGGACCGTCGAAGGTGCGTGAATGCAGCGGCGGTTCGTCCGGCTGGGTGCGCGCGTCGGGCGCGGCGGCCGGGTGCGCACCGTTCTCCCACGACCAGCGGAACAGCACGATAAGCGTTGCCACGCTGGCGACCAGCGCCAGCAGATAAACCTTGTTCAGCAGGCTGAGGCAAAGTACTGCAAGGAACACGGCAGCAACGAAGGGCCACCAGCTGTTGCCGGGCAAGTGAATGATCTCGCGCCCTTCGCCGGTCAGCGGATCGGAGCCCCAGGTTTCGCGGCGGCCATGATCGATGGTGGTCAGGGCGTGTTCGGCGCGGGCGATGCTGTGCGGCAGGTCAGGGTCCTGCCAGAGTGGATGACGGGTCGTGACATCCGGCAGGCTGACGAAGTTGTACGGGCTCGGCGGCAGCGCGGTCGCCCATTCCAGGGTGTCGGCGTTCCACGGGTTGGTCTTGGCCGGCTGGCCGAAGCGGAAGTGCAGAATGATGTCCAGCAGCACGGTGCCGATGCCGATTGCCATGATGAAACTACCGATCGACGAGATCAGATTCGGCAGGTCCCAGCCCAGTCCTGTGTCATAGGTGTAGACGCGCCGCGGCATGCCCATCAGGCCGGTCCAGTGCATGATCAGGAAGGTGGTGTTGAAGCCGATGAACACCAGCCAGAAGCCCCAGCGCCCCAGGCGCACCGAGGGCATGCGCCCGGAAAAGTGCGGCAGCCAGTAATACAGGCCGGCCATCAACGGGAAGAACATGCCGCCGACCAGTACGTAGTGCATGTGCGCGACGACGAAATGGGTGTCGTGGACCTGCCAGTCGAAGGGCACCAGGGCCACCATGACGCCGGTCAGGCCGCCGCAGACGAAGACGATCAGAAAGCCCACCAGCCAGAGCATCGGCACGTGGTAGACCGGCTTGCCCAGCCAGAGCGTGGAAATCCAGGCGAAGATCTGCACGCCCGTTGGAATCGCCACCAGCATGCTCGCCGCCGAAAAGAAGCCCAGCGCCAGCGCCGGTATGCCGACGGTGAACATGTGGTGCACCCACAATCCGAAGCTGAGAAAGCCGGTGGTCAGCACGCCGAGCACTACCCAGCGATAGCCCACCAGAGGGCGCTGACAGAACACCGGCAACAGCGTCGAGACGATTCCGGCACCCGGCAGGAAGATGATGTAGACCTCCGGGTGCCCGAATAGCCAGAACAGGTGCTGCCAGAGCACCGGGTCGCCACCCTTGGCGATGTCGAAGAAGGGCAGCCCGGCGGCTCGCTCGAGTTCCAGGAGGATGCTGCCGAGGATCAGTGGCGGGAAACCGAAGACGATCATCAGGGCCATCACCAGGATGTACCAGGCGTACAGCGGCATCTGGTGCAGCGCCATGCCGCGGGTGCGGGTACGCAGGATCGACACCACCAGCTCCACCCCGGCGCTCACCGCGGAAATTTCCACGAAGGTGATGCCCAGCAACCAGAAATCCGAGTTTACGCCCGGCATGTGCGAGGAACTGGACAGCGGCGTGTACATGAACCAACCGGCCTTCGGCGCGACGCCGAGGAACACGCTCGACAGCAGGATGATGCCGCCGAACAGGTAGCAGAAGTAGCCCAGGGAGGAAAGCCGCGGGAAGATCAGGTCGCGCGCGCCGATCATCTTCGGGATCAGATAGACCGCCAGGCCCTCCATCATTGGCACGGCGAACAGGAACATCATCACAGACCCGTGCATGGTGAAGACCTGGTTGTATACCTCCGGCTCCATCAGCACATAGCCGGGCAGGGCGAGCTGGGTTCGGATCAGCATGGCCATCAGGCCGCCGATGAGAAAGAACACGCCCCCGGTGACCAGGAACCGCAGGCCGATGCTGGTGTGGTTGACGATGGTCAGTGCGCGCCAGCCGCGCGGGTTGCCCCAGACCTCGTTGAACTGGTCGTGCAACTGGTCCGGATCGGTGCAGGGGGCGGTGTCCCTGTGGGTTGGATTCATGGGGCAAGTGTCTCCAGCCAGGCGGCGATCTGGTCGAGCGTTTGCGGGGGAATGTCATTGTGGGCGGGCATGCCGTTGCCGAACTTGAGGGTCTTGTGCTCGCGCAGCCAGCGGCGCAGCCCTTCGCGGTCGTTGTCGATCACCCCGGCGCCCAGGCTCGGTCGCGTGGCCAGGTCCGACAGGTCGGGTGCGCGGTCGCCGTCAGTGATGCCGGCGACCCTGTGGCACTGCCCGCACCGTGCGGCGAATACCTGGCCGGCCTGGCCCTTGGCGGGCCGGTCGTAGGCGAGCCCTTGGCGTGCGGCGGTCCATGCCTCGAACGCGGCCGGCTCTTGCGCCTCGACGTGCAGTTTCATCCGGGCATGCTGCAACCCACAGAACTCGGAGCATTGGCCGTAATAGACACCCGGCTTTCCGGCCTGGATGCGGATGACGTTGGTACGCCCTGGCAGCATGTCCATCTTGCCGCCCAGGCGCGGTACCCAAAATGAATGAATGACGTCAGCGCTGGTAACTTCCACGTCGATCGACCGTCCGGCCGGGATGATCAGCTGGTTGGCGGTGGTTACGCCGCTGTCGGGGTAGTGGACTTCCCACCACCATTGATGCCCGGTGACCTGGACGCGCAGCGGCTGCTCGCCGGTAACCGGCAGGGGCAACATGCTGCGCCCGGTTGGAATGCCGAAGATCAGCAGCACGATGATGCTCAGGCTGGGCAGCACAATCCCGCCGCCGATGACCCAGCGGCGGTTGATCCTTTCGGCGTCCTGCGCGCTGGTTTTTCGCGGCTTTCGCGCCAGCGCATAGATCCATATCGCGCTGACCGCTACCAGCACCAGCGTGGCAAACGCAAACATGCCCCACCAGACGTTCGCCACCTGCTGCGCCATCGGGCTGGCTGGGTTGAGTGCGGACAGCGGGCCACCGCAGGCGCTCAGCAAAGGAACTGCCAGCGCCAGGGTGGTCCATTTCAAGAGGCCGCCGGTTCGTCTTGAACGGTGCGCCATCCGTTTCCCTGCCTGCCGCTGGAGCACCGAATGGCCAAGCATGACGATTCCATCCACAGCCGCGCGGCGATCGCGGGCCATCCGCTGCACCCCATGCTGATTCACTTTCCAGTCGCGGCGCTGACCGGCCTGTTGCCAGTCGATCTGGCACATCTCTGGACATTGGACGAGTTCTGGTGGCGTGCCGGGCTCTGGTTGGCCGGCGTCGGCGCCCTGGGCGGCTGGATCGCCAGCCTGTTCGGTCTGATCGACCTGCTCACGGTGCGCGAAATCCGATTGAAAATTACCGCGTGGTGTCATGCCATCCTTGCCGTGATGATGCTCTCGCTCGCGTCGTTGAACTGGCTGCTGCGCTACCAGAACCAGGCTGGCGGCATGGAGCTCTGGGGCCTGTACCTGTCGGCCACCACCGCCGTGCTCATCGCCTTGGCCGCCTATCTGGGTGGCCGGCTGGTCTACGAGCATGCGGTCGGGGTCGACCTGGAAAAGGTCTGATCCGGCGGTGCAGTGGGGCTTGATTCGTTCGGTCATGGGCAATGGCCGGTCCTGTCGAACGGGGGTCAGAAAGGTTTGGCCAGCACCAGCCACAGCGTTGCGGTGATGAAGGCGGCTATGGCGACACCGAGGAACAGGCAGCGCAGGCTGACGCTGTGCTCCGGCGCGCGTTCGATGTGCAGCACCATGACGCCGCACAGCGCGTGGCAGAGCACCATGCCGGCGACGGTGCTGAGTTTGACGATCAACCAGCCGGCAAGAATGCCGTCACGCAGGAACAGCGCCGTGCCCGAGCCGATGGTGATCAGCGCCGCAGGCGTGCCGACGAGGGTGAAGACCATGCGCGTGAGGTGGGCATGGTCGCGGTAGAACAGCGCGCTGGTCTGCCGGGTACCGGCCGCGACCAGCGCAGGCAGGTAGAGCAGGGTGCCGCACCAGCACAGCAGGCCCGCGAAGTGCAGCAGTTTGAGCAGCGGCATGGGGGTCTCCGTCCGGCCCGCGTCAGGTCAAAAGGTGTGACCTCCCCCTGCCGGGCCGGTTCGTATGCCACGGGCGATGCCTTGTTTCACCGATTGTCACAGCGAGAGCCTGGTCGGCTGGCGGTGGGCATTTTCAAGGCGCGTTGCCGTTCTCCCCTTCACCCTGACGCGCATCGTTCTGTTCCGCTTCCTTGCGCTTGAACAGCTGCGTGCCACAACGGCTGCAGAATGCCGCGTTGGGCTCATGGCTGAGCTTTTCGCAGGCCGGACAGCGGTGCTGCAGGCTGTCGGTGCGCATGGCAGTGGCCAGTTCGGCGGTGAAGATGCCAGTCGGCACCGCGATGATCGAATAGCCGGTGATCATGGTGAGGGCGGCGACGGCCTTGCCCAGCGCCGTCTGCGGAACGATGTCGCCGAAGCCCACGGTGGTGATCGTCACCACCGCCCAATAGATACTCATCGGAATGCTGGTGAAGCCGTTCTCCGGCCCCTCGATCACGTACATGAGCGTGCCGAAGAGCAGCACCATGGTGGTCACGCTGAGCAGGAATACGACGATCTTCTGCTTGCTGCCGCGCAGCGCGACCAGCAGAAAGGTGGCCTGGCTCAGGTAATGGGTCAGCGCCAGCACGCGGAACACCCGCAGCATGCGAATCGCCCTGACCACGATGAAGTATTGCGAATCCGGCAGAACCAGGGCGATGAACGCCGGCAGCACCGACAGCAGGTCGATCGCGCCGTAGAAGCTGAACACGTACTTGCGCGGCTGCGGATGGCAATAGATACGCAGCAGGTACTCGACCGCAAAAATGGCAGTGAATACCCATTCCAGCCCGGCCAGCAAGTCGCCGTAGCGTGCCCGATAGGCCGCGATACTGTCGAACATCACCACCACCAGGCTGGCGAAAATGATCACCAGCAGCCAGGTGTCGAACCGCTTGCCGGCCGAGGTGTTGGTGAAAAAGATGACGACGTACAGGCGTTCGCGCCAGCCCATCGATCGAAGGGCGTCATTGTCCATGGGCATTGGCTCCGGTCGGGTCGTTAACGGGACAGTATCCCTATCCTGGCCTGCTGCGGGCAAACGGTCCGGCCGCTCACCGCACGCACTGGCGTCTGCTCTGTCAGATAAACATCGACACCACCGCGAAAGGTTCGTCCGCCGCGCCGGTGATGCCGTTCGATCACCGTGCCGACGGTCAGGGGACACCGCTTTGCCTCTCGGCCCGTTACGGCATAGTCTTGCCTGAGCATCACGCCGTTGGAGAGCGACATGCCAGATTCCCAGTTGGTCGACCCGTTCGGCCGGCGCATCACCTACCTCCGGTTGTCGGTTACCGACCGCTGCGATTTTCGCTGCACCTATTGCATGAGCGAGGACATGGTTTTTGCGCCTCGCGCGCAGATTCTTACACTCGAAGAACTTTATGCCGTTGCCGACGCATTCATTTCCCTGGGCGTCAAGCGGATTCGGGTCACCGGCGGCGAACCGCTGGTGCGCAAGGGGCTGCCAGGTTTGCTGGCGCGCCTGGGGGCACGCGAAGAGCTGGAAGACCTGGCGATCACCACCAACGGGTCGCAGCTGCCAGTGCTGGCGAAAACGCTGCACGAGGCAGGCGTCCGGCGGCTGAACGTCAGCCTGGATTCGCTCAAGCGCGAGCGTTTCGCCGAACTCACCCGGCGCGACATGCTGCACCAGGTGATTGAGGGCATCGACGCGGCGCGTGCGGCCGGCTTTAGGCGCATCAAGCTCAACAGCGTGATCCAGAAAGGTCGCAACGACGACGAAGTGCTCGACCTGGTGAATTTCGCCATCGACCGCGGCCTGGACATCAGTTTCATCGAGGAGATGCCGCTGGGCAACGTCTCCAGCCATGAGCGGCAGATCACGTTCTGTTCGAGCGAAGAGGTACGCGAGCGCATCGAGGCGGGCCATTCGCTGATCCGCAGCAGCCATACCACCGGCGGGCCGTCGCGCTACTGGCAGGTCGCCGGCAGCGACACCCAGGTGGGCTTCATCTCCCCGCACAGCAACAACTTCTGCGGCAGCTGCAACCGGGTCCGGGTGACCGCCGAAGGCAAGCTGGTGCTGTGTCTCGGCCACGAGGGCGCGCTAGACCTCAAGACGCTGATGCGCCGCCATCCGGGCGACAGCGAGCGTCTGCGCCAAGCGCTGGTCGATGCGCTGCAGCTCAAGCCCGAAAAGCACGAATTCCGGACCGACGAACAGGTGCAGGTGGTGCGTTTCATGAGCATGACGGGCGGCTGACCACCGATCCGCCCACGCGCGTATCCCCCGCTGGTGCACATTCCGCCCCGGCAATCCCAGCCCCGCGTAGGGTGGGCTTGAGCCCACCGCCGACCCCTTCGCATATCAGTCCTGAAACCGGTGGTCACCAAAACCGGCGTGGTAAACTCCGCAGCTTTGCCCGGCCCACCGACTCCAGGACTCCCGATGTTCACGGCGACTCTGCTTGTTCATCCCCACGCCGATGCCAAGGACAGGCCCGCATGCGCCTGAAAAGCATCAAGCTCGCCGGATTCAAATCCTTCGTCGACCCCACCACCGTGAGCTTTCCGAGCAACATGGCGGCGGTGGTCGGCCCCAATGGCTGCGGCAAGTCCAACATCATCGACGCGGTGCGTTGGGTGATGGGCGAGAGCTCGGCGAAGAACCTGCGCGGCGAGTCGATGACCGACGTCATCTTCAACGGCTCCAACACCCGCAAGCCGGTGACCCAGGCCAGCATCGAGCTGATCTTCGACAATTCGGACGGCTCGCTGACCGGCGAATACGCCGCGTTCGCGGAGATATCCATCCGCCGCCGGGTCAGCCGCGACGCGCAGAACACCTATTTCCTCAACGGCGTGAAATGCCGCCGCCGCGACATCACCGACATCTTCCTCGGCACCGGCCTCGGCCCGCGCAGCTACTCGATCATCGAGCAGGGGATGATCTCCAAGCTCATCGAGGCCAAACCCGAGGACCTGCGCAATTTCATCGAGGAAGCGGCAGGTATTTCCAAGTACAAGGAGCGCCGCCGCGAAACCGAAAACCGCATCCGTCGCACCCATGAGAACCTCACCCGCCTGACCGACCTGCGCGAAGAGCTCGAACGGCAGCTCGAGCGTCTGCACCGTCAGGCGCAGTCCGCGGAGAAATACCAGCAGTACAAGGCCGAGGAACGCCAGCTGAAGGCGCAGCTTTCAGCCCTTCGCTGGCAGGCGCTGAACGCACAGGTGGGGCTGCACGAGCAGGTGATCGGCGACCAGGAGGTCGGCTTCGAGGCGCTGGTCGCCGAGCAACGCAATGCCGATGCCAGCATCGAGCGGCTGCGCGACGGGCATCACGAGTTGTCCGAGCGTTTCAACCTGGTGCAGGGCCGTTTCTACTCGGTGGGGGGTGACATCGCCCGCGTCGAGCAGAGCATCCAGCATGGCCAGCAGCGGCTGCGGCAACTGCAGGACGACCTGCGCGAGGCTGAACAGGCCCGCCAGGAGGCCGAATCGCACCTTGGCCACGATCGCACCTTGCTCGCCACCCTTGGCGAGGAACTGGCGGTGCTCGAGCCGGAGCAGGAGCTTGCCGCGGCGACGGCCGAGGAGGCCGCGGCGCAACTGGAGCTGGCGGAAACCGAGATGCAGCGCTGGCAGGAGCAGTGGGAGGCGTTCAACCAGCGCAGCGCCGAACCACGCCGCGCCGCCGAAGTGCAGCAGGCGCGGATCGCCCAGCTCGAGCAGAACCTTGAACGGCTGGCCGAGCGCCAGCGGCGTCTGGAACAGGAGCGCGCATCACTCGCCGGCGACCCCGAAGATCTCGCCGCCAGCGAGCTCGGCGAGCAACTGGCGATGGGCGACCAGGCGCTCGAGAGCCTCTCCGCCACCCAGGCCCAGGCCGACCAGACGCTGGAATCCCTGCGCGGCGAGCTGGCGCAGGTGGCCGCCGCCGAGCGCGAGGCGCAGGGCGACCTGCAGCGACTCGAGGGTCGTCTCGCCTCGTTGGAAGCCCTGCAGCAGGCCGCCATGGACCCCGGGAAGGGCGTCTCCGACTGGTTGCGTGACCGTGGCCTCGACTGCCTGCCGCGCCTGGCCGAGGGGTTGCGGGTCGAGCCGGGCTGGGAGCTGGCGGTCGAGACCGTGCTGGGCGCCGACGTTCAGGCCGTTCGTGTCGAAGACTTCGACGGGCTGGACCTGAACGGCTTCGACCAGGGCGACCTGCGCCTGGTCAGCGGCTCTCCGGCCGTCGCTGTTGCCGGCGGCAGTCTGCTCGACAAGGTCGAGTCGCCGCTCGACCTGACACCCTGGCTGGGCCGGGTCAGGCCGGTCGAGGATCTCGACCAGGCCCTTGTGGCGCGCGCATCGTTGTGCGAAGGCGAGAGCCTGATCAGCCGTGACGGTTACTGGGTCGGGCGGCATTTCCTGCGCGTGCGACGCGCCAGCGAGGCGGAATCCGGCTTGCTAGCCCGCGGCCAGGAACTCGACCGCCTTCAGGCCGAGCGCGACCTTCTTGCCGAGCGCCTGGGGCAGCATGCCGAGCGCCATGAGCAGTTGCGCGCCACGCTGCGCGACGAGGAACAGCGGCGCGAGCAGCTGCGCCATCAGCACCAGGCGCTGTCGCGCGAGCAGGCCGAACGCCAGGCGCAGCTGTCGGCGAGCCAGGCCCGGCTGGAGCAGTTGAGCCTGCGCCGTCGGCGGCTGGACGAGGAACTGGCCGAACTGGCCGAACAGCGTGCATTGGAGACCGAGCAGCTAGGCGAATCGCGCCTGTACTTGCAGGACGCCCTGGATGTCATGGCCATGGACACCGAACAGCGCGAATCCCTGCTGGCGAGGCGCGACGTTATTCGCGAGCGACTCGACCGCATCCGCCAGGAAGCCCGCCAGCACAAGGATCAGGCCCATCAACTGGCGGTGCGGGTCGGTTCCCTGAGCGCCCAGCACGACTCCATTCGCCAGGCACTGGAACGCCTCGAGCTGCAGTTCGAGCGCGCGGTCGAGCGCCGCGAACAGCTCAGTCTGAATCTTGAGGAAGGCGAGGCGCCGTTGGACGAGCTGCGCATGAAGCTCGAGGAGCTGCTGGAGCGGCGCATGGGTGTGGAAGAAGAACTCAAGCTTGCCCGGCTGGCGCTGGAAGATGCCGACCGCGACCTGCGCGACGCCGAGAAACGCCGTACCCAGGCCGAGCAGCAGGCACAGTTGCTGCGAGGCCAGCTGGAGCAGCAGCGCATGGAGTGGCAGGGGCTGAACGTACGGCGCAAGGCCTTGCAGGAGCAGCTGCACCAGGACGGCTACGATCTGCACGGCGTACTCGCGACGTTGCCGGGCGATGCCAGCGAGGCGCAGTGGGAGAGCGAACTCGAGCGCCTGGACGGACGAATTCAGCGGCTCGGCCCGATCAACCTCGCGGCCATCGACGAGTACCAGCAGCAATCCGAGCGCAAGCGCTATCTCGACGCCCAGAACGACGACCTCACCGAGGCGCTGGATACCCTGGAAAACGTCATCCGCAAGATCGACAAAGAAACCCGTAATCGCTTCAAGGAAACCTTCGACCAGATCAACGCCGGGCTGCAGGCGCTTTTCCCCAAGGTATTCGGTGGCGGCAACGCTTATCTGGAACTTACCGGAGAAGATTTACTCGATACCGGGGTGGCGATCATGGCGCGGCCACCGGGCAAGAAAAACAGCACCATCCATCTGCTTTCGGGTGGCGAGAAGGCACTTACCGCGCTGGCGCTGGTGTTTGCCATCTTCCAGCTCAACCCGGCGCCGTTTTGCATGCTCGACGAAGTCGATGCGCCGCTGGACGACGCCAACGTCGGCCGCTATGCACGCTTGGTCAAGGAGATGTCGGCAACGGTTCAGTTCATCTACATCACGCACAACAAGATTGCGATGGAAATGGCGGACCAACTGATGGGCGTGACGATGCACGAGCCCGGCTGTTCGCGGCTCGTCGCAGTGGATGTGGAAGAGGCGGTGGCCCTCGCGGAAGCTTGACTGATGCGCGTTGCAGGGGCGTTTCCGCTGCACGAAGGGTAATAAAAGAGCCACGTTGAGCGGTGCACATCGACCGTTCGTCGTGCTAGTTTAGGGCGCAATTTTTACGATGCGTGGATGGGCCTGTTCAACGGCTGCATGTTCACGTCTTTATCATCGATTTCAGGGGTTCAAGCATTAATGGATATCGGTCTGCGCGAGTGGCTGATCGTCATCGGCATCATTGTCATCGCCGGCATTCTGTTCGATGGCTGGCGGCGTATGCGCGGTAGCAAGGGCAAGTTGAAATTCAAGCTGGACCGCAACATCGCGAGCAGTCTTCCCGACGAGGATGAGTCCACCGAATTGCTGGGCCCACCGCGCGTCGTGAGCCGCGCCCAGGAACCGTCGTTCGACGAGGAACCGCTGCCATCCATGAGAGCGCGCGACGGCAGCAAGCGCCGCACGCATGAACCGCAGCAGCGCGACCTGCATTTTTCCAGCGACGACGAGCCGGTGCCGACCCTGCTTGATCCGGTGCTCGACGAGACCGACGCAACAGACAACGAAACCGACCAGGACCTGCCGCCGGTCGAGGAAGTGCTGGTTATCAACGTGATTTCTCGCGACTCGCACGGCTTCCGTGGCCCCGCGCTGCTGCAGAACATCCTCGAAAGCGGCTTGCGGTTCGGTGAGATGGACATCTTCCACCGCCACGAGAGCATGGCGGGCAACGGCGAAGTGCTGTTCTCCATGGCCAATGCAGTCAAGCCTGGTACCTTCGATCTGGACGACATCGACCACTTCACCACTCCGGCGGTGAGCTTCTTCCTCGGCCTGCCGGGCCCGCGGCATCCCAAGCAAGCGTTCGACGTCATGGTCGCGGCGGCGCGCAAGTTGTCTCAGGAACTCAACGGTGAACTCAAGGATGACCAGCGCAGCGTGTTGACGGCGCAGACCATCGAACACTACCGCCAGCGCATCGTCGACTACGAGCGCCGGCAGATGACCACCAAACGCTGATCGCCGCGGTCAGCACTTGAAAAGAGGGCGCCGTCGCTCGGCGGCGGCGCCCTGGTTCCGATAAGCCCCGCGTTCAGCAACCCTTCTATTTCGGTTCCTGCTCCCTGATGGCAAAACCATCGAGGCGCCCGATGCGTGCGCCTCTGCAGCGGTCACTTCACTGCCTGGACGCCGGGGATTCAAGCGCCCTTTCAACCGATCTGCAGCGCATCGCAGGGTGGCTGTCGCTTTCCGCATGCACGACCTTGCTACGGGCGTCGCCGCGGTTAACACGTGGTAGGGCGGATGTCGTCTTCCACATCCACCGAGCCGACACCCAGCCGGTAAAGCTCCTGCGCAACCCCAGCTACGAGCGCCACCGTTGCCAGAGTCTCGCGCGGATGACGAGCGCCGATCTCACCGCAGACCGCTGCCCTCCGGGTCGCTAACACAGCGTTTCGCGCCTGCGCCTTCAGGCTCGCTGCCAGCGCCTGATCTTCTCGAAGCCACCTGCGGTGCTTGCAGGACGGTAGGTCGGTACCGTTGCTATGGCGGAACGTGTGGCCTGCGACGAGAAGCCTGCTCCACGGAGCGGGTCGCAGCCCGACTCCGCCGATCAGCCGAACAGGTACAGGCAGCCACCGATGACCAGCCCTGAGTACACCAGCATCAGCAGGCAGTAGCCCATGATGTCGCGCGCACCGAGCCCGACGATGCCGAGGATCGGCAGCGCCCAGAATGGCTGGATCATGTTGGTCCAGGCGTCGCCCCAGGCGATCGCCATGGCGGTGACCGCGGGCGTCACGCCCAGCGCCTGACCGGCCGGTAGCATGATTGGCCCTTGCACCGCCCACTGACCGCCACCCGACGGCACGAAGACATTGACCAGTCCGGCGCTGAGGAAGGCCAGTACCGGGAAGGTATCGGCCGATGACCAGGCGATGAAGGTGTCGGTGATCTGCCGACCCAGCGACAGCCCTTCGGCGTTGGCGCCGACCATCATGCCCATGATCCCGGCATAGAAGGGGAACTGGATGACGATGCCACTGATACCCCCGATCCCGTCCTGCACTGCGCGCATGTAGCGCTCCGGGGAGCCGTGCAGCGCCAGGCCGATGAACAGGAACAGCCCGATGACAATATTTAGCGTCAGGGCAAAGCCGTTCTCGGCAAAGTAGTAGCCGAAATAGACCACAGCCAGCGCAACGATGATCAGGTTGAGGATGCGGCTGTCGTCCATCCGCTGCGCCAGGGTACTGCGCGGAAGGGCCTCATGGGCGGGATCGAGCAGTTTCGCCGGGTCCGCGACCTTCGGGTCTTTCGGATGCATGGCCCAGTTGAGGATCGGCAGACCGATTACCAGCAGCGCGATGATCGTCAGGTTCATGGTGGTGAACAGGGTGTCGCCAACGCCGATGGCGCTCGTTACCACGCCGCCGGTCATGCGTTCCAAATCCGCGCCGCCGGTCGCCAGCGACAGTGGAATGGAACCGGACAGTCCGCCGTGCCAGATCAGAAAGCCCGAGTAGGCCGCCGCGACCAGCAGCGGGTAATCGACGCCTTTTACTTCACGGGCCAGCGCGCGGGCGAATACCGCGCCGATCACCAGACCGAAACCCCAGTTGATCCAGGAGCCGGTCAAGGCCACCAGCGTGACGAGCACCACGGCGCGGCCCGGTGTGCGTGCAGTTTGCGCCAGGCCTGCCAGCAGGCGATGGATGGTGGGTGCGCTGGCCAGGGCATGGCCCGTGACCAGGATCAGTGCCATCTGCATGGCGAAGGTGAGCAGGTTCCAGAAGCCGGTGCCCCAGTGTTTCGCCATTGAAGGCAGGCCCTGGCCGGTGACGAGCATGCTCGCGGCGAGCACGATAAGGCTGAGCAATATCGCGAATACGAAAGGTGAGGGCAGGTATCGCTGTACGAGCTTTACACTCGCTGAAGTGATGGCGTTAAGCATGGATTGGTCCTTGTTTTTATTACCGCTTGTAGTGGTTGTCGCTATAAAGGCTCGTGTAGGAACGGACTCTGCCTGCGACCTATGGTGCCAGCCGGGATCGTGGCCCTTTTCGCAGGTAGTACCTGCTCCTACACAAAGCCGCTGTGCTGTAGCTGTAGGAGCAGGCTCTGCCTGCGACCTGTGGTGCCAGCCGGGATCGCGGCCCTTTTCGCAGGTAGGACCTGCTCCTACACAAAGCCGCTGTGCTGTATGAGCGGGCTCTGCCTGCGACCTGTGGTGCCAGCCGGGGTCGTGGCCCTTTTCGCAGGTAGAACCTGCTCCTACACAAAGCCGCTGTGCTGTAGGAGCAGGCTCTGGCTGCGACCTGTGGTGCCAGCCGGGGTCGTGTACCTTTTCGCAGGTAGAACCTGCTCCTACACAAAGCCGCTGTGCTGTAGGAGCAGG
>DAMBNU010000014.1:75865-91532 GCA_032064305.1 Pseudomonas sp. | reverse complement strand
CTCTGCCTGCGACCTGTGGTGCCAGCCGGGATCGTGGCCCTTTTCGCAGGTAGAACCTGCTCCTACACAAAGCCGCTGTGCCGTAGGAGCAGGCTCTGCCTGCGACCTGTGGTCCAGCCGAGATCGTGGCCCTTTTCGCAGGTAGAACCTGCACCTACAAGATCCCGCGTGGCGTCAAGCGCGTTCGATGGCCAGCGCGACGCCCTGGCCGCCGCCGATGCACAGCGTGGCAAGGCCTTTTTTCGCGTCGCGGCGAATCATCTCGTGCAGCAGCGTGACCAGCACACGGCATCCCGAAGCTCCAATCGGGTGGCCCAAGGCGATGGCGCCGCCGTTGACGTTGACCTTGCTCGCATCCCAGCCCAGTTCCTGGCCGACCGACAGGGCTTGGGCGGCGAAGGCCTCGTTGGCTTCGATCAGGTCCAGCTCGTCGAGCGACCAGCCGGCTTTGTCCAAGCAGCGACGGGTGGCCGAGACCGGCGCGATGCCCATGATTGCTGGGTCAACGCCTGCGTTGGCGTAGGCCTTGATCGTCGCCAGCACCGGCAGGCCGAGAGCCTTGGCTTTGTCGGCGCTCATCAGCAACACCGCCGCGGCGCCGTCGTTGAGACTGGAGGCGTTGCCGGCGGTGACCGAACCGTCCTTCTTGAAGGCTGGCCTGAGTTTGGCCAGTGACTCGGCGGTGGTGCCGGCACGCGGTTGCTCGTCGGTGTCAAAACGCAGCGGATCACCTTTGCGCTGAGGAATTTCGATGGGCGTGATCTCGTCGTTGAAATGCCCGGCCTCGATGGCGGCGACGGCCTTCTGCTGTGATGACGCGGCAAATGCGTCCTGCGCTTCACGGCTGAGCTGGTACTTGTCGACGAGGTTCTCCGCCGTGATCCCCATATGGAAATCATTGAAGGCATCCCAAAGGCCATCGCTGATCATGCTGTCGACCAGCTCGGCATGGCCCATGCGCAGTCCGGTGCGTGCCTTGGGCAGGACGTAGGGGGCCAGGCTCATGTTTTCCTGGCCCCCGGCAATGATCACCTCGGCATCGCCGCAGCGAATGGCTTGGGTCGCCAGATGCAGCGCCTTCAGGCCCGAGCCGCAGACCTTGTTCAGCGTGAATGACGGTACGGCATGGGGCAGGCCGGCCTTGATCGACGCCTGACGCGCCGGGTTCTGCCCGGAGCCGGCGGTCAGTACCTGGCCGAGAATCACTTCGTCGACTTCGGCAGGGTTGAGCTTCGTCTGCTTGAGCAGGCGCTTGATCACGGCAGCGCCCAGATCCGGCGCGGCAATGTTGGCCAGGCTGCCTTGAAAGGCGCCAATGGCGGTGCGGGTGGCGGCTACGATAACAACGTCTTGCATGTTCTTGCTCCGGTTGAGTCGGGTGTGGCAGAGAGCGGGCGGTCGCTGGGCTCTGTAGAGCCTTCGCGAGCAAGCTCGCTCCTACAAGGAAACGTGTGCGCTTAGAACGTCATTTCCGGCACGTGATCCGGCACCACCAGCTCACCGGCAGTCTTGGCGACGATTTCCTCGACGCTCACGCCTGGGGCGCGCTCCTTGAGGACGAAGGCGCCGTTCTCGATTTCCAGGTAGGCCAGATCGGTCAGCACGCGCTTGATGCAGCCGGCGCCGGTCAGCGGCAGGGTGCACTTGGGCAGCAACTTGGACTCGCCATCCTTGGAGGCGTGCGTCATCAGTACGATGATGTTTTCGGCGCCCGCAACCAGATCCATGGCGCCGCCCATGCCCTTGACCAGCTTGTCGGGAATCATCCAGGAGGCGATGTTGCCCTGTACGTCGACCTCGAAAGCGCCGAGCACGGTGAGGTCGATATGCCCACCGCGGATCATCGCGAAGGATTCGGCCGAGTTGAAAATGGACGCCCCGACGCGGGCGGTAACAGTCTGTTTGCCGGCGTTGATCATGTCGGCATCGAGTTCGTCTTCCGTGGGAAACGCGCCCATGCCGAGCAGGCCGTTCTCTGATTGCAGCATCACTTCCATGCCCTCGGGCACGTAGTTGGCGACCAGGGTCGGGATGCCGATGCCGAGGTTCACGTAGAAGCCGTCCTGCAGTTCGCGGGCGACGCGCTGGGCCATTTGTTCGCGGGAAAGTGCCATGGTCTGTTCCTCTTGTTCTTTTGATCAGGCGCGGACGGTGCGCTTTTCGATGCGCTTTTCGAAGGTGCCGCAGATGATGCGGTCGACGTAGATGCCGGGCGTGTGAATCTGGGTGGGATCGATCTCGCCGGGCTCGACGATTTCCTCGACCTCGACCACCGTGATCTTCCCGGCGGCTGCCGCCAGCGGGTTGAAGTTCTGCGCGGTGTGGCGGTAGATGACGTTGCCGTAGCGGTCGGCCTTCCAGCCCTTGACGATGGCGAAGTCGCCGGTGATGGCGTGCTCGAGGATATGCGGGCGACCGTTGAATTCGCGTACGTCCTTGCCTTCGGCGATGGGCGTACCGTAACCGGTGGCCGTATAGAAAGCAGGAATGCCGGCGCCGCCGGCGCGCATTTTTTCAGCCAAGGTGCCCTGAGGCGTCAGTTCGACCTCCAGCTCGCCGTTGAGCAGCTGCTTTTCGAACAGCGCGTTTTCACCCACGTAGGAGGCAATCATCTTGCGGATCTGCCGATCCTCCAGCAGTACCCCGAGGCCGAACCCGTCGACGCCGCAGTTATTCGAAACAACTGTCAGGTCGCGGGTGCCCTTGCGCTTGATTTCGGCGATCAGGTTTTCAGGTATGCCGCACAGGCCGAAGCCACCGGCTAGAACGGTCATGCCGTCTTCCAGGCCTTCAAGTGCCTCGGCATAGGAATTCACGCGCTTGTCGAAACCAGCCATAAACCTTTCCTTCTTGTTGTTGGATTTGCCCGTTGAGCTGAATCCCGAGTGTTCCTCCGCCAGTCGCATTTGTTAAGTTGATTTTTAAGCGTGATTGATTGATAAAACGAAACAAAGCTGCACTGCCTTCACGTGGAACCCGATTCGATGACCGTCAAACAATTGCGTGCCTTCCTCGCCGTGGCGCAGGCGCTGAGCTTCGCCCAGGCCGGCGAACGCCTACACCTGTCACAATCGGCGCTGAGCCTGACGATCAAGGCACTGGAAGACGGCCTCGGTGGCCGCCTGTTCAGCCGCACCACGCGGGCCGTCGCCCTGACGCCTGAAGGCGAGACGCTGCTGCCCCTGGCGCGCCGCTTGCTGGCCGACTGGGACAACGCCGAGGACGAGCTGCGCCAGCGATTCACCCTGCAGCAGGGCCGGGTGGCGCTGGCCTCGATGCCGTCCTTCGCCGGCAACCTGCTGCCGGCGGTGCTACGGACCTTTCGTGATCGTTACCCGTCGATCAGCGTCACAGTGCACGACGTGATCAACGAGCAGGTCATGGAAATGGTCCGCGACCGCCAGGTGGAGATCGGCATCGCCTTCGAGCCCGAGCCGAGCACGCCGCTGATCTTCACGCCGCTGTACGTCGACCGTTTCGTCGCGGTGGTGCCGGCCGACTCGGCGCTGGCTGGCGCGGACGAACTGAGCTGGGACGCCTTGCTCGGCCAACCCTTCATCGCCCTGCAACGGCCTTCGACGGTGCGCGTCATGCTCGAAGAGCACCTGCGGCCGCGTGGCCGCCAGCTTCGTGTGCAGTTCGAGAGTCACCAGCTGGCGACGGTTGGCCGGATGGTCGCCAGTGGCCTGGGGGTCAGTGCGGTCCCGGCGCTGTGCCGCGAGCAGATGCTCGAACTGGGTGCCCGCTGCGTCGCGCTGGGTGATCCGGTGATCGAGCGGCCGGTGGGCATCCTGACCAAGCCGGGACACGAGTTATCGGTAGCCGCCCAGGCCATCGCCGATACCTTGTGCGCCGCGCCTCACTTCCCGCGGCGCCCCGCCTGATCGGCAACCCCGGCGCCGCCATCCGATGGTCGCCGGAGGGCTGAAAGCGTGCGGTTACCGGACGTCCGCGCTGCCGGGCCAGGCGCGATCTTCTATGCTTCAGGCAGCCGGAGGCCTCGCCCTGCGGGCGGATTGCCTGTCTTCCAGGACGCGCAGAGAACAGGTGAGGGCGGACGGGGCGCCGCGATACGCCCGGCCCCGGGCAGCAAAAAACAAGAACAACGGCAATAACGACGAGAGTGCCTTGTGATGGACAGTCTGCTGAATGCGAAAAGCCGGATTTTCGAACGTGCCGACCCCCATGCGGTGTCGGAGTACGTCAACCAGCACGTCGGTGCGCACTGCATCCAGCTGCCGCGCAGCGGTCGGCCGCAGGCGAGCCTGAGCCACTGCCGATTCGGCAAGCTCGACCTGTGCAAGCTGAGCTACGGTGGCAGCGTGCACGTCACTTCGCCGGCACTCGAAACCATCTACCACCTGCAATTGCTGCAACGCGGGCACTGCCTTTGGCGCGGCCGCGGCCAGGAGCACTGCTTCACGCCCGGCGAGCTGCTGCTGATCAACCCGGACGACCCGGTCGACCTGACCTATTCGGACGACTGTGAAAAGCTCATCGTCAAGCTGCCCACTTCGTTCCTGGAGACGGCCTGCGCCGACAACCAGTGGCGGGCGCCGGGGGAGGGCATTCGCTTCGCCGCCAGCCGCTATGATCTCAGGCAGCTCGACGGCATCGAAAGCCTGCTCGGGCTGATCTGCCAGGAAGCCGAGGCCGAGCATTGCGTGCCGCAGTTGCAGGAGCAGTACAGCCGGGTCATCGCCTCCAAGCTGCTCTGCACCCTGGCCAACAACATCCTGCGCGAGCCGCTGGGCGACAGCTGCCCGTCGTTCGGACGCATCACCGACTACATCGACGAGCACCTCAAGCAGGACATCTCCATCCAACAGCTGGCGCAGCTGGCCAACATGAGCCCGCGCTCGCTCTACCTGCTGTTCGAACGCAAGGCCGGCACCACGCCCAAGTCCTACATCCGCCAGCGCAAGCTCGAACAGATTCACGGCCGCCTGAGCGATCCCTCGGGCCGGGTGCGCAACATCACCGAGATCGCCATGGATTACGGGTTCCTTCACCTCGGGCGGTTCTCCGAGAGCTACAAGAGCGTTTTTGGCGAGCTCCCATCCGACACCCTGCGCAAGCATCACTAGCCGATCGACCGGCGCCTCTCCCCGGGCCAGGCTGTGACCTGCCGCACAGCCCGGGCCAACCCCGCCGCGTTGTGGGTCCGGCGCCGAACTCTCGGCAGCGCCAGTTGCCTATGCTGGTGGTAGCTCGATCGCCGGGGCGTGCCTTTCAGGCCTGCGCCGGTCATCATTGCGGTTCAATCATTCGACCGGGGTATTGCATGCCAGGGGTTGCCTCCTCGAACACACCGCTTGACCTGCAGGACCGCTATCGCCTGCTGATCGATGCGGTGACCGATTACGCCATCTACATGCTCGATGCCAGCGGCACCGTGGTCAGCTGGAACGCCGGCGCCCGGCGCTTCAAGGGCTACGAAGAGGCGGAGATCATCGGCCAGCACTTCTCCCGCTTCTACACGGCCGAAGACCGCGCGGCCGGCATGCCGCAGCGCACCCTGGACCAGGCGGCCGCCGGGCGTTTCGAAGGCGAGGGCTGGCGGGTGCGCAAGGACGGTTCGCGCTTCTGGTGCCACGTGGTGGTCGATCCGATGCGGGCGCCGGACGGCAGCCTGATCGGCTTCGCCAAGATTACCCGTGACCTCACCGAGCGCAAGCTCGCCGAGGAATCACTCAAGCAGAGCGAGCAACAGTTCCGCCTGCTGGTGCACAGCGTCACCGACTACGCCATCTACATGCTCGACCCGACCGGCATCATCACCAACTGGAATGCCGGCGCGCAGCGCATCAAGGGCTACCGACCCGACGAGGTCATCGGCCAGCATTATTCGGTGTTCTTCAGCGAGGAAGACCGGCAGCGCGGCGCGCCCCAGCGCGGCCTGGCCGCGGCCCTGCGTGACGGCCGCTTCGAAAGCCAGGGCTGGCGGGTGCGCAAGGATGGCTCGCGGTTCTGGGCGAACGTGGTGGTCGACCCGATCCGCAGCGAGTCCGGTGTGTTGCTCGGCTTTGCCAAGGTCACTCGCGACATCACCGAAAGCGTCGAGGCCCAGCGCGCCCTGGAAAAGGCCCGCGAGGCGCTGTTTCAGTCGCAGAAGATGGAGTCGCTCGGCCGCTTGACCGGCGGCATCGCCCACGATTTCAACAACCTGCTGATGGCCGTGCTCGGTGGCCTGGAGCTCGTCCGCCGGCGGGTCGACGGCGATCCGCGGCTCGTGCCGCTGCTGGACAACGCGATCCAGGGCGCCGAGCGCGGCGTGTCCCTGTCCCAGCGCATGCTGGCCTTTGCCAGGCGCCAGGAACTGCACCTCGAACTGGTCGACATGTCCGCGCTGGTGCGCGGGATGGCGGATCTGCTGCGGCAGTCGCTGGGCCCGCGCATCGAGGTCGAGACCCGCTTCCCGTTGTCGCTCAAGCGTGTGCTGGCGGATGCCAACCAGATGGAGCTGGCGTTGCTCAACCTGGCGGTGAACGCCCGCGACGCCATGCCCGACGGCGGCACCGTCACCATCTCCGCTCACGAGCGCCGGCTGGCCGGTCGCGAAGGGCCGCTCGCGCCAGGCGATTACCTCTGCCTGGCGCTGGCCGACGAGGGCGAGGGCATGGACCAGGCAACACTGGACCAGGCGACCGAACCCTTCTTCACCACCAAAGGCGTCGGCAAGGGCACCGGCCTGGGGCTGTCCATGGTTCATGGCCTGGCGGCGCAGTCGGGCGGCCGGCTGGTGCTCAAGAGCCAGAAGGGCGCCGGCACCACCGCCGAACTCTGGTTGCCGCTGGCCGCCGACGCCCCTGCAGCGGCGGAGGTGGAACGGCCGCAGCCGAGCGTCTCCCACGGCCCCTTGGCCATCAGCGTGCTGGCGGTGGACGACGACCCGCTGGTCCTGATGACCACCGGGGCGATGCTCGAGGACCTGGGCTGCCAGGTGTTCGAAGCCACCTCGGCCGAGCGGGCCCTGGAAATCCTCGCTACGCGCGACGTCCAGCTGGTGCTTACCGACCAGGCCATGCCGCACATGACCGGCTCGCAGCTGGCCGAACTGATCCGCCATCGCTACCCGAGCCTGCCGGTGGTCCTGGCCACCGGCTATGCCGACAAGCTGAGCGGCCTGGGCGGCTCGCTGCCCCGGCTCGCCAAGCCCTTCGATCAGGATGCACTGGCCCATTGCATCTCTGCTGTGTTGGACCCTCGCTAAATCCCGCCTGCCGCGCCGGCACAACGGTCGGCGGCAGGCTATGCCTCCCCAGACCGACGGTAATTAACCGGCTCTAAGCGCTCCCACCGCTCCGATCCGGCCCGTCAGTGCGCGCCGTCCCCCATTTATCCGCGCCGCCCTCCCATTGCAGAAAACGGATAGAGGTCCTGCAGGAAGCGGATATTGATGCCATCTCCCGCGCCGTAGCCTTCATCACGTAGACACAATAACAATGGAGGCCCCGGCCATGTCCCTGGGATTCGACTACCTTGATTCGCTGCTAGAAGAAGATAAAGAGAAGGGCGTCTTTCGCTGCAAGCGCGAGATGTTCACCGACCCTCGGTTGTTCGATCTGGAGATGAAACACATCTTCGAGGGCAACTGGCTGTACCTCGCTCACGAGAGCCAGATCCCCGAGAAGAACGACTACTACACGACCCAGATGGGGCGTCAGCCGATCTTCATCGCGCGCAACAAGGATGGCGAACTCAACGCCTTCATCAATGCCTGCAGCCATCGCGGCGCCATGCTTTGCCGCTTCAAGAGCGGCAACAAGGCGACCTATACCTGCCCGTTCCACGGCTGGACGTTCAATAACTCCGGCAAGCTACTGAAGGTCAAGGACCCGAAAGAAGCCGGCTACCCCGACAGCTTCAACTGCGACGGCTCCCATGATCTTAAGAAGATCGCCCGTTTCGAGTCCTACCGCGGCTTCCTGTTCGGCAGCTTGCGTGAAGACGTCGCGCCGCTGGAAGACTTCCTCGGCGAATCGAAAAAGATCATCGATATGGTGGTCGACCAGTCGCCGGACGGCATCGAAGTGCTGCGCGGCTCCTCCACCTACGTGTACGAAGGCAACTGGAAGCTGCAGGCCGAAAACGGCGCCGACGGCTACCACGTCACTGCCGTGCACTGGAACTACGCCGCCACCCAGCAGCAGCGCAAGCTGAAAGAGGCCGGTGACGACATCCGCGCCATGAGTGCCGGCGGCTGGGGCAAGAAGGGTGGCGGCTTCAACTCGTTCGAGAACGGCCACCTGCTGCTCTGGACCCGCTGGGACAACCCGGAAGACCGTCCGCTTTATGCGCGCCGCGACGAGATGATCGCCGAGGTCGGCCAGGCGCGGACCGACTGGATGATCGAGAACTCGCGCAACCTCTGCCTCTACCCGAACCTGTACCTGATGGACCAGTTCGGCTCGCAGCTGCGCATCGCCAAGCCGATCTCCGTCGACAAGACCGAAGTCACCATCTATTGCATTGCCCCCAAGGGCGAGAGCGCCGAAGCCCGCGCCCGCCGCATCCGCCAGTACGAAGACTTCTTCAACGTCAGCGGCATGGCCACGCCGGATGACCTGGAAGAATTCCGCGCCTGCCAGCAGGGCTTCGCCGGCCGGGCGATGGAATGGAACGACATGTCCCGCGGAGCCAAGCACTGGATCGACGGCGCCGATGAAGGTGCGCAGGAGATCGACCTGCACCCGCAGATGAGCGGCATGCGCACGGAGGATGAAGGCCTGTTTGTGCTGCAACACCATTATTGGCAGCAGCAGATGATCAAGGGGCTCAAGGAAGAGCAGGACCAACTGATCCACGTGGAGGGCGCGTGATGACGCTTTCCTACGAAACCGCCCGCGACTTCCTCTACCGCGAAGCGCGCTATCTGGATGACAAGGATTGGGACGCCTGGCTCGAACTCTATGCGCCGGACGCCACCTTCTGGATGCCAGCCTGGGATGACCGCGACCAGTTGACCCAGGACCCGATGAGCGAAATTTCGCTGATCTGGTACGGCAACCGCAGCGGCCTCGAAGACCGGGTATTCCGCATCCGCACCGAGCGTTCCAGCGCGACCATTCCGGATACGCGCACGAGCCACAACATCAGCAACCTCGAACTGCTCGAGCAGGCCGATGGCGTCTGCAAGCTGCGCTTCAACTGGCACACGATGAGCTTTCGCTACAAGACGGTCGACCACTTCTACGGCACCAGCTTCTACACCCTCGATACCCGCGGCGAGAACCCGCTGATCAAGGCCAAGAAGGTCGTGCTGAAGAACGACTACATCCGCCAGATGATCGACGTGTACCACCTCTGAGGGCGCCGCCATGACTCACAAGATCGCATTGAACTTCGAAGACGGCGTCACCCGTTTCATCGACGCCAACTTAGGCGAAACCGTCGCCGATGCCGCCTACCGCCAAGGCATCAACGTCCCGCTGGATTGCCGGGACGGTGCCTGCGGAGCCTGCAAGTGCTTCGCCGAAAGCGGTCGCTACGACCTCGGCGAGGAATACATCGAGGACGCGCTGAGCGAAGCCGAAGCCGAGCAGGGTTACGTGCTGACCTGCCAGATGCGCGCCGAAAGCGACTGCGTGATTCGCGTGCCGGCCGCTTCTGACATCTGCAAGACCCAGCAGGCCAACTACCAGGCCGCCATCAGCAATGTGCGCCAGCTCTCCGAGAGCACCATCGCACTGTCGATCAAGGGCGAATCTCTGAACCAGCTGGCGTTCCTGCCCGGGCAGTACGTCAACCTGCAGGTGCCCGGCAGCGACCAGACCCGCGCCTATTCCTTCAGCTCGCTGCAAAAGGACGGCGAAGTCAGCTTCCTGATCCGCAACGTGCCGGGCGGGCTGATGAGCAGCTTCCTGACCAACCTCGCCAAGGCGGGCGACAGCGTCAACCTGGCCGGCCCGCTCGGCGCCTTCTACCTGCGCGAGATCAAGCGGCCGTTGCTGTTGCTGGCCGGCGGCACCGGCCTCGCGCCTTTCACCGCGATGCTGGAGAAGATCGCCGAGCAGGGTAGCGAGCATCCGCTGCACCTGATCTACGGCGTCACCCACGACCACGACCTGGTGGAGATGGACAAGCTCGAGGCCTTCGCCGCGCGCATCCCCAACTTTACCTACAGCGCCTGCGTCGCCAGCCCGGACAGCGCCTATCCACAGAAAGGCTACGTGACCCAGCACATCGAGCCCAGGCACCTCAACGACGGTGAAGTGGATATCTACCTCTGCGGCCCGCCACCGATGGTCGAGGCGGTCAGCGGGTTCATTCGTGAACAAGGGCTGGAGCCGGCGAATTTCTACTACGAGAAGTTTGCCGCCAGCGCCTAGTTCCCACGCTCCAGCGTGGGAGCCCTGTTTGTGACGCACTGCGGCGACGTGGAGCGTCGAGGGCGGCATTCCACGCGGAGCGTTGGAACGATCAACGCCGCAGTTCAAATTTTTAGGGTGGGCTTTAGCCCACCAATGGGGTGCTGGCGGTGGGCTAAAGCCCACCCAACGGTACTTGCTCGCGAAAAGGCCAGCAGGTTCGCCTGGATCAACGTCCCAAAAAAAGCTTCGCGAGCAAGCTCGCTCCTACAGGGGTTTGCGCGTGGCTTCGACTATCGAGGACAGGTAGATGCGCAATCGTTTTGAAAACAAAGTCGCGGTTATCACCGGCGCCGCGCAGGGCATTGGTCGGCGTGCGGCAGAGCGGATGGGCGAAGAGGGTGGCCGGCTGGTGCTGGTCGACCGTTCCGAGCTGGTCCATGAACTGGCCGATGAGCTGGGCGCCAAGGGCGTCGAGGTGCTGACACTGACCGCCGATCTCGAACAGTTCGCCGACTGCCATCGGGTGATGGATGCCGCGAAGGCGCGCTTCGGCCGCCTCGACATCCTCGTCAACAACGTAGGCGGCACCATCTGGGCCAAGCCCTTCGAGCATTACCAGGAAGCCGAGATCGAGGCCGAAGTGCGCCGCTCGCTGTTCCCCACGCTGTGGTGCTGCCACGCCGCACTGCCGCACATGCTGGAACAGGGCGCGGGCGCCATCGTCAATGTTTCCTCCATTGCCACCCGCAGCCTGAATCGCGTGCCCTACGGCGCGGCCAAGGGCGGCGTCAATGCGCTGACCGCGTGCCTGGCCTTCGAGAACGCCGAGCGCGGCATTCGCGTCAACGCCACCGCGCCGGGTGGCACCGAAGCGCCGCCGCGCCGCATTCCGCGCAACGCCGCCGAGCAGAGCGAGCAGGAAAAGATCTGGTACCAGCAGATCATCGATCAGACCGTCGACTCATCGCTAATGAAACGCTACGGAACGATCGACGAGCAGGCCGCGGCGATCCTCTTCCTGGCGTCTGACGATGCCTCCTATATCACCGGCGTGACGCTACCCGTCGGAGGCGGCGACCTCGGCTGATCCGAGGTCGCCAGACCCACACGCCACCCTGTGCAGTTTCGACAACAACAACAAAAGAGACCCATGCCATGCGAACGATAGACGTCACCCGAACAATCGATAACGCGCGGTTCAACCGCTTCCACTGGATGGTTATGGCGCTGTGCGCGCTGCTGCTGATCTTCGATGGCTACGACCTGTTCATCTACGGCGTGGTGCTGCCGTCGGTAATGCAGGAATGGAACCTGAGCCCGCTGCAAGCCGGTGCCCTGGGCAGCTACGCGCTGTTCGGCATGATGTTCGGCGCGCTGACCTTCGGCAGCCTGGCCGATCGGATAGGGCGCAAGAAGGGCATCGCCATCTGCTTTGCGCTGTTCTCCGGCGCCACCATCCTCAACGGTTTCGCCGCCAGTCCGACCGAGTTCGGCGTCTACCGATTCATCGCCGGGCTCGGCTGCGGCGGGCTGATGCCCAACGCCGTCGCGCTGATGAACGAGTACGCGCCCAAGCGGCTGCGCAGCACCCTGGTCGCGATCATGTTCAGCGGTTACTCGGTGGGCGGCATGCTCTCGGCAGGCGTCGGCATCTTCATGCTGCCACGCTTCGGCTGGGAGTCGATGTTCTTTGCTGCCGCCGTGCCGCTGCTGCTGTTGCCGCTGATCCTCTACTACCTGCCCGAATCGATCGGCTTCCTGGTGCGCCAGGGGCGCACCGAACAGGCGCGGGCACTGCTGCGTCGCGTCGACCCGCAGCGCGAAGTGGGTGCGGCGGACCTGCTGTTGATGAGCGAAGCGAAGAAGGGCAGTGCTTCGGTCGTCGAGCTGTTCCGGGACGGCCGTGCGATACGCACCCTGTGCCTGTGGGTGGCGTTCTTCTGCTGCCTGCTGATGGTCTACGCGCTCAGCTCCTGGTTGCCGAAGCTGATGGCCAACGCCGGCTACAGCCTGGGATCGAGCCTGTCGTTCCTCCTGGCGCTGAACTTCGGCGGCATGGCCGGGGCCATCCTCGGCGGCTACCTGGGCGACCGCTACAACCTGACCAAGGTGATGATCGGCTTCTTCATCGCCGCGGGCGTCTCGATCAGTCTGCTCGGCGTCAACAGCCCGATGCCGGTGCTCTACCTGCTGATCGGCGTGGCCGGGGCCACCACTATCGGTACGCAGATCCTGCTCTACGCCGGCGCGGCGCAGCTGTATGGCCTGTCGATCCGCTCCACTGGCCTCGGCTGGGCCTCGGGCATCGGCCGCAACGGCGCCATCGTCGGACCGCTGCTCGGCGGCGCGCTGATGGGCATCAACCTGCCGCTGCAGCTGAATTTCATGGCCTTTGCCATCCCCGGCGTGATCGCCGCGCTGGCAATGACCCTGTTCGCCATCAGCGCCGGCCGCGCCCAGGCGAGCCCGGCAGCCCTGGCGTCCGGCGCCAGCCTGACCTAACGCACTCAAGGGAACGCACCACATGAGCACAGTCCTGATCGAAGGCATCCAGACGTTGATCGTCGACCTGCCGACCATTCGCCCGCACAAGCTGGCGATGCACACCATGCAGCAGCAGACGCTGGTGATCATCCGCGTGAACTGCAGTGACGGCATCGAAGGCATCGGAGAGTCCACCACCATCGGTGGGCTGGCCTACGGCAACGAGAGCCCGGAAAGCATCAAGCAGAACATCGACAGCCATCTCGGCCCGCTGCTGGTGGGTCAGGATGCGACGAACATCAACGCCGCCATGCTGCGGCTGGACAAGGCCGCCAAGGGCAACACCTTTGCCAAGTCCGGCTTGGAAAGCGCGCTGTTGGACGCCCAGGGCAAGCGCCTTGGGCTGCCGGTCAGCGAGCTGCTCGGCGGCCGCGTGCGCGACAGCCTGGAAGTCGCCTGGACCCTGGCCAGCGGCAACACGGCGAAGGACATCGAGGAGGCCGAGCGCATGCTCGACATCCGCCGCCATCGCCTCTTCAAGCTGAAAATCGGCGCCGGTGAAGTGAATGCCGACCTCAAGCACGTCATCGCCATCAAGCAGGCCCTCGGCGAGCGCGCCAGCGTGCGCGTCGACGTTAACCAGGCGTGGGACGAGTCGGTGGCGCTGCGCGCTTGCCGCATCCTTGGTGACAACGGCATCGACCTGATCGAGCAGCCGATCTCGCGGATCAACCGCGGTGGTCAGATCCGCCTGAACCAGCGCAGCCCGGCACCGATCATGGCCGACGAGTCCATCGAAAGCGTCGAGGATGCCTTTAGCCTGGCCGCCGATGGCGCGGCCAGCATATTCGCCTTAAAGATTGCCAAGAACGGCGGCCCGCGTGCCGTGCTGCGTACCGCGCAGATCGCCGAGGCCGCCGGCATTGCGCTGTACGGCGGGACCATGCTCGAAGGCGCCATCGGCACCCTGGCTTCGGCGCATGCCTTTGTCACCCTCAAGCAACTTACCTGGGGTACCGAGCTGTTCGGGCCGCTGCTGCTCACCGAAGAAATCGTCACCGAGGCGCCGGTCTATCGCGACTTCCAGCTGGAAGTGCCGCGCACGCCGGGCCTTGGCCTGACCCTCGACGAAGAGCGCCTGGCGTTCTTCAGCCGCACGTAACCGGAGGCTGAACCGATGCTGTTCCACGTAAAGATGATCGTAAAACTGCCCGTCGATATGGACCCCGGCAAGGCGTTCAAGCTGAAGGCTGACGAGAAGGAACTGGCCCAGGGCCTGATGCGTGAAGGCAAGTGGCGGCACCTCTGGCGCATCGCCGGCCAGTACGCCAACTACAGCGTGTTCGATGTGGCCAGCGTTCAGGAACTGCACGACACCCTGATGCAGCTGCCGCTGTTCCCCTACATGGAGATCGAGGTCAATCCGCTGTGCCGGCATCCGTCCTCGATTCGTGAAGACGATAGCTGATCGAACCTGAAAAAGGCCGGTGTGCGCCGGCCAATCAACCCGCGTCACCACAACTACAAGACGAGGCCTGAGCCATGACTGTGAAAATCTCCCATTCCCCGGAAGTCCAGCAATTCTTCAAGGAAGCCAGCGGCTTTCAGAACGACCAGGGCAGCACTCGCATGAAGACCGTGACCCACCGCATTCTGTCCGATGCGGCAAAAATCATTGAAGACCTGGAAATCACTCAGGATGAGTTCTGGAAAGCGGTGGATTACATCAACCGCCTCGGCGGCCGCAATGAAGCTGGTCTGCTGGCGGCCGGGCTCGGCCTCGAGCATTTTCTCGACTTGCTCGAAGATGCCAAGGACGCTCAGGTCGGCCTGACCGGTGGCACCCCGCGCACCATCGAAGGGCCGCTTTACGTCGCCGGCGCACCGATCGTGGAAGGCGAAGCGCGTATGGATGACGGCAGCGAAGATGGCATCGCGACCGTGATGTTCCTTCACGGCCAGGTTACCGGGCCGGATGGCAAACCACTGGCCGGTGCTACGGTGGACCTGTGGCACGCCAACACCCAGGGCAACTACTCGTACTTCGACAAAAGCCAAACGGATTACAACCTGCGCCGCCGAATCATCACCGATGCCGAGGGGCGTTACCGCGCGCGCAGCATCGTGCCGTCCGGCTACGGCTGCTCGCCGGATGGTCCAACCCAGGAAGTACTGAACCAGCTGGGCCGGCACGGGCAGCGCCCTGCGCATATCCATTTCTTCATCTCGGCGCCCGGCCATCGTCACCTGACCACGCAGATCAACCTGTCCGGCGACAAGTACCTGTGGGACGACTTCGCCTACGCCACCCGTGATGGCCTGGTCGGCGATATCCATTTCAACGACGACCCCGAGGCGGCAAAGGCCCGCGGCGTGCCCGGACGGTTTGCCGAAGTCGCCTTCGACTTCCAGCTACAGCAAGCCCCGGCGCCTGATGCCGAACAGCGCAGCAACCGTCCGCGGGCCCTGCAAGAGGCGTGAGGCGCGGCGGCGGCAAGCAGGGATGTCGCGGCTGACGTAGGGTGGGTGACGCTTTTTTCATCCACCGGCTTTTCACGGCGCGATGGGACGACGCACCGGCATGATGCCAGAAGTGCGGAGGCTCGAATTCGGACGCCGATGCCGATGCCGATATCGGCGCGATGCCGGCGTTGGATGGGTGAAGCGTCATCCACCCTACGCCTGGTTTGGCCGAGCGCGGGACACGGGGCACCGTAGGGTGGATGACGCTCTTTTCATCCACCGGCTTTCACGGCGCGATGGGACGACGCACCGGCATGATGCCAGGGGTGCGAAGGCGCGGAATCGGATGCCGTGCCGATATCGGCGCGATGCCGGCGTTGGATGGGTGAAGCGTCATCCACCCTACG
>DAMBNU010000014.1:75696-75765 GCA_032064305.1 Pseudomonas sp. | reverse complement strand
TTTCATCCACCGGCTTTCACGGCGCGATGGGACGACGCACCGGCATGATGCCAGGTGTGCGAAGGCGCG
>DAMBNU010000014.1:0-75596 GCA_032064305.1 Pseudomonas sp. | reverse complement strand
CGACGCACCGGCATGATGCCAGGTGTGCGAAGGCGCGGAATCGGATGCCGTGCCGTGCCGTGCCGTGCCGATGCCGATATCGGTGCGGTGCCGGCGGTGGATGGGGCAGTACAAGACCCGATGGCGGGTCGGATGCGTGACCTACAACAAGAGCGGTCCGGACACTGTCACGGAGCGCCATGCCTGACGTGCGAGGCGATATGAAAACGCTGTTCCGAGATTTCTCCTTGTCGGCCGTAGTGGCCGGCTTCATTGCGACGGTGATTTCCTACGCCGGTCCGCTGGTGATCATTTTCCAGGCGGCGGAAGCGGGCAGCTTGCCGCGCGAGCTGTTGTCGTCCTGGGTCTGGACGGTGTCCATCGGCAGCGGCGTGCTGGGGATCGTGCTCAGCCTGCGCTACCGGGTGCCGATCGTCATCGCCTGGTCGGCACCGGGATCGGCGCTGCTGGTCAGCCTGCTGCCGGAGATCAGCCTGAACGAGGCGGTCGGCGCCTACCTGGTGTCCAGCGTGATCGTGCTGCTGGTCGGGTTGTCGGGCGCCTTCGACCGGATCATCCGCCGGCTGCCGGCGGCGATATCGGCCGCCATGCTGGCCGGCATCCTGTTCCGTTTCGGCACCGGCCTGTTCGTCGCGGTCAAGGACCAACCCGCGCTGGTGCTGACCATGTTCGTCACCTACCTGGCGTTCAAGCGCCTGCTGCCGCGCTATGCGGTCATGGCGGTGCTACTGGTGGGCGTCAGCATGGCGATCGCCAGCGGTGAACTGCACAGCGAGGCGCTGGTGATTGGCCTGGCAACGCCGGTCTGGATTGCCCCGGCGTTTAGCTGGCAGGTCATCCTTGGCGTGGCGCTGCCGCTGGTGATGGTGGCGCTGACCGGCCAGTTCGTGCCCGGCATGGCGGTGCTACGCAACGACGGCTACCCGACCCCCGCGAGCCCGCTGATCAGTGCCAGCGCGCTGGGCAGCCTGCTGCTGGCGCCGTTCGGCTGCCACGGCCTGAACCTGGCGGCGATCACGGCGGCCATCTGCACCGGCAGGGAAGCCCACGAAGACCCGGCCAGACGCTATGTTGCCGGGGTGTCCGGCGGCCTGTTCTACCTGCTGCTGGGCATTTTCGGTGCGACCCTGGTGTCGGTGTTCACGGCGTTTCCGGCGGCCCTGATCGCCGCCCTGGCCGGGCTGGCGCTGCTCGGCGCCATCGGCGGCGCGCTGACCACGGCCATGTCGGTACCAGCCGATCGGGAAGCGGCGCTGATCACCTTTCTGGTGACCGCTTCGGGCATGTCTCTGCTAGGGCTGTCCGCGGCGTTCTGGGGGCTGATCTTCGGCCTAGCCGCGCACCTGCTGCTGGCACTCAAGCGTCCGCCGGACCCACGTCCCGCCGCTGCGCCGGCCGCTGCCGAAAAGGGCCAGCCGGCCCGCTGAGCGCCACCGCTCAATTCGACCCAAATCGCTGCCTTTCCGCCGGCCTGGGCCGGCGGAAAGGCAGCGTGTACCCGAAAAACAACAACAATGAGTAGAAACCATGACAGACCAGCCACACCTTTCCCGCATCGCCCTGGCCATCCTCGCCGGACTGGGTCTCTCTTCGGCTGTCGCGGCCGAGCCGGGCTTCGTCGACGGCACCACGGCGACCCTGCAGGCGCGCAACTACTTCTTCAGCCGGGACTATGCCGACATCGTCGGGCCGAACCGGCAATCCCGAGCCCAGGAGTGGGCGCAGGGTTTCATCCTCGACGTGCGCTCCGGCTACACAGCGGGCCCCGTGGGTTTCGGCGTGGACGTGCTCGGCCAGCTGGGCTTCAAGCTCGACAGCAGCCGCAGCCGGGTCAACACCGGCCTGCTGCCGACCGGGCAGGACGGCAAGGCGGCGGACGACTTCGGCCGCCTCGGCGCGGCGCTCAAGGCGCGGCTGTCGCACACCGAGCTGAAGCTCGGCGAGCAGACCCCGAACCTGCCCGTGCTGACCTTCAGCGACATTCGCCTGCTGCCCCCGACCTATCAAGGCGCGAGCCTGGTGTCCCGCGAGGTCGCCGGGCTCACCCTGCAGGCCGGTCAGTTCCGCTCGGCGAGCGTGCTCAACGAGGCGGGGGACGGCAACATGCGTGCGAAGCTCGGCCACGTGCCGCAGCTGGCCGGTGATGCCGCGACCGACCGCTTCAACTACGCCGGCGCCGACTATGCCTTCAATGAGTCACGTACCACGGCGGGCCTCTGGTACGCCCAGCTCGAAGACCTCTACAACCAACGTTTCTACAGCCTCAAGCACAGCCAGCCGGTCGGCGACTGGGTGGTCGGCGCCAACTTCGGCTTCTATGACTCGCAGGAGGATGGCGAACGGTTGCTGGGCGACATCGACAACCGGGCGCTGTTTTCCCTGTTCTCGGCCAAGCGCGGCGGTCATACCGTCTCGCTGGGCTACCAGGCGATGTTTGGCGATGATGCCTTCCCGCGGGTGTTCAACAACGTCAGCCCGCTGGGCAATGAGGTGCCCACCTATGAGTTCGCCGGCGCCGACGAACGCTCCTGGCAGATTCGCCACGATTTCGATTTTACCGCCGTCGGGGTGCCTGGCCTGGTCTCCACCCTGCGCTACCTGCGCGGCGACAACGTCGACACGGGTGCCGGTTTCGAGGGGCGGGAATGGGAGCGGGACCTGGACCTGGGCTATACCTTCCAGAGCGGCGTGCTGAAGAACCTGGCGGTACGGGTGCGCAACGTCACCGCGCGTTCCAATTACCGCAGTGACATCGACGAGAACCGGCTGATCTTCAACTACACCTGGCAATTGCTGTAGCCCGGTCGCGCTCCGGCGCCATCGGGGCCCGGGTGACGCCGCGGCGCCGGCTTGGCCGCGACAGAAAAGGCCCGAGGCGAAGGCAGGGGGCTGGTCTGCCGCGTGAAAATAGACGAGCGAGCCCGGACCGCTCGCTCGCCGGTCCGCCTGCCAGGCGTCACGCCGCGGATATCGCACCGCCAAAGCCAGCCAGGTTTTTGCGATTATCGGTCACCTGGACGATAATCGCCCATCGCATTTCGCCCAGGACGCCTGTCATGCCCGACGAATCTCGCTCCAGCATTGCGCCCATGACGCCGGCCATCATCGCGTCGCCGGCCAAGCGCATAGAGGCACTGACCGGCGATCCGAACTTCATGACGTCGCTGGCCCGCGGGCTGGCGGTGATCCACGCCTTCCAGGAGCGCAAGCGCCACCTGACCATCGCGCAGATCAGCCACCGCACGGAGATTCCCCGTGCCGCCGTGCGGCGTTGCCTGCACACGCTGATCAAGCTGGGCTACGCCACCACCGACGGGCGCACCTATTCGCTGCTGCCCAAGGTGCTCACGCTCGGCCACGCCTACCTGTCCTCCACGCCGCTGGCAGTCACCGCGCAACCGATCCTCGACCGCCTCAGCGACCAGCTGCACGAAGCCTGCTCCATGGCCACGCTGGAGGGCGACGAGGTGCTCTATGTCGCACGTTCGGCCACACCTCAACGGCTCATCTCGGTGGACCTGAGCGTGGGCAGCCGGCTGCCGGCCTATTGCACGTCCATGGGCCGCATCCTGCTTGCGGCGCTGGATGACGCCGCCCTGGGCGATTACCTCGATCATGCCAACCTGCAGATCAAGACCAGCCGGACGCTGCACACGCCCGAAGCCATCCGCGCCTCCATTGCGGATATTCGCCAGAAGGGTTGGGTGATCATCGATCAGGAACTCGAGGTCGGCCTGCGCTCGCTGGCCGTGCCGCTGAAGGATTCCGCCGGCCAGGTACTCGCCGCACTGAACGTCGGCACCCACGCCAGCCGCGTGACCAAGCAGGAGTTGGAATCCCGCTTCCTGCCGGTGCTGCTGGAGGCCAGCAAGGAGCTGAGCACCCGGCTGTTCCACTGAGCCTGTCACACGGACAGTCGGCGGTTAGTGTTCGTTAATCGCACAACTAATCGATTATCGGATTGTTCTGGCCGGGCTCGCTGGGTAGTGTGAATCGCAAGCGCATTACGCGCATTTCGCTATCCACACGAGACTGACCCATGGCCGATCTTCTTTCCCTTCGCGAAGCAGTGGATCGCTTCGTCAGCAACGGTGACACCGTTGCGCTCGAAGGCTTCACTCATCTGATTCCGACTGCCGCTGCCCACGAGCTGATCCGCCAGAACAAGAAAGACCTGACCCTGGTACGGATGACCCCCGACCTGGTCTATGACCTGCTGATCGGTGCCGGTTGCGCGAAGAAGCTTGTGTTCTCCTGGGGCGGCAATCCGGGCGTGGGTTCCTTGCACCGCCTGCGTGACGCGGTGGAAAAGCAGTGGCCGCAGCCGCTGGAAATTGAAGAGCACAGCCATGCCGATCTGGCCAACGCCTACGTTGCCGGTGCGTCCGGACTGCCGTTTGCCGTGCTGCGCGCCTATCTCGGTTCCGATTTGCCGAAGGTCAATCCGATGATCAAGTTCATCGACTGCCCGTTCACCGGCGAGAAGCTGGCGGCCGTCCCCAGCGTGAGTCCCGATGTGACGGTGATCCACGCACAGAAGGCCGATCGCAAGGGCAACGTACTCATTGCCGGCATCCTCGGTGTGCAAAAGGAAGCGGCGCTGGCGGCCAAGCGCTGCATTGTCACTGTCGAGGAAGTTGTCGACGACCTGCAGGCGCCGATGAACGCCTGCGTATTGCCGACCTGGGCCCTGAGCGCCGTGTGCCTGGTGCCTGGCGGCGCGCATCCCTCTTACGCGCATGGCTATTACGAACGCGACAACCGCTTCTACCAGCAATGGGACCCGATCGCTCGCGACCGCGACACCTTCACTGCCTGGATCGATGAATTCATTCGCGGTACCGAAGATTTTTCAGCCTTTCAAGAAAAGATACGGGCCAAGCTGGCCGCGCAGCAGGGGGCCAAGTGATGGACTATTCGACCAACGAAATGATGACCGTTGCCGCCTCCCGCCGGCTCGGCGACGGCAGCGTCTGTTTTGTCGGCATCGGCCTGCCGTCGAAAGCTGCGAACCTGGCGCGCCTGACTCACGCACCGGAAGTGGTGCTGATCTACGAATCCGGCCCCATTGGCGCCAAGCCGTCCGTGCTGCCGCTGTCCATCGGTGACGGCGAGCTGGCCGAGACCGCTGACACTGTGGTGCCCACCGCAGAGATCTTCCGCTACTGGCTGCAGGGCGGGCGCATCGACGTCGGCTTTCTCGGCGCCGCGCAGGTGGACAAGTTCGGCAACATCAACACCACGGTGATCGGCGACTATCACCAGCCGAAAGTTCGCTTGCCAGGGGCGGGTGGGGCGCCGGAAATTGCCGGATCGGCAAAAAAGGTGCTGATCATCCTCAAGCAGTCGCACCGCACCTTTGTCGACAAGCTGGCGTTCATCACTTCGGTCGGGTTTGGCGAGGGCGGTGACCACCGCAAGCAGCTCGGGCTGCCTGGCAATGGGCCGGTGGGCATCATCACCGACCTGTGCATCATGGAGCCCGAAGCCGGGTCCAATGAATTCGTAGTGACCTCGCTGCACCCGGGCGTGACCCGTGAGCAGGTGATCGAGAACACCGGCTGGGCCATCCGTTTCGCTGACGATCTGGGCGAAACCGCACCGCCCACCAACACAGAACTGGAGGCTCTGCGCGCCCTCGAGGCCCGCACCGCCGCCGCCCACGGACAAGCTGGAGGTGACGAGTGACACGCGACGTCTTTATCTGCGATGCAATACGTACACCCATCGGCCGCTTTGGCGGCGCCCTGGCGGCCGTGCGGGCCGACGACCTGGCCGCGACGCCGATCAAGGCCCTGCTCGAACGCAACCCCGGACTCGATCCGGCGGCGGTCGACGAGGTCTTCATGGGCAGCGCCAACCAGGCCGGCGAGGACAACCGCAACGTCGCGCGTATGGCCGCGCTGCTGGCCGGCCTGCCGGAAACCGTACCGGGCGTGACACTCAATCGCCTCTGTGCCTCGGGTATGGATGCCGTGGGCAGCGCTTTTCGGGCGATCGCCTGCGGCGAGATGGAGCTGGCCATCGCCGGCGGCGTCGAGTCCATGACCCGCGCGCCGTACGTGATGGGCAAGGCTGATACCGCATTCGGCCGCACCCAGAAGATCGAAGACACCACCATTGGCTGGCGCTTCATCAACCCGAAGATGAAGGAGCTGTACGGCGTCGACGCCATGCCGCAAACCGCAGACAACGTGGCCGAAGAGCACCAGATCAGCCGTGAGGATCAGGACGCCTTCGCCCTGCGCAGTCAGCAACGTACTGGCAAGGCGCAGGCGGCCGGGTTCTTCGCCGAGGAAATCGTCCCGGTGGTGATCAGGGGCCGCAAGGGCGACACCGTCGTGGATACCGACGAGCATCCGCGCCCGGATACCAGCGCCGAAGCGCTGGCCAAGCTTAAACCGGTCAACGGTCCGGACAAGACGGTCACCGCCGGCAATGCCTCGGGCGTCAACGACGGTGCCGCCGCAATGATTCTGGCCAGTGCTGAAGCTGTGCAGAAGTACGGCCTCACGCCGCGCGCCAGGGTGCTCGGCATGGCCAGCGCCGGCGTGGCGCCCCGGGTCATGGGCTACGGTCCGGTGCCGGCGGTGCGCAAGCTGTGCGAGCGGCTGAATCTGGCCGTGAGCGACTTCGATGTGATCGAACTCAACGAAGCCTTCGCCGCCCAGGCGCTGGCGGTAACGCGTGACCTGGGGCTGGAAGATGACAGCCCGAAGGTCAACCCGCAGGGCGGCGCCATCGCCCTCGGCCACCCACTGGGCATGAGTGGCGCCAGGCTTGTATTGACGACCGTGCATGCGCTGGAAAAGAACGGCGGCAAGCTGGGACTGGCGACCATGTGCGTTGGCGTGGGGCAGGGTTTGGCGTTAGCGGTTGAGAAAGTCTAAGAGGCGCGCCGTGGTGGGCTGAAGCCCACCACCCGTTCGCAGCTGTGATGGGCTTTGCCGCGCATGGCGTGTGCAGCCCCGTAGGGTGGGCTTCAGCCCACCAGCCCACCAGCCCACCAGCCCACCAGCGCATCTGCGGCTATCGTAGGATTTTTTTCCAGGAGGGCTCCCATGCCCAGCGTCAAACTCGCCGATGGCGAACTGAATTACCGCTTCGATGGCCCAGTGGATGCGCCTGTGCTGGTGCTTTCCAACTCCCTGGGCACGACATTCGAAATGTGGGATGCACAGGTCCCCGCGTTCAGCGAACACTTCCGTGTGCTGCGTTATGACACTCGGAACCACGGCGGATCTTCCGTCACGCCTGGCCCGTACAGCATCGCGCAGCTCGGCCAGGACGTGCTTGATCTCGTGGATACGCAGGCAATCGACCGTTTCGCTTTCTGCGGCCTGTCCATGGGCGGCCTGATCGGCCAATGGCTGGGCATCCATGCCGGCGAACGCCTGACTCGCCTGGTGCTGTGCAACACCGGCGCGAAGATCGGCACCGATGCGGTGTGGAACGAGCGCATCGACGGCGTGCTGCACGGCGGCGAGCAGGCCATGCGCGACATGCGCGATGCCTCGATCTCGCGCTGGTTCACACCGGATTTCGCAGGCCGCGCGCCGGAGCAGGTCAGTCGCATCACCCAGATGATCGCCGGCACCTCACCGGCCGGCTATGCCGCCAATTGCGCCGCCGTGCGTGATGCGGATTACCGGGATCAGCTGGGTGCGATCAAGGTGCCGACGTTGGTGGTGTGTGGCAGCAAGGACCCGGTCACGACGCCTGAACATGGGCGCTTTATCCAGGCGCATGTGGGCGGTTCGCAATTGATCGTGCTGGAGGCGGCGCACCTGTCGAACGTCGAAACGGGCGACGACTTCACCCGTCCGGTGCTGGCGTTTCTGCGCGGTTGAGCGGCGAGCGATGCAACAGGAAAAGGCCCCGTAGGGCCTTTTCTGCTAACCGGAGCCGCGTTAGCGCACCTTGAAGCGACTCACCACCGCGGTAAGTCGCCCATTTGTGCTGAGTAGCGATTCAGTGCTGCGGTCCACGCTTACGCCGCTTTCCACCAGCTCGTCGACTACGTGGCGGACCGCAACCATGTTCCGATTGATCTCCTCGGCCACTGCGCTTTGCTCTTCCGCCGCGGTGGCGATCTGGGTGCTCAGGTCGTTAATGTGAACGACTGAGTTGGTCATCTCGTCGAGGCCGCCCGTTACCTGGGCAGTCTTGTCCGCGGTCGTCTGGCAGCTGACCTTGGTCTGCTCCATGGCCTGAACAGCGGAAGCGACCGCCTGCTGCAAGCGGTGCAGCATTTCGTTGATCTCCGAGGTGCTCTGCTGCGTTCGGGCCGCCAGCGCGCGAACCTCGTCGGCGACGACGGCGAACCCTCGGCCTTGCTCCCCGGCACGTGCGGCTTCGATTGCAGCGTTCAGTGCAAGCAGGTTGGTCTGCCCGGCGATATCACCGATGACGCCCAGCACGTCGTTGATGCGCTTGGCGTCGGCTTTCATCGCCTGCACCTTGGCGGTTGCACTTTCGACTTCGCTCACCAGTGCGCGCACGCTGGTGGACGCGTCGTCCACGACCAGTTTCGATGACAGCGCGTTGTGGTTGGCCGTCTTCGTGTAGGCAGCGGTATCACTGGCGCTGTGCGCAACGGACTCCGCGGTCGAGCTCATTTCGTTGATGGCCGTAACCGCCTGATCGGTTTCGGACGCATGCCTGGCCAACGCATCGTTTGTCGTACGTGACAGCTGTTTGAGCTGGCCGATTTCCGTATGAATCTGCGTGGTCGCATCGCTCACGTCGATCATCATCTTCTGCAGATAACCGATGAACCCATTGACCGAGCGCCCGACCTGATCGACTTCATCTCTGCCCCTGATGTCGATTCTCTTGGTCAGGTCGGCGTCGCCAGCGGACAGCGCATCGATGTTTGAACGCAGCACGTCGAGACGCTTCATCAGCTGGTTCAGCGCAACGATCATCAGCGCCATCAGGATCAGCACCATGGGGATCTGCAGCGACGCCAGCGCCTTGAGCATTGCGTCGCTCTTCGCTTCGAGTTGAGCGGTGGGCAGCGCCGCGGCCAGCAGCCAGGGGGTTCCTTTGATGGGAGTCAGAAAGAAGCTGAACTGTTCGCCAGTCTTGCTGGTGTAAGTTTCTCGACGCAGCTGCTGCGGCTTGCTGGCAAGCGCTTTCTGGATAGTAGCGATGAAGGGCGATTGGCTAGTCAGTTCCGACACATTGCGCAGCACCATGTCGCCACTCAGCTGCGGCTGATTGCTGAGAATCTTGCCATCGGCTTCGACGACCATGACTTCGCCGCCGATCTGCTCCTGTTTCTCTGCAACCAGGCGGTTAAAGAAGCCCAGAGTCAGGTCGATTGTCGAGACGCCCCACGCCGCGCCGTCCTTGTAGATGGTCATGGCACAGTTGGTGCGTGGCTCCGCGCTGGCATCATCTTTGTAAGCAGCAGCCCATGCACATTTTCCACGCGGCGCCTTCAAGCCACCCAGATACCAGGGTTGTTCGAAATAGTTCAGTGACTCGGCCGAGTTCCAGTGAGTATTGACCACCAGTTTTCCCGACTCGTCGCGATGATAGAAGGTGCTGTGTTTGGCGCGCCCGGGCGTGCGCTTCTCCGGCAGCGGCCAGATGCCGCCGCCAAAGACTTTCACATCACCGTATTGGTCAACCAGTCCAGGCAGGACACGGTCGATTTCATCGCTTTCGAGCATCGGCACGGTCTGGGTGATGCTCCGAGCTTGAGCTGCCACCTGCGCCAGTTCGATCGAGATGCTCTGGCCGATTTCGTTGACCTCGTCGACCACGATCGTTTCGCCGGTTGCGATGAGCTGGGGTGTGACGAATCGCTTGATACCGAGAACGGTAAACAGAACGACCACGAGCACAAAACCAACGAAGGTGACCGTATAGCGGCCCTTGATGGTTTGAAGGGAATACATGAGTGAGCTACCTCTAATCCAAAGCAGCCGTCGAGTTAAACGCGGCAACGGCAATCTATCGGCTTTGATCCAAGGTGCTTGAGGTTGTACAGACCAGCGGTCGCATTCGTACCATCTTCGCTTTCAGGCCGCCTCTCGACGCCGGCTCGGTCAATCAATAGGGTGCGCGCGGCATAATGCGCGGCCACGGAAAGCGGTAGGGCCGGAACGCACGGCTGGGTGTGTTCCGGCTCCTTTTTCTAGTGCTTTCCGCGGCTCCTGACGCAGACGAAGCTCGACGCCGCATTCAGGTCACCCCGGCCCTTGTACTTCGGCCAGGCAGGGTATTCGCACAGCGGCCGGGTGCGGCCGGGGACCGCCACGGTGTCGACGACGATCTGGCGGCGCGGTGCAACCCCGCGTTCGACCCAGTTTTCCAGCGCCGTCAGCGAATCCCAGGCGGCGTTGAATACCGTACTGGCCGCATGTGCGTAGCCCGGAATCTCGTAGTAGCGCATGAACTGCCGGGTGCGGCCGCGGCCCATGTCCTGCTGTACGCGAGCGTAGTAATCGGCACTGGCGCGGGTGCTGACCAGCTGATCGGAGGTGCCGTGCGCCATCAGCAGCTTGCCGCCATTGGCGACGAAGGCCGAAAGGTCCGTCCGGTTGACGTCCTGGCGCAGCGACAGGGCATCGACCCGCGCCTGCCAGGGCCCGAGGTTGGCCGGGTCCAGCGTCAGCGAGTTGAAGGCCGGGTTGCGGGTTACGAAATAGCGCACCCACTCATCCCAGAATCCGGAATGGTAGGGCGCGCCGTCGGCGAAGCCCGTGCCGTGCACCGGCATTGGGAAATCGGGCTGGAGGGTATTGAGGCCTAGCCGGTTGACGATCGCCTGCAAGCCCTCGCTGGGCCGCCCCAGATCGGTGCCCCAGGTGTTGAAGCCAGGATAGCCGCGCTCGCCACTGGCCAGTGGCTGACTGAAGCGAATGGGCGTGTCGAATACTTTCATGGCGCGAATCTGCGCGTCGCTCAGGCAGTTACCGCCTGTGGCGGCACCGCCCGGGCAGCGCAGCGGACGTCCGTTCAGGCGGGCTTTGGCCGGGTCGAACCAGGCGTTGCAGGCGGCCTGGTTGCTGATGATCCGGTCGCGCGCGCCGTCCAGGTCGTCGCAGGCCTGCATGGCCGCTTCGAGCAGCGCGGCGCGTTGCTGCAGGCTCGGATACGCGCCAGGCTGGGCCAGCGCCCGCGTAATCCGGCCGAACTGCAGATCAAGCGCCGCGGCGTTCCAGGCCGGATACAGGGCGATGGCGCCCTGGAAGTCCTTCGGCCACTGCTGCACCACGGCCAGCGCCTCGCGGCCGCCGGTGGAGCCGCCGGCGAAATAGCTGCGCGCCGGGGCGCGGCCGTAGCGCTGCTGGATGAGGTAGATCGCGGTGTCACGGGTCTTTTTCAGCGCGTCGTGGCCGTAGTTGGCCAAGGCTTCTTCGTTCCAGGCGAAATCACCCGGGTTCACTGGGTTGGCGACGTGCCCCGAATCGCTGGCGAACACCGCGTAGCCCCTTCCCAGCGGCGTGGGTTGATCGACCGGACCGGCTGGGACATTGCCGGCGACATTGGGCACGGTGCCGTTGTATCCGCCGCCGCCAAACATCATTGCCTTCTGGTTCCACTGCTCGGGCAGCACCAGGCGCATCCTGATCGCAGGCGCGCTCGGGTCGACCGGCGCGATCTCCACCGCGAGGTCGCAATAGGCACCGACGGTTTGCGGAGCGCTGCCGCCCGCCGGGATCGACGTCGCCGATGCGACGCGCGCGCCTCCGGTCGGCAAGGCGATGGCCGAGGCGGGCACGGCCATGCCGGTCAGCTCGGCGCAGCCTGCGGCTAGCACCGGCTCGGCGATGGCGCCAGCCAGTAGCGCGCTGCCCGCCAGCAGCCAGCGTGACGAGCCGTGGAGCAGGGGTGATGCAGTCATGGGGGGCTTCCTTCTTGTTGTTGTCATCGAGCCCGTGGCACGCAGCCACGCGCGAGCACGCCCGGCGACGGGACTGCAGCGGCCAGGCCCCATGCTCCCAGCCAAACCCATGCCAGCCGCCGCGGAACGGTTGCGCCCGCCGGATGAGCGGTCGCGGCGCGCAACGCAGCACTCGCACGAGTGCAATTCCTCACTGTAGAAGCCCGCTCTGCGTGCGACCCCGTGCGAGAGATGGGCATGGCACTTTTGCCCAGGCACGGCAGGCTTGCGCAGGGTGCGGGCGGCCGCGGTGACCGGTGATGACGTGGCTGCGGTCGAGAGCAGAGCTTGCTCCTGCAAGGCCGTGTGCCTGTCCAGTCGGAGCGACATGGGGATCGGCGCATGTCCGCAACGGCAGACAGGATGTCCGGTCCGCTGGACGCCGACCAACGGCGCCGATATGCGACGGAAAACCAGCGTCAAGGCGTGACGGGCCTTTCGGGCCTGGCGTCTCAGCAACATGCTGTGACATCCGATGACGCGGAACCGGTTCGGAGAGGTGAGGTTGGCTATAGTCCGAACGGATCTGACGAACGAGCCGGCTATAGCCAAGTCCCCGACTATACTTTTCGTCACGCGCGTGGACGTCGTATGCCCCTCCTTTATCTCTAGCAAGAGCCCGCCGCCTCATGGAAACGCTCTACCTCATCTTCCTGCTGCTGCTCGCAGTGGGCGCAAGCCGCGTTCTGGCCAACATCATTCCCTTACCGCTGCCGATTCTCCAGATCATCATGGGCAGCATGCTGGCGCTTCCGCCGTTCGGCATGGGCGTCGAGCTGCGTCCGGAAATCTTCATGCTGCTGTTCATACCGCCGCTGCTGTTCTACGACGGTTGGAAGATTCCCAAGCGCGAATTCACCGAGCACGGCGCCGAGATGAGCGCCATGTCGCTGCTGCTGGTGCTGGTCATCCTGGTGGTGGTGGGCTACTTCATCCACTGGCTGTTGCCGGCGATCCCGCTGGGTGCGAGCTTCGCCCTGGCCGCGATCCTGTCGCCGACCGATGCCCTGGCGGTAATCGCCATCGCCCAGGGCCGGCTGCCGCGGCACATGGCGCACCAGCTCGAAGGCGAGGCGATGATGAATGACGCCACGGGCCTGGTCTCCTTCAAGTTCGCCCTGGCGGCGGCCATCACCGGCACCTTCTCGATGGCCAGCGTCACCGGGGAATTCCTGGTAATCGCCCTGGGCGGCCTGGCCATCGGCGCCGGCCTGAGCTGGGCCGTCGGCAAGGCCAAGCAGTGGATGACCGCGCGCGACCTGTTCGACCCTTCGACCTACGTGGTGATGATCCTCTTGCTGCCGTTCGCGGCGTTCTTCCTGGCCGAACATGCGGGCATGTCGGGCATCCTGTCTGCGGTGGCAGCAGGCATGGTGCAGAGCCGGATCGACATGCTGCCGGTCAAGACCAGCACGCGGATCCTCAACCGCAGCATCTGGGAAATGCTCGACTTCAGCTTCAACGGCCTGGTGTTCCTGCTGCTCGGTCTGCAGTTCCCGCGAATCGTCGAACGTGTCTGGCAGGCCGCGGGTCAGGACACCTACAGCATGCCGATGCTGGTGTTCAGTGCCCTGGCGATCATGGCCCTGCTGCTGGTGATTCGCTTTCTGTTCGTGTTCGCCTACCACTGGTGCGAAGCGCGGGTGCTGCGCCTGCTCGGGCGCACTGTGCAGCCCAAGCCGTTGCCGTTGTTCTCCGCGCTGAGCGCGGTGGCCGGCGTGCGTGGCGCCATCACCCTGGCCGGCGTCCTGTCGATTCCGCTGCTGATTGGCGACACGCCGTTTCCCGGCCGGGATCTGATGATTTTCCTCGCCGCGGCGGTGATCATCCTCTCGTTGCTGGTGGGCGCACTGGGGATTCCGTTTTTCCTCAAGCGCCTGCCCAATAATGACCAGGAAGTGCACCGCGAAGAACTCAAGAAAGCGCGCCGTACCGCGGCCCAGGCGGCGGTGAGCTGGCTGGAAAACTGGAAGCAGGCCAACCCGGTGGAAGATCCGGACCAGGTGCTGCTGCGCAGCGAGGTGACCGCGCGGGTCACCGAGTCCTACCGCAAGGACATCGAAGCCCTGATGGATCATCAGGAGCGCGCCAGCCAGGCCCGCCAGACCATGAGCCTGGAGCGCGACATCCGCATGCAGGCCATCGCGGTGCAGCGCAAGGAGCTCTACCGGATGCGCAAGCGCCACGTGATCGACGAGCAGATGCTGCAGATTCTCTTGCGTGAACTGGACTACGAAGAAGCGGCGCTGGGCAGCGGCGAGCCGGCCTAGTGGCCGGCCATGTCCTGCTGCGGTTCGGGCTCGAGCACAGCGATGGTCTGGTCGCTGTGCTTGAAGGACACCAGCTCGGTCAGCCAGGCGCGCAGTACGGGGGAGGATGACTTCTGGTTGCGCAGCGCGATCGACAGGATTTCCCGGGCGATGGTCACCACGGCGCTCTTGCTGCCGAGGAAATGCCAGTTGAACCAGCCGTCGCCATAGGTCAGCGGCGTTTTCTGCCCCGGCGCGAGCGGAATGTAGACCTTGACCGACAGGTCGAAGAGCACCTCCGGCTTGGAGATGATCAGCAATTTCACGTCGGTCACCTTGCTCAACCAATAGCGATGATCGAATCGCCCCCCGGTCAGCGCCGCGGACTGGCTGAGGGCATCGTTGATCAACGCTCGGTTATCGATGAGTTGCACGGTGAGGGCTTCCGTCTGCTGGAGGAGGTTCCGCGTTTCGCACCGTTGCGCTCGATGCGCAGCAGGGCCAAACCGGTGAATCGGAGGCCAGGCGCTGCGGTCAGCTTGAAGCTGGGCACGTATCGCCTGGCATGCCGGGTTATCGGTTGGTCGCGGTTTTTGTTTAGCCTCGCGTACACGAAAGGTTCGCGCGGGACTTTGCCATCCGAGCGGCCGTGCAGCTCGCCAGCGGCGAGACGTCAGGCGCCCTCAAGACCGGCTGATGTTCGCCTGTCGCTTGAGGGTCGCGGCAATCCAGCCGTGGCCGCTGACCAGCACGATCCCGCTGAGTGCCAACATCGCCCCGGTCACGAAACCCGGCTCGATGGGCTCGGCCAGCAACCAGGCGCCGAGCGCAACCCCCAGCAGCGGTGTGAGGAACGACAGCACGCCCAGCCGCGAGGCCAGGTAGCGGCGCAACAGGGCGAACCAGATCAGGTAGCTGGCGAATGACACCATCAGCGACTGGAACGCCAGGCTCGCCCAGACCAGGGGCCCGGGATTGAACGTGGTGTGGCCGCTGAGCAGAGCGAGCGGCAGCAGCAGGACGAACCCCATCAGCAATTGATACAGCAAGGTCTGCGTCGCCGGCAGTGTGGACAGACGCGTGCAGCGCACCAGCACCGTGGTCGCGCCCCAGGCGGCGCCGCCGAGGAGCGCGAGAAAGTCGCCCCAGAGCATGCGCTGAGCGTCCCCGCCGGGTTCGGCGCCGCGCAGAAAGGCGACGGACGGCGATTCCGGCGAACGCCAGGCCGACCCCGAGCCACTGCAACGGCGCGAGCCGCTCATGAGGCAGCCAGGCGTGCAGCCCGAGCGCGGCGAACACCGGTGCGGTATAGAGAAACACCACCACGTGCCCGGCCGAGGTGTGGCGCACCGCTTCCCCTACCAGCAGGAACTCCAGCGCAAAGAGCACGCCGGCCAGGCAGCCGGTGCGCCAGAGCCCGTTTGCCGTGGTCAGGCCTTCGCGGCGCAGGCCCATCAGCGCGGCGACCAGCAGGGCGCCGATGCCCGAGCGCAGTGCAATCTGCAGCACGGGGGAAAAGTCGGCTGCGGTCGCCTTCAGCGCGATCTGCTGCAGGCTCCAGATCAGGCAAAGCCCGAGCATCAGGCTGACGGCGGTTAGATCCAGCGGTTTGCGGCTATCCAAGGAGCGACTCCGGCGCGGCGGTGGGCCGGCGATTATCCACGTTCGGGACTCGACGGTGCACCGTTGCCGGCCGAGGTCACTTGGCGAAGAGCTGGCTCATGTCCTTGAACGCCTTGAACTCCAGGGCATTGCCGCAGGGGTCGAACAGAAACATGGTGGCCTGCTCGCCCACCTGGCCCTTGAAGCGCACATAGGGCTCGATGACGAACTGGGTGCCCCGTGCCCGCAGCCGCTCGGCCAGCGATTCCCATTCCGGCCAGCTGAGCACGATGCCGAAGTGCGGCACCGGCACGTCGTGACCGTCCACTGCGTTGGTGTGCGCCGCTTCCTGGGAGGCGGTGCGCGGGTGCTCGTGGATCACCAGCTGGTGGCCATAGAAGTCGAAGTCCACCCAGTGTTCGGAGGAGCGTCCTTCGGCGAGGCCGAACACCTCCCCGTAGAAATGGCGCGCGGCGGGCAGGTCGTAGACGGGAATTGCGAGGTGAAACGGGGAGAGGCTCATCGGGGCTCCTTGGTTTATTGGATGGCAAGGGTTGCCCGGCCATTCTGGACGATTTGTCGCACCACTCGACAACGGATATGTTTGAAGCCGAGCCCCGAAAATTTCGATCAGAGGACGTCATGCTCAGAGAGATCAAGACCTTTCTGGCGATTGCCCGTTGCGGCAGTTTCGCCGCCGCCGGCAACCAGATCGGCCTGACCCAGTCGGCGGTGAGCGCTCAGATCAAGAACCTCGAGGACGCGCTCGGCGTGCGCCTGTTCGATCGCACCGGACGTTCGGCGCACCTCAACGCGGCGGGGCTGCGCGCCTTGCCGCTGGCCGAGCAAATGCTCGAGACCTTTGCGCTCATGGGCCAGCCGGACGCACCCGGCGACTACCGCGGCGAGCTGCGCATCGGCGCCATCGGCACGGTGCAGAGCGGGCTGCTGCCGCCGGTCCTGCTGCGCCTGCGCGAGCTGGCACCGGGGGTGGCGCCCAAGCTGGTGCCCGGGGTTTCGCTGAACCTGCTGGCACAGGTCGACGCGGGCGATATCGACCTGGCGATCATGATCCGCCCGCCGTTCGCCCTGCCCAAGGAACTGCAGGCCGAGCGCATCCGGCGCGAGCCCTTCGTGCTCATCGCGCCGCGGGATGCCAGTGGCGACGACCCGTTACAGATGCTGGTGGAACGCCCCTTCGTGCGTTACGACCGCAGTTCCTTTGGCGGCCGGCAAGTCAGCCGCTTCCTGCGCGAGCAGCGCCTCGACCCGCGGCCGGGGCTGGAGCTTGACGAGCTGGATGCCATCGTCAAGATGGTCGAGAACGGCCTCGGCGTGGCGTTGGTGCCCTGGGCCGGCCTCTGGCTGGAGCGCGCGCCGACGGTACGCGTGCTGCCCCTCGGCCGCGCAACCTTCTTTCGCGAACTGGTGCTGGTGTATCGCTACAGCGCGCGAAAGCAACCGGTGGTCCAGCTGTTCCGCGAGTGTTTGCAAACCCTGCTGCACGCAGCGGACGGTGCCGACACCGCGCTGCTGCTCGATGCGCAGGAAGCAGTGGCGGCTCCGCCGGAGCAGGGCGCCGGATCGTGAGCCGCCACGCGGGCGCAACCGCCCAGCGACGCGATGCCGTGTGGGAGCGATCCGCTGCGTTGCGCTGTCCTGCCCCGTCAGGCCTGAATGACCGCCGCCGAGGTTGGCCGGGCCTCTCCGCTGCGTCCGGCGGTCAGCGGGTCGGTGGCTGCCACGCCGGCGGCCTGATTCAGGGTGATCTGCCGAAATCACTGCCGCGGAGACGATGGCTGGCATCCCCGAGACGGAAAAGTAGGCGTGTGCTGAGCGGTCATCTGCCGACGCCGCGCGCGCGGCCGCGAGCAGTGCGGGTAGGTCGCCGTCGATCCAGTCGCTGGCACCGGTATCGGTCAGTTCGCCGTCGATCAGACCGTAGCGAGTCACCGCATGGCGATCGAGGACGAATACGCCGTCCAGCTCATAGGTGGTGAACAGGGACGGGCCGATGTTGTTGCGCTCGAAAGCCCATGACATGTCGATGTGCTCGCCCATGAATCGATAGGCATCTTCCCAGAACGCATAGTCGACCAGCGCCGTCTCGACCTTGTCCCAGCGACTCTGCATGGCCTTGGCCGCGTCCTGCTCGCTATGGCGGACCTGCTCATCGTCCAGCGCGACACACAGATAGGCCAAGGCCAGCGCGGCGCTGATAAACAGCGTGGCAATCAGGGTGATGAAGCCCAGAGACGCCTTTCGGGTCATGGCGGTGTAGCCCAGCGCATCGTCAGGGTGTTGCATGGCGGTACGTTTCATCGGTTACTTCACGAGGCGGGAGAGGGCGTTGGGTCTTGCAGCAGCCGGGCGGCTGAGGTTCCGGTGGTGGCCAGAGCTATCGGGGTTATCGGCGAAGTCGCGCTGGAGGTTGATCGGTGCGGCGGGCTATCCGACAGGCGGCACCGGACACGCGGGCCGGCGAGCGCTGGACCCAGGCTGCACAGATGTTCTAGAACGGCCGGTGCCGGAGGCACATGCTGGGGGCGATCATCACCAACCGCGCACCGGGAGGCCGTGACATGCGCAGCGACAGCTGGATCGATCTGAAAGTGGATGCCGAAACCGGGATCGAGATCATTCGCGCGCATTTCGAAGGCCATGCCTATGACCCGCATTGGCATGATGCTTACCTGATCGGGTTCACCGAGCAGGGGGTGCAGCAATTCAATTGCCGGCGCACCTTGCACAACAGCCTGCCGGGCCAGGTATTCCTGCTCGAACCTGGAGAATTGCACGATGGCCGCGCCCCGGTGCCGGGCGGCTTCACCTACTCCACGCTCTACCTGCAGCCGCACTGGTTGCGTGCGCAGCTGCAGGCCCTTTGCGAGGACGTGCCCGAGGACTGTCTGCCCAGTTTTGCCCACACGCTTGCCGAGGAACCGGACCTGGCTCTGCCGATTGCGACGGCCTTTCGTGCCCTGTACGGCGAAGAGTTGCGCATCGTCCGGCATGCCGCGCTGGATGCGCTGCTGGAGGCGTTGTCCAGACGCATGCACTGGCGCCAATGCCTGGCGACCAGTCCGCGTCTGCCTGCAGCCGCGATTCGCGCGCGCGACTACTTGCATGCCCATCTCGACCAGGATATCGGGCTGGACGAGCTGGCGCAGGCCGCCGGGGTGGATCGGTTTCGCCTGTCTCGTGCATTCAAGGCCGCGTTCGGGTTGGCGCCGCATGCCTACCTGGTGCAGTTGCGCCTGAGTCTGGCGCGTAAGCTCCTGCGCCAAGGGTTGACCCCGGCAAGCGTGGCCTCGGAGCTGGGATTCGCAGACCAGAGCCATCTGGGCCGCTGGTTCCGCCGCACCTACGGATTGAGCCCGGCGGCCTACCGCAGACGCTGCACAAACCTTCCAGACGCCTGACCCGCGCTGCGACACAGTGCAAGCCTCAACCGCGGAGGTCCTGCCGATGATGCCCTGTGTTCCCCAACGCTTTTCGCGTGCCCATCGCCTGTGTGAGGCCGATCGATGAGCCAGCTACTGCCCTTCATCCTGTTCGCCTTTGTCGCCTCGATCACGCCCGGGCCGACCAATGTGCTGGTGCTCAACAGCAGCGCCCAGTTCGGCTGGCGTGCCGCACTGCCGCTGGCCGTCGGTGCCTGCGTTGGCGCCGCGCTGATCGTGCTGTTGGTGGGCCTTGGCCTGGGCGAAGTGTTGTTGCGCCTGCCTCGGGTGCGTCAGGGCATGGCCTTGTTCGGCGTGGCCTGGCTGTCTGTGCTGGCCTGGCAGCTGTGGCGCGCCGCGGGCGATACGCTCAGCCGTGGCGCGATGGGCGCCCGGGTTGGCGCATGGGGAGGGGCAGGGCTGCAGCTGGTCAACCCGAAGACCTGGATGATGGCAATGGCAGTCGTGAGCGTGTTCGCCGGTGCGCAGGCTGGTGTGGCCCACTACCTGATTTATGCGCTGACGTTCTGCCTCGTGGCGATGCCCTGTCTTTTCGTCTGGGCTGCCCTGGGTCACGGGGCGGCCGTGCGGTTGCGCTCGGCTCAGGCGCGGCGTCGTTTCAACCGCTGCATGGCGGTGCTGTTGCTGGGGTCGGCCTGGAGCAGCCTGCTGATTTCCCCCTGACCGACACGCCTACACGGGCCAACCCGACTGGCTCTATGATGCGCGCCAGACGCGTGCGCGATTACTCTTTCGGGCCGGGAAACAAAGCGCCGACTGCCGGGGTCATAGCGGCTACACGGCCAGCGTGCTGCCTTCCCCTCGCAGCAGCCCCTGGCCGTCCCGCGTCGCCTGCGGCGCCCCAACACCACTTCACAGGAACCACAGATGAGTCTCGACCTCAACGCAGGACGCCTTCCGCACGACAGCATGCTGACGAACATTCCCCGCCTGATCTCGCGCTATTACAGTGAGCGGCCTGATCCGTCGGATCCGGCGCAGCAGGTCGCGTTCGGCACGTCCGGGCATCGTGGTTCGTCGTTGAAGAACAGCTTCAACGAGTGGCATATCCTGGCGACCACCCAGGCCATCTGCGACTACCGCAAGCAGCAAGGCATCGACGGCCCGCTATTTGTCGGCATGGACACTCATGCACTGTCCGAACCGGCCTTCGTTTCCGCGCTGGAAGTGCTGGCGGCCAACGGTGTCGAGACCCGCATCGACTCAGGCTGCTCCGAAACGGGCGGTGAGCCGGGCTATACGCCGACCCCAGCGATCTCCAACGCCATCCTCGAATACAACGCCGGTCGCAGCCGCGGCCTGGCCGACGGCATCGTCATCACGCCGTCGCACAACCCGCCCGCCGACGGCGGCTTCAAGTACAACCCCACCAACGGCGGCCCGGCCGATACCGGCGTGACTAAGTGGATCCAGGAGCGCGCCAACGCGCTGCTGGTCGCCGGGCTCGAGGGCGTCCAGCGCATGGATTACGCCCTGGCGCTCAAGGCGCCGACTACCCAGCGCTTCGACTTCATCGACAGCTATGTCGGCGGCCTGGAGCAGGTAATCGATCTCGAAGCGATCCGCAATTCAGGCTTGAAATTCGGCGTCGACCCGCTCGGCGGCGCTGGCGTGCACTACTGGACGCGTATCGCTGAACGCTACAGCCTGCCGCTCGAGGTGCTCTCGACCCGCGTCGACCCAACCTTCCGCTTCATGCGGCTGGACTGGGACGGCAAAATCCGCATGGACTGCAGCTCACCGCACGCCATGGCCGGACTGATCGAGAACAAGGACCGCTTCGACGTGTCTTTTGCCTGCGACACCGACCACGACCGCCACGGCATCGTCGCGCGTTCGGTGGGGCTGCTGAACCCCAATCACTACCTGGCCGTGGCCATCGAATACCTGTTCACCCATCGCCCCGAATGGAGCGCCACGGCCGGCATCGGCAAGACCCTGGTGTCTTCGTCGATGATCGACCGCGTCGCCAAGGGCATCGATCGCCAGGTGGTCGAGGTCCCGGTGGGATTCAAATGGTTCGTTGATGGCCTGATGGATGGCAGCCTCGGCTTTGGCGGCGAGGAATCCGCCGGTGCGTCCTTCCTGCGTAAGCAGGGCGGGGCATGGTCGACCGACAAGGACGGCCTGATCCTCGGCCTGCTGGCAGCGGAAATCACCGCGGTGACCGGCAAGGACCCGGGCGAGCGTTACCAGGCACTGACTGAACGCTTCGGTGCCCCGGTCTACCAGCGCATCGATGCGCCGGCGAACCGGGAGCAGAAGGCCAAGTTGGGCAAGCTGTCGGCCTCGCAGGTCACGGCAGGCGAACTGGCCGGGCAGCCGATCACTCAAATCCTCACCGAAGCACCGGGCAACGGCGCCGCTATCGGCGGGCTCAAGGTGGTCACCGACAACGGCTGGTTCGCCGCGCGGCCGTCCGGTACCGAGGATGTTTACAAGATCTACGCCGAGAGCTTCGAAGGCGAGGCGCATCTCCAGCGTATTCAGGACGAGGCCAAAGCGCTGGTCGACGGCGTGTTAAACGGCTGAACCGCCGCGCGAAAGGGGCCCGTCGGTGTTCGCCGGCCCCGATGCGCCAATTTGGCTGCGATGTGACCCGCGTGAATCCAAGCCGGTCGGGTGAGCGAACATGGCCAGGACCGGCGGGGGAGCAGCAGCCGGTTCGCGCTGCAGCGACACGCCCGGCGGCCGGTTGCGCGCCTTATTCAGGCTCCGTCAGCTGCATGGATTCGCGCTGCGAGATCCTGTCCTGAAACGCTACCAGGGCAGGAAACTCGGTGCGCCAGTTCAGCTCCGCGAAGCGGAAATCCAGATATCCCAGGGCGCACGCCACCCCGATCTGACCGATATCCAGGGGGCCCTGCAACGCCTGGCTGTCGGCGTCCAACGCACTGAGGGCACGGCGCACCTTGCCCAGCTGGCCGTCGATCCAGTCATCCCATTGCCGCTCCGCCGGGCGTACAGCCCGCTCGTAGCGGGTGAGCACCGCCGCTTCCATCAATCCATCGGCCAGGGCGGCAAGGCGCAGGGTTTTCCAGCGCTTGCCTGGGTCGGCCGGGAAGAGCTTGGCCTCGTCATGCAGGCTGTCGAGGTATTCGCAAATGACGCGGCTGTCATACAGCGCCTCGCCTCCATCGAGCATCAGCACGGGAATCTTGCCCAGGGGGTTCTGAGCGTTCACCTGTTGGTTGAGCGTGACTGGTGCCACCGCGGTTTCAATGAGCTCGAGGCGGGCCAGCAGGCCGGTTTCGCTGGCCAGGACGCGGACCTTGCGGGCAAAGGGTGACGCAGGTGCATAAATCAGTTGCATGGACGTGGCATCTCGAAGGGGTGAACGCCGTGATCGCGTGGCGAACCGGCGGGTGCCGGTAAGCATAGCCAACCTGGGCGCCAGAGCTGGTCGGTCATCGGTCGCCTCCGCAGCCTGTTCATCACGGTGGCGGTGGGTGCTTCGCTCGAGCGTGGTCTGCTTGAGCAGGCCGGTGAACCCTGCTGTTCGATACGCGATGCACTCTTGGTTAGCGGGCACGGTCGCCGTGTATGGCGCGTGCGGTTAGTGGAGGGCGGCCTGTCCAGTCAGCGGGACAGCGGAAAGGGCGTCATGTGTGGTCGGGTGAGCATGTCCAGTCGGCCAGACATGTTGGCCATCCCTGGCCGAAGGCCGGCGTCGTCCTCCGGCCACGCAGCATGCGGTTGCGCCTGTTTTTCTCTGCGGCGTCGGACTCTGGCACGGCTTTCGCTGTGACCTACCTGTCGCGCGTGCTGCTCTGTCGTTCGTCGAGACAGGTTGCCACGCGCCGGGCACGACCAGAACAACAAGGAACATTCATGACTGCCTTACCCGAATCCCTTCGTGAGCGCTGCCTAAAGCCGCAGCGGCCGTATATCTCCGCTCTGTGCGGCATCCGGTCCGACAGCCGCTATGCTGAAGGACATCCAGGCGTGGCACGCTCCGCAGCACTGAACGTCTCTTTTGGCCATCGGAGCCCGACATGATGTTGAAAGGCAAGACTGCGCTGATCACCGGCTCGACCAGCGGCATCGGCCTGGGGATCGCATGCAAGCTGGCCGAGGCCGGCGCTAATGTGATGCTCAATGGATTCGGCGACGTGGACGCCGCCCTCGAGCGGGTCTCGGCCCATGGCACCCGGGTACTGCACCATTCGGCCGATGTGTCCGACGCCGCGCAGATTGCCGAGCTGGTGGCCCGGACCGAGCGCGACTTCGGCGCGGTGGACGTGCTCGTCAACAACGCTGGCATCCAGCATGTCGCGCCCATCGAGGCCTTTCCGGTCGAGCGCTGGGACAGCATCATCGCCATCAACCTCAGCTCGGCATTTCACACCATGCGCCTGGCCCTGCCCGGTATGCGTGAGCGCAACTGGGGGCGGATCATCAATGTCGCCTCGGTGCACGGGCTGGTCGCCTCGGCGCAAAAGGCCGCCTATGTGGCGGCCAAGCATGGCTTGGTCGGGCTGACCAAGACCGTCGCGCTGGAAACCGCCACGACCGGTATCACCTGCAACGCACTTTGTCCCGGCTGGGTGCTGACGCCGCTGGTCCAGCAGCAGATCGACAGCAAGGCCCAGGCCCACGGCGACCCGAGCCGGGCCACCCGCGAGCTGCTGATGGAAAAGCAGCCGTCACTGGACTTCGTCACGCCGGAACAGTTGGGGGAGCTGGCGGTATTTCTGTGCAGCGATGCCGCGCGCCAGGTCCGTGGCGTTGCCTGGAACGTCGACGGCGGCTGGCTGGCGCAATAGAGGTGCCCGGCGCTTGGCGTCAGCGGCCTCCTCCGGGTCGTAGGGTGGGCTTCAGCCCACCAGTGGTGCCCCGGTGGCAGCTACAGAACTAGGTGGGTACGCGACCAGGTGTCACGCGGTGGGCTAAAGCCCAACCTACGGGTGCGGTTTGGTTCGCCCTGAGTCGTAGGGTGGGCTTCAGCCCACCAGTGCTTCCCGGTGGCGGAAACAGACCCGGGTGGGTTGTACGAAACCAGGTGTCACGTGGTGGGCTAAAGCCCACCCTACGGGTGCGGTTTGGTATGGCGGCGGCGGTCTCGCTCTGGGTCGTAGGGTGGGCTTCAGCCCACCAGTGGTTCCCGGTGGTAGCAACAGGCCGGGTGGGTTGTACGCGACCAGGTGTCACGCGGTGGGCTAAAGCCCACCCTACGGGTGCGGTTTGGTATGGCGGCGGTCTCGCTCCGGTTTGTAGGGTGGGCTTCAGCCCACCAGTGGTGCCCCGGTGGTAGCTACAGAACTGGGTGGGTTGTACGCGACCAGATGTCAGGCGGTGGGCTAAAGGCCGCCCTACAGGTTGATGGTTACGCGTGCGGGTCGCTGGCGTTACCGCTCGCTCAGCCCGTGCAGTTGCAGTTTCGAATACAAACTGGCGCGGGAAATACCCAGCTCGGTTGCCGCTCGACGGCGGTTGCCTTTGCAGGCGAGCAGGGCGGTTTGCAGCGCGCGGCGTTCGGCCTGGGCGATGCTGTCAGCCAGACGTTGCAAGGGCGCATCGGGTGCTGTTGCCGGTGCGGCGGGGAGCGGGTCCTGTGGCGCGACGGCGACAAGAGGCGCCGCGGCAGTCTGCGCGCCGAGCAGCGGCAGGAAGTGTCGCGCTTCCAGCGGCGCGCCCTCGACGCTCAGCTGCGCGCGTTCGAGCAGGTTGCCCAATTCGCGGACGTTGCCCCGCCACGGCTGGCTGCAGAGCAATGCAATCGCGCTGGGCGCCAGCTCCATCGGTGGCTGGCCGGAGCGGTTGGCGATGTCGTCGAGCAGGTGCTCGATCACGGCGGGGATATCGGCGGCGCGCTCGCGCAGCGGCGGGACCTTCAAGGCCAGCACGTTGAGGCGGTAGTAGAGATCGTCACGAAACTCGCCGGCGGCGACCTTGGCTTCCAGGTCGATATGGGTCGCGGCGATCACCCGTACGTTGAGCGGCTTGACCTGGTTGGAGCCCAGCGGCTCGATCTCCTGTTCCTGCAGTACGCGCAACAGCTTGGCCTGCAGCGCCAGCGGCAGGTCGCCGATCTCATCGAGAAAGAGCGTGCCGCCGTTGGCCACCTCGAACTTGCCGATGCGCGCCTTGCGATCGGCGCCGGTGAAGGCGCCCGGCGCGGTGCCGAAGAGTTCGGCCTCGACCAGGGTTTCCGGAATCGCCGCCACGTTGACCGCCACGAAGGGGCCATTGGCACGCGGCGAGAGATTATGGATGCCCTGGGCCAGCAGCTCCTTGCCGGTGCCGGTTTCGCCGCGGATCAATACCGTGGCGTCCAGCTGCGCGGCGCGTCGTGCCTGGCGCTTCACTTCGCTGGCGGCCGGGCTGGTGCCAATGAAGCCGGCGATGGTGTAGCGGGCCCGACGGGCCTTGGCCAGTTCGTTCTGGGTCGCGACCAGTTGGGTCTGCAGGATGTTGAACTTGGACATCAGCGGCTTGAGGTGCTGCGCGCGGTCGAACAGCACGAAGCCCAGGGCGCCGACCAGGGTGCCGTCCTCGTCGCGCAGCGGAATGCGCGTGACCACGAAGTGTTCGTCGCCGAAGGCCATGAGGTCGAGCATGCTCGGCAGACCGCTGTCGACGACCTCGCGCAGACGGCTGGCCGGCAATACCTCCTCGACTTCCTTGCCGAGCACGCCGCGTGGATCGCTGATGCCGATCTTCTCGGCGTACTTGTCGTTGATCCAGACGATACGTGCTTGGCGGTTGACCGCGATGGTGCCTTCGCATTGCGCGTTGAGGTGGTCGAACAATAGCGGCATCGCCACGGCGCGAAAGCGCTCGGGAGAGACGCCGATCACCAGGCCGTCATGGTCGAGGTCGTTGCGTGCAATAGCCATGGAAAGCTCAGTCCTGATGGGATCACCCGATTATGGGAGGCGCCGGTTGTCAGGGGCAAGGCAACCGGCGGCGCGGCATGCGGGCTTGCGAGCCGTCCAGGACGGTGTGCCAGGAACGATCTCCGGGCACGTTCGCCAACTCGGGTATGGCCCGCCTTGCTTCTATTGCGCGTACACCTCGTTCGGCAACCAGGTCGCCAAGGGTGCGAAGAAGAACACCAGCGCGAGCCCCAGCAGTTGAATCAGGATGTAGGGCAGCACGCCAAGGTACACGTCCCGCGTGGTCACTTCCGGCGGGCAGACGCCCTTGATGTAGAACAACGCGAAGCCAACCGGCGGGGTGAGGAACGAGGTCTGCAGGCAGAGCGCGAAGAGGATCGCGAACCACAGCGGATCGACGCCCATGGAGAACAGCACCGGCGCCACCAGTGGCAGGATGATCAGCGTGATCTCCACCCAATCCAGGAAGAATCCCAACAAGAAGGTGATGAACAGCACCGTGAGCAGGACGCCGGTCTGGCCGAAGGGCAGCCCGGTCAGCGCCGCGCGGATCACATCGTCGCCGCCCAGACCGCGCAGCACCGCCGCGAACACCGTGGCGCCGATGAAAATGCCGAAGATGAATGCCGAGGTTCGGCTGGTCTGGTACAGCGCCTCCTTCAGCACCGTGAGGCTCAGTTTGCGGCTGCAGGCCGCCATGATGACCGCGCCTATGGCGCCGACGGCTGAGGCTTCGGTGGTGGTGGCAATACCGAAGAAGATCGAGCCCAGCACGGCGAGGATCAGCACGAAGGGCGGCACCACGGCCCAGAACACGTCGATCAGCGCACGCCCGTCGAGCTTGGCGCGGTTGGCTGGAGCGGGTGCGAAGTCCTTCTTCAACCAGGACACGACGACGATGTAGAGGATGTACATCAGCGCCAGCAGCATGCCGGGAATCAACGCGCCCATGAACAGCTTGCCCACGGAGGCTTCGGACGTGCCCAGCCGGTCGGCCATCAGCACCAGCATGATGCTCGGCGGAATCAGGATGCCCAGGGTGCCGACCGAACAGGCGGTGCCGACCGCCAGGCTCTTGTTGTACTTGGCCTGCAGCATCGGCCCAATGGACAGCATGCCGAGCAGCGCCACGGACGCGCCGACGATGCCAGTGGATGCCGCGAGCAGGATGCCGACCAGCACCACCGTCACCGCATAGCCGCCGCGCAGCGGACCGAGCACGCGGACCAGGCTGTGCATCAGCCGCTCGGCGATGCCGGAACGGTCGAGCATGATGCCCATGAAAATGAACAGCGGCAGCGCGACCATCAACTCGTTGGCGACGATGCCGTAGATGCGCGCATCGAGCACGCCGATGGTGCCGTCCCAGGTGAACCAGAGATCGGCGTCGAAATATTCCACCAGGACATGGCCGAACACGGCGAACAGCAGGCCGATGCCGGCCAGGGACCAGGCCACCGGGAAGCCGAGCAGCAACAGCCCCATGAAGGTGGCGAACATGCTGATGACGAGGATTTGTTCCAGACCCATGATCACGGCTACTCCATCAGGGCTGCGACGGGCCGCGTTCGCGGTCGGTCGTCGGGGCGGGCAGGGCCCGCGGAAAGTCGAACAGCAACGTGCTGCAGCGGGTGGCGCGCGACAGCAGCGCCAGCGCGACCAGCGCAAGCCCGACGGGCAACACGCTCTTGAAGATGAAGCGATGCGGCAGGCCACTCGGCGCCTGTGAGCGCTCATCGTAGAGATAGGCCTGGTAGGCGAACGGTACTAGCGCATCGACCATCAGCAGGACGACCGGCAGTGCGAGCAAGATGATTGCCAGCAACTCGATGATGGCCTGGCTGCGCAGCGTGAACTTCTCGCGTAGCACGTCGACGCGCACGTGATCGTCGCGTACCACGGCATACGCCAGCGCAAGCATCAGCGCGGCGCCGAACAGGTGCCAGGACAGTTCTTCCAGCGCAATCGAGCCACGTGACAGCACGAAGCGGCTAAAGACGTTGGTCAACACCACGGCGAGCACCAGCAGCCAGATCCAGGCGCTGGCTTCTCCGATGGCAACCAGCACCCTGTCCAGACCGCGGGAGAACCGGTTGTGGGGCAGTGCATCGGCCGGCGTGACCGGCGCTGCATCATTGGACGAAACGGAAGGAGTGGACACGGCCACCTCGAGATCCAGTCATTGAAAGGGAACGCGTAGCGCGGACCGCTCAGCCGCAGGTCTGCTGAATGCAGCGGACAGCGGCGCGAAGAGCTTGCGCGTTTGCGCGCGTGCTCCTCACGCTGTCAGCCAGCTGTATCCAGCCACTTCTGGGCTTTGGGTCCGGGACGTCGATCAGTCGTAGTGGTAGAAGTCGCGCGGCAGGTAGCCTTTGCTGTGCCAGATCGAATGGTGCTTCATGAAATTGCGCTGGCTGGTCAGGACGCGGTTGAACATCTCGTCTTTCGCAGCGATTTCATCCAGCACTTCGTCCGTTACGCGTTGCAGCTCGCGCAGCACCGGCTCCGGCAGCACCTGAGCCTTGACGCCCTGCTTCTCGTAGTCGCGCAGCGCCGTGGGTTGCGCCCACTCGCTTTCGGCGAAGCCCTTGAGCGTGGCCGATTCGCAACCCATCTCGATGAGCGCGCGGCTCTGGGGCTCCAGCTTGTCCCAGACACCCTTGTTGACCAGCAGGTGCGAGGTGGTCAGGGTCTGGTGCCAGCCCGGCATGATGTAGTTCTTGATGATCTGGTCCAGGCCCAGCATCTTGTCGATCGCCGGCTGCGAGAACTCGGTCGCGTCAATGGTGTTGCGTTCCAGCGCCTGGTAGATCTCGCCGCCGGGGATCATGGTGACCGAGGCGCCCAGCTTTTCCAGGACCTTGCCGCCGATGCCTGCGAAGCGGATGCGCAGACCGTTGATGTCTTCCAGTTTCTCGATGGGTTTGGCAAACCAGCCGGCACCCTCCGGGCCGATGATGCTGCAGAGCATCGGGTGGATGTTGCGCTCGGCGTAGATTTCCTCGAGGAGCTTCTTGCCGTCGCCTTCGTAGTACCAGGCCAGGTAGGCCGGTGGCTCCATGTTGAACGGCGCGCCGGAATACAACGGCAGGGACGGGATGGTGCCCTGGTCATAGCCGATCCAGGTGTAGCCGGCCGGGTACTTGCCGTTGCTCACCGCGTCCATGATTTCGAAGGGCGGTACCAGTTCGCCGGGCTCGTAGTAGCGCAGCTGGATGTCACCACCGGAGATGGCCTTGAGCGATTCGGACAGGTGCTTGATGGGCGTGGTCAGGCCAATCAGATGCGATGGAAAGGCCAGTGGCACCTGCCAGCGAATCTTTTCCGCAGCGGTGGCGGTGCCGCTGATCAAGGTTGCGCTGAGCAGGGTGGTGGCGCCGATCGCGCAGGCGAGACGGGATAGTTTTTTGGTAATCGACATTGGGGGTTCCTTTTTTGTTTTTGTGGGTGCAGCCCGGCCGCATGACCGGAAGCGGAACGAACCAGCTGCCGCATGGCCGTTCCGCCCGCTATTCGAATACGTTGCGGGTATTGCGTAGCAGGTTTTGTGCCGGCAACTAAAAAACGGCTACAGGGCCCGTTTCAGAGGGGGTTGGGATCAGGCGATCGGCGCCCTTGTCCAGAAGGCCGGACATTCATCGGCTCATCAAAACGAGTTGTCCAGAAAGCTGGAAACCTGTCTTGGTTGCTGGACAGATGGCCGTCTGGTGCCGCCTGTTGCCGCGGTCCGTTGCGCGAATTGGCGCGCAGACCGGTCGGCGGCACGCTCTTGTCTTGCTGCGGTCCCACTTGAGAACGATCAGGAACGGGAGGATGCATGTCGATCGAGGCGGATTATTCGTTGCTCGAGGCGCTGTTGCTCGCGCGCGGGCCGGGCGGAAACGAACAGGAGGTCCGCTCAGTGTGCCGCCGAGAACTCGAGGCGAGCTGCGACAAGGTCTGGCTGGACGCGGCGGACAATCTGGTGGGGCTGATCCGCGCCGAGGGCGCGCCACGTGAAGCCGCAACGGCCGGCGCCATGCGCGTGATGGCCCACCAAGATGAAATCGACATGGTGGTCAAGCGCATCGGGGATGACGGACGCCTGCATGTCGTCGCCCTGGGCGGGGCCTTTCCGGTCAACTTCGGCATGTGCCCGGTGGATGTGCTGGGCGAGACGGATGTGCTGCCGGGAGTGCTGTCCTTCGGCACCATGCACGGTACGGCCGAGTCGACCCAGTCGATGCATATTCTCAGCGGCAACGTGCAATGGTCAGACGTGCACGTGATTACCCGACGCACCCCGGAGGCGCTGGCGCAGATGGGGGTTCGGCCGGGCACGCGAGTTGTCCTCAGCCAGCACTGGCGGCGACCGTTTCGGGTAAACGACGCCATCGCGGCGCACTTCCTGGATGATCGCGCGCCGCTGGTTGCGGTTCTGCGTGCGGCCGAACAGCTCGCCAGCTGCAAAAGCGATCTCAAGCAGGATCTGTACATCGTCCTGACTACCAATGAAGAAGAGACCAATTCCGGCGCTCAGTACGCCGCCAGGACTCTACCGGGCAGTGTTTGTATCGCAGTGGAAGTCGGCCCTATTGCCGAGGAGTACGCTACGCGGCTATGCGCCGATCCGATCATCCTGACCGGTGACGAAAAGGGGCTGTACACCAAGTCCATCACAGACGGGCTGCTGGCGGCCGCGATCCGCTGCGGTTACACACCGCAACCGGCACTCATGCCCGGATTCGCCTCCGACGCCAGCGCGGTGCTCGGTTCAGGCTCGTCGCCCCGTGCAGGCTGTCTGGCCATCCCGACCGAAAACACCCATGGCTATGAGTTGATCACCGAGGATGCGATGCAAGCCTGCACCCGTACGCTGGTGGCCTACTTGCTGAATGCCGGAGAGCACTGAGCGGCTGGCCTACCGCCGTTAGCCGCTGGGTGGCAGCGGAGCGGGATGCACGCCGGTTTCGGGCAAGCGGACCGAGGCTCTCCAGGTTCAGCTGGCGGCCTTGTCGACGGTCGCCTTGAGCGCAGTCAGGCAACGTTCCTCCGCCGTGTCGAGTTCGAGCTGCATCTGCTGGATGTCGAGCAGTTGCTGTTCGAGCTGCTGGCGGCGTTCGGCGATCATGCCAAGCATGATGTTGAGCTGCTTCTGATTGCCGGCCTTGGGGTCGTAGAGTTCAATCAGCGTCTTGCACTCGGCAAGCGAGAAGCCGATGCGCTTGCCGCGCAGGATCAGCTTGAGGGCGACGCGGTCCTTGGGGCTGTAGATGCGCTCCTGGCCGCGGCGGGTCGGGGAGAGCATGCCCTGTTCTTCGTAGAAGCGAATGGCGCGGGTGGTGATGTCGAGCTCGTTGGCCAAATCGGAAATGCTGTACGTCTGCTTTGCCATGAAATATCCAGTCCTGCCAGTCCACCCGCGGCTCACGGCGAGCCGGGTGCGTTTACGACGGTTCAAGCCGGCCAAGGCTACACGCTGGACCGGCCCGATGCACAGTGGCTTCAGGCCATGTCGCGACGTGGCAACGGCTCGCTCAACGGTGGATCGGGCAGCCGGTGGCCTGCTGGATGTCCTCGAAGCTCACCCCATCGGCCAGTTCGACCAGTTTCAGCCCGTCGTCGGTCACATCCAGCACGCCGAGGTCGGTGATGATGCGGTCGACCACACCGACGCCGGTCAACGGCAAATCGCATTGCTTGATGATCTTGTGCGCGCCCTTGGCGGTGTGCTCCATGAGCACCACGACGCGCTTGACCCCCGCCACCAGATCCATGGCGCCGCCCATGCCCTTGACCATCTTGCCGGGGATCATCCAGTTGGCCAGGTCGCCTTTCTCCGAAACCTGCATGGCACCAAGGATCGCCAGGTTGATATGGCCGCCGCGGATCATGCCGAAACTCATTGCATTGTCGAAGAAGGCGCTGCCGGGCAGTGCGGTGACGGTCTGCTTGCCCGCGTTGATCAGGTCCGGATCGATCTCGTCCTCGGTAGGGAAGGGGCCGATGCCCAGCAGACCATTTTCGCTCTGCAGCCAGACGTCCATGCCTTCGGGGATGTAGTTGGCGACGAGGGTCGGCAAGCCGATACCCAGGTTGACGTAGAAACCGTCCTGCAGCTCCTGCGCGGCGCGTTGCGCCATCTGTTCGCGTGTCCAGGCCATGGTCAGCTCCTCACCGTACGTTTTTCGATGCGCTTCTCGGCGTTCGGGTTATGGATGATGCGCTGCACATAGATGCCTGGCAGGTGGATCTGGTCGGCATCCAGCTCGCCGGTTTCCACCAGCTGATCGACCTCGACGACGCAGACCTTGCCGGCCACGGCCGCCAATGGGTTGAAGTTGCGTGCCGTCTTGTTGAAAACCAGGTTGCCGGCCTTGTCAGCCTTGTAGGCTTTGACCAGCGCGATGTCGGCAGGCAGCGACTCTTCCATCACGTACCACTCGCCGTTGAACTGACGGGTTTCCTTGCCTTCGGCGATCAGCGTGCCGTAGCCGGTACGGGTATAGAACGCGGGAATGCCGGAGCCGGCGGCGCGCAGCTTCTCGGCCAGGGTGCCTTGCGGCGTGAATTCGAGCTCCAGCTCGCCCGCCAGGTACTGACGCTCGAACTCCTTGTTCTCGCCGACGTAGGAGGAAATCATCTTGCGCACCTGGCGCGACTCGAGCAGCAGGCCAAGGCCGAATCCGTCGACGCCGGCGTTGTTGCTGATCACCGTGAGATTCTTCTTGCCGGTGTCGCGTAGGGCCTCGATCAGCGCTTCAGGGATGCCGCACAAACCAAAGCCGCCCACGGCGAGGGTCATGCCGTCCTCGACCAGGCCCTCCAGGGCCTCTCGGGCGTTAGGGTAGAGCTTGTTCATATAGTGCCTCTCTTGTTGTTCTGAACGGTGGCGCCGACTGTTACAGGTGCCGCTTTTGTGGGAGGAGCCGACCTCGGGGCGAAGCTCTGCGGCTACAGCCGGACCTACAGTCCGCATCGCCGTGAGGGCGCGCCTCCTACAAAAAACGAGGCTTCAACTGCTGAGGCGTGCCCGAGCGACGCGTGATCCGTTCGGCCGGCCCAGCACATCGCTGATGCGTTGACCGGCGGCGATCAATGCATCCAGGTCGATGCCGGTCTGTATGCCGAGGCCGTCGAGCATATAGAGCACGTCCTCGCTGGCGACGTTGCCGCTGGCTCCCTTGGCGTAGGGGCAACCGCCGAGTCCGGCCACCGAGCTGTCGAAGGTGCAAACGCCTTCCTGCAGGCTGGCATAGATGTTCGCCAGCGCCTGGCCATAGGTGTCGTGGAAATGCCCGGCGAGCTTGTCGCGTGGCACTTCGCGGCCAACGACGTCGATCAGCTGGCGGGTCTTGCCCGGCGTGCCGGTACCAATGGTGTCGCCCAGCGAGACTTCATAGCAGCCCATGGCAAAGAGTTCATGGGCGACATGTGCCACCCGCTTGGGGTCGATCTCGCCTTCGTAAGGGCAGCCGAGTACGCAGGAGACGTAGCCGCGCACCTGGATACCTTGTTCGCGCGCGGCGGCCATCAGCGGGGCGAAGCGGGCCAGGCTCTCGTCGATGGAGCAGTTGATGTTCTTCTGCGAGAAGGCCTCGGACGCCGCACCGAATACGGCGACCTCGCTGACGCCTGCCTCGATGGCTGCTTCCAGCCCCTTGAGGTTTGGCGTCAGCGCGGCATAGGTCACGCCCGGTTTCTGTCGGATCTGGGCGAAGACCTCGGCGGAGCCGGCCATTTGTGGCACCCATTTGGGGGAGACGAAGCTGCCGACCTCGATGTAATGCAGGCCAGCCGCGGTGAGGTCGTCGACCAGACGCACCTTGTCCGCGACGCTGATCGGCTGCTGCTCGTTCTGCAAGCCGTCGCGTGGTCCGACTTCGACCAGTCGCACATATTTGGGCAGGCTCATATGTCCTCCAATCGGTGAAAGCTCATCGCGTCGTTCACCCGTATCGTTAAGTTGTCGCGGTCGGTCGTCGACCGAGTGGGCTTCGGCCCGCCAAGGTTGCGCCGAGCAGGCCCGCACGGTTTGTCAGATCCGGTGGGCTGAAGCCCACCCTACACAAGCTGCAGATTTGCCACCGTAGGGTGGGCTTCAACCCACCAATTCGCCGGCGCCAGCGCAGGCTCGTTTGGCTTCAAGCCTCGTCCATCTCGAGCAAGACCGCGCCTTCATTGACCATATCGCCTTCAGCGCAGAACAGATTCTTGACCACCCCGGTCTGCTGCGCCCGGATGCTGTGCTCCATCTTCATGGCTTCCAGCACGACCAGTGTGGCACCGGCTTCGACCTGCTGCCCGGCTTCGACCAGCACGCGCACGATGCTGCCGTTCATCGGTGCGGTCATGCCGCCATGGTGCTGATGGCTGGCCTCGACTTCAGCGATGGGGTCGAAGGCCGTCACGGCCTGCAGTTCGCCGTTCCATTCCAGATACAGCGTCTTGCCCTGGCGGATCGGTTTCGGGGGCTGCATGACCCCTGTAGGAGCGAGCTTGCTCGCGAATGCTTCGGTGGGGTTCGCGGAGTCGGCTTCGCGAGCAAGGACTGAGGCGTCCCCCTCGCTCCTACCTGAAGCTGCACCGACTCGTACCTGACGGCTCTCGCCACAGCACACTAAATGCACGCTGGTTTGCGCCGGCATACCGAAACGCAGGCCGTCGCGCTTCGCCCAGGGCGAATGCAGATCGTCATCGCGGACCTTCGCCGGTTCGGTTTGTACGAACAGCTCGCCGGCCTGCTGCCAGAAGGCATCCGGCAGCTCGCCGGGCTCACGCAGCAGCTCGGCTTCGTGACGCGGGATAAAGCCGGTGTCCAGCTCGGCCGCCGCGAATGCAGGATGTCCGATCACGCGGCGCAGAAAGGCGAGGTTGGTGCGTACGCCGCCTACGCAGGTTTCCTCCAGCATCGCCAGCAGACGCAGGCGCGCTTCCTCGCGGTTCTCGCCCCAGGCGATCAGCTTGCCGAGCATCGGGTCGTAGAAGGGCGAAACCTCGTCGCCTTCGGCCACGCCGCTGTCGACCCGACGCCCGGGACCGTCGTGGGCCTCACGGTACAGATCGAGGGTTCCTGTGGCGGGCAGAAAGCCGTTGTCCGGGTCTTCGGCATACAGCCGCACTTCGATGGCATGGCCAATGAGCGGCACCTGGTCCTGCGTGATCGGCAGCGCCTCGCCGCGGGCGACGCGGATCTGCCAGGCGACCAGGTCCAGACCGGTGATGGCCTCGGTGACCGGGTGCTCGACCTGCAACCGAGTGTTCATCTCCATGAAGAAGAACTCGCCGCGAGCGTCGAGTAGAAATTCCACCGTGCCGGCGCCGACATAGCCGATGGCCTGAGCTGCCTTCACCGCCGCCTCGCCCATGGCGCGGCGCAGATCGGGCGTGAGCCCCGGCGCGGGCGCTTCCTCGACGACCTTCTGGTGCCGGCGCTGGATCGAGCAGTCACGCTCGTTGAGGTACAGGCAGTTGCCATGCCTGTCGGCGAACACCTGAATCTCCACATGACGCGGTTTGAGTACGTATTTTTCGACCAGCATGCGCGAGTCGCCGAACGACGACTGCGCTTCGCGCTGGGCTGATTGCAGCGCCTCGGCCAGATCCGCCTCGCGCTCCACCACCTTCATGCCTTTGCCGCCACCGCCTGCGGTGGCCTTGAGCAGCACCGGGTAGCCGATCTTTTCTGCTGCGGTACGGAAGGTCTCCACGTCTTGTGCTTCGCCGTGGTAACCGGGAACCAGTGGCACACCGGCTTTTTCCATCAGCGCCTTGGCGGCGGATTTGCTGCCCATGGCGTCGATGGCCGAGGCGGGCGGGCCCAGGAAGATCAGGCCGGCATTTTCGATGGCCCGGGCAAACTCGGCGTTCTCCGACAGAAACCCGTAACCGGGATGAATCGCCTGTGCGCCACTGGCCTTGGCGGCGGCGATCAGCTTGTCGATCAAAAGGTAACTGTCGGCCGGCTTGGCACCGCCGAGGTCGACGCGGACGTCGGCCTCGCGTGCATGTCGCGCGTTACGGTCGATGGCGCTGTGCACAGCTACGGTGGTCAGGCCCATGGCCTTGGCGGTACGCATCACGCGGCAGGCAATTTCACCGCGGTTGGCCACCAGAAGGGTGGTAATCATTGCTGTGGCTCCTGCGTGGCCTTGAGTTGGTTTCCCCTCACCCTAGCCCTCTCCCCGGATGGGCGAGGGGATGACGGAGTGAGGCGAAGGGATGATGTGGTTTGGTTGTCAGTGGCTCGCCGGATTGATGCAGGCCGAGCGTCGTCGTCGCCGCATGGTGCGCTCTGGTTTCTTTGCTGCAACTGCATCGCGTACACATCGCTGCGAGCCGCCATCGCGCCCCAGATCCCGCACGGCCAAACCCCTTCGCCCCACTGGGGAGAGGGCTGGGGTGAGGAGGCGGTGTTCCAGGCGAACCCGGTCGTCAAGCGTCCAGCTGCGCCCGCTTGCGTTTTACTTGAAAGGACTTCAGCCATGCGACGCGCACGATCTAACGGCATAGCGCGACCATCGCTGCAAGCCGCCATCCGCTCCAGTTCCCGCACGGCCAAACCCCCTCGCCCCGTTGGAGAGAGGGCTGGGGTGATGGGGTGGTGTTCCAGGCGAACCCGGTCATCAAACATCCCTCAACCAGGCCGGTTTGCGCTTTTCGAGGAAGGCATTCAAGCCTTCCTGGCCTTCCGGGCTGACGCGGATTCGGGCAATGGCGTTTTCCGTGTAGCGACGTAGCGCGGGGCTGACCGAGGCGCTACTGGCTTCACGCAGCAGGTCTTTGCTGGCACGCATGGCCTGTGGGCTGTTGAGCAGCAGTGTGCCGATCCAACCACAGAGGCTGTCGTCCAGCTCCGCAGCGGGGTAGGTGTCCGACAACAAGCCGAGGTCGCGGGCGCGTTCGCCGCTGAAGCGTTCGCCGGTGATGGCATAGCGCCGTGTGGCGCGCTCGCCGATGGCCTTGACCACAAAAGGACTGATCACCGCGGGCGCCAAGCCGATACGGACTTCCGAGAGCGAGAACACCGCACCCTGCGCACCGATGGCCATGTCGCAACAGGCGACCAGCCCGACCGCGCCGCCGAAGGCTGCGCCTTGAACCACCGCCAGCGTGGGCAACTTGAGGTGGTAGAGGCTGTACATGAGTTCGGCCAGCTCGCGCGCGTCCGCGAGGTTGGCGTTGAAATCCAGCTGCGCCGATTGCTGCATCCAGGCCAGGTCGGCGCCGGCGCAGAAGTGCTTGCCCCGGCCGCGCAAGAGCAGGAAGCGCAGGTCCTTGTCGGCCTGTACCTGGTCGATGGCCAGCACCAGCTCGCGGATCATCTCGGCGTTGAAGGCGTTGTTTTTTTCCGGGCGATCGAGCCAGAGCGTGGCGAAGCCGCGTGGGTCTCGTTCGAGTTGTACGGTAGTGAAATCGGTCATGACGGCAATCCTCGGTCACGGCGGAGGCGAGCGTTGCTCACATCCGGAATACGCCAAAGCGGGTCGGTTCGATCGGTGCGTTGAGACTCGCCGAGAGTGCCAGGCCGAGGACATCACGCGTCTGCGCCGGATCAATCACACCGTCGTCCCACAGTCGTGCACTGGAATAGTAGGGATGCCCCTGGCGCTCGTACTGCTCGAGGATCGGCTGCTTGAGCTGCTGTTCCTCCTGTTCGGAGAATTGTTGGCCGCTGCGCTCGGCCTGCTCGCGCTTGACCTGTACCAGCACGCCGGCTGCCTGCTCGCCACCCATCACGCCGATCCGCGCGTTGGGCCACATCCACAGGAAGCGTGGATCGTAGGCGCGCCCGCACATGCCGTAGTTGCCCGCTCCGAAGCTGCCGCCAATGACCACGGTGAATTTCGGCACCTGGGCGCAGGCCACCGCGGTGACCAGCTTGGCGCCGTGCTTGGCGATGCCGCCGGTTTCATATTTCTGCCCGACCATGAAGCCGGTGATGTTCTGCAGGAACAACAGCGGGATGCCGCGCTGGCAGGCCAGTTCGATGAAGTGCGCGCCTTTCTGCGCCGCTTCGGCGAAAAGGATGCCGTTGTTCGCAAGTATCGCGATGGGGTAGCCGTGCAGGTGGGCGAAGCCGCAGACGAGCGTGGTGCCGAACAACGCTTTGAACTCGTCGAACTCGCTGCCATCCACCAGCCGCGAGATCACCTCGCGCACGTCATAGGGCTGCTTGGCCTGCGCCGGGATCACACCGTAGAGCTCGTCCGCGGCATAGAGGGGTGCGCGTGGCTCGTGGCTCTGCAGCTGGCCGAGCTTGCGCCAGTTGAGGTTGGCCACGCAGCGACGAGCGATGGCCAGTGCGTGTTCATCGTTCTCGGCGTAATGGTCGGCCACGCCGGAAATTTTGCAGTGCACATCGGCGCCGCCCAGGTCCTCGGCGGTTACCACCTCGCCCGTAGCCGCTTTCACCAGCGGCGGGCCGGCGAGAAAGATCGTCGCCTGGTTGCGCACCATGATGGTCTCGTCCGCCATCGCCGGTACATAAGCGCCACCGGCGGTGCACGAGCCCATGACGACGGCGATCTGCGGGATACCCATGGCGCTCATGTTGGCCTGGTTGAAGAAAATCCGGCCGAAGTGCTCGCGGTCGGGGAAGACCTCGTCCTGGCGCGGCAGGTTGGCACCGCCCGAGTCCACCAGATAAATGCACGGCAGGCGATTCTGTTGAGCGATGGCCTGGGCGCGCAGGTGTTTCTTCACGGTGAGCGGGTAGTAACTGCCGCCTTTCACCGTGGCGTCGTTGGCGATGATCATGCATTCGACGCCTTCGACCCGGCCGATGCCGGCAACCACGCCGGCGGCGGCAACATCCTCGCCGTAGACCTCATACGCCGCCAGCGGCGCGACTTCGAGAAACGCCGAGCCCGGGTCGAGGAGGGCGTTGATGCGGTCGCGAACCAGCAGCTTGCCGCGGGCGACATGGCGCTGCTGGGCCTTCTCGCCGCCGCCTTCGCTGACACGACCGAGTAGGGTGCGGAGGCTTTTTACCTGCCCGAGCATCGCGTCGCGATTGGCGGCGAACTCGGGCGAGCGGGTGTTGATTTGGGTATTCAGGATAGCCATGGTTGGCTCCGTTCAATTCCATCATGGATGGCTCTTCCATCCACCGACTGCGGTGGAAAACGCTTCGCGGTTTTCCACCCTACGAGGCTGGGCGTTGTTCCGCCCATAGGCTCACCTGGTTTCGTTGAACAGCTCGCGACCGATCAGCATCCGGCGGATCTCGCTGGTGCCGGCACCGATTTCGTAGAGCTTGGCGTCGCGTAGCAGCCGGCCGGTGGGGAATTCGTTGATGTAGCCGTTGCCCCCGAGAATCTGGATTGCCTGCAGCGCCATCTGCGTGGCCGCCTCGGCGGTGTAGAGAATCACCCCGGCGGCGTCCTTGCGGGTGGTTTCGCCGCGGTCGCACGCCTGCGCCACGGTATAGAGGTAGGCGCGACTGGCGTTGAGCTGGGTGTACATGTCGGCCACCTTGCCCTGGATGAACTGGAATTCCCCAATGCTTTGGCCGAATTGTTTGCGGTCGTGGATGTAAGGCACCACGACATCCAGGCAGGCCTGCATGATCCCGACCGGGCCGCCGGCGAGAACCACGCGTTCATAGTCCAGACCGCTCATCAGCACTTTCACGCCGCCGTTCTCGACGCCCAGCACGTTTTCTTCCGGCACTTCCACGTCATCGAAGAACAGTTCGCAGGTGTTGGAGCCGCGCATGCCGAGCTTGTCGAACTTGCTGCCGCGCGAGAAACCTTTCCAGTCGCGTTCGACAATAAAGGCCGTGATGCCATGGGCGCCCTTGTCCAGGTCGGTCTTGGCGTAGATCACATAGGTATTGGCATCCGGCCCGTTGGTGATCCAGGTCTTGCTGCCGTTGAGTACGAAGCGATCGCCCTTGCGGTCGGCGCGCAGCTTCATCGAGACCACGTCGGAACCGGCATTCGGCTCGCTCATGGCCAGAGCACCGACGTGCTCACCGGAAATCAGCTTCGGCAGGTACTTCGCCTTCTGCTCCGCCGTGCCGTTACGGTTGATCTGGTTGACGCACAGGTTCGAGTGCGCGCCATAGGACAGGCCCACCGAAGCCGAGCCGCGGCTGATCTCTTCGATGGCGATGACGTGCGCCAGGTAGCCCATGCCAGCGCCGCCGTATTCCTCGTCTATGGTGATACCGAGCAGGCCCATGTCGCCGAACTTGCGCCACATGTCGCTCGGGAAAAGGTTGTCACGGTCGATCGCTTCGGCGCGAGGCGCCAGTTCGTCAGCCACGAAACCGCGCACCTGGTCGCGGAGCATGTCGACGGTTTCACCGAGGGCGAAGTTGAGGCCGGAGTAGTTCATGTGCCACCTGTTCGGTTTTGTAGTTGTTCTGGTTCGACTGCCGGGCGCCCTTGGATGTTGTTTCGGAGCGTTCTGCAGCCTTGGAGTACCGCGTCCCGACAGCGACTTTAGGCGTAGGGTGCGGTGGGTTGTCACGCTGTCACCTTTACGTTAACGTAAACAAACGCCGGGATCGCTGTCAACTCATCGATACGCCCGGCGGCAAGGCCTCATAACAAACATAAGACTGAGGAATTTCGACATGAGTCTTCCGAGTTACACCTGCGGCCCGCAGACCAAACCCCTGTTGGCGATGACCATTGGTGCGGCCTTCGATCGGGCAGTCGAGCGGTACGCCGAACGTGAGGCCCTGGTCGTACGCCATCAGAATCTGCGCTACACCTGGTCCCAGTTGGCCGACGAGGTGGATCGCTGCGCCCGCGGCCTGCTGGCGCTGGGACTCAAGCCGGGCGAGCGGGTGGGTATCTGGTCGCCGAACAATGCACAGTGGTGCATCACCCAGTTCGCGACCGCCAAGATCGGCGTGGTGCTGGTGAACATCAACCCGGCCTACCGCCTCAATGAACTGGAGTATGCGCTCAAGCAATCCGGCTGCCGGTGGTTGATCTGCGCCGACGCGTTCAAGACTTCCGATTATCACGCGATGCTGCATGAACTGTTGCCGGAGCTGGAACGCTCGGCGGTCGGCGCGCTGCGCAGCCACATGCTGCCGGAGCTGCGCGGTGTCATCAGTCTGTGCGAAACACCCGTCGACGGGATGCTGTTATGGAAGGGATTGATGGGGATGGCCGAGCAAGTCGGCCCGGAGCAGCTGCGCCAGTGCAGCGAGCAGTTGCAGTTCGACGACCCGATCAACATCCAGTACACCTCGGGTACCACGGGATTCCCCAAAGGCGCCACCCTCAGCCACTACAACATTCTCAATAACGGCTACATGGTCGGTGAGAGCCTGAAACTCACCGAGCACGATCGCCTTGTCATTCCGGTGCCGCTGTATCACTGCTTCGGCATGGTCATGGGCAACCTGGGCTGTGTGACCCATGGCACCACCATGATCTATCCCAGCGCCGCCTTCGAACCGCTGGCGGCATTGCAGGCAGCGGCAGAAGAAAAGGCCACCGGCATGTACGGCGTGCCGACCATGTTTATCGCGATGCTGGATCATCCGGAGCGTCAGTCGCTGGATCTGAGTCATCTGCGCACCGGGATCATGGCGGGCTCCACCTGCCCCATCGAGGTGATGAAGCGCGTCATCGACGACATGCATCTGGCCGAGATGCAGATCGCCTATGGCATGACCGAAACCAGCCCGGTGTCTACACAGACCGGCCCGGACGACGACCTTGAACGGCGCGTCACCAGCGTTGGCCGCACCCAGCCGCACCTGGAAAGCAAGGTCGTCGACGAGCACAACCGTATCGTGCCGCGCGGACAGATCGGCGAACTCTGCACCCGTGGCTACAGCGTGATGCTCGGCTACTGGAACAACCCGGAGGCCACCGCCGGCGCCATCGACGGGGCGCGCTGGATGCACACTGGCGACCTGGCGACCATGGACGAGGAGGGCTACATCAAGATCGTCGGCCGCAACAAGGACATGATCATTCGCGGCGGTGAGAACGTATATCCACGGGAAGTCGAGGAGTTTCTCTTCACTCATGAGGCGGTGGCTGACGTGCAGGTGATCGGCGTACCAGACAAGACCTACGGTGAGGAGATTGTCGCCTGGGTCAAGTTGCACCCAGGCCACCAGGCGACGGCCGACGAACTGCGCGAGTTTTGCAAGGGGCGCATCGCTCACTTTAAAACGCCGCGCCACATCAAGTTCGTCGATGAATTTCCGATGACCATCAGTGGCAAGGTCCAGAAATTCAAGATGCGCGAAGTCAGCGTTGCCGAGCTCGGGCTGGCTGAATGACCTATGGCGTGTCCGGTCCGCCGACCGGCCGCGCCTGAGATAACGAATCTTTCGGAGCCTCCCATGACGCAACCGATCAGCCGTTTCCCGCTTGTCGAGGATCTCGCCACGCTGCCTGCCGATGTCCGCGAGCGCATTCTTGCCGTGCAGAAAAAGGCCGGCTTCGTGCCTAACGTTTTCCTTATGTTGGCCCATAGGCCTGATGAATTTCGGGCGTTTTTCGCCTACCACGATGCTTTGATGGAGCGCGAATCGGACAGCCTGACCAAAGCCGAGAAAGAGATGATCGTGGTCGCCGTGAGCGCCGACCATGGTTGCCTCTACTGCGTAGTCGCCCACGGCGCGATCCTGCGGATTCTGGCGAAGGATGCGCTGATCGCCGACCAGGTTGCCGTCAATTACCGCACGGCGCCGATTAGTGAGCGGCAGCGGCTGATGCTGGATTTCGCGCTGCACCTGGCAGCGGAGCGGGGCGTGCTGGACGACGCCTGGCAGGCGCGGTTGGAAAATATGGGCTTCACTGCAGGAGACATCTGGGATATCGGCGCGATTGCCGCGCTGTTCGGACTGTCCAACCGACTGGTGTCGATGGCGCGCACACCGCCCAACGACGAATTCTATTTACTGGGCCGCGTGCCCAGGGCGGCCGCGGGCTGAGCGGTAGCCATGGATTTACCGCATGAGGCGGTAAACAAGACCCGGCAGGAGCGAGGTCGGGTCTTCAGCTGCACCAACCACGACAATAACAAGAGTGATGACTATGCAACTGAAACCCCTGAGCCGTTATTTCATCCTCAGCAGCCTCGCGGCTTCCGCTCTCGGCGTCTCGACGATGGCATCCGCCGCGTTCCTGGACGACAGTAAAGCGGCCGTTGAGCTTCGCAACTTCTACATGAACCGTGATTTCCGCCAGTCGGGCGCACCGCAGTCCAAGGCTGACGAGTGGGCCCAGGGCTTCATCATGAAGATCGAGTCGGGCTATACCGCAGGGCCGGTAGGCTTCGGTCTCGACGCCATCGGCCTGCTGGGCGTCAAGCTCGACTCCAGTTCCGATCGAGCCGGCACCGGCATCCTGCCAAAGACCGCCTCAGGTGACGCGCCGGACGATTACGGTACGGCCGGCCTGACGGCAAAGGCCAAGCTGTCGGAAACCACGCTGCATGTCGGCACGCTGCAGCCGATCATTCCGGTGGTGATGCGTAACGACAGCCGCCTGCTGCCGAGCATCTACCGTGGTGCCTGGTTGCAGAGCAAGGAGATCAAGGGCCTGACCCTCGACGCCGGTATGCTCGACCGCACCAACTACCGTGACTCGTCCAACTACGAGGAAATGACCGCCTTCAACGGCGGCGCGCGCAACATCGTCTTCGGCAGCGCCAAGACCAGCGACGAATTCGTGTTCGCCGGCGGCAAGTACCAGTTCATGCCTGAACTGACTGCCAGCTACTACTACGGTGGGCTGGACGGCATCTACAAGCAGCACAACACGCAGCTGGTGCACGTCATGCCGCTGGGTGAAAACCAGAGCTTCAAGACCGACCTGCGGTACGTGCGCTCAACCGACGACGGCGGCAGCAATGTCGACAACAACGCCTTCGGCGCGCTGTTCACCTACAAAGTCGGTGGCCACGGCTTCACCGGTGGCTACCAGACGCTGAGCGGCGACACTGGCTTCGCCTATATCAGCGGTGGCGACAACATGCTGATCAACCTGCTGCAGATCAACGACTTCGGTAACGAAGACGAAAAATCCTGGCAGCTGCGCTACGACTACGACTTCGCGGCCGCTGGTATCCCCGGGCTGACCCTGATGACCCGCTATGTGTCCGGTGACAACGTCAACCTGGCTTCCGGTGGCGAAGGCGAGGAGTGGGAGCGAGACACCGACATTGCCTATGTGGTGCAGAACGGACCGCTGAAGAACTTCGGCATGAAGGTGCGCAACGCCACGGTGCGCAGCAACTTCGGCAGTGATATCAACGAAACCCGCCTGATCCTCAGCTATACCCTGGCGCTCTGGTAAACCCGGACGCTGCTACCGCAATACCTCCTCGTTGATCCTTTTACCGGGCCCTTGCGGCCCGGTTTTTTTCAGCATGTTTCAACTCCTCGGCGTCTCTGCCGGAAGTCCCGTCGTTGCTGGTTTTGCGTCAATCGAGCGTTTGAAATCGATGCTTGCTTCGGGCTGGAATCGGTTGTTATCGTTTACGTAAAGGTCACCCAGCGGCCTGCGCCATAACCAACAACAATAATCAGGGTTAGAGGGCATCTCATGGAACCAGAGTTCGTGCTGGAAACGCGCGGCCTGACCAAGGATTTTCGCGGCTTCACGGCCGTGGATTCCGTCGATCTACGGGTCAGAAAAGGTCATATCCACGCCTTGATCGGCCCCAATGGCGCCGGCAAGACAACCGTCTTCAACCTTCTCACCAAATTCCTCACGCCGACCCGAGGCGAGATTGTCTACCGCGGTCAGTCCATCACGGCGCTAAAAGCCAATGAGATTGCGCGGCTCGGCCTGGTGCGTTCGTTCCAGATATCGGCCGTGTTTGGCCATATGACCGTGCTGGAAAACGTCCGCGTCGCGCTGCAGCAGAAGCTCGGCAACTCGTTTCACTTCTGGAAATCCGAACGCATTCTGCGTGAGCTGGACGATCGGGTCATGCAGCTGCTGGCCGAAGTGGACCTCGAATCCTTCGCGCAAACCCTGGCCATCGAGCTGCCTTACGGCCGCAAGCGCGCGCTGGAGCTTGCCACCACGCTGGCCCTGGATCCTGTCGTGTTGCTGCTTGACGAGCCGACGCAGGGCATGGGCGGCGAAGACGTCGACATGGTCGTGGCGCTGGTTCGTCGCGCCGCGCAGAACCGGACGGTGCTGATGGTCGAGCACAACCTCAGCGTGGTCAGCCGGCTCTGCGACCGCATTACCGTACTCGCGCGCGGCGCGATCCTGGCCGAAGGCGACTACGACAGCGTCTCGGCCAACCCCGAGGTACGCGAGGCCTACATGGGCAGCGAAGCCAGCGCAGAGGAGGCCCACGCATGACGCCCATGGCCGATCGCGACCAGTTGCGGGTCGACGACCTGCATGCCTTCTACGGCGAATCACACATCCTGCACGGCGTCGACATGGTGGTCGGGCGCGGCGAACTGGTGACACTGCTCGGTCGTAACGGTTCGGGCCGCAGCACCACGTTGCGCGCGATCATGAACATGGTCGGCCGCCGCACCGGCTCCATCGTGGTCAACGGCAACGAGACCATGGGTATTCCGGCACACCAGATCCCACGGCTCGGCGTTGGTTACTGCCCCGAAGAGCGCGGCATCTTCTCCAGCCTCAACGTCGAGGAAAACCTGTTGCTGCCGCCCACCGTGCGCAGCGGCGGCATGGGTCTGGACGAACTCTACGAAATGTTCCCCAACCTCTACGAGCGTCGTTTCAGCCAGGGCACGAGGCTGTCCGGCGGGGAGCAGCAGATGCTCGCCATGGCGCGCATCCTGCGTACCGGCGCCAACCTGCTGCTGCTCGATGAAATCACCGAGGGCCTGGCGCCAGTGATCGTGCAGAAGCTTGGCGAGGTCCTGATCAAGCTGAAGAAGCGCGGCCTGACCATCGTCCTCGTAGAGCAGAACTTTCGCTTCGCCGCGCCGCTCGCGGACCGCCATTACGTCATGGAACACGGGCAGATCATCGAGGAAATCAGCGCTGCCGAACTGGATTCGAAAAAGGAGTTTTTGAATAGCTGTCTCGGGGTCTGACCCCGTCAGAAGGACCTGCCGGTTCGCCGTACCAACCGGTGCGCACATCAATCAGAGCCACAACAACAACAATCACAGTGGGTGACTATGAACATCATCAAGAAAACCGCCGCCGCCGCTCTCGTCTCCAGCATGATCGCCGGTGCCGCACAGGCCGAGATCAGTAACGATGAAATTCGCATTGGCTACCTTGCCGACATGTCCGGCACCTACCGCGACCTGTCCGGCCCCGGCGGCCTCGAAGCGCTGAAAATGGCCATCGAGGACTTCGGCGGCAGCGTCGACGGCAAGAAGATCGTGACCTTCAATGCCGATGACCTGAACAAGCCTGACGTGGGCGCCAACACCGTCCGCCAGTGGATCGACGAGCGCAACGTGGACATGGTGACCGGCCTGGTTGCCAGCTCCGTGGTGCTGGCTGCCGCCAAGGTGGTGGAGCAGGGCGACAAACTGGCGCTGATCTCCGGCGCCGCAGCCTCGAGCATAACCAACGAATTTTGCTCGCCCAACCACATCCACTGGACCTACGACACCTTCGCCCTGGCCAACGGTACCGCCAACGCCGTGCTCAAGGACGGCGGCAAGAGCTGGTTCATCCTGACCGCCGACTACGCCTTCGGCCATGCGATGGAGGCCGACATCAAAAAGGTCGTCGAGGCCGAGGGTGGCAGTGTCGTCGGCACCGTGCGCCATCCGTTCCCGAGCAGCGACTTCTCGTCCTACATCCTGCAGGCGCAAGGCTCTGGCGCCGACGTGGTCGCCCTGGCCAATGCCGGCGCGGACACGGTGAACTCGCTGAAAACCGCCAGCGAATTCGGCGTCACCCAGTCCGGCCAGCGCCTGGCGGGCATGGTGGTGTTCCTCAATGACATCCACGCCATGGGCCTGGACGTGACCCAGGGTCTGATGCTCACCACGGGCTGGTACTGGGACATGAACGACGAAGCCCGCGCCTGGGCCAAGCGTTATCAGGAGCGGGTCGGCAGCATGCCGACCATGGTGCAGGCGGGCATCTATTCGGCCGCAACCCATTACCTCAACGCGGTCAAGGCCACCGGCAGCGACGACACCAAGACCGTCCGTGCACAGATGGCCAAGACCCCGGTCAACGATATGTTCGCCAAGAACGGGAGCATCCGTGAGGACGGCCGCATGGTGCATGACATGTATCTGGTGCAGGTCAAGAAGCCGGACGAGTCCAAAGGTGAGTGGGATCTGTACAAAGTTGTGCGCACCATCCCGGGCGACGAGGCGTTCCGGCCGCTGGCCGAGAGTCAGTGCAAGCTGGTCACCCAGAACTGATCGGCTGAGCCGAACCATCCCCGGCCCAGCGTTGGCCGGGGCGTCACCGATTTTTCCGGGTGGTGAATCATGACTCTCGTTTTCGGCGTTCCCCTGAGCGTTCTATTCGGACAGCTGTTGCTTGGGCTCATCAACGGCTCGTTCTACGCCTTGTTGAGCCTGGGATTGGCGATCATTTTCGGCCTGCTGCGGATCATCAATTTCGCCCATGGCGCGCAGTACATGCTCGGCGCCTTCGCAGCCTTTCTCGGGCTCAACTACCTGGGCATCAACTATTGGGCCGCGCTGCTGCTGTCGCCCCTGCTGATCGGTCTGCTGGGGATCGGCATCGAGCGTGGGCTGTTGCGGCGCATCGCCGGGGAGGATCATCTGTATGGGTTGCTGCTGACCTTCGGCCTGGCACTGATTGTCGAGGGCAGCTTCGTCAAGCTGTTCGGCGTTTCCGGGTCCTCTTACCCGATGCCCGAGCTGCTCAAGGGCGGCCATAACCTGGGCTTCATGTTCCTGCCGACCTACCGCGGATGGGTCATCGTCGCTGCGCTGTCGGTGTGCCTGGTCACCTGGTACATGATCGAACGGACCCGCCTGGGCTCCTACCTGCGCGCCGGCACGGAAAACCCGAAGCTGATGCAGGCGTTCGGTATCAATGTGCCGCTGCTGATCACCCTGACCTACGGCTACGGGGTGGCACTGGCGGCGTTCGCCGGCGTGCTGGCCGCGCCGATCTACGCGGTGACGCCTGGCATGGGATCGAACCTGCTGATCGTGGTGTTTGCCGTGGTAGTGATCGGCGGCATGGGCTCGATTTTGGGCGCAATCATCACCGGGCTTGCCATGGGCTTGATCGAAGGCCTGACCAAGGTGTTCTACCCCGAGGCGGCCAACACAGTGATTTTCGTCATCATGGTATTGGTTCTGCTGGTTCGTCCGGCAGGCTTGTTCGGTAAGGAGGCGTGAAGATGACGACCCCCCAAAGCGTATCAGCGTCTTCCATGAGCGTACGGGCCAATGCCGAGCGGGAGCGGCGGCAGGCGGCACGGCGGCGTCAGCACCTGTTTTACCTGGCGCTTCTTGGCGTGGCGCTGGTGGCACCGTTGATGGTTTACCCGGTGTTCCTGATGAAGCTGCTGTGCTTCGCCCTGTTTGCTTGTGCGTTCAACCTGCTGCTGGGCTATGCCGGGCTGCTGTCGTTCGGCCATGCGGCGTTTTTCGCCTGTGGCGGCTACATCACCGGCTACATGTTGAGTACCTACAGCGGTTTGAGCACCGAGCTCGGAATAGTCGCCGGCACACTGGCCTCCACGGTGCTGGGGGCGGTCTTCGGCTTGCTGGCGATCCGGCGGCAAGGCATCTATTTCGCAATGATTACCCTGGCGCTGGCGCAGATGGTCTTCTTTGTCTTCGTGCAGGCGCCATTCACCGGCGGCGAAAACGGCCTGCAGGGCGTACCGCGCGGGCACCTGCTGGGGCTGTTCGACATGCAGAACAACCTGTCCCTGTACTACTTCGTGCTGGCGGTGTTCGTGCTCGGCTTCGTGATCATCCAGCGCACCATCCACTCGCCGTACGGGCAGGTGCTCAAGGCGATCCGCGAGAACGAGCCGCGGGCGATCTCGCTCGGCTACAACGTCGATGCACACAAGCTGCTGGCCTTCGTCATCTCCGCAGCGCTGACCGGCCTGGCGGGCGCGACCAAGACCGTAGTGTTCCAGCTCGCGTCGCTGACCGATGCCCACTGGCACATGTCCGGCGAAGTGATCCTGATGACGCTGCTCGGCGGGGTGGGCACCATTCTCGGCCCCGTGCTCGGCGCGACCGTGGTGGTCACGCTGCAGAGTTCACTATCCAACGGCCCGCTCGGCGAATGGGTGCACGTCATTCTTGGCGTGATCTTCGTGCTCTGCGTGCTCTTGTTCCGTTCAGGAATCGTCGGCTGGATCGAGCGGTTGGTTAAAAAGAATTTCAAGTGAGGGAAGGTTGGTTGGGTTGGAGGCTGGACGGGCGAGTGCAGGGCGCCGCTTGGCTTTTGTGGGCCCGCCCCGGGGCGAAGCCGCCCGGGCGGTAGGCAAGGCAGCCTGCACGCTGCAATCGCCGCGGGTCGCGCCTCCCACGAAAGAGCGCGTCGATGTTGGCTTGCGCGTGAGCTCAGTAAGTGCTGGATACCGCTTGGCTTTTTGTGGGAGGCCCGCCCCGGGGCGAAGCTTCTAGGGCGCGGCAGCCTGTGGGCAGCGTTTGCCACGGATTGCGCCTCCCTTTACAAGAGCGGGGTGGGGTGGGGCTTGGTGGCAGTTCGCTCGGACCCGCGCCGATTCCGCGCGAACAAGCCACCCCGGCCCCGCCTGCGCGGGTCGGATCGCTTCAGCTGTTCTGCCACTTGGCGCTGCGCTTCTCCAGGAAGGCATTGACGCCTTCCTTCTGGTCCTGGGTGTCGAACAGTTCGGCGAATAGCTCGCGTTCGGCGGCCCAGCCGTCGGTGTGGCTGTCGTTGCGCGCGATCATCACCAGGCGCTTGCAACGGCTGACGGAGGAGGGGCTTTGCTTGCTCACGCCTTCAGCCAACTTCAGCGCGGTCTCCAGCGACTGGCCGCGCGGGACCACCTCCTCAACCAGACCGATCTTCTCGGCGCGTTGCGCGTCGATACGCTCGCCGCAAAGAATCATGCGCTTGGCCCAGCCTTCACCCACCAGCCACGGGAGATTCTGCGTGCCGCCGGCGCAGGGCAGCAGGCCGACGCTGGCTTCGGGCAGCGCCATCTGCGCCTGCTCTTCGGCGATACGGATGTCGCAGGCCAGCGCACACTCAAGGCCGCCGCCCATGGCATAGCCGTTGATGGCGGCGATGGACACGCCGCGAAAGCGCGTCAGCGCGTCGAAGGCTCGGCCGAAGAGGGCGGCGACTTCACTGGCCGACGTCTTGTCGCCATCGGCAAATTGTTTGAGGTCGGCGCCCGCTGAGAAAAACTTCTCGCCCTGGCCGGTGATGACCAGCGCGTAGACCTCAGGGTCGTTATTGAGCTGCCCGATCATCTGTTCGAGGGCGGCGAGCGATTCGCGGTCCCAGGTGTTGGCGGGCGGATTGGCGATAGTCAGCAGGGCCGTATGGCCGCGCATGTCGAGCTGGATCTTCTGGCTCATTGTCGTTTCCTTGTTCCTGGAATGATGCGAATACCTTGAGGCGATAGCGGTTCGATGAACGAGCCTAGCAGCGGAAAAATAGTAAACCCATGGTGCGAAATGCAGAGGTATTCTGTGTTTTTGCACAGCGGAGCCGCCGAAGACCCGCTGTTACCCGAATGGAGCTGGAGCCTGTCGTGGACTGGGACAACCTGCGTTTCTTTCTCGAGCTGTCGCGCGCCGGCAAGCTGACCATCGCTGCACGGCGCCTGGCCGTGGACCATACCACCGTCGCCCGCCGCGTCCAGGCGCTGGAGAAATCGCTGGATCGTCAGCTGTTCATTCGCGCCAAGGCGGGCTATCGCTTGTCCGAAGCCGGGCGCGAACTGCTAGCACGGGCCGAGGCCATGGAAAGTGCCATCGCCTCCATCGAGCAGCCAAGCCTGACCGCCGACAAGCTCTCCGGTCAGGTGCGCATCGGCGCCACCGAGGGTTACGGCACCGTCATGCTCGCCGGCCAGCTGGCGCAGCTGACGCGCGATTATCCGCATCTGGGCGTCGACCTGCTGGCCGTTCCCCGCTCGGTCCGCCTGGCCCGACATGAAGCGGACATTGTCATCACCCTCGAGCGCCCCGAGCGCGGCCCCTATGTGATCACCAAACTGACCGATTACGTGCTGCGGCTCTACGCGTCCGAAGCCTATCTGGCAGAGCATCCGCCGATCCGCAGCCGCGAAGACCTCGGCGGCCATGTGTTTGTCAGCTACATCGAGGACCTGCTCTACAGCAAGGAGCTGTTCTACCTCGACGAAATCGTCCGCCCGCGCCAGCACTCGCTGCGCAGCACCAGCATCGTGGCCCAGCAGGAAGCGGTCGCTGCTGGCGCTGGGCTGGCGATCCTGCCGGCGTTCTCGGCTCGCCAAGAGCCGCGCCTGAAGGAGGTACTGGTCGAGGAGATAGAATTCACCCGGACCTTCTGGATGCTGATGCCGGTGGAGAACAAGGATCTGGCACGGATGCGCGTCTGCTGGGATTTTCTGCGTGACGTGGCCGCCAACAGCCACGACGTGATGATGGGGCGCGCATGAACCGCGACGGCAAGGGCACCATCTCCGTTCGGCTGGTTGACGAAGCATTGCTGGGGTTTGTCTCGCCTACGCTGTCGCCCGAGCTACTGATGCAGCGGCTCGGGCTGTCGCCGGTTGACCTGTCCGACCCTGACGCCCGCATCGACGTGGCCGAGTTCGGCAAACTCTGGCGGCGCCTGGCCCGCCACTTCGACGATGAATTCTTCGGCATGGACCCGCGGCGCATGCGCGTCGGCAGCTTCGCCTTCGTCTGTCGTGCGGCGATGGCCCAGCCGACGCTCGATAGCGCCTTGCGTGTGGCCCTGGACTTCTTCGGGCTGACCTTCGAGGGCTTCCGGGGCGAGCTGTCGCGCAGCGAAAGCCTGGCGGAAATCGTGCTTCAGGAGGCCGGCTCGCCACCACTGCGGGCCTTTGGCTATTTCACCTTCTGGATGCTGGTGCACGGCCTGGCCTGCTGGCTGGTCGGCCGACGCATCCCGCTGCTGGCCGTCGAACTGCGCTGCAAGGCGCCGGCCTATACCGATGATTACCGCGTCATGTTCTCGCGCAACCTGCGCTTCGCCCGACCCAGCACGCGAATCATCTTCGCCGCCGAACTGCTCGACCTGCCGGTGCGGCGCAACGAGCAGGAACTGCACGGCTTCCTGGCCCAGGCACCGGCCAATATCCTCGTCCGTTACCGCGACCCGACCAGTCTGCCCAGCCGCATCAAGACGCAGCTGCGTGAGTCGCCAGCCGAGCAATGGCCGACCAGCGAGCGCATGGCCCAGTCGCTCTGTGTTTCCCCCTCGACCTTACGCCGGCGGCTGGCCGAGGCGGGCCAGCCCTATCAGGCGATCAAGGACCAGATTCGCCAGGAAATGGCCACGCTGTGGTTGGCGGACGCCAACGTCACCTATGCCGAAATCGCCGAACGCCTCGGTTTCGCCGACGTCAGCTCGTTCTACAAGGCCTTCCGCAAATGGACCGGGACCAACCCCGGCCAGTACCGCGGGTTGATTCTTCGCGGTGACGAAGCGCATCAATCGCCAGCCTAGGATCCAGCGTTCGCCGCAACCCTGAGCAAGCCCATCGCTTAAGCCAACGGTCGACAGCTGGCCGTACGGATTGGCGTCTACGAAGTGGTCAGGCCTGAAACGCTGCGCTTGTGTAGGCGCTGGCTCTGCCTGCGACCGGTGTCGATAACTGAGACCCTGTGGTGACCGAACCTACGGGTCGCGGGCAGAGCCCACTCCTACAGCGGTCAGCCTTACCAGCTCAGCTGGTCCATGGAACGCCAAATGGCTGGCCTCTACATAGCGGTCAGGCATGAAACGAACGCTATTGCAGGAGCTGGCTCTGCCTGCGACTGGCGCTAATCACCGATCAGCTAGAGGCTATGTTGGCCAAAGCAGTCACCGCGATTGCGTGCAACGACCATTGTCCGTGGCTATCGGTCTGATGAAGATGAACTCAATCGAACGGGCGCTGGTTGTGCCGCGTCCCGAACATCTTCGTGAGGTTGTGCTGTGAACATTCAAGACAAGGTTTTCCTGATTACCGGCGGTGCATCCGGTCTGGGCGCGGCAGCTGCCGAAGCGCTGGTCGCGGCGGGCGCAAAGGTCGTTCTGGCGGACATCAACGCCGAATTACTCAGCGAACGCAGCGAAGAACTGGGCGCCAGCGCCCACGCCGTGGTCACCAACGTATGTGACGAAGCGGCGGCACAAGCAGCGGTTAACGCCGCGGTCGAGCGTTTTGGCGGCCTGCACGGGCTGGTCAACTGCGCCGGTGTCGCCAGCGGTGAAAAGATCCTCGGTCGCCAGGGCCCCCATGGGCTGGCGAGCTTCAGCAAGGTCATCAACCTCAACCTGATCGGCAGCTTCAACATGCTGCGCCTGGCTGCCGAAGCCATCGCCCGCGGCGAGCCCGATGCGCAGGGCAACCGCGGCGTGATCATCAACACGGCCTCCATCGCAGCTTACGACGGCCAGATCGGCCAGGCGGCCTATGCGGCCTCCAAGGGCGGTGTGGTCGCGATGACGCTGCCGGCCGCACGTGAATTGGCGCGCCATAGTATTCGTGTGATGACCATCGCCCCCGGCGTGTTCGAAACGCCAATGATGGCCGGCATGCCCCAAGAGGTCCGCGACTCGCTGGCTGCCGGCGTGCCATTCCCGCCACGGTTGGGCCGTGCCAGTGAATACGCGGCGCTGGTCCGCCATATCGTCGAGAACGACATGCTCAACGGCGAGGTGATCCGCCTCGACGGCGCCCTGCGCATGGCCGCGAAATAACCGGAGTAGACAGATGAACAACGATCCTATTGTGATCCTCGGCAGCGCCCGTACCCCCATGGGCGGTTTTCAGGGTGACCTTAAAAGCCTCAGCGCGCCGGAGCTGGGCGCAGCGGCGATTCGCGCGGCGGTAGAGCGCAGCGGTGTCGCAGCCGAGCAGGTGCAGGAAGTTCTGATGGGCTGCGTGCTGCCGGCCGGCCTCGGCCAGGCGCCGGCCCGCCAGGCCGCCCTCGGCGCGGGACTGGGCAAGGCGACCGCGTCGACCACCCTGAACAAGATGTGCGGCTCCGGTATGCAGGCGGCCATCCTCGCCCATGATGCGTTACGCGCCGGCTCGGTCGATGTGGTCATCGCCGGCGGCATGGAGAGCATGTCCAACGCGCCCTATCTGCTGGAAAAAGCCCGTAGCGGCTATCGCATGGGCCATGGCAAGGTCCTCGACCACATGTTCCTCGACGGCCTTGAGGACGCCTACGACAAGGGCCGGTTGATGGGCACCTTCGCCGAAGACTGCGCGCAGCATCATGGCTTCAGTCGCGAAGAACAGGACAGCTACGCACTGACCTCGCTGCAGCGCGCCCGCGATGCCATTTCCAGTGGCCGCTTCGCCAGCGAGATCGTCCCGCTGGAGGTCACCCAGGGCCGCGAACAGCGCACTGTGCGCGACGACGAGCAGCCGCCCAAGGCGATGCCGGAGAAGATTCCCTCGCTGAAGCCAGCGTTCCGTGAAGGTGGCACCGTGACGGCCGCCAACTCCAGTTCGATTTCCGATGGTGCCGCGGCGCTGTTGTTGACGCGGCGTTCCCACGCCGAGCAGCTCGGCATGAAGCCCCAGGCCGTGATTCATGGCCATGCGGTGTTCGCCGATGCGCCCAACCTGTTCCCCACTGCACCCATAGGTGCCATCCACAAGCTGCTGGAGCGCACCGGCTGGCGTCTCGACGAGGTCGACCTGTTCGAAATCAACGAGGCCTTCGCGGTGGTCAGCATGGTCACCATGCGCGAGCTTGGGCTCGATCACGCCAAGGTCAATGTGAACGGCGGCGCCTGCGCGCTCGGTCATCCCATCGGGGCATCCGGTGCGCGGATTCTCGTCACGCTGATCGCCGCGCTGCGCGATCGTGGGCTACGCAAGGGCATTGCGGCCATCTGCATCGGCGGTGGTGAAGCGACCGCCATGGCCGTCGAACTGCTCGACTGAGGAATCACCATGCTGCTCAACGAAGACCAAACCAGCATCCGGGACATGGCCCGGCAGTTCGCCCAGGAACGCCTGAAGCCCTTCGCCGCCGACTGGGATCGCGAACACCGCTACCCGGCCGAGGCGATTGCCGAGATGGCTGAACTCGGTTTTTTCGGCATGCTTTGCCCGGAGCAGTGGGGCGGCAGCGAGACCGGCTACATCGCCTACGCGCTGGCGCTGGAAGAAATCGCCGCGGGTGATGGCGCCTGCTCGACCATCATGAGTGTGCACAACTCGGTCGGTTGCGTGCCGATCCTGCGTTTCGGCAACGAAGAGCAGAAGCAGCGTTACCTGACGCCGCTCGCCAGTGGTGCGCAGATCGGCGCCTTCGCGCTCACCGAGCCGCATGCCGGCTCCGACGCCAGCAGCCTGCGCACCCGTGCGCGGCGTGACGGTGACAGCTATGTGCTCAACGGCGCCAAGCAGTTCATCACCTCGGGCCAGCACGCCGGTACGGTAATCGTCTTCGCCGTGACCGACCCGGACGCCGGCAAGCGCGGCATCAGCGCCTTTATCGTGCCCACCGACACGCCCGGCTACCAGGTAGTGCGCGTCGAGGACAAGCTCGGTCAGCATGCCTCGGACACTTGCCAACTGGCCTTCGAGGACATGCGCGTGCATGAATCCCAGCGCCTGGGCGAGGAGGGCGAGGGCTACCGCATCGCCCTGGCCAATCTGGAAGGCGGCCGTATCGGTATTGCTGCTCAAGCGGTCGGCATGGCCCGCGCGGCGTTCGAAGCCGCCCGCGACTACGCCCGCGAACGTGAAGCCTTCGGCAAGGCGCTCACGGAACACCAGGCCGTTGCCTTCCGCCTCGCCGACATGGCCACGCAGATCGCCGTGGCCCGGCAGATGGTGCTGCACGCCGCCGCGCTGCGCGAGGCCGGTCAGCCAGCGCTGGTCGAGGCTTCGATGGCCAAACTCTTCGCCTCCGAAATGGCCGAAAAGGTCTGCTCGGCGGCGATCCAGACGCTGGGCGGCTACGGCTATCTGCAGGACTTCCCGGTGGAACGCATCTATCGCGACGTGCGGGTGTGCCAGATCTACGAAGGGACCAGCGATATTCAGCGATTGGTGATTGCGCGCAATCTGGGCGAGTGATTGCCCGAGCCACGTCACCGGGTGAGGCACTTTTGTTCAGTCGCTGAAGAGGCTGCTTTTGTAGGAGCAACCGCTGGTTGCGACCCCGGGTTCCGCGTGGCGCGGTTCGCGGGCAGAGCCCGCTCCTACAGGGGCGGGTGCGCCTGTTCAGCCGCCGTAGAGGCTGTTTTGGTAGGAGCAACCTCTGGTTGCGATCCGGGGTTCCGCGTGGCGCGGTTCGCGGGCAGAGCCCGCTCCTGCAGGGATCGGACGCTATGTTTAGCCGCTGAATAGGCTGCGCTTTGTAGGAGCAACCTCTGGTTGCGACCCCGGGTTCCGCGTGGCGGCGGTTCGCGGGCCGAGCCCGCTCCTACAAAAAACTCAGCTCCAGTCGTCGGCGTTCTGCGATGTCCGGATCGCCCCTGGCGTACGTGAAAACCGCGGTGCCGGGGCGGCGTGCAGGGCGCCGTCGATATCGCGATACACGCCACGTGCTTGCATGTGCGGATGCTGAGCCGCTTCTTTCAGGGTCAGCACCGGGGCGAAGCAGGCGTCGGTGCCTTCGAGCAGCGCGCACCAGTCGGCCTGGGTGCGGCTGGCGAAGAGGGTGGCGAGCTGCTCGCTTTGTTCCGGCCAGAGTTCGGGATCCGTGCAGCCATTAAGCAGGGCTTCGGGCGCCTCGATTCGCTGCATCAGCTCCGCGAAAAACTGCGGCTCAAGCGGGCCGACCGCAATGTCTCGGCCGTCCGCACAGGTGTAGCAGCGGTAATGCGGGGCGGCACCGGAAAGTAGGTTGCGATCGCGCTCCAGCGAGATGGCGCCGCTGGGCAGGAGCCCGGCGAAGAAAGTCATCATTGAGGACACGCCGTCGACGATGGCCGCATCGACTACCTGGCCCTGTCCGGACCGCTCCCGTTCCCACAGCGCGGCCATGATGCCGAACGCCAGGTACAACGAGCCACCGCCAAAATCCCCAACCAAATTGAGTGGCGGGATCGCCGGGCCGTCGCGGCCACCGATGGCCGCCAGTGCGCCGGTGATAGCGAGGTAGTTGATGTCGTGTCCGGCGCTGTGGGCCAACGGCCCGGTCTGGCCCCAGCCGGTCATGCGGCCGTAGACCAGCCGCGGATTGCGCGCGTGAATCTGCTCCGGGCCGAGCCCGAGGCGTTCCATCACGCCGGGGCGAAAGCCTTCAATCAGCACGTCGGCGCCTTCGGCCAGCGTCAGGCACTGGTCACGTCCGGCATCGGTGCGGATGTCCAGCGTCAGGCGCTTGCGGCCGCGATCCGCCACCGGATTGGACCAGCCGTTGCCACCTTCACGTTCGATGCGGATCACCTCGGCGCCGAGGTCGGCCAGTAGCATCGCGCAGTGCGGGCCAGGGCCGATGCTGGCGAATTCCAGCACGCACAGGCCGAGCAGCGGGCCTTGGCGGGGTGTAGCGGTGGCAGTCGACATAAGGCGCTTTCCTGTTGGTGATGGGTTCATCGCGCCCGTACGTGCAGGCATCCGTGTGGTTCTGGCGCGGGCGGCTGTAATCGGTTTGGCGTGTTCTGGGACGTTGATGGCCGGGTTCACGATGCGCACAGATATGACGCGGTGAGCCAGTGAAACGGCGTGGCTCGTTACCTCATTTGTGTAGACGAGAACGGTGCGCCAAAGCCCTCCTTAGGGCCAGCTAGCTCGCTGGATAAGGCGGGGTGAATGGTGCGGCCCGCCACGCTCGCTCGGCTGGATGAGATCGGTGGGCTGAAGCCCACCCTACGGCGCGCCCCAAGTTCTGCCGCGCTACAGGCTCGCCGCGTCCGCGGCGCTTTCCTCCAGCTCGATCAAATGGTTGCGGTAGCGGTCGCGCAGCGTCTTCTTGTCGATCTTGCCGGTCGCGGTCAGCGGGACGCTGTCGATGATGACGGCGTCGGGCATCCACCATTTGACGATCTGTGGCTCGAGAAAGGCGAGCACGGTTTCGATGCAGATTTCGGTGTCGTCGTGGGGCTCAATGATCAGGATCGGCCGCTCTTCCCATTTTTCGTGCGTCACGCCAACCACGGCGGCGATGCGCACGCCGGGGCAGGCCACGGCGATGTTTTCAATGTCGATGGAGCTGATCCACTCGCCGCCGGACTTGATCACGTCCTTGCTGCGGTCAGTGATGCGCATGTAGCCGTTGGGGTCGAGGGTGGCGATGTCGCCGGTGTCGAACCAGCCGTCAGCGTCCAGCGCCGTGGTTTCGCTGCGGAAATAACGTTCTACCGTCCAGGGGCCGCGCACCAGCAAGGCGCCGGAGCTGACCCCGTCGTGCGGCAGCTCATTGCCCGCTTCGTCGACGATCTTCAGCTCGATGCCGAACTGCAGGCGGCCCTGGCGCGTCCAGATGGCCTCGTTGGTGGCCGCTTCGCCCATGGCGGCGAGTTTGGGCGTCGGGGTGGCGACCACTCCGAGCGGGCTTGTTTCGGTCATGCCCCAGAGCTGGCGGACGCTGACGCCGTATTTCGTCTCGAATTTCTCCGCCAGCGCGCGCGGCACGGCCGAGCCGGCGATGACCAGGCACTTGAGCTGGCCGGTGTCTTCGCCGGTGCGCTCCAGGTGATTGAGGTACATGGTCCAGATTGTCGGCACGCCGCCGGAGAAGGTGACGCCCTCGTTCTGGATCAGCTCCTGCAGGCTGGCGCCGTCCATCTTGTCGCACGGCAGGACGAACTTGCAGCCATTGATCGCGGCGGTAAACGGCACGCCCCAAGCGGTGGCGTGGTAGAGCGAGGAACACGGCATGATGCAATCGAAGGCCGAGAAGCCGAAGGCGCCGGTGAGGCCGGCTGCCATGGCATGCAGGACGACCGAGCGGTGGCTGTAGACCACGCCCTTCGGATTGCCGGTGGTGCCGGACGTATAGCAGAGCATGGCGCCAGCGTTTTCATCGAACTGGGGCCAATCCGTGATGGGCGCTTCTCGAGCGATCAGCGTTTCGTAGCTTTGCGCGCCGACGTCCCCGGGCTCGGTGCGTTCGGCATCGGACAGCATGATAAAAGTGTGGATATGTTCAAGCCGTGGCCGAACTCGCTCGACCACGGCGAGAAAACTGCGATCGAACAGCAGCACGCCACTGCCGGCGTGGTTCAAGGTGTAGATGATTTGCTCGTCCGATAGCCGCGGGTTGGCCGTGTGCAGCACCGCGCCGATGCCGGGTACGGCAAAGAACAGCTCGAAGTGACGATGCGTGTTCCAGGCCATGGACGACACCATGTCGCCAGCTTTCACGCCCAGGCTTCGCAGCATGGCGGCTGCCTGGCCGGTGCGTGTGGCGAGCCCGGCGTAGTCGTAGCGCCAGATAGGTTCATCCACCAGCCGCGAAGCGATTTCCCGGTCGCCATGGGCGAGGGCGGCATGGGTCAGAATGCCGCTGATCATCAGCGGGGTCTGCTGCATCGTACCTTTGAGCATCGTCGTATCCTTCTTATTGTTGTCTGGATGGCGGCCGCGCTTGCCGCCATCTGTCATTCGAATACTGCTTGCTGCCATGGCGAGTTGTCCTCGCTCTGTAAATCTAGCCGCTTGTTCGCCAAGGGCCCGGCGTGGTCTTACCCGTTGGTCCTGTGCTCCTCGCTGCACCCACGCCTTGCGCGGGCACGCGTCGCATGTCGCTCATAGCCCGTAGTTGTTCAGCTCCCGCGCAATCAGCAGTCGCTGAATTTCGCTGGAGCCTTCGTAGATCTGCGTGATGCGCGCATCGCGGTAGTAGCGCTCGACCGGGTAATCCTCGAGATACCCGTAGCCGCCGTGGATCTGCATGGCTTTGGAGCAGACGTATTCGGCAACTTCCGAGGCGAACAGCTTGGCCTGGGAGGCCTCGGACAAACACGGCAGGTTGGCGCTGCGCAGCCGAGCGGCATGCAGGATGAGCAGTCGCGCGGCGTTCAGGCGCGTGTGCATGTCCGCGAGCATGTTGGCCACGCTCTGGTGTTCGATGATTGGCTTGTCGAACTGGATGCGTTCGCGGGCATAACCCAGCGCTGCCTCGAATGCGGCGCGGGCAATGCCCAGCGCCTGGGCGCCGATGCCAATGCGGCCGCCTTCGAGGTTCGACAGGGCGATGGCCAGCCCCTTGCCACGCGGGCCGAGCAGGTTGGCTTCAGGGATGCGACAGTCACGCAGGGTCACGCCACAGGTGTCCGAAGCACGGATGCCCATCTTCTTTTCCATGCGGTCGACGACGAAACCGGGGTTGTCGGTGGGCACCAGGAACGCCGACAGCCCCTTCTTGCCCAGCTCCGGATCGGTGACGGCGAAGACGATCGCAATCTTTGCGCGTTTGCCGTTGCTGACGAACTGCTTGGCGCCGTTGATCACCCATTCGCCGTTTTCCAGCACGGCGCGGGTGCGCAGGTTATGCGCTTCCGAGCCGGCCTGGGGTTCGGTGAGGGCGAAGCAGCCGATGGCGCGCCCCGCTGCCAGGTCCGGTAGCCATTCGTCCTGCTGTTCCGGTGTGCCGTATTTGAGGATCGGGCCGCAGCCGACCGAGCTGTGGATGCTCATCAGCGCCCCGATGGCGCCGTCGCCGGCCGAGATTTCCTCGACCGCCAGGGCATAGGCGACATAGTCGATGTAGGTGCCGCCCCATTGCTCGGGGACGATCATGCCGAGCAGGCCGAGTTCGCCGAGCTGTGTCACGGTGGCATCGTCGATCCATCCGGCGCGTTCCCAAGCCTCTGCCTTGGGAGCGATTTCAGCGCGGGCGAAGTCGCGCGCCATGTCGCGAATCATCCGTTGTTCTTCGCTCAGTTCAATGTCTTGCATATGCAGATCCTCAGGCACCGGCGAAGAAGGCCGCCACGCGCTCGGGCGTCACTTCGCCCAGCGTAGGCGGGTTCCAGCGTGGGTTCTTGTCCTTGTCGACGATCAGCGCGCGCACGCCTTCGATGATGTCGCCTTGGTCGAACCACTGGCGGTCCAGGTGCAGCTCCATGGCAAAGCAGTCGGCCAGCGACAGGGTGCGACCGCGACGGAGCATTTCCAGCGTGACGCACAGCGACAGTGGCGAGCGGCTGTCCATGGTCTTCAGCGTCTCGGCCGTCCAGTCGCGAAACTCGGGGCGTGTCTCGGCCGCCAGCGACTGGCGAATGGCGGCGACGCTGGCGTGTGAAAAATGCTCGTCGATGGCCGGGAACAGCGCCTTGAAGGGTGCGTCCGGCAGCTCGGTGCAGCCCATCGAGACCAGCAGGTTGGTCAGCGCCTGCACCGGCGCCGTGCTCCAATCCTGGCGGTCCAGTGCCTGTTCGAATTCGGCGAACCGCTGCTGAGGCACGCAGTAGTCGGCGAGGCCGGCATACAGCGCGTCGGCCGAGCCGACATGATTGCCGGTCAGGCCCATATAGATTCCGAGATTGCCCGGCAGGCGCGGCAGGAAATAGCTGCCACCGACATCCGGGAAGTAACCGATGCCGACCTCCGGCATGCCCATCCGCGTGCGCTCGGAGATCACCCGCAGCGAGGCGCCCTGGACCAGGCCCATGCCGCCGCCGAGCACGAAGCCATGCATCAGCGCCAGCAGCGGTTTGCTGTAGGCGTGGATGTATTGGTCCAGCGCGTATTCCTCTTCGAAGAAGACCCGGTGCAGGCTCTCGCCGCTCTGGAAGCTGTCGTACAGCGAGCGGATATCGCCGCCAGCGCAGAAGGCTTTCTCGCCGGCGCCGCGCAGCACCACGGCGACCACATCGGGGTCGTCCGCCCAGTCCTGCAGCTGCCGGTGCAGCAACCGCACCATTTCCAGCGTGACGGCGTTCAGCCCAGCGGGCCGATTGAGCGTGAGGTAGCCGACTCGGTTGCGTTGCTCGATCAGGACCGGCGCTTCTGCCTGGGTCATGTCTCGTCCTCTTGGCGGTAGAGTTTGATGATCGCGGAAAAGTCCAGCCCACCGTGGCCCTGCATGCTGAAGGCCTGGTACAGCTGCTGCGCGAGCCCACCGAGGATAACCGGCTGGCGCACGTGCTTGGCCGCTTCGCTGGCAAGGCCGAGGTCCTTGAGCATCAGGTCGGTGCCGAACCCGCCGCTGTAGCCGCGCGAGGCCGGACTGTTATCCACGACGCCGGGGATGGGGTTGTAGATTTCCGAGCTCCAGCAGCGCCCGCTGGAGGAATTGATCACACCGGCCAGCACCTTGGCGTCCATCCCCAGGGCGACGCCCAGGGACATGGCTTCGGCGACGCCGATCATCGAGATGCCCAGCAGCATGTTGTTGGCGACCTTGGCCACCTGGCCGTTGCCGGTGTCGCCGCAGTGCACGATGTTCTTGCCCATGGTCGCCAGGATCGGCTGGGCCTTCTGGAAGTCCGCTTCGCTGCCGCCAACCATGAAGGTCAGGGTGCCCGCAGCCGCGCCGACGGTGCCACCGGAGACGGGTGCGTCGAGCATGGGGTTGCCGTTTTCTGCTGCGGCTGCAGCGACTTCCCGCGCGGACAGTGGATCAATGGTTGAAGAATCGATCAGCAGCACACCCGAAGGGACGCTGGCCAACAGCCCGTTCTCGCCAAGGTAGACCTGCTTCACATGTGCGGCCGCCGGCAGCATGGTGATGATGGCCTCGACGCCGGCCTGGGCGACGGCGGCCGGCGAGGTCGCTTCTTTCGCGCCAGCCTCCACCAGGCCGGACACCGCCGCAGCGGAGAGGTCGAACACTGTGACCTGATGGCCGGCCTTGAGCAGGTTGCGCGCCATGGGCCCGCCCATGTTGCCGAGTCCGAGAAATCCGATATGCATGGCCGTTTCCTTCTTGTTCTGATTGACGGCTGAAACGGCGCCGGGTGTTGGCCGACGCCGATCCGGTTATTTGAGGTTGATGGTGGTGTTCACCGGGCCGCCGACCTCGTTCTCATCGAACCAGCGCTGTGTGATGGTCTTGGTCTGAGTGTAGAACTGCACAACCTGCTTGCCATACGGGCCGAGGTCGCCGAGCTTGGAGGCGCGCGAGCCGGTAAAGGAAAACATCGGCACCGGCACCGGGATCGGCACATTGATGCCCACCTGGCCGACGTCGATCTCTTCCTGGAAATGCCGCGCCGCGGCCCCGGAACGGGTGAACAGGGCGGTGCCGTTGCCGTTGGGGTTGGCGTTGATCAGCTCGATGGCTTCATCCAGCGTGTCGACCTGCATGACGCAGAGCACCGGGCCGAAGATTTCCTCGCGGTAGATGGTCATGTCCGCCTTCACACCGGAGAAGATGGTCGGCCCGACGAAGTTGCCCTTGCCATAGCCCGCCACCTGGGGATTGCGGCCGTCGAGTACCAGCTCGGCACCTTCGGATACGCCGCGCTCGATCAGCGAGCTGATGCGGTCCAGGGCGGCGCAGGACACCACCGGGCCGAGATCGGTGCCGCTTTCGGCTCCCGCGTTGACTTTCAACGTCTTGGCCTTGGCGACCAGATCCGGCAGCCAGCTCTGGGCCTCGCCGACCAGGATCAGCACCGACAACGCCATGCAGCGCTGGCCGGCGGCACCGAACGCCGCACCGGCCAGGTTGTTGAGCGTCTGCTCCTTGTGCGCGTCGGGCAGGATGATGCCGTGGTTCTTCGCCCCCATCATGCACTGCACGCGCTTGCCGGCCTGGCTTGCACGGTTGTAGACATGGGTGCCGACCTTGGTCGAACCGACAAAGGAAACGGCCTTGATGTCCGGGTGATCGCAGATCAGATTCACCGCATCGGCGCCGCCATGGATGACGTTCAGCACGCCCGGCGGCACGCCGGCTTCCATCGCCAGTTCGGCGAGACGCATGGTCACCATCGGGTCCTGCTCGGATGGCTTGAGGACGAAGGTATTGCCGGTGGCGATTGCCATCGGGAACATCCACAGCGGAATCATCGCCGGGAAGTTGAACGGTGTGATGCCCGCACAGACGCCCAACGGCTGCAGCAGCGTATAGGTATCGACGCCGGTGGCGACGTTGTTGGCCAACTCACCGAGTTGCAGATTGCCGATACCGGCGGCGTGCTCAACCACCTCCAGCCCGCGGAACACGTCGCCCTCGGCGTCCGGCAGGGTCTTGCCCTGTTCGGCCGTGAGGATGGCGGCGAGCTCCTTCATGTTTTCGCGGATCAGCTGCTGGTACTTGAGGAAGATCCGCGAGCGCGCGCCAATAGGCGTCTTGCGCCAGGTCTTGAAGGCTTCCTTGGCGCTGGCCACGGCGGCGTTCATTTCCGCTTCTGTAGCGAAGGGCACGCGGGCCAGCACTTCCTGAGTCGCCGGATTGACGATATCGCGCCACTCCTGCGTGGACGACTCCACCAGCTCACCGCCGATCAGGAGTTTGACTGTTGGGATGGCACTTGACTGGGTCATGGCGAGTCCTACCGGTTGTTGTTATGGAATAAGGCAAGCGATCAGATGTCCTGATCCTAGAGTGCAAATTTGCATGTATCAATGCGGTTTGCTGCATAGCAGCTCTGCATATTTGCAGTATTCGAAACGAGCCGAAGCCGTCGGGCTTCGTGCGCGCCATTCCCCGGTAGACTGCACGCGCCAGAAAATGCCCATGACCCACGTAGACCCATCCCCCATGCCGAATGCAGAGTCCAAAGCGCCATGTTCCAGCGAGTTGCCCGAGCGTTCGCTGCGCTTCGACGAGGGACTGCTGGACGCATTGCCCGTGGCGGTGTGTACCCTCGATGCTGACGGCGTCGTGCTGCGCTACAACCGCTTGGCTGAGCAGCTCTGTGGGAAAGGCCTGGCGGCTCATGGACGGCTTCGTATCCTGGGTGCTGACGGCGCGCCGTTGCCCACAGCCGATACGCCCCTGGCAACGACGCTTTGCACCGGACGTACAGGTCGGGACGTGCCGCTTTCAATCGAAGTCGCGGATGACACCTCTGCAGGACCGCGACTCCAGCATGTGCTGGCGACGATCGAGGCATTACGTAATGACACCGGGCAGATTGTCGGGGCGGTCGTATGCTTTCAGAAAGCCGCTGCGTCAGATCCATCGTGGCTCGATCGCCGGCGCGACGCGGACTGGCTGGGCGCGGTGCTGGAAAATACACCTGAGTGCGTGAAGTTGGTCGCGCGCGACGGCACGCTGGTGCAGATGAACCCGGCCGGCCTGCAGATGATCGAGGCGGACGGTCCGGCGACCGTGGTGGGCCGCAATGTCTTTGACCTGATAGCCCCTGAGTGCCGGGACTTCTGGCGGCAGCAGCATCAGCGCGTCTGCGATGGCGAGAAGCTCAGCTGGGAATTCGACCTCATCAGCCTGGCCGGCCATCGGCGGCACATGGAAACCCATGCCGTGCCGATGCGCTTTCCGGGCGCAAAAGGCGAAGCGGGGCCGGGCTTCGCACAGCTGGCCGTTACCCGGGACATTACCGAGCGTAAACGGTTGGAGCGCGTCAACCAGGAGGCCGAACAGAGGCTGCACGACGTGCTGGAAGCGCTGCCAACCGCGGTTTATACAACTGACGCAACCGGCAAACTCACCTATTACAACCAGGCCTGCGTTGATTTCGCCGGGCGCGTACCCTGCATCGGCAGCGACGAATGGTGCGTCACCTGGCGCCTCTACTGGCCGGACGGCACGCCGATGCGCCATGACCAATGCTCAATGGCATCGGCACTCAGCGAAAACCGGCCGATCCAGGGCGCTGAAGCCCTGGCCGAGCGCCCCGACGGCACTCAGGTTCCGTTCCTCGCGTACCCGGCGCCGCTACGCAACCCGCAGGGCGAGGTGATCGGTGCGGTGAACATGATGGTAGACATCACCGAGCGCAAGCTCGCAGAGGACCATCGCCAGCTGCTGCTCAACGAACTCAATCACCGAGTGAAGAACACCCTGGCGACAGTGCAGTCGATCGCGGCACAGAGTTTTCGCCGCGACATCCGCAACGAAGGCTATCAGTGGTTCGAAGGCCGCCTGATCGCCCTGTCCAAGGCCCACGACGTGCTCTCGCGGGAAAACTGGCAGGCCGCCGAACTGCGCGAACTGATCGTCCAGGCCGTCGCGCCGTTTCAGTCCCCTGAGCGGCATCGCTTCCTGCTCGACGGTCCGGCGCTGCGCCTGCGCCCCAAGCACGCGCTGGCCCTGGCCATGGCGCTGCATGAACTGTGCACCAATGCCGCCAAATACGGGGCGCTCAGCCGCGACGGCGGCCAGGTGCGGATTCACTGGCAGCTGGCCGGCGACGAAGAAGGCCAGTGCCTGCAACTGCGCTGGAAAGAGGCGGGCGGGCCCGTGGTCGCGGCCCCGCAGCGTAAAGGCTTCGGCTCGCGGCTGCTGGAACGCGGCCTGGCCGGCGAGCTCGACGCCAGGGTCCGGCTGGCCTTTCTCATGGCCGGCGTGTTATTCGATATGGAGGTACCGCTACGATGAGTCTTTCTTGCGCTCGGGTGCTGGTCATCGAAGACGAAGCCCTCGTCGCGATGTTGCTCGAAGACATGCTGCAGGACATCGGTTGCGACGAGGTCGAACTGGCGCCGCGGTTCGCCGAGGGCATGCAGGCCGCCGAAAACGGCACCTTCGACGTAGCCATCCTGGACGTCAACCTGGACGGCACCAGCAGTTTTCCCATCGCCGACCGGCTGATCGCGCGTGGCATTCCGGTCATCTTCGCCACCGGCTACGGCGCCCACGGCGTGGACCCGCGCTACGCTCAGATGCCGACCCTGCAGAAGCCGTTCTTCTTCGACGACCTGGAGCGTGTGGTGCGCCAGGCACTGGGCGCCGCCTGAGCGGCGCCCGGGTGACGTAACGGTTATCGCCCCTGGGTGACGTACGCTTGATTGCCGCTGCCGCTCTGCACAATCACTGCATCGTAAGCCACCACGGTGTCAGCTGAGGCTGGCTGCCTCAGCGAGGCATAGTTCTGGCTCCCGGACTGCTCGATGCTGCCACTGCTGTAGTAGCCGGACTGCACCACATCGATTTCGTTGGCCGTGCCGTTCTGGTCGATAGTCAGGCTGTTACCGTCGAAGTCCTGCTGGACATCGACCCGGTTGTCAGCGCCAACGGAGCGGCCGTCGACGCTGGTCGAGCGCCCACCCTGGCGTGCGGTCAGCTGGTTTCCGGTGCCCTCCTGGGTATAGACGAAGGTTCCGAATCCGCTGTTGACCACGACGTTCACATCGTTGCCGGTACCGACCTGAACCAGCGCTACGCTGCCCGTCTCGTAGCGGCCAGTCGCCTGCTGGTCCACCGTCGCCTGGTTGGCCGTCCCGTCCTGGCTGATCGTGGCGCTGGCGCCATAAGGGAAGCCGTCCTGGGTCAGGGTGATGCGGTTATCCGTTCCGGTCTGGTCGGTTTCGGAATGGGCTTCGCCCGCCTGCTGGATATAGGCCGTGTTACCGACGCCTGACTGCATACCGGTATAAGTCTTGGGCTGTAGGCCTTGCTGAACAACCTCCAGCCGATTGTCCGCCCCCGTCTGGCTGATGGCCGTGCTGTTACTGTCGGTCTGCACCTGCTCGATCGAAGCCACATTGTTCGAGCCCACCTGAGCTATCGCGGCGCGTTGCCCTAGCTCAAGAGTGGATTGCTGGATGCTCGCCTGGTTGTAGCTGCCGACCTGTTGCACATCGACTGCACCGTTGTTACCCGCCTGCTCAATCGTCACGACGTTGCCAGCGCCCGCCTGGTCGCTTTCGGCAAGCAGGCCGGCTCCGTTCTGGTCGGTGTAGGCGACATTGCCATCACCATCCTGAGTTTGCGTGAGGCGGTTGCCGTCGCCTTGTTGCAGCGCGTCGGTGTAATTGCCGGTGCCGGTCTGATCTTGAATCGACTCGCTGGCCGCATGGGCGTGGCCGGCTATGAATACAGAAATGGTCGCGGCCAGTAAGGTTGTTCTTGTCTGCATTCCGGCGTCCCCAGGGGTGAAGGAAGCTGACTTCTAGCCGGCGTGTCGGGGTGCGCCTATCCATCCAACGGCGGATCAGGCACAAGCGGGGCATTAATACCAGCCGCAAGTGCGCTTCGCAGACGTAGACGCTGCGTTTCGAGGCGCCAGTGCCAGCATCGTGCCTTGTATGAATTGGGGATAAATCCCGCGCTGCTTAAGCTGATGGCGGGTGACGCAGGCTATCAAGCAGCTGCGCAGCGAACAGTTGTCGCTGTGACTTGAGGCTGAACAGGCGGGGTGAGAACAGCCAGGTGTGCGTGATGCCCATCAGGCTCGAATATAGGAACAAGGCGCGGGAACGGGCCGCTGACACGTCGTCGGCGATGCCGGGGGCCGATGTGGCGAGCAGCGGCTGTATCAATTGTTCGAGCAGGTCGACCATCGTCCGCGTCAGCTTGCGCTCGCGCTTGAGGGGGTCGGCCATCTGCTCGGTGAGTTCGGTCTTGTTCAGCAGGATCTCGAATGACTGCCGGTGCCATTGATCCTCTAGCAGCAGCCGGAACCACTCATTGACGAAGTGCTCGAGCGCCGCCAGCGGTTGGTCTGCCATTTGCCGGCTTTGCGCGATCAATTGCTCCAGCGGACGCTGGGATACGCCCAGCACCGCCTGGTAGAGCTCGTCCTTGTTCTTGAAGTGCCAGTAGATCGGCCCGCGGCTAAAGCCGGCTTCATCGGCAATCATCGCCAGGGTGGTGTTGGAGTAACCGTTGCGGCTGAACAGCTCCAGCGCTGCGGCGATGATCTTCAGGCGGGTCTGTTCGGCGTCTTCTTTGGTACGGCGCATGTGAGAGTCGGGATCTGCGGTGAAGGAGGGGATGAAAGCCGGCGCTGACGTTCAGGCAGAAGCAGGCGCCGTGGCGGCTGCTTCTGCCTGGCACCTACAGTTTGCCGTCCGCAGCCATCTGCATATAGGTGGTGTCGAAGCGGAGTTTGACGTTGCCCTCGGAGCCGAGCAACTTGTCGCCCGGCATGGCGATGCCGATGAAGTCCACCGAGTCGGCGCCATCGCCCAGCAGGCCGTGATCGAAGGAGAACTGGCGGACGCTGTTCATCGCCTGGTAGGCCTCGTCACTTTCGATAAAGGCCAGCGAATCGGCCGGCGTCCAGAACATCTTCATGCCCTTGAGCTGGCTTTCGTAGCCCGCTTGGTCGGTGCCCGACGCCTGGCCAAGGGCGGCACGCGCCTTGGCGCCTTCTTCGGTGTCGCTTTTCAGGATCGCCATCACCTCATACCAGGCGCCTACCACGGCTTTGCCGAAGTCCGGGTTGTCGGCCAGGGTTTGGCTGTTGACGATGGTCAGGTCCTTGATGTGACCGGGGATCTGGCTGGAATCGAATGCCTCATGCGCACCCGGGGCCGCGGCGACCTGATCGAGCAGAGGGTTCCACGTCACCACGTTGCGCACTTCGTCGGTGCCGAAGGCCGCAACCAGGTCGGCGTCCGAGGTGTTGACCACCTGCACGTCGCGCTCGCTCATGCCGACGCTGTCCAGCGCCTGCGCCAACAGATAGTGGGACACGGACAACTCGACGAGGTGGATTTGCTGACCTTTGAGGCTCTTGAGGTCGCCGCTGTCTTTCATCACCAGCCCGTCATTGCCGTTGGAGTAGTCACCCACGATCAATGCGGTGGTGTCGACGCCGCCGGCCGCCGGGATCGACAGCGCATCCATGCTAGTGGCGACCACGCCGTCGAACTGCCCAGCGGTGTACTGGTTGATGGATTCAACGTAGTCGTTGACCTGGGTGATCTTCACTTCGATCCCGTACTTGTCGGCCCACTTTTTCATGATTCCCGACTCGTCAGCGTACTTCCACGGCATCCAGCCGGCGTAGATGGTCCAGGCGATGTCGAAGGTTTTCTTTTCCTCGGCCTGGGCGGCGAAGGGTAAAAGGCCTGCAAGGATCATGGCGCCGGCACAGAGTGCTCGCTTGAAGGTATTGGCTTGCATGGTGAATCTCCTTTTCATCGAGTCAGAAGAATTTCAGGTAGCGCTGGATTTCCCAGTCGGAAACATGGGTGTGGTAGGCATTCCACTCGTCGCGCTTGTAGTCGACGAAGGCCTGGTACATGGCGTCGCCGAAGACCTGGCGCGACAGCGGATCGGCCTCGAAGGCGTCGATGGCTTCGGACAAGGTGCGCGGCAGGGTCTCGATGCCCATGTCCGCGACGTCCTTCTCGCTGTAGTCGTACATGTTCTCGCGGTGCGGCTGGCCCGGTTCGAGCTTTTCGCGAACGCCCTCCAAACCAGCGGCGAGGATCATCGCGGCGCCGAGGTAGGGGTTGCAGCCGATGTCCGCCGCGCGACATTCCACGCGCGCACCCTGGGACGGGATGCGCAGCATGTTGGTGCGGTTGTTGTTGCCATAGCAGACGAACACCGGCGCCCAGGTCGAACCGGACATGGCACCCTTACGGATCAACCGCTTGTAGCTGTTCACGGTCGGCGCGATCACCGCGCAAATGGCCTTGGCGTGTTTCAGTACCCCAGCGATGAAGTGGTAGGCGAGCGGGGTGACACCGCAGCCGTGGGGATCCTCGCCGTCCACTTCGAAGAGGTTCTTGCCCGAGGCCAGATCGGCCAGCGACATGTTGTAGTGCGCGCCACTGCCGGTGCGTTGCGCCGAGGGCTTGGGCATGAAGGTGGCGAAGGCGCCGTGCTTGCGGGCGATCTCGTTGGCCATCATGCGGAAGAACACGAAGCGGTCGGCCATGGTCAGCGCGTCGGAATATTTGAAGTCGGTTTCGAACTGGCCGTTGGCGTCTTCATGGTCGAAGGAGTAGACGCCCCAACCCATCTCGTTCATGGCCTCGACCAGCTCATCGATCACCGGCAGGTTGTCCATCAGCAGGCGCGGGTCGTAGCAGGGCTTGGCCGCGGTATCTCGATCGCTGAGCGGGGCGAAGCCGCCGTCCGGTGTGTCCTTGTAGAGGAAGAATTCGGTTTCGATGCCGAGGTTGAAGCTGTAGCCCATCTCGGCAGCAGCCTCAGTCTGGCGCTTGAGAATGCCGCGCGAGCAGGCGTCGAAGGGCTTGCCGTCCAGGTACAGATCGCTGGCGAACCAGGCCAGGCTGCGGTTCCAGCTGCACTGGGTGGCGCTGGCCGGGTCCGGCATCGCCGCCACTTCGTTATCGCTGATCTGCTGCGGTACGCCGTCCAGCGCGGCCCCGGTGTACAGCTCGGAGCCGCGCAACATCTGGCCGAGGTGGGCGAGCGGCACGAACTTGCCTTTGATCACGCCGTGCATATCCACGTAGCTGGCCATGGCGTAATTGACGCCCTTGTCCTGCAGGCCTTGTTTGAGTTCGTCGATCTTGGGAAGCGGAAAGGTCGTCATGGTGGGAAGTCCTTAGCTGAATTCGAGCCAGCGTCATGCGCTGTGGCATGAATCCTTCATCCAATATACATGCCAGTGTGTATAGAAACGCCGCTTCCGGCGCGCGCCTGACGCGGCAAGATCCCGCCTTGGAGAATGCAAGTGACTGAATTGAAAAAGGAAAGAAGATTTCTTCAGCTGGGTGATTTCCCGCTGGACAGCGGCCAGGTGCTGCGCCAGGCGCGCATTTGTTATCAATTGGTCGGTGCGCCCAACGTCCGCAAGGACAACATCGTGCTGATTCCGAGCTACTACGGTGGTTCGCATTGGGGCAGCCTGCCCTTGCTTGGTGCAGGCAGCGCGCTGGCCAGTGGCGACTATTGCGTGGTGCTGACCAACCTGTTCGGCGCCGGCTGGTCCAGCTCGCCCAGCATGGCTGGCAAGGGACAGGGCGGCGCCGATTTTCCCCGGGTCAGCTTGGCGGACAACGTGCGCGCCCAGCACCGCTTGCTCGACCAGCTGTTCGGGCCGCGCTGGCAGCTGCGGTTGGTCACCGGCTGGTCCATGGGCGGCATGCAGGCGCTGCACTGGGGCATGCTGTTTCCCGACCGGGTGCAACGCCTCCTGCCGTTCTGCTGCACCGCGCGCTGCTGGCCGCACAACTATGTCTTCCTCGAAGGTGTGAAGGCGGCTCTGCAGGTCGATCCGGCTTGGCAGGGCGGACGTTACACAACGGCACCGGAGCGCGGCCTGCGGGCTTTCGGCAGGGTGTATGCCGGCTGGGCCTATTCGCAGGCGTTCTACCGCCGCGAAGCCTGGCGCGAGCTTGGTTTCGAGTCGCTGGAGGCGCTGCTTGCCTGGTGGGAAGACGACCACCTGCAGCAGGACGCCAATGACCTGCTCTGTGTGCTCGACACCTGGCAATCGGCCGACCCGGCACGGCTGCCTGGCGCCGCCAGCCTGGAGGACGCGCTGGGCCGGGTGACGGCGCGGGCGATCATTATGCCCAGCAGCAGCGACCTCTATTTCACCGTCGAGGATGCACGTTACGAGGCGTCGCTAATGCCCAACGCGCAGGTGCGGGTGCTGGAGTCCGACTGGGGCCACTGCGCCGGCGGGCCCGGCCGCAACCCCGCGGCGATGGCGCAGGTGTTCGCCGCGATGGGCGAGCTGCTGCGATCTTGAGGATCTAGATAGGTCGAGTGACGCAAAGGCAGCTCCTGGACGATTGTCAACTGCCGCCGGTTACGACGGGCAACTGTCGGCCAGAAGTGGTCACTTGGAAAGGGACGCTTGGATTCCTTCACGCATGACTCGGGCTGGGCCAACCCAGAATCATCAGCGTGATACACAAAAGGCCACTACAGAACAGGCAGTGAAATGACAGACCAAGTATGGCAAATCGCCATAATGCGGGATAGGATCGACACAAATGTGACGCCATATTTCCGGCCAATATCTGAAAATTTCACCACCTCCCCTGGGCATGCACATCCCGCCCTCAGGATCACAAGAGAAGTAAACGATGAGCATTGAGCAAGACGTACAGGAAATCCGTAGGCATCTGGATCAGGACCGCAACACCGTTGTCTCGGTTGCGCTATTCGGCCAACCCGGCGCCGGAAAATCCTCGCTTATCAACAAGATAGTCGGGCAGAACGTAGCTGCGGTCGGCGTCGAAACTGATAAGACCGTCGAAGCAGCTCGCTACCAAGCCAACGGGCTCGAGTTCGTGGATCTTCCGGGCTATGGAACCAAGGGCTTTCCGAAGGAGAGTTACTTCGAAGATTTCCGCATCAATAGTTTCGACCTCTTTCTTTGCGTTACCAGCGGCAAGCTGCATCAGGCCGATACCGAATTTTTCCAAGAGCTGCTGAGGCTCGGCAAAGCCTGTGTGTTCGTGGTCAACAAGCACGACGAACTCTGGGAAGACGGTGTTTCAATCGAGGAATTAGAGCAGCGCAAGCGCCAGGACATCCTCAAGCACGTTGGTATGCAGGCACCCATCATTTTCACCAGCTGCCGTCATGGCACCGGAATGGATGCGCTGAACACCGAAATCATGAAGAACCTCGAGAGCGCCAAACGCGAGCGTTGGACGCGCGGGGCCCAAGCCTACAGCGTGGCTTTTCTCGAGGAAAAAAAAGAAGCCTGCGAGAAGTACGTCAGCGTCGCTGCCGCAGCGGCCGCAGCCAATGCGATCAATCCGGTACCGGGCGTAGACGTTGCCGTAGATCTTTCGATTCTGATTAAGCTGTTCGGTGAAATACGTGATTACTACGGCCTGAGCGACGACTTCCTCGCCAAGCTCAAGCAATCCTCCGTTCCCATGGTGGGGCAACTAGCGAACAACGTCGTCAAGTACGCAGCCAAAGAAGGCCTCCTTGTCCTGCTCAAACGTTTCGCCGGGCGCCAGGCAACCAAAACATTGGCGAAGTACGTCCCGTTCGTCGGTCAGGCACTGGCGGCCTCGATCGGTTACGCCATTACCAGCAGCGCAGGTACCAGCTATCTGGAGGACTGCCACAAACTGGCCGAAGAAATCCTTCTCAAGAAACTGAGCGCTTGATATGTGGTGGCTCGGAGCGCCCCTTGTCGCGCTGGCCGGCAAGGCAATATATGACGCAACGAAAGGGCGGCACACAACCAGACCGGTTTCGGGCCGCACCACGCTTGAGCGCAATTTGGAGCGCCTCGGCAAGGAGCTTGAGGCCAGCCAAGGACGCAAGTTCGCGGTGCTAGGCCAGCCGGGCGCGGGCAAGTCGACCCTGTTGAGGCGTTTGACCCATGACCGGATTACGCCACTGCCCGTGGTTGGCATTCATACGGACGCCACCGACTGGGCGTCCGACCCGGCGTGCAACCTGCTGGGCCGCTTCGAGGACGATGTCTATGTCGACGTGCCCGGCTACGACACCGTTTCGCACCCCGCCAGCACCCTCAAGCTGGGATTTCCGTTCCATGCGTTTGACAACATCTTGTTCGTGGTGAATGGCAAGCTCCGCTCGGCAGACCTCGACATGTTCGACCGCGCCAGGTTCAGTAACCCGTCACTGTTTATCGCCCGCTCCTTCGCCGAAAGCCTATCCGATCAAGAGATCGAGGATGTCCGAAAGGACCTACGCAACGGATTCAACAGCGGCAACGTGCCCCTGTTGTTTTTCAGTAACCGGGCAAATACGGGCATCGAAGAACTCGCCGCCGTGCTGACAGGGCTTGGACGCAACTAAGCAATCAAAGCTTGATCGGCCGCTGGCAGCATCACCTGCTGGTCTACATAACAAAAAGCCCCGCGCGGATCGCTCTGGCGGGGCTTCCGTTTGCAGCGCGCGTGTATTAGCCGCAGCCGCCCTAGACCTTGCTACGCTCGTAGCGCTTGCGATCGTTCTCGTTGAGCAGCTTCTGGCGCAGCCGGATCGACTTCGGCGTCACCAGTTCGTCGTCGGCGATGAATTCCAGCGCCTGCTCAAGGGTGAATTTGATCGGCGGGACCAAGGCGATGACTTCATCCTTGCCCAAGGCGCGCATGTTGTCGAGCTTCTTGCGCTTAGTGGGGTTGAGTACGAGGTCGTTGTCGCGGATGTTGATACCGCACAGCACAGTCAGGCCAAAAATAAATCTGTCCCCTTTAGTCTGGCATCGGGACGCATCATGGAACGGAGCTCCAGCGGGAAAGGGTGCTCAGGATCCAATGATCCATTGTCTAGGGACAGGTGGGGTTTGTGGAGCGCTTACCTTAATGCTGGAGTTCGGAAGGTGACTTGGCTGGACGCTTACGATCAGACGCTTTTCCACTTAGGGCCTGAAGCGGACATCTAACAACCGGCCAAAAGCTGCCTGTGACTAGCGCCCGCTCGCCAACAAGAGTTGCAGGTAACAACGTAAAATTTTGGATGTCGACCTGACCTAAGGTCGACATCAGGCCGAAAGGGGCATTTTTATCGTCAAGTAATATATGCGTCCCATTTCACTCCGCGCATTACTAAGCGACCAGTCACCTTCGAGAGCAGTGCAAGCAAGCGAGCAAGCCCCACGGCGGCGTCATCGAACCGAAGATATGAAGAAAAGCCTTCCTGGGTAAATAGTAAGCCTTCGTTCTTGATTAAAATTCCTTTTGTGAGATCCAAGTGTAGTGGTCAACCCATCCCGGACAGTGGGTTAAGTTTTTCTTCGGCCACCGCAGGCGGTAACCCGTCGTTGAATTGATGCGGTCTGATCCAGTTGTAGCGGTGCATCAGGTAGTGGCTGAT
>DAMBNU010000013.1:58114-115141 GCA_032064305.1 Pseudomonas sp. | reverse complement strand
TGATGATGTCGGGATATTCCTGGGGTGTCAGCGAGAAGAATTCGCCGGTGCCGCCGGCCGCGAACAGGGCGGTCGCGCCATACGGTGCCAGCCATTCCAGGCGCTTGATGTAGCCAGCACGGTTGAAGTCGCCCTGCTGGTCGAAATCGGTGACCGGGAAGGACAGCAGACCAGAAGAGAGGATGGCCTTCAGTTCTTGTGGGTTCATTGTTTGAGCATCCTGTGAAGCGATCGGGATCGGTAGATAACGAGGTAAAGGGCCGAGGCCTTGAGATACGTTATCGTACAACCTTGAGTATGGCTACTGCTTTGTACGGAATTTTCCGCTTACCAGCGGATCGCCGCCGGCCGGGACGATCGGCGTTTAAACGGCGGACTGGATAAGCTCCAACCGCTGTTTCTGCTACACCTGCACGAAATCTTAGCGGACAGGAAACCGACCAACTGACCGATCAGTCACAGGGGCGATTTATATTGTTGCAGCGGTTTGACATTGCCCCGCTGCACTGTTAAAAAATCGCTCAAGTCATATGACAACGTATGACACAAAAACAACCAGAGCCCAAACAGCCATGCCCTATTCCGCCGCCTGCCGCGCCTTGCGCGCCGCATCGATGCGCTCCCGTCCAGCCACCACTGCCGTGGTCGTTTCCATGCCAGTTGCCCCCGTATCGCCCTGTCTCCGCCTGCCCGGCAAGCGCGCCGTGATTGTCGCCTTGCCTCGGCGTCCGGTCGACGGGCCGACGGCCGCCTGCGCCCAGGCATCTTGCTCGCCGCACTGAACCACGCTCACGACAATAACCAGGAGCCTGCTTACCGATGTCCGATTCGATCCCCGCCACCCCAGTCGTTACCCGGATGCAGGTCATCCCGGTGGCTGGCTACGACAGCATGCTGCTCAACCTGTGCGGGGCTCATGCGCCCTGCTTCACCCGCAACCTGGTGTTGCTCGAAGACAGCGCCGGACGCACCGGCATGGGGGAAGTGCCCGGTGGCGAGGGCATCCGCCAGGCGCTCGAGCGCACCAAGGGGCTGGTCGTCGGGCAACCCATCGGCCGTTACAACCGGGTGCTGAACAGGCTGCGGCAGGCGATTGCCGGCGGCTCGGCCAAGGGTCCGCAGTCTACGCAGCATGAGGTCACCTCCGAAGCCGAAGCGGCCGTGCTCAAGCAGCCGCACGAGATCAACCTGCGTCTGGACAATGTCATCACGGCGGTCGAAGCCGCCCTCCTCGACCTGCTCGGCCAGCATCTCCAGGTGCCGGTTGCCGAGCTGCTGGGCAGCGGCAAGCAGCGCGACAGCGTGCCAATGCTCGCTTACCTCTTTTATATAGGTGACCGCACGCGTACCGACCTGCCCTACCTCGCCGGTACGGGTTCGAGCGATGACTGGTATCACCTGCGTCATCAGCAGGCCGTCACGCCCGAGGCCATCGTGCGTCTGGCCGAGGCCGCCACCACGCGCTACGGCTTCAAGGATTTCAAGCTCAAGGGCGGCGTGATGCGCGGCCATGATGAGATGCAAGCCATCGCCGGCATCAAGGCGCGTTTTCCGGATTCACGCGTCACGCTGGACCCCAACGGAGCCTGGTCACTCGCCGAGGCCATCGAACTGTGTCGCGGTCAGGGCCACATTCTGTCCTACGCCGAGGACCCCTGCGGCCCGGAAAACGGCCACTCCGGTCGCGAGATCATGGCCGAGTTCAAGCGTGCCACCGGCATTCCCACCGCCACCAACATGGTCGCGACCGACTGGCGGCAGATGGGCCATTCGCTGCGTCTGGAAGCCGTCGACATCCCGCTGGCCGATCCGCACTTCTGGACCATGCAGGGCTCGGTGCGCCTTGCGCAGATGTGCGAACAGTTCGGCCTGACCTGGGGCTCGCATTCGAACAATCATTTCGACGTATCGCTGGCGATGTTCACGCACGCCGCTGCCGCCGCGCCGGGCACCATCACCGCCATCGATACCCACTGGATCTGGCAGGAGGGCCAGGAGTGCCTGACTCGCGAGCCGCTGCAGATCGTCGGCGGTGCGGTCCAGGTGCCGGATAAGCCGGGCCTCGGTATCGAACCGGACATGGACCGGATCATGGCCGCCCACGCGCTGTACCAGCAGGTCGCCGCAGGCGCTCGCGATGACGCCATGGCCATGCAGTACCTGGTGCCCGGCTGGCGATACGACCCCAAGCGCCCGAGCCTGGGGCGCGACTGACCTGAGCGACACCCGCAACCGAAACCAAGAAGAGAAACGAAGCGCCGCAACCCCACCACCGGAGAGACAAACAATGAAAAAAACCATCAGCGCCTCCCTTGTTTCCGCCGTCCTGGCCACCGCCGTCAGTGGTGCCTATGCCGCCGAGACCGACTGGCCAACCCGCCCGGTACAAGTCGTGGTCATCGCCAACGCCGGCGGCGACACCGACTTCAACGCCCGCACCATGGCCAAGTACTTCACCAAGCTCACCGGCAAAGCCATGGTCATCACCAACGTCGCCGGCGGCGGCGGCACCCTGGCGGCCGAGCAGGTCAAACAGGCCGAACCGGACGGCAATACCATTCTCTTCACCCACACTGGGCAACTGATCGTCAACGAAGTGGCCGGTCTGACCGAAGACAGCCTGGACGCCTTCGATATCTGCTGCATCGCCGGCGTCGACAAAGGCACCGTGTTCGTCGCATCCAAGAGCTCGGGGCTGAAATCGCTCGAAGACCTGATCTCCAAGTCCAAGGCTGAGCCGAGCAGCGTGACCTATGGCACCGAAATGGGCAGTTACTCGCACCTGCAGGGCCTGATGTTCGAAGGCCTGACCGACACCAAGCTGAAGATGGTCGACGCCGGGACCGTGTCCGAAAAGGTCGTCGCCCTGCTGGGTGATCGCATCGACCTGGCTGCGATCAGCTACGGCTCGGTCCAGGACTACGTGAAGAGCGGTGACATGGTTGCGCTGGGCCAGCCCAACGAAGAGCGCAACCCGCTGCTCGGCGACGTGCCGACGTTCAAGGAGCAAGGTGTCGACTTCGTGATGGAAAAGCCCTACGTGGTCGCGTTCCCGGACGGCACCGACCCGGCCATCATCGACAAGATGGCGGGTATCGTGAAAAAGATCACCGAGATGCCGGAATACGAAGAGGAGCTGCGCAAGACCTTCAAGCAGCCGGTCAGCTATTTCGGCACCAACCAGTCGATCGACCGCCTGAAGAACACCCGCGAAAATTTCATGAAGCACAAGGATGAACTGCGCCAGAGCAAGTAAGCGCTGCGACACGATGCCGGGCGTCGCCGCTGCGCCCGGCAGACTCTCCTCCGAACCGAGTACCGACCCATGGATACCTACAAGAGAAAGGAGTTACTGGTCGGAGCCCTGATGCTGGGCGCCGGCCTGTTCTACCTGTTCCTGACCATCAACCTTCCGCGCAAAGGCTTCATTGACGCATCGACGGTGCCCTATGTGCTGTCCGTCGGGCTCTGCCTGCTGGGCTTCCTGCAACTGATTACCGCAACCCGCGCGTCCCAGCCCGCCGCCGACCTGGACGAGGAAACCGATCCCACAGCCGGAACAGCGCCCGACTACCCCACCGTTTTCAAGACGCTGGGCCTGATCGCCGTCTATGTCGCGCTGCTGGAAAAGGTTGGGTTCCCCATCATGACGGCGCTGTATCTCTACCTGCAGTTCATCGTCATCACCCCGCGCGAGCAAAAGGTCAGGCATGGCCTCTACGTCGTCATCGCGTTGATCTCGTCCGCGGCGATTTTCTACCTCTTCCGGCAGGGCTTCGATCTGATGCTCCCGACCGGTTTCCTCAACATCTAGGAGACGGCCATGATCGATCTACTGCAGGCCGGCTTCGGCGCGGTGTTCTCCCCGTACATCTTCATACTGATTACCCTCGGCGTGGCCGTGGGCATCGTCTTCGGCGCGGTGCCCGGGCTGTCGGCGACCATGGCGATCGCCCTGTGCCTGCCGCTGACCTACACCATGGGCCCGGCCGCCGGCCTGTCGCTGCTGGTGGCGCTGTTCATTGGCGCGACCTCGGGCGGCCTGATTTCGGCCATCCTCTTGAAAATCCCCGGCACGCCCGCCTCCATCGCCACCACCTTCGATGGCGGTCCGATGATGGAAAAAGGCGAAGGCATGAAGGCCCTTGGCATCGGTGTGGTGTTTTCCTTCATCGGCACGGTATTCAGCATCGTCGCGCTGATGTCCATTGCGCCGTCGCTGGCCAAGGTGGCCCTGCGTTTCGGGCCGCACGAATACTTTTCCATCGCGATCTTCTCGCTGACCCTGATCGCCACGCTGTCCACCGGCTCGCTGCTCAAGGGCATCTACGCCGGCACCCTGGGCTTCGCTTTTTCCACCGTGGGCATCGCACCGGTGGACGCGATCCGTCGCTTCACCTTCGATTCACCGAACCTCAACGGCGGGTTCGCCATGCTGACCGTGATGATCGGCATGTTCGCCGTTGCCGAGGTGATCAAGATCGCCGAGACCGGCCGTTCGGCGCACAAGAGCAAGATCGCCTCGGTGAGCATGAAGGGAGTCAAGGGGTTCGGCTTTTCGATGAAGGAATTTTTCGGGCAGCTGCCGAACGCCTTCCGGTCCTCGCTGATCGGCATCGGCATCGGCATCCTGCCGGGCATCGGCGCCGGCACTTCGAACATCGTCTCCTACATCATCGCCAAGAAGCGTTCCAAGCACCCCGAGCAGTTTGGCAAGGGCGCGATCGAGGGCGTGGTCGCCAGTGAAACGGCGAACAACGCCGGCATTGGCAGCGCGATGATCCCGTTGATGACGCTGGGCATTCCCGGTGACACCGTAACCGCCATCCTGCTCGGCGGCTTCATGATCCATGGCATTCAACCCGGGCCGCTACTGTTCATCAGCCAGGGTGCGCTGGTCTACACCATCTTCGCCGCGCTGATCCTGGCTTCGGTGATGATGCTGGTGCTGGAGTTCTACGGCCTGCGCATGTTCATCAAGCTATTGGCGGTGCCCAAGCACATCCTGCTGCCGATTATCCTCGTGCTGTGTGTGGTAGGTGCGTTCGGCCTCAGCAGCCGCGTGTTCGATGTCTGGACCATTCTGCTGTTCGGCCTCATCGGATACGGCTTCGCCAAGGGTGGCATGCCTGCCGCGCCATTCATTATCGGCTTCATCCTTGGGCCGATGGCCGAGACCAACCTGCGCCGCGGCCTGATGCTGTCGGACGGTCACTTCATGGGATTTCTCACCAACCCCATTTCGGCTGCGTTTCTGGCCCTGGCCGCGGCCTCCGTGCTCTGGCACCTGGTCGGCGCGCTGCGCGGGCGCAAGGCCGAAGCGGCCAAGCTGCAAAGTACCTGACCGCCACCGGCGCGCTGTCCACGGGCGCGCCGGTGAGTCGCTGCGGATCGGCGTCGGTCGGCGGCATTACGCACCGGCGCGCGGTCAAGCATGCCGGCCAAAGGTACTCCGGGCGAGCGTCCAGTCCTCAACCCGCTCGTGCAGGCTCAGGCCGAGTCCAAGCCGGTCCGGCACGACCATGCAGCCGTCGCGCATGGCCAAACGCTCGTTGAACAGAGGCTCCAGCCAATCGAAATGCTCGACCCAGCTGCCATGGGCGTAGGTAGCCGCCCGGTGAATGTGAATCTCCATGACAAAGTGCGGTGCCATGACCATGCCACGCCGTTCGGCTGCTTGAACCACCTGCAGAAACGGCGTGATACCGCCCAGCCGCGGTGCGTCGTGCATGATCACGTCGACCGCGCCGCCCTCGATATAGTCCAGCGCCTCGGTAGCGCTCGTCAGCATCTCTCCGCTGCCAATCGGCGTGTCCAGCTGTGCAGCCAGGGCGGCATGCCCGGCGAGGTCGTGGGCGTCCAGCGGCTCTTCGATCCAGGTCAGCTGGTATTGCTCGAGCATGCGCCCCACGCGCAGCGCGGTGACCCGATCCCATTGCTGGTTGGCATCGACCATCAGCGGAACTGCGTCGCCCAGCTGCCTGCGCAGGGCTTCCACCCGGCGCAGATCCAGCTGGTAGTCCGGCTGTCCGATCTTGAGCTTGATGCCGCCGATGCCCTGCTCGCGAGCCGCGGTCGCCTTGTCGATCACTTCTTCGATGGGCGCCTGCAGATAACCGCCAGACGTGTTGTAGCAGGGCACAGCGTCGCGCCGGGCGCCGAGGAGCTTGGACAGGGGAAGCGCCGCCCGCCGAGCCTTGAGATCCCAGAGCGCCGTATCCATCGCAGCGATAGCCTGCGCCGCCACCCCGCCTCGACCAACCGATGCGCTTGCCCAGATGAGTCTGCTCCAGAGCCGTGCGATGTCGTTGGGGTCCTCACCAATCAGCAGCGGAGCAAGCTCGCAGGCATGGGCGTATTGGGCCGGGCCTCCGGTACGCAGGCAGTAGCTGAAACCCAACCCCCGATTGCCGTCACGGGTCTCGATATCGGCAAACAGCAGGCTGACCGCCTCGAGCGGAGCCTGCCGGCCGGTCAGTACCTTGGCATCGCTGACGGGCCTGTTCAGGGGAAGCTCCACGGAGCGCAAATCGATGCGGGCGATGCGGTCTGGTCGATAAAGCGTCATGACGGTCGCCTCAGGTTGGCCGGTGAGTAAGGGCCTGAGCATGGCGGCGCAGATTGATGTCAGTCCAATTCAAACAAGCAGCCAACTGATACGGAAAATGAATCAATGTTCGACTTACCGCAGTTGCGCTGTTTCACCGCGCTGGCCACGGAGCTGAATTTCCGGCGGGCCGCCGAACGTCTGAATATGACCCAGCCGCCGCTGAGCCGGCAGATTCAGCTGCTCGAACATCGTCTGGGCGTGGCGCTGTTTACACGCAGCACCCGTACTGTGGCACTGACCGCTGCGGGTCGTGCATTCCTGGTCGAAGCCCAGGCGCTGCTGGAACAGGCGCACCGGGCAGGCCAGGCCGCGCGCCTGGCCGCCCTCGGTGAGAGCGGCACGGTCAACATCGGCTTTGTCGCCAGCGCCGTGTATGACTTGCTGCCACGGGTTGTGGTCCAGGCTCACCGGCAACGCCCGGGGGTACGCATTGCGCTTCACGAGATGAGCACTTTCGACCAGCTGCAGGCACTCCAGGCGCGGCGTCTGGATCTCGCCATCGTGCGCGCTGCCTCGCCTCAACCCGGCCTTGTCAGCACGCTGCTGGTCCGCGAGCCCTTCGTGCTGGCGCTACCCGAAGCGCATCCGCTGGTGCAGTCCGACCCACTGGAACTCTCGGCACTGCACGGCGAACCGTTCATCCTGTATTCGCACGCCGTCTGGCAACCGTTCAATGAGCTGCTCAGTGGCCTGTTCCGCTCCGCAGGGGTGCAACCGGATCTGGTCCAGACGCTGGGCAACACCCTGACCATCCTGTCGCTGGTCAATGCGGGCATGGGACTTGCGCTGGTGCCGCGCAGCGCCCAGACGGTGCGTTTCGAACGGGTCCGCTGGCGCCAGCTGGACCTGCCGGCAGGCGTGCACAGCGAACTGCACCTGGTCTGGCGCAACGACAACGACAGCCCCGCCGTCGCCGCGCTGCGTGATGCCCTTCGACTGGCTGCTGGCCAACCGCCTCAGGCGCGCTGACCGATCTCGGCCTGCTGCACCGTCCAGCCAGCCACCCGTTCACTGAGGGTCAGGCCGAGACCCGGCCGGAACGGCACCAGCATGCGCCCGTCACGAATTTCCAGGCGCTCCTCGAACAACGGTTCCAGCCATTCGAAATGCTCGACCCAAGGCTCGCGAACGTGGGTCGCGGCCAGGTGCACGTGCAGCTCCATGGCGAAGTGCGGCGCCAGGCTGATACCGGCCTGCTCGGCCAGCGTCTGCACCCGCAGGTATGGCGTGATGCCGCCGACGCGCGGCGCATCGGGCATGAGGAAGTCCGCGGCGCGCTGGCGGATGAACTCCCAATGTTCGGCCGGGCTGGTGAGCATCTCGCCGGTGGCGATTGGCGTATCGAACTGGCGCACCAGCTCGGCGTGGCCCTCGGCGTCGTAGCAATCGAGCGGCTCTTCGATCCAGACCAGGCCGAACGGCTCCAGGCGACGGCACATCCTGCGCGCCATCGGCCGATCCCATTGCTGGTTGGCATCGACCATCAGCGGGAACGTCTCGCCCAAGTGCTGGCGTACCGCAGCAACCCGCTGCAGATCCAGCGCCCAGTCCGGCTGGCCGACCTTGAGCTTGATTCCACCGATGCCCTTCTCGCGGGAGATGTCGGTGTTCTTCAGCAACTGGTCGAGCGGCGTGTGCAGGAAACCGCCGGATGTGTTGTAGCAACGAACCGAATCACGATGGCTGCCGAGCAGGCGCGCCAGCGAAAGACCGGCGCGACGCGCCTTGAGGTCCCACAGCGCGACATCGAACGCGCCAATGGCCTGGGTGGCCAGGCCGCTGCGGCCGACCGAGGCGCCGGCCCAGCAGAGCTTGTCCCAGAGCTTGGCGATATCGCTGGGGTTCTCGCCGAGCAGGTTCGGTGCCACCTCCAGCGCATGGGCGAACTGTCCCGCACCGCCGGCACGCTTGGAGTAACTGAAGCCAAGGCCCCGGTGGCCGTCGCGGGTCTCGATCTCGGCGATCAGGATCGCGATTTCAGTCATCGGCTTCTGCCGGCCGGTCAGCACTTTGGCGTCGCTGATGGGGGTGGCGAGCGGCAAGGCAACCGATCGCAGACGCAGCCAGGCGATGCGGTCCTGATCGGCACAAGGTATGACAGGGGCGTCGTTCATGTAGCCTCCGGAGATGGAAACGGTGATCGCGTCAGGCCTGGACGTCCGATCGGACCGGCTCGACCCAGTCATCATACAACCATTCCTGGCGTGGTCATCGTTCGAAGCCGCCGAGGCCGCGCCGAGCCGCCTCGACTTTAGTGGTATGTGCAGCTTGCCAAGGTCCCGCTAGCGTGAGTTCGTGCGGAACCTCTAGCGCGCCGGAAGTTGCAGTATTTACAGGGATTTCAGCGCTGCCGGGATCATCGTGCGCGTTCTTGGGGCGGGGCTATCCGCAGCGGAAACTTGCAGGCCACGGGTTGACAAAGTTACATGCCGGTACAAATAATCGTCGCAAGTCATCCGACAACAGATGACATCAAAACAATAAGCGATGGGCACACTACGATGACAAGCACGACAACCGCTCCCACACCCTTCAACCGCCTCCTGCTGACAGGCGCAGCAGGAGGATTGGGCAAGGTGTTACGCGAAACGCTTCGCCCCTACGCCAACATCATTCGCCTGTCCGATATCGCTCCCATGGACCCGCCCGCCGGGCCGCATGAAGAAGTGGTGCAATGCAACCTGGCCGACAAGGCCGCCGTGCATGCCCTTTGTGAAGGCGTCGATGCCATCGCCCACTTTGGGGGCGTCTCGGTCGAACGGCCATTCGAAGAAGTCCTGGAAGCCAACATCAAGGGCATCTTCCACCTCTACGAGGCCGCACGCCGCCACGGCATCAAGCGCGTGATCTTCGCCAGCTCCAACCATGTGATCGGCTTCTACCCGCAGACCGAGCAGATCGACGCCGCAGCCGCGCGCCGCCCGGACAGCTACTACGGCCTGTCGAAATCCTTCGGCGAAGACATGGCCAGCTTCTACTTCGATCGCTACGGCATCGAGACCGTGAGCATCCGCATCGGCTCTTCCTTCCCCGAGCCGCTGAACCGCCGGATGCTGGCGACCTACCTCAGCTACCGCGACCTGACCCAGCTGATCGAACGTTCGCTGTTTACCCCCGAGGTCCGCCACACCGTGGTCTACGGCGCCTCGGCGAACCGTGACGTCTGGTGGAACAACCACATGGCCGCGCACCTGGGCTTCGAGCCGCAGGACAGCTCCGAGCCGTTCCGCGAGAAGGTCGAACAGCAGCCACCCTATGCGCCCAACGACCCGGCGCTGCTCTACCAGGGCGGCGCCTTCTGCGAGGCCGGGCCCTTCGAAGACTGACCCGCCGACAGCACGCCGCGAACAACAACAAGAGAATCGCCATGGCCAGCCCCGCAGAACTCATCTTCGACGCACGCAACGCCACCGGAGAAAGCCCGGTCTGGGTCGCTTCCGAGCAGGCGCTGTACTGGGTCGACATTCCCAATCGCCAGCTGCTGCGCTGGACAGCCGCAGACGCCCGGGTCAGCCGTTGGACATTCGAGCAGATGATTGCCTGCATCGCCCGCTGTGAGGGCGAGGAAAATCGCTGGATCGCTGGTATGGAAGACGGCGTCTTCGAGCTGGTGCTTGCCGAAGACGGCAGCGCGCAGGCGAAGCGAATCGCCGCGGTCAACCATGCCCATTCCGCCATGCGCTTCAACGATGGACGCTGCGACCGCCAGGGGCGCTTCTGGGCAGGCACCATGGTGATGGACATGGCCGCCGGGATTCCTGCCGGCGCGCTGTACTGCCTCGCCGGAAACGGCCCGCGCAACGCGCTCGAAGCGCGTCTGTGCGACTTCACCGTGCCCAATGGCCTGGGCTTCAGCCCGGACGGTCGCACGATGTACCTGTCCGATTCGCACCCGAGCGTGCAACGCATCTGGGCGTTCGACTACGACATCAATGACGGCCTGGCGAGCAACCGCCGCCTGTTCGTCGACATGAACGCCTACCCGGGACGCCCCGATGGCGCCGCCGTCGACGTCGACGGCTGCTACTGGATCTGTGGCAACGACGCCGGGCTGATCCACCGATTCACCCCCGACGGCCGGCTCGACCGGTCGCTCGAGGTGCCGGTGAAAAAGCCCGCCATGTGCGCCTTTGGCGGTCCCGGCCTGGATACGTTGTTCGTCACCTCCATCCGGCCGGGAGGCGACCTCGCCGACCAGCCGCTGGCCGGTGGCGTCTTCGCCCTGCGCCCCGGCGTCCAGGGGCTGGAGGAAACCCGCTACCGCTTCTGACCCATTCATCCCGCGAGGTCGGGCGCTCCCGGCCGGCCTCGAAACGCACCGCTGTATACACCAACAACAACAAGATGGAGATTCAAATGAACTTCAAACGCAAGTTGCTCGTTGCCGCCCTTCCCTTCGCGTTTTGCCTGTCAGGTGCGGCACATGCCGCCATGACGCTGAAAATCGCCGAGATCCACCCGGCAGGCTACCCCACCGTGGTAGCGCAGCAGCACATGGGCGAGAAGATCGAGAAGGCCACCGACGGCGAGCTGAAATTCCGTATGTTCTCGGGCGGCGTGCTCGGGTCGGAAAAGGAAGTGGTCGAGCAGGTTCAGCTCGGTGCCGTGCAGATGACCCGCGTCAGCCTCGGCACGCTGGGCCCGGTCATCCCGGAGGTCAATGCGTTCAACATGCCGTTCGTGTTCCGCGATCACGAGCACATGCGCAAGGTCATTGACGGTGAGATCGGTCAGGAAATTCTCGACAAGATCACCAACTCCGACTTCAACATGGTCGCCCTGGCCTGGATGGACGGCGGCGTGCGCAACCTCTACACCAAGAAGCCAGTGCGCAAGCTGGAAGACCTGAAGGGTATGAAGATCCGTGTGATCGGCAACCCGCTGTTCATCGATACGTTGAACGCCATGGGTGCTCAGGGTGTAGCGATGGATACCGGCGAAATCTACAGCGCCCTGCAGACCGGCGTGATCGATGGCGCCGAGAACAACCCGCCGACCATGCTTGAACACAACCACTACCGCGAAGCCAAGAACTACACGCTGACGGGCCACCTGATCCTCCCTGAGCCGATCGTGATTTCCAAGACCACCTGGAACAAGCTCACCCCCGAGCAGCAAGAGATCGTCAAGAAGGCGGCCAAGGAAGCGCAGATGGAAGAGCGCAAGCTGTGGGACGAGAAGACCGAGCAGAGCGTTGCGAAGCTGAAGGATGCCGGCGTCGAGTTCATCGAGGTCGACAAGAAGCCCTTCTATGACGCGACCGCGCCGGTGCGTGAGAAATACGGCGCGCAGTTTGCCGATCTGATCAAGCGCATCGAAGCGGTCAAGTAACAGGCCGCTCAATCTACGCGGCGGCCCTGGCCGCCGCGTCTCGTGGTGAAGTTATGAAAAACACGATCCTGCGCGTCAACGACGCGATCTACACCAGCGCCATCTGGGTGGCAGGCATCGCCGTCGTCGCGATGTCGCTGATCATCCCCTGGGGCGTTTTCGCCCGCTACGTGCTGAGGTCCGGCGGCGGCTGGCCGGAGCCGGTCTCGACCATGCTGATGGTGCTGTTCACCTTTGTCGGCGCAGCGGCCAGTTACCGCGCCGGCGCGCACATGGCCATGGCGATGGTCACCGACCGCCTGCCAAAGCAGATGCAGGCCCCGATCACCGTCCTGGTCCAGATTCTGATGGCGATCATCTGCCTGTTCATGACCATCTGGGGCGCCAAGCTGTGCATGGTGACCTGGAACCAGTACATGAGCACCCTGCCCGCGTTGCGGGTCGGCATCACCTACGCACCCATTCCGATCGGGGGCGTACTGACCCTGATCTTCATCCTTGAACGGCTTTTTCTGGGTGACCAGAGCCACCGGCGCGCGGTGAACTACGAAATGGTCGAAGAAAGCCAGGAGGCTCTGTAAATGGAAGCCGCTGTCCTGCTAGGCAGTTTCATCACGCTCATCATCGTCCGTATGCCGGTGGCCTACGCGCTGGGCCTGTCGGCGCTGATCGGTGCCTGGTACATCGACATCCCGCTCGATGCGGTGATGATTCAGGTCGCCTCGGGCGTCAACAAGTTCTCGCTACTGGCCATTCCGTTCTTCGTGCTGGCCGGTGCGATCATGGCCGAGGGCGGCATGTCTCGCCGCCTGGTGGCCTTTGCCGGCGTACTGGTCGGCTTCGTTCGCGGCGGCCTGTCGCTGGTGAACATCATGGCCTCGGCCTTCTTTGGTGCCATTTCAGGCTCGTCCCTGGCCGACACCGCCTCAGTGGGTTCGGTGCTGATCCCGGAAATGGAAAAGAAGGGCTATCCGCGCGAGTTCTCCACCGCGGTTACAGTCAGCGGTTCGGTTCAGGCGCTGCTCACCCCGCCCAGTCACAACTCGGTGCTCTATTCGCTGGCCGCGGGAGGCACGGTGTCCATCGCCTCGCTGTTCATCGCCGGCATCGGCCCGGGGCTGCTGCTCAGCGCCGTGATGATGGGCATGTGCCTGTACTTTGCCAGGAAGCGCAACTATCCCAAGGGCGAGGTGATTCCGCTGCGCCAGGCGCTGAAGATCTGCGTCGAGGCGCTGTGGGGCCTGATGACCATGGTCATCATCCTTGGCGGCATCCTGTCGGGCGTGTTTACCGCGACCGAGTCGGCATCGATCGCCGTGGTATGGGCGTTTTTCGTGACCATGTTCATCTACCGCGATTACAAGTGGCGCGAGCTGCCCAAGCTGCTACATCGCACGGTGCGCACGCTGTCGATCGTGATGATTCTGATCGCCTTCGCCTCGGCCTTCGGCTACATCATGACGCTGATGGAGATCCCGTCGAAGATCACCACCGCGTTCCTGACTCTGTCCGACAACCGCTACGTGATCCTGATGTGCATCAACGTCATGCTGCTGGCGCTTGGCACGTTGATGGACATGGCGCCACTGATCCTGATCCTCACCCCGATCCTGATGCCCGTGATCGCCGGTATCGGCGTGGACCCGGTGCACTTCGGCATGATCATGCTGGTCAACCTTGGCATCGGCCTGATCACCCCGCCGGTCGGCGCCGTGCTATTTGTCGGCGCAGCCATCGGCAAGGTAACCATCGAGAACACCGTCAAGGCACTGATGCCCTTCTACCTGGCGCTGTTCGCGGTGTTGCTGGCAGTGACCTACGTCCCCGCCATCTCGCTGTGGCTGCCGAGCGTCTTGCTCTAGCGGTTTACAGCTCGCAGCAGACGCCGCCTCAACAGGCGGCGTCTTGCTTTGCGAGTATTGGACGAAGAGCGGAGTCGGTTAGCAAACGCCATCCATTCCAGGTCAATGAATAGCCGAGCGAAACGAAGTTCGCCGATTACAGGATTGCCCCATGCAAACTGCTGCGCCGTTCCAACGCCACACCGCGGTATTGATTCTCGCCACCCTGGCCTGCTCGTTCGCCGCTAACCATATCGCCGCCCGGATTGCATTCGATCATGATACTGGGCTGCTGCTGGCCATGCTCTGCCGTGCAGGTATCACGCTGCTGGCTCTGGGAGGATTGGTGTTCTGGCGGCGTGAGTCCCTGCGTCTGAGCCGCGAGACCTGGGGTTGGCAGCTTCTGCTCGGCCTGCTGATCGCGGTACAGAGCTTCTGCATCTATTCTGCTGTGGCGCGCATCCCCGTCGCGCTGGCTCTGCTAGTAGTGAATCTGTCGCCGATTATGCTGGCGCTGCTGACCTGGTTACTCGGCGGACCAAAGCCGACCCGGCAGGCGCTGGCGATCATGGGCATGATTCTGTTCGGTTTGGTGCTGGTACTGGACCTCCCGGCTCGCCTGATCAGCAGCGAGAAGCCGGATGGCCAGTGGGTCGCCGGCATATTGTTCAGCCTGACTGCGGCCGCGGTCTTTGCGATCGCTTTGTGGGTGACCGAGCACAAACTCTCGAAAATGGCAGGCTCGGTACGAAGCATGCTGACCCTCACCATCGTATTTGCCAGCTCCGCCCTGCTCGGCGCAAGCGACCTCATACCAGGCGGTCTGAGCTTGCCCAGCGCGAGCGCCGGCTGGATCGCTCTGGGATGCCTGGTATTGCTCTATGGCGCGGCCTTTTCGACGCTGTTCATCTGCATGCCGCGCTTGAACATCGCCCGCAATGCGCCGGTCATGAATGTGGAACCGGTTGCGGGCATGCTGTTGGGCTGGCTGGTGCTGGGCCAATTGATGGGGCCTTGGCAGGTACTCGGCGGTCTTATCGTGGTCAGCGGCATCGTGCTGCTGGCCTACCGCAAGCACTAACGCCAAAGCATGTAGGGGCTTCGCCTATGGCCGATTCCCGCCAAAGCTGGTCGGGTCATCTGATTATCGCGATGCAGACGCTTGACGGGGCGAGCTTGGAAGCAGCGATGCGATGTTTGGTGAGCCGCTGCGTGTCTGCTGAAACATCATCCAAAGCGCCGCGGCTGGGGGCCCCTTCGTAGCTAGGGTAGCTTTATCGGACCTCGTCCGTTTCTGCCTCTTCATGGGCCTGGCGCAGGCGTTCGCGGCTATTGGTCAGGTGCAGACGCATGGCGGCGCGTGCCGATTCGGCATCCTGACGCGCGATGGCGTCGAAGATCTGCTCGTGTTCGCGGCCGAGACGCTGCTGGTAGTGCGGTTGGTCGTCATGTGCCAGGCGCGCGGAGTTCAACCGGCTGCGCGGAATGATCGCCGTGCCTAGGTGGTTCATGATGTCGGTGAAGTACCGGTTACCGGTCGCTTCGGCTATCTGCAGATGAAACTGGAAATCCGAGACTGCCGCTTCGCTGGACAAGGCCGCGCTTTGTTGAAGGGAATCGAGGAATGCGCGCATTGCCGCGAGCTGTTCCGGCGTACGCCGTTGAGCCGCGAGGCCCGCCGACTCGACTTCCAGGCTGATACGCAGCTCGAGGATCGAGAGCACGTCGCGCAAGGTGCCGATGGTCGCCGGGTCGATGCGCAGACCCGTGGTGCTGGGGGTATCCAGCACGAAGGTGCCGATGCCGTGCCGTGTCTCCACGAGGCCAGACGCCTGCAGGCGAGAAATGGCTTCGCGAACCACGGTCCGGCTAACCCCCTGCGCCTGCATGATGGCCGACTCGGTAGGCAACTTGTCACCGCGCTTGATGAGGCCGTCGCGAATCTGCTGCGACAGTTCGATCACCAGTTCTTGGGCAAGGCTGCGGTGCTTGCGGCGGGCACGGGGCTGGGCGCTCTGGTTTTCCATGGCACGTCGATCTCTGGAAAGCGAAGTTCCCGTATCATAGCCCAGTAGTTGTACGATAACTATCGGCAAGGCCCCGCATTGGCCGTGGTGCGACCTTGTGTCCGAAATCCTGGCGGTGTGCGCGCCTCTTCTATACTCAGCGGGCGCCCCCTCACTGGAGATCGAACCATGCGCACACTACTGATGCTTGTTGCCGCCGCCACGATCTGTGCGCCCGCCTGGGCGATGCACTGCCCGGCCGACATGGCCAAGATCGACGCCCAGATGCAATCGGATCCACCTGCCGACCCAGCCATTCGCGCACGGGTCGAGGCCCTCCGCGAAGAAGGTGAAAAGCTGCACAAGGCCGGCGATCACGAGGCGTCGCTCAAGGCGCTGGGTGAGGCCCAGGCGCTGCTCGACAGCTGACCGCCAACCGCGCAACCGGTTTACGCCGCCATCAAGGTGGCGTACCGCCGTTGTCGTTGCAGCGGATGCGCCACTCGTGGCGCTCGAAATCCTGCTCATTGCTCAACATCTCGAAGCCAGCCGGGCATGCCGCCCTTGCTTGTGCCTCGCAACTCGACGCACCCGCCGACTTACCGCAGGCCAGCACGTACTGGTCATCGTCATCCGGCGGTCCAACCTGCTCGAGCCCCGCACAGCCGCCAAGCAGCCCGGAAAAGAGCAGGGGTATCATTGGTCTCGCAGTCAGCATCGATGGTTGCCCTCGTTCTGTAGGCTATGGCTGACATCCGCTGGCGTAAAAAGCCCCTGTCCCGCGCCAAGCCGCCTGGCTAGACTTCCCCCCAGTCGCGCAGGACGCGCAACGGGACAGGATGCCCAGACGGACTCGCCGCAGGATCGCGGCGTCAGGGACAACGGAACGAAAAAGACAACGCCTGCAGCCCCGCCCCGTGCGGGGCTTTTTAATGGGCACAACATCAGCGCGGATTCGGCACGCCGTCCCGTTCGGCCTGATCCGGGTCGATATCAGGCACCCCCCCGCCGGGCACGGACGGGTCCTGGCGGCTCGCAGGCGTCTTGCCGTCGTTGCCCGGCAATTCATCCACGCCGCCCTCGTCCGCCGGGTTCACGTCGGTGCGTCCGGTCCCCAGCGGCGGCGGCGAACCAGGGACCCGGATGCCATCGTCGTCTGCTTGTGCCATTTGGACGGACCCCGTCTGCTCTGCCGCCCGTGGCGGCATTCTTTGATCGGCCATGGTTTGCCTCATCGGATCGAGTGGCTGGTCAGCGTTAGAACCGCCCGCCGCCCACCCGTTCAGGCCGTCGATCGCCGCTCGCGTGATGCTGGTCACCAGCTGATCCAGCCGCCCATGCCGTCGACGCGGATCAAGCACTCGTGGTTGCACCTCATCCGGCCGCTGGTTATAGTCCTGCGCCGCGATAATCTGCATTGCACACTACGCCCGAGTGGTGAAATCGGTAGACACAGGGGACTTAAACAATTTGAGCCTTCGGAGGGAAACGTCCGAAGTGAAGCCCGTCAAATTCGGTGAAAGCCCTGGATACTTGCGTATCCGAGCCAACGCCGAGCCAAGCCCAAGCCCAGCTTGGGAAGGTGTAGAGAGCAGACGGCGGGCACCTACGGCCGCAAGGCTATGGTGAAGGCGTGCTCCAGCCCACGAACGTTCTGCGGTTGAGAACGGCGGCGAAAGCCGAAGTGGGACGAAAATCCCCCGCCGAAAGGCGTGCCGGTTCGAGTCCGGCCTCGGGCACCACTATCAAGCTACCCTGAGTTATCTCAGGGTGACGCTATCGAGACAGGCTAAGCGCCACGACGTCGTAAGCGCTTGGCCACCCTCCAACCGCAGTCTTTTCCAAGGTCAGCCTCTCACTCTGCATCACCAAACGCAGCCGTGAGCGGTGCAACGCTGTGCCACGCGTCTAGCGCCTGGCTTTGCGGCTAACTCCTGCTTTTCCGCGTAGTGGACCAGACGCACATCTCGGTCGACGCAACTTGCCAGTGAAGCAGGTCCTAGAACAACTGCGAAGAAGCTGCCGGGAACGGCGGCTGCCAACGAACAGCAGTCCAAAGCGGTAGCTGTATCACAGGATTCGATGTCTTGCGGTAGTGAGAGCGTCTGAGCGAAGGGCAGGAAAGACACCAGTATCCTGCGCTAGGCAATTGCGGGTTACGGCTAACCCACTCGCCGCGCTCGACGCGTGAGCGCCGAGCTTGGTGAGGTCAGCGAAACTGGCGGTACAGGATTGGGATCATGCGCACCGCATCCTTGGTATAGCGTTTGACGAGGCGTCGCGGCTCGGCACACATACGGTGCAACCATTCAATCGACATGCGCTGCATCCACCTCGGCGCTCGCTTGACCTTACCGGATAGAAAGTCGACGGACGCCCCGACACAGAGGCCAACGCCTCGTGCTCGCCCATCTGCCTGGATCAGCCGACCGAGGATTTCCTGGCGTGGGCAACCCACTGCAAGCACCACGAGATCAGCTGGATGGCGAGAGACGAAGTCCAGGCACGCCTGAACCTCCCGGGGCCGGTCAAAGAAACCCATCCGCGGGTTGTGATGAAAGAAGGTGACGTTCGGGTACAGCCGACGCATCCGGCGCATCTCCTCGTCCCCGCTGCCAATCACCGTCACCCGCCAACTCCCAGCCTGAGCAATACCGATCAACTCTTCGGTCAGATTGCTGCCAGGGATAACCTCGGGTACAGGGATGCGCTGCAGGATCATCAAGCGTTTCAGAACTTGGCTGTCGCAGATCCTATGGCTGGCTTCGACATAGGCGCGCTGAAGTTCGAGATCATCCTCGAGCCGAACCACGTGATTAACGTTCGGGGTAACGATATAGCTGAAAGCGTGCCCGCGCGCCTCAACGACATGATCGATGAGTTCAGCGTTTGTTCCGTCGTAAAAATCGATGTTGAAGGCTCTTATTGGGCCTTGTCTGGTGCCTAAGGTCGCTTGCTCCTCTGCTTGGCGCTCCTGGTGTCCCGGATGCTTCTGCAAAAGGTGCCTCCTCGTTCGCTGCGTGGCTCGGTACGGCGAGCGTCTTCAGGCTCAGCCAGCGTAGTGACGGTATTCTCTTTGCCTCTCTTAAACTGAGGCCCGTCGCCCGCAGAGGTTCGAGCCATCTATCGAGCACTGCCGAATCCACAACGCGCCACGGAAAGGTCTGGATATCGCTGCAAGGCGCTGCTTATCAAACCACGCTATGGCGACGATTTTCGTCCCCGCTCCCACTCAGGCCCCAACTTCAGCGGCACGTGAGACGAACCTCCCCTGCAGCCTCGCAACGCAAGTCCGCTTCGATCGGCCCCGCCGCCCTTCAGCTCAGCGACGCTGCACGCCGACGATCAGCCAGAAGACCAGTCCGAGGACCGGGAATACCGCGATGCCCAAGGCCCAGAGCGCCTTGGCACCGACGCTTCTGTCGCTTTTGAACACAGTGATGATGGCCAACAGATCCAGCGCGATGACTACGACCGCTGCAGCGATGGCGAGATACGTCAGGGCGTCCGACACAGGGATTCTCCTCGATTGACCCACTGCAACATGAGGCCGCACGAGCGCCGTGACGGTTCCGTGCACCGTCCGCGTGATACCTGGGAGAAACATTGGACGCGACGGCTGATCGGCAACTGACAGGCATAAAAAAACCGCAAGCGTTCGCTTGCGGTTTCTTTACTAAATGGAGGCCGATGTCGGAATCGAACCGGCGTACACGGATTTGCAATCCGCTGCATAACCACTCTGCCAACCGGCCTCAAAACGAAGACGCCGCATACTGCGGCGTCATCGTCAACAAATTGGAGCGGGAAACGAGACTCGAACTCGCGACCCCGACCTTGGCAAGGTCGTGCTCTACCAACTGAGCTATTCCCGCATCGTCTTGGTGACGGGCGCCATTCTATAGTTTCAGCAGCGCCCGTCAAGCCCTTGATTAAAAAAGTTTTTATTTCTTTTCGGTTGGACTGAGATGAGGCCAGGCAGCCATCAGGTAATTGGCCATGGACCACAGCGTCAGCCCGGCGGCTACGATCAACAGCGCATAGCCCAGCCCGACCCAGACGGTCGGCAGGGGTGGGTTGGCCAGCAGGATGATCAGCGCCACCATCTGCGCTGCCGTCTTCCACTTGCCCAGGTTCGACACGGCAACGTGCGCGCGCGCGCCCAGCTCCGCCATCCATTCACGCAACGCCGAGACCACGATCTCGCGCCCGATGATGATGGCGGCGGGCAACGTGAGCCAGAGGTTGGCATGCTCTTCGACCAGCAGCACCAGAGCCACCGCGACCATCAGCTTGTCCGCCACCGGGTCGAGAAAGGCGCCGAACGGCGTGCTTTGCTGAAGCCTGCGGGCCAGGTAGCCGTCCAGCCAATCGGTCACCGCCGCTACGGTGAACACAGCGCTAGCGGCCAGGTAGCTCCATTGGAACGGCAGGTAGAACAACAGGATGATGATCGGTATCAGCAGTACGCGCAGCACGGTGAGAATGTTTGGAATGTTCATCGATACCACTGATCCGCTGATTTAGAGGGTGATTCTACTCACTGTGCAAAGCGGCATAAATCGACTCGGCAAGCTTTTTACTGATGCCCGGTGCCTTGGCTATCTCGTCGAGGCTCGCGCGGCAGAGTTCCTGAAGACCACCGAAGTGCTTGAGCAGTTCGCGCCGGCGCTTCGGACCGATTCCGGCCACGCCCTCCAGCGTCGAGGTAGTTCGCGCCTTGCCCCGGCGCGCGCGGTGGCCGGTAATGGCGAAACGGTGCGCCTCGTCGCGGATTTGCTGGATCAGGTGCAGCGCAGGCGAATCGCCCGGCAAGGTGAACTCATGCGCAGCGTCGTTCAGGTAGAGCGTCTCGAGGCCCGGCTTGCGGGTGACGCCCTTTGCCACGCCGAGCAGGATAAGCTCCGGCACGGCAAGCTCCTCCAGAACGTCCCGGGCCATCGCGAGCTGCCCCTTGCCGCCATCGACAAGCAGGATGTCCGGCAACTTGCCCTCACCTTCCACGGCGCGCTTGAAGCGCCGCGTCAACGCCTGGTGCATGGCCGCATAGTCATCGCCCGCGGTGACGCCCTCGATGTTGTAGCGCCGATAGTCGGACTTCAGCGGCCCCTCGGGACCGAACACCACGCAGGACGCCACGGTTGCCTCGCCGCTGGAATGGCTGATGTCGAAGCACTCCAGGCGCAGCGGCGGCTCGTCCAGGTCGAGCGCCTCGGCCAGCGCCTGGAACCGGGCCGCCAGATGCTGGCGGTTCGCCAGCCGGGCGCCCAGGGCCTGCTCGGCATTGGTCAGGGCCAACTGCTGCCAGCGGGCGCGGGTCCCGCGAACCCGGTGAGTGATGGTGAGATCGGCCTGCCGCAACTCGGCAACCGCACTGACCAGCGTCTGGAAGTCTTCGTGTACCGCGTTGACGATCAGCTCCGAGGGCAGGTCCCGCTCCATGGAGCCGAGGTAATACTGTTCCAGAAACGCCAGCAACACGTCGCTAACCGTCTCCTCGATGGCCACCTGCGGAAAGAAGTTCTTGCTGCCCAGCACGCGACCTGCACGCACGCTGATCAGGTGTACGCAGGCGCCGCCGGGGCTGACCACCGAAGCGACGATGTCGACGTTGCCGCTGCCGCCCTCCATGCTCTGCTGGTCCTGGACGCGGCGCAGGATGCCGATCTGATCGCGGATCTCGGCGGCCCGCTCGAAGTCCAGCGCCATCGCAGCCTTTTCCATGTTCCGTGACAGTTCGTCGGACAGCGCGTTGCTGCGTCCCTCGAGGAACATCACCGAATGGCGGACGTCCTCGGCGTACTCCTCGGCGCTCACCAGCTTCACGCAGGGCGCCTTGCACCGCTTGATCTGGTACTGCAAGCAGGGGCGCGTGCGGTTGCGGTAATAGCTGTCCTCGCACTGGCGCACCTGGAACGCCTTCTGCAACAGGCCAAGGCTTTCGCGGATGGCACCGGCGCTCGGGTACGGTCCGAAGTAGCGCCCGGCCGCCTTCTTCGCGCCGCGGTGAATGCTCAGCCGTGGGAAGTCTCCCGCCGACAGGAACACGTACGGGTAAGACTTATCGTCGCGCAGGAGGATGTTATAGGGCGGTCGCCACTGCTTGATGAGGGTCTGCTCGAGCAGCAGGGCCTCGGTCTCATTGGCGGTGATGGTGGTTTCGACCTGGGCGATCCGGGCCACCAGCGCCGCGGTTTTCGGCGCCTGTCCGGCCTTGCGGAAATAGCTCGCCAGGCGTTTCTTGAGGTTCTTGGCCTTGCCTACGTAGAGCAGCTTGGCGTCAGCGTCGAACATGCGGTAGACGCCCGGCCGGCCACTGCACGACGCCAGGAAGGCGGAGGAATCGAAACCGCTCATCAATTGATGGTGTCGACCATGCCGTGCCGGACGGCCAGCAGCGCCAGCTCGACATCACTGGTAATCGAGAGCTTTTCGTAGATGCGGTAGCGGTAGGTGTTCACGGTCTTGGGCGAGAGGCACAGCTTGTCGGAAATGACCTGTACCTTCTGGCAGTTGGCGATCATCAGTGCAATCTGGATTTCGCGCTCGGACAGCAGATCGAACGGCGAACCATTGACCTTGGGCTGGAAGGACTTGAGCGCCAGCTGCTGGGCGATCTGCGGGCTGATGTAGCGCTGGCCGGCAAACACCATGCGGATCGCCTGGATCATCTCGTCAAGCGCGGCGCCCTTGGTCAGATAGCCCGACGCACCGGCCTGGAGCAGCCGCGTCGGGAAGGGGTCTTCCTCGCAGATGGTGACGGCGATGACCTTGACGTCAGGCTGGCTGCGCAACAACTTGCGGGTCGCCTCCAGGCCGCCGATACCGGGCATCTTGACGTCCATGATGCACGACGTCGGGCTTGAGTTCGCGACACTTCTTGATCGCCACTTCGCCGGATTCCGCTTGGCCGACTACCTGCAGGCCATCGATATCGGCAAGCATTCTGGAAATGCCCGTGCGCACAAGATCATGGTCATCGACCACAAGCACCCTAATCAAGCAGACACCTCGTACTGGCAAATTCAAAGCTGGCGGGCTGCTCGCTTCACAAGCGGCAAACTTTAACAAATATCTGCCCGGCTTACCCAGACCATACATCGCAAGATGGCCAGATGACAGCATTCATTCGGCTCTACCGCGGGCGTTCGGAGGAACGCAAGCGGACGCCGAAAAGTCTGACCTAACGATCAACATAGTCGTTAACCAGGGTGCCGCACATGTCCGTCAGTTTCGTCGCAGCCCTCGTGCTGTCTGCCGTCCACCTATGTGCCGGGCGCCTGCATGCACTCGATCGGCTGCCGCGCAGCCGTTGGCTGTCCCTCGCTGGCGGCGTGTCGGTAGCGTACGTTTTCGTCCATCTGCTGCCTGAACTTGCGCGTGGGCAGCAGGTGATCGACGGTAGCGATCTGCAGCTGTTTCGCTACATCGAGCACCACGTCTACCTGCTGGCGCTGCTCGGACTGGCGACCTTCTACGGCCTGGAACGCATGATCAAGCTGCACCGGCGCCGCCAGCCGGCCGGCTCACCGCCACGTGCCGGCGTGTTCTGGCTGCATATTGGCGCGTTTGCATTCTACAACGGCCTGATCGGCTACCCGCTGATCCGTGGCGAGGGCGGCAGCCTCGTCTCGGTAAGCCTGTACTGCGTCGCGATGGGGCTGCATTTTCTGGTCAATGACTTCGCGCTGCAGCACGACCACCGGAACCTGTTCCGCCTGCGCGGCCGCTGGTTGCTGGCAGCGATGCCGCTGGTTGGCTGGGCGCTCGGGGCGCAGACGGAAGTGTCCGAGCTGGCAATTTCCGCGCTGACCGCCTTTGTCGGCGGCTCGGTGATCCTCAACGTACTCAAGGAAGAACTGCCGGAAGAACGTGAAAGCCGTTTCAGTGCCTTCCTGCTCGGCGCGGCGGGCTATTCGTTGCTGCCGCTCGGGTTGCAGAACGGCTAGCCGCTCAGGGTGCGGGAGCGTCGGGTTTAGCACCCGCCCCTTCCGTGCGCTCACGTTGCTCGGCGAGCAGGTGGCTTAGGACTGAACGCATCTTGCCCGCCTTGACCGGCTTGTTCAGCACGGGCACACCGAGCCCCTGCAGCTGCCGACGGCACTGGTCGCTGCGGTCGGCGGTCACCATCACCGCCGGCAGCGCCTGCGCAAAATGCGCTCGCAGCGCGGTCACCACGTCCCAGCCGGTCACGCCCTGGTCCAGATGATAGTCGGCGAGGATCACCTCCGGCGGCGTTCCCCCGAGCGCCGTCAGCGCCTCTTCCAGGTCGGTCGCCGTGATCACCTCGCAGCCCCACTGTTCGAGCAGCGCCGCCATGCTGTGCAGGATGCTGAGTTCATTGTCCAGCACCAGCAGACGGCGCCCGGGCAGGGGATCGCCCGCCGTGGGCCCGACCGGGATCGGCGCATCTGCCGGTGCCTCGTCCGGGTTGTCGGCCAGCGGCACGTTAATGCTGAACACCGAGCCGCGCCCAGGCCGCGAACGCACCTCGATGCGGTACTCGAGCATCGAGGCGATGCGGTCGACGATGGCCAGGCCGAGCCCGACCCCGACGCGCTCAGCGGCACGCCGCACACCGAGCTGGTTGAATTCGAGAAAAATCGACTGCATCTGGTCGGGTTCGATGCCACAACCGGTGTCCCACACCTCGACCCGTAAGAAGTCACCGCGCTTGCGTGCTCCCAGCAGCACCCGGCCCCGGTCGGTGTAGCGGCAGGCGTTGCTGAGAAAGTTGCGCAATATCCGTGTCAGCAGGCGGAAGTCACTGCGCAGCGCATAGGCCGGGATGAAGTGCTCGAAGCCAAGCCCCCGCGCCTGGGCCACGGATTGGAACTCGGACACCAGCGGCAGCAGCACCTCGTCGAGCCGATAGACGTCGATGTCTGGCTTGATCGCCTGCTGGTCGAGCTTGGAAATATCCAGCAGGTCGGTGAGCAGGTCCTCTGCGCCCTCCAGCGCCTGGTGGGCGCGCTCGACCAGGTTGTGCTCGGCCGCCTGCATCGGCCGCTCGCGCAACGTCGAAATCAGCAGGCGCGCTGCATTGAGCGGCTGCAGCAGGTCGTGGCTGGCCGCTGCCAGGTACTTGTCCTTGCTGTGGTTGGCAGCCTCAGCGGCATCACGCGCCGTGCGCAGCTCCAGAGTCCGCTCCGCGACGCGCTGCTCGAGTTGCTCATTGAGCTGAAGCAGCCGCAGCTGAGCGAGCTTGCGTTCGGTGATGTCAGCCACGAAGCCCTCGACAAGTCCCTCTTCGTCGGGCTTGAGCAGCAGGTTCATCATGACGTCTAGCGCACTGCCGTCCTTGCGGCGCAGGCGCGTCTCGTAACCGAACAGCCCGCGCTGCGAGCTGAGCGTCTGGCGGATGCGCTTGAGTTCTTCTTCTCCGCCGATGAACAGGTGATGCGACAGGTCGGTCAGGGCCCACAGCGCCTCGGCCGTCGTGTCGTAGCCGAGCATGCGCGCCAGTGCCGGGTTCGCAGCTCGAATGCCCTCCTGCAGGCTGGCCTGGAAAATCCCGTGCACCGCATGCTCGAACAGCCATTTGTAGCGGTTGCGCTCCGACTCGAGCTCCTCCAGGCGCGCCACCAGTTCGGGGTAGTGGCTTTTGCGCGCCGAATGGGTGCCCAGGCCGAGCAGTCCGGCGAGGGCATCGTTCTGCTCAGAGTGCTTCGGCATAGACCACTTCGACGTCACGCTGGGTCGACGAACGCGGGTTGGTCAGGATGCAGGGATCCTGCATCGCGTGCTGGGACAGAAAGGGAATGTCCGACAGGTTCACCCCGTGCAGGCTCAGGGTTTCGTTGAAGCCGATGGCCTGCTTGAGGGCGATAAGATGCTGCACGAGGCGCTCGCGGATCTGCCGATGGTTCAGTCCGCGGCTGTCGATACCCAGGGTTTCGGCGACGAGCTTGAAGCGGTCGGGCGCGGCGTCGTAGTTGAAGGCCACCACATGCTCGACCAGCACGGCATTGCACAAACCGTGCGGCAGGTCGAGGTAGCCGCCCAGGCTGTGCGACATGGCATGCACGGCGCCGAGGATGGCGTTGGAGAACGCCAGCCCGGCCTGCATGCTGCCCAGCATGATCTTCTCGCGCAGCGCGATGTCGGCGGGATTGGCGATCATCTGCACCAGGTGCCCGTTGATGAGCCGCATGGCTTCGAGCGCATGGGGGTCGGTGAGCGGCCCGTGGCCGGTGGAGACGAACGCTTCGATCGCATGCACCAGGGCATCGATGCCGGTGCAGGCAGAGAGAAAGGGATCCATGCTGAGGGTGGTTTCCGGGTCGATCAGCGAAACGTCGGGCACGGCGCCCTTGCTGACGATCGAGAATTTCATCCGCTCATCCTGGTTCGAGATGATCACGAACTGCGACACGTCGGCCGAGGTGCCGGCCGTGGTCGGGATCAGGATCAGCGGCGGGCTCGGCACACGCAGGGTGTCGACGCCTTCGAACTCGACGATGTTGCGTCCGTGCGCGACGGCAATACCGATGCCCTTGGCGCAATCCATGGGGCTGCCGCCGCCGACGGCGACGATCACGTTGCAGCCTTCGCTGCGGTAGACCTCGGCGCCGGCCATTACCTCTTCGGAGCGTGGATTGGCCGATACCTGAGTAAACAAGTGGTAGTCGATGCCCTGCTGGCTCAGGCTCGCCTGGACGTCTGCCACCCAACCGGCGGCGACCACGCCCGGGTCCGACACCAGCAACACCTTGCGCGCACCGAAATTCTTGGCGTAATTGCCGGCACTGTGGCGGCACCCGGCGCCGAAGATGATTTCCGGCGAGACGAACTTGCGCTGCAGGCTAAGGTTTGGGCTCATACAACGGCCTTCGTAATTATTTGTTACCGGCTACAAGCCTACTGCTTTCGCCGCTCAAAGCAATCAGCAAAAAGCAGCAGGGCCGGTGGGCTGGGAAGTCTACAGTCTGGCGCCCCGCTATGGCGCGCGGGACGACGGGCGCTGCGCTCACAACAGCCGCCGGTAGAATGCGTACTCGCGCTCCAGCGCATCGGCGAGGTTCGCGGCCTGGCGGAAGCCGTGGCGCTCATCCGGATACAAGCGATACTCCACCGCCACGCCCCGGGCTTCGAGAGCGGCAACCATGGAGCGGGTCTGCTCCGGCAGCACCACTGCATCCTGGCCGCCCTGGAAAAAGATCACCGGAACGCCGATCTGCGCCGCGTTATAGAGCGGCGTGCGCTGGCGATAGCGCTCGGCGTCGCGGTGCGGGTCGCCGATCAGCCAGTCCAGGTAATCGGCCTCGAACTTGTGGGTAACCCGGCGCAGCGCCAGCGGATCGCTGACGCCGTACAGACTCGCGCCACCGCGAAAGCCGGCATTCGCAGCCAGCGCGCACAGGGCGGTGTAGCCGCCAGCGCTGGCCCCGCGGATAAAGGTGCGTGCCGGGTCGATCTGCCCGCTCGCCGCCAGTGCCCGGACCAGCGCTTGCGCGTCTTCTACGTCGAGCACGCCCCACTGCCCGCGCAGGCGCTGGCGGTAGCAGCGACCGAATCCGCTGCTGCCGCGGTAGTTCAGGTCAGCGACGGCGAAGCCGCGCTGCGTCCAGAACTGAACCCGCGGGTCGAACACGGGGTAGCACGCCGATGTCGGTCCGCCATGCAGAAACACCACCAGCGGCGGTCGCTCGCCGTCCAGGCTGCTGCAGGCCGCGTTGGCGGGCGGGTAGAAGAAGGCATGCGCCCTCTCCTGCGTGCCGGTATCGAAACTGAGCGGCTGCGGGCGTGACAGCGACTCGGCGGGCAACGGCCGCGCACCGCCGGCCAGGACACTCAGGCGCCCATCTTCGCGCGAGATGGCCAGCACGGCCGGCAGCCGGTCGACCGCGCCGGCAATGCAGTAGAAGTAGTCATCGTCGGCGGCCAGCTGTCGGCAGCGGCTGTAGGCCTGGGCGAGCTGGCGTGACTGCCCATCTGCGCCCTGCTCGATCAACAGGCCATAGCCGTGTTCAAGGCGTGTCAGCAACAGGCAGTCGCCGGCCAGCGGCAGGTAGCTGACGGTGCCCAGCTGCCAGGGCGCGGGCGCGTGGTCATGCCGCGGCGCGGCGGCGCCGTTCGCGGTGTTCGCCGTATCACGCTTCAGGTCGACCGGCTCCAGCCGCCCCGCACGTTCGCGCCAGGGCTCCCAGGCACCGGCCTGGTCGCTCAGGCAGAACAACTGTCCATCGGCGGAAAACCGCGGTTGCTGCAGGGATTCGTCGCCCTCGGCGCCGGCCAGGCAAATCGGCGCGCCCCAGTCGCCGCTTGCATTGCGCTCGGCGAGCCACAACGTGGAGGCTGTCCAGGGCTGTTCCGGCCGCTGCCATTGGATCCAGGCCATGCGCCGTGACAGCGGGTCGATGCAGGGCCCGGCGTAGAAGTCCGCGCCCTCGGCAATGACCTGGCGCACGCCGCTGTCGAGTTGCACGCTGACCAGACGATGGGCGACCTGGCCGTCGCGATGGGTCTCCTCGACCGCCACGACCGCCCCCGCCGCCGCGTCGTACTGCAGATCCCCGTAGCGGCATTCCGTGCGCTGTGTCAGCACGCGACACGCCTCGGATCGGCTGTGCAGGAACAGCAGATGGATCTGCTGGTCGCGCTCGTCGACGAATGCCACGCCTTCGGCAGTGAGGCAGAACGCACCGCCGCCGTACTCGTAGACGCGGCTGCGCAGCGAAACGCCCGGCGGGCTTAGGCAGGTCGCCGCCCCGTTGCGCCAGAACCACAGGGCGCACCGCGAATCGGCCGGGTCGTATTCGATCCAGAACAACCCGCCGTGGCCCGCCCGGATTTCGGCAAAATCCTTGCTCGCAGCGGCAGCCCGTTCGGCACTCCAATCGCTGGGCCAGGAGCCGAAGGGCAATGCTCGTCGGGTAATCGGCACGGGCTCGGGCATCGGTTCGCCGGACACCCTAGGCCTTCAGGATCAGGTTCGAGGCCTTCTCGTTGCGGAAGGTCAGTTCATCGAGCCCGCGCGGTGCTTGCTCGGCCTCGAGGCGGGCGGCGAGGATCTTGTCGTGGTGGGACGACTTGCTGCACACCGGGTCGGCATTCGCCGCGTCGCCGGTCAGCATGAAGGCCTGGCAGCGGCAGCCGCCAAAGTCCTTTTCCTTTTCGTCGCAGGACTGGCAGGGCTCGGGCATCCAGTCGAAGCCACGAAATTTGTTGAAGCCCAACGAGTGCTTCCAGATCTGTTCGATACTCTGCTCGCGCACGTTCGGAAAGGTGATCGGCAATTGCCGGGCGCTGTGGCACGGCAGCGCGGTGCCATCCGGCGTGATGTCGAGGAAGAGGTTGCCCCAGCCGTTCATGCAGCCCTTGGGGCGCTCTTCGTAATAATCCGGCGTGACGAAGATCAGCTTGCACGGATGATTCTCGGCGGCAAGCCTGTCGCGCCACTCGTTGGTGATGCGTTCGGCCCGCACCAGCTGCTCCTTGCTGGGCAACAGGCCGGCGCGGTTGAGCTCAGCCCAGCCGTAGAACTGGCAGGTCGCCAGCTCGACAAAGTCGGCTTCCAGCTCGATGCACAGCCGGATGATCTGGTCGATGTTGTCGATGTTGTGCCGATGGGTGACGAAGTTGAGCACCATCGGGTAGCCATGCGCCTTGACCGCCCGCGCCATGGCCAGCTTCTGCGCGAAAGCCTTCTTCGAGCCGGCGAGCAGGTTGTTCACCTCCTCGTCTGCGGCCTGGAAGCTGATCTGGATATGGTCGAGCCCGGCCTCGGCGAAGGCGGCGATCTTCTCCTCGGTCAGGCCGATACCGGAGGTGATCAGGTTGGTGTAGTAGCCGAGGTCGCGAGCCGCCTTGATCAGCTCGGCCAGGTCCTGGCGCACCAGCGGTTCGCCGCCGGAAAACCCGAGCTGCGCCGCGCCCAGCTCACGGGCCTGGCGGAACACCTCAATCCACTCGGCGGTGCCGAGTTCCTCATGGCTGCGGGCGAAATCCAGCGGGTTCGAGCAATACGGGCACTGCAGCGGGCAGCGGTAGGTCAGCTCCGCCAAGAGCCACAGCGGCGGACCGGGTTCGAAGCCGGGTTTAGCGAAGCTCGATCCAGAACCGTTCAACGGCCACCTCCAGGAACGCGCGAATGTCTTCCTCGATGCCCTCGGCATCCGGGAACCGGCTCTGCAGGTCAGCGACGATGGTGCCGACCGTACGCGCGCCGTCCACTTCGCCGAGCACCGCCGATGCGCTGTCGTTGAGCTTGATCATGCCTTCGGGATAGAGCAGCACATGGCAGTTCTGCGCTGGCTCCCACTGGAAGCGAAAGCCGCGCCGAAAGGCTGGGATCTGGGTCAGTTGGATATCGCTCATGGTCCTCTTTCTCGCCCTATGCAGCACTATCGTTGATTGGCGCAGCGATGGATTGAAGCGGAACACCGCCCGGCCCACCCTACGCGCCGAGCCCTGCCCTGCGCAGGCGCCGCTAGAAGGCAATGCCCCGGTGCCAGACCCGCTCGCGCGTAACGGTGTGGTACGGCGGGCGGTCCAGTTCGTAGGCCATGCTCATGGCGTCCAGCATGCTCCACAGTACATCGAGCTTGAACTGCAGGATGTTGAGCATGCGCTCCTGGGCCTCACGAGTCTTGTAGTACTCCAGGGTGATGCGCAGCCCGTGCTCGACGTCGCGACGGGCTTCCTTCAAACGCTTGCGGAAGTAATCGTAGCCCGACGTATCGATCCAGTTGTAATGCTGCGGCCAGGCATCCATCCGCGACTGGTGGATGGTCGGTGCGAACAGCTCGGTCAGCGAACTGCTGGCCGCCTCCTGCCATACGGCGCGGCGCGCAAAGTTGACGTAGGCGTCGACCGCGAAGCGCACGCCGGGCAGGACCAGCTCCTGCGAGAGCACCTGCTCACGGTCCAGGCCAACGGCTTCGGCCAGTCGCAGCCAGGCCTCGATACCGCCCTCCTCCCCAGGCGTGCCGTCGTGGTCGATGATGCGCTGGACCCACTCGCGACGCGTGTCACGGTCGGGGCAGTTGGCCATGATCGCGGCATCTTTCACCGGAATGCACACCTGGTAATAGAAGCGGTTCGCTACCCAGCCCTGGATCTGCTCGCGGGTCGACCGACCTTCGTACATGGCGCGGTGGAACGGGTGATGGATATGGTAGTAGTCGCCCTTGGCACGGAGCGCCGCTTCGAACTCCGTCGGGGTCATGGCTGGCAGGGTCATAAAGCTTCCTTACGGGTTAGGCGGGCCGTTCTTCCAGGCGCAGCCGGGCGCCTTCAGCCACTGGTCGTTGCCACATGGCGCGCCGGAGGCGCTACAACTCGATACGCATGCCGTCGAAGGACACTTCGATGCGATGCTCGTCCAGGATCGCCCGCTCGGGCGACGCTTCGTCCAGGATCGGGTTGGTGTTGTTGATATGGATAAGGATCTTGCGCGCCGCCGGCAGGCCGTCCAGCACCTCGATCATGCCGCCGGGGCCGCTCTGCGGCAGGTGGCCCATCTCGCTTCCCAGCTTGTCGCCGACCTCGCGCACGCGCATCTCGTCATCACGCCAGAGCGTGCCGTCCACCAGCAGGCAGTCGGCACCGCGCATGATGTCCAGCAGCGCGTCGCTGACCTGGCCGAGCCCCGGCGCATAGAACAGCGTGCCACCGGTGTGCCGGTCGCGGATCAGCAAACCGATGTTGTCGCCCGGGTGCGGGTCGTTGCGGTGCGGCGAATACGGCGGCGCCGAGCTGCGCAAGGGGATCGGCGTGATCTCCAGCCCCGGACACGCGCCGATCCGGAAGCTGCCTTCCAGCGCGATGGGGTTCCAGCGCAAGCCGCCATTCCAGTGTTCGAGCATGTTGAACAGCGGGAAGCCGGTGGTCAGGTCCTGATGGACCATCTCGGTACACCAGACCTCGTGCGGGCAGCCTTCGCGCAACGTCAGCAGGCCGGTGGTGTGGTCGATCTGGCTGTCCAGCAGGATGATCGCGCCAATTGCCGTGTCCCGTGGGCGACGCGCCGGCTGCAAAGCAGGAAAGGATTCCAGCTGGGCCCGGATGTCCGGCGAGGCGTTGCAGAGAATCCAGTCCTGCCCGTTGTCGCTGATGGCGATGGACGACTGGGTGCGCGCGGTGGCCTTCAAGGTGCCGTTGCGCAAACCGGCGCAGTTGGCGCAGTTGCAGTTCCATTGAGGAAAGCCGCCACCAGCAGCCGAACCGAGAATCTGGATGAACATGGGCGGCTCCCGAAAACTGAAACCCCGGTGAGACCGGGGCGGGTAATCAGCGGTTGGCGAAATACATGGTGACTTCGAAACCGATACGCAGGTCAGTGAAAGCAGGTTTGGTCCACATGGCTCGATCCTCTTCTTATGGCGCCGGGTGATCCGACGCCCTCATTAAGCACCCTATTGCGCTAAAAGCAGAATGGTACTTTGGAAGGAGACAGCGCCCTGCGTTGGTAGTGCCTGACGCGCGCCCCGAAACGCGGCGCCTTGCCGACGACATGCCGCCAGTCGGATAGCTTCAGCCGTTGCGCCGGGCCGGCCGGCCGTGGGTTCCGCGCCAGGCCAGTTCATTGGTCAGGGTGGCCATGGGCGAGAACATGGCGAAGTCGAATTCGCTCATGGCCTCATTGCTGCGGGCGCGCAGCGGCCAGTCGTGATTGGCCAGGGCGGCCTTGCCGATGGCGACCAGGTCCAGCGCGCTTTCATCGAGCAACGCCTGGGCATCGGCGCCGGTCTGTACGCCACCGTTGCCGATGATGGGGATGGACACGCTGGAGCGCGCGATCGCCGCCAGCGACGGCCCTTCGCAGAAGGCCGGGGCGCCGACCTTGTATTCGGTCACGTGGAGGTAGTCCAGGCCTGCGGCCGCCAGGGTGCTAAAACGCTCACGGGCCTCCTCGACGCCGCCTTCCCACTTCAGCGCGCTGTCGGTGACCATGCCCTGGGACAGACGCATGCCCACCACGAACCCGTCGCCGACCGCCTGACGCACCGCGTCGATAACCGCCAGCGGCAGCGCAAGCCGCTGGCGGAAGTCGCCACCCCAGCGGTCACTGCGCTTGTTGAACGCCGCGCTGAGGAATTCATGCAGCAGGTAGCCATTGGCCGCATGCAGTTCGACGCCATCGAAACCGGCCGTCTGGGCATGACGGGCGGCCTGCACGAAACCTTCCAGGGCCTGCTGGATTTCCGCCTCGGTCATTTCTGCAGGCGTCGCATAGGGGCCTTCGCCGCCGTAGAAGCTCAGCTGGTTGCCCTTTGGCTGTACCGCCGACGGCGCGACATGGCGTGCGTGGTGCAGGTTGCCCTGGGTCTGCCCACCGCCGTGCATGAGCTGCGCGATAAAACCGGCGCCGGCGGCATGCACCGCCTCTACCACGGGTTTCCAGTGGTCGCGCTGCGCCTCGGTGGCCAGTCCGGGCTGGTTGAAATAGCCCTGGCTGTAGGCAGTGTCGGTGTAGGTGCCTTCGCTGATCAGCAGGCCGAAGCCGCCTTCGGCAAACCCTTGGTAGTAGTCTCGCATCAGCTCGTTGGGCGCGCCGTCGGGCTCGGCGCTGACGCGCGTCATCGGCGCCAGGACGGTGCGGTTGCGCAGCGTCAGCTGCTTGAGCTGGAAGGGTTCGAACAACTGGGGCATGGAGCCTGTCCTCACAAAACACGGGTAGTTCCGCATCTGAGGCGTTTAGCGGCGCAGGAGTTCGGTCACCGCGATGGCTGACGCGCGACGCAAGGCAAACGCGACCCGCGACAGCCTCTGCGAACAGCGCTGCGCTGGTTTGCCGAGTCTCGGAACAGGTGCAAAAAAAAACGCGACCCGGAGGTCGCGCTGCATTGAGGCACTGGGGAGTGCGAGCAAATTAAGCCGGCGCGCTGGAGCGAACGCGCCGGGTCCTCCGAGTGTTGCGCTGCCGGATCAGAAGAAGCCCAGCGGATTGATGTCGTAGCTGATCAGCAGGTTCTTGGTCTGCTGGTAATGGTCAAGCATCATCTTGTGGGTCTCGCGGCCGACGCCGGACTTCTTGTAGCCACCGAACGCGGCGTGCGCCGGGTAGAGGTGGTAGCAGTTGGTCCAGACGCGACCGGCCTTGATGCCGCGACCCATGCGGTAGGCGCGGTTGATGTCGCGGGTCCAGACGCCGGCACCCAGGCCGAACTCGGTGTCGTTGGCGATGGCCAGGGCCTCGGCCTCGTCCTTGAAGGTCGCCACGCCGACCACGGGCCCGAAAATCTCTTCCTGGAAGATGCGCATCTTGTTGTGGCCCTTGATCAGGGTCGGCTGCACGTAGTAACCGGTCGACAGGCTGCCTTCGAGCTTCTCGGCGTTGCCGCCGGTGAGGATCTGGGCGCCTTCCTGCTGGGCGACTTCCATGTAGGACATGATCTTGTCGAATTGCTGCTCGGACGCCTGAGCGCCGACCATGGTATCGGTATCGAGCGGGTTGCCACGCTTGATCGCCTTGACCTTCTTCATCACCACTTCCATGAAGGGCTCGAAGATCGATTCCTGGATCAATGCGCGCGACGGGCAGGTGCAGACCTCGCCCTGGTTGAAGAACGCGAGCACCAGGCCCTCGGCGGCTTTCTCGATGAAGGCCGGCTCGGCCTGCATGATGTCTTCGAAAAAGATGTTCGGGCTCTTGCCGCCCAGTTCCACGGTGCTCGGAATGATGTTCTCGGCAGCGCAACGCATGATGTGCGAACCGACCGGGGTTGAGCCGGTAAAGGCGATCTTGGCGATGCGGGTGCTGGTGGCCAGCGACTGGCCGGCTTCGCGGCCGAAGCCCTGAACGATATTCAGCACGCCGGCGGGCAGCAGGTCACCGACCAGTTCGGCGAAGACCATGATCGACAGCGGGGTCTGCTCGGCGGGCTTGAGCACCACGCAGTTGCCGGCAGCCAGGGCCGGAGCGAGTTTCCAGGCAGCCATCAGCAGCGGGAAGTTCCACGGAATGATCTGCCCGACTACGCCCAGCGGCTCATGGAAGTGATAGGCCGCGGTGTGCTCGTTGATCTCGGCAGCGCTGCCTTCCTGGGCGCGGATGCAACCGGCGAAGTAGCGGAAGTGATCGGCCGCCAGCGGCACGTCGGCGTTCAGGGTCTCGCGAACGGCCTTGCCGTTGTCCCAGGTTTCGGCGATGGCGAGCTTTTCCAGGTTCGCCTCGATGCGGTCGGCGATCTTCAGCAGGATCAGTGCGCGGTCCTGGACCGAGGTCTTGCCCCAGGCATCGGCGGCGGCGTGCGCGGCGTCCAGTGCCTTTTCCACATCTTCGGCGCCGGAGCGCGGGAACTCGGCGATCACTTCGCCGTTGACCGGCGAGGTGTTGACGAAGTACTCACCCTTGACCGGCGGGACGAATTCACCGCCGATGAAGTTGCCATAGCGTGGCTTGAAGGAAATGACGGAGCCTTCCGTACCGGGTTGGGCGTAGATCATGAGCGGCCTCTCCAATGTTCTGCTTATCGAGCCTGACCGGGGGTGGACAGGACATGAAACGATCTTAGGCAGCCTGACAGGCCAGCCGGAATGCACCCAAGGGACCGATGCGTTCCTCATTTGGTAGTAGATGCCGGCGCACGACGCAGCCCGAGTCTGACGGGTCCGACCAGCAAAATCCGGCCCCCTGCGGGCGAGAAAAACCGACAGGTTAAACCGCGTTCGACGGGCCGGAATTGACCATCGGCAAGCCCGGCCGCGCACAGTGCAACTATTTCTCCAGCGCCAAAAAACCGCGACCAATTGCCCGCAAAACCGGGCCGAAAGTCCTATTAGGGGCGGCCCCGGCGCGCCTTAGTTTCAACTGGCGACACAGTTTTCCTTCCCTGAACACACTGAGGAGATGCGCCATGCAATGGATCGATCCCGACTTCTGCGACCTGCGTCTGGGCTTCGAAGTCACCGCGTACGTCTACGTGCGCTAGACCCAAGCCGGCGTGTTGGCAGCCGCCGCCACGCCGGCTCCGCAAGGAGACGAACATGACCACCCCCGCCCCAATCGCGCTGGAGCGCTGCTACGAGATCCGCCCGCCCTTCCTGTTTCGCTGGGAGGCCTCGCAGGATGCCCACGTGCTGCTCTATCCCGAAGGCATCGTCAAACTCAACGCCAGCGGCGGCGACATCCTCAAGCACTGCGACGGCAAGACCAGCGTGGCCGAACTCATCGCCCAGCTCGGCCACTGCTACCACGCCACCGACCTCGACACGATCAGCAAGGGTGTCCTGAAATTCCTGGAGGTATCCCATGGCAAAGGCTGGATTCGCGCCACGGCTTGACGGCAACGGCAACCCGGTCTGGCTGCTGCTGGAACTGACCTACCAGTGCCCGCTGCAATGCGTGTTCTGCAGCAACCCGCGCAACTTCGCCGACTACCGCCAGCACGAGCTGAGCACCGACGAATGGATCGACGTGATGGCCCAGGCCCGCGCCATGGGCGCCATGCAGATCGGCTTCTCCGGCGGCGAGCCCACACTGCGCAAGGACCTGGAAACACTGGTCGCCGAAGCCGACCGCATGGGCTACTACACCAACCTGATCACCTCCGGCATCGGCCTCACCGAAGCCCGGCTGCACGCGCTAAAGGATGCTGGCCTGCGTCACATTCAGCTCGGTTTCCAGTCCACCGACCGTGACGTGGCGCGCCAGCTGGCCGGTGTCGATGCCTGGGAGCGCAAGCTCCGCATGGCGCGACTGATCAAGTCCATGGGCTTTCCCATGGTGCTCAACGTGCCGATCACCCGGCAGAACATCGGCCAGATTCCGGACATCATCGAATTCGCCGTCGAACTGGGCGTCGAGTACCTCGAGCTGGCCAACGTGCAGTACTACAACTGGGCGTTGCTCAACCGCGACGCGCTGATGCCCACCCACGCCGAGCTGCAACGCGCCGAGGAGCAGGTGCGCCAGGCGCGCGAGCGTTACGGCGACCGGCTGACGATCTTCTTCGTCATCCCCGACTACTACGAAGGCCGACCCAAGGCGTGCATGAACGGCTGGGGCGCCATCCACGTCACGGTCGCACCCAACGGCGATGTATTGCCCTGTTCCCAAGCCAGCAACTTCAAGCAACTGACCTTCCCCAACGTGCGCCAGCAGCGGCTGGAGCAGATCTGGCACGACTCGCCAGTGTTCAACCTTTACCGCGGCGATGCCTGGATGCCCGAGCCCTGCCGCAGCTGCGACGAAAAGGAAAAGGACTTCGGCGGCTGTCGCTGCCAGGCCCTGCTGCTGACCGGCAACGGCGCCAATACCGATCCGGCCTGCAGCAAGTCACCGCATCACCAATTGATCCAGCAGGCCGTGGCGCTGGCGCAGGATGCCACGCGGTCGCCAGGCGACCTGATCGCCCGGCAGGCCAGCCAGGGGGTGGATTTTGAAACTGCCCCATGACTCTTTTGGCGGCACCCTCGGCATCGGTCTGGCACTGACGCTCGGCTGCTATTTCTTGCTGCGCGTGCTGGTCTAGGAGGCCCCATGCAACAGCCCGTATTCGATCTGCTCGCCCGCTACGCGCACGTGCTGTTCGCGCTGGTCTGGGTCGGCCACAACTACGCCAACTTCATCCAGAATCCGCGCTTCGTGCCGCTGCACAACGGGATCGATGTGGCCACCCTGAACCGAGACCTGGAGGTGCGGATGAAGCGCGAGCACGGCATCTTCCGCTACGCGTCGCTAGTAGTCTGGGTGACCGGCATGTTCATGCTCTGGCAGCGCGGCTGGCTGCCCGGCGCCCTGCAGCTCGAAGGTCCGCTGGCGGTGATTGGTCTGGGTGCCTGGATCGGTACGGCGATGGTGCTCAACCTCTGGCTGGTGCTCTGGCCGCACCAGAAAAAGCTGCTCGGCTTCGTCCCGGCGACACTGGAGGAGCGAGTACGCTGCTCGCGCATCACCTTTCTCTCCTCGCGCAGCAACACCATTCTCTCGATTCCACTGCTATTTCTGATGGCATCCGGCGCCCATGGCCTGCACCTCTACTGAACCGGCCGAGCGCTACAGCTTCGCCGCCGGTCCGGCGATGCTGCCAGCAGCTGTGTTGGCGCAGATCGCCGCGGATTTGCCCAACTGGCGAGCAACCGGATTCTCGCTGTTGGAACAGCCCTTCACCGGCGCGCCGTTCAAGGCGCTGATGCACGACACCGAGCAGTTGCTGCGCCGGCTGCTGGCGATTCCCCGGGGCTACCGTGTGCTGTTCCTGCAGGGCGGCGCCTCGGCGCAGTTCGGCCTGGTGCCGCTGAACCTGTTGCACCCCGGGCAAGGCGCCGATTACCTGGACAGCGGCCACTGGGCGCGCAAGGCCATCGCCGAGGCGCGGCGTCATTGCCAGGTGCGGGTGGTCGCCAGCGGCGCTGCGAGCGGCTACACCGCCCTGCCCGACCCGCACGACTGGCCGCTCGATCCGGCTGCGGGGTATTGCCACCTGACCAGCAACGAGACCGGCCACGGCCTGCAGTGGCACGCAATGCCGGCCGTCCCGGTGCCGCTGGTCGCGGACGTGACCAGCGATCTCTGCACTCGGCCGTTGCCGATCGAGCGCTTCGGACTGCTCTACGCCAGCGCCCAGAAGAACCTCGGCGTGGCCGGTCTGTGTCTGCTGATCGTGCGCGAGGACCTGCTGCAAGACTCGCCTCCCGGCCTGCCCGCCGCGTTCAGCTATGCCGTGCAGGCCGAGCAGCAGAGCCGCTTCAACACGCCGCCGACCTTCGCGCTCTATGTCGCCCACCTCATGCTGCGCTGGATCGAGGCACAGGGCGGGCTGACGGTCATGGCTGCCAATGCCCGGGAGCGCAGCCGGCGACTGTACCGGTACATCGACGCCAGTGGTTTCTACCATTGCCCGCAGCGCCGCGCGGACCGCTCCACGGTCAACGTCTGCTTCCAGCTGCGCGATGCGCGGCAGGTCGAGGCCTTCATCACCGAGGCGGCGCAGGCGGGTCTGCATCATCTGGCCGGCCACGCCGCGGTCGGCGGCTTGCGCGCCAGCCTCTACAACGCCATGCCGATGGCGGGCGTCGAGCGGCTGCTGGCCTTCATGCATGCGTTCGAATGCCGCCATGGTTGATTGCGGCCACGCCATTCGGCGCCCGCACCTCGGCCATCGGTTCGCATTCGGCCTGGTGAGTCTGGCGTGTCGCCTGCCCTCGCCCCCCATCGTCCAGCCGGTCGAGGCGATGGGCCTGGTGTTCTCGTCTCCGCTGGGGATCGCCGCCGGTTTCGATCGCTTCGGCCAGCTCGGCCGTCGGGTAGCGGCACTGGGCTTTGGTTTCAGCGAGATCGGCAGCCTGACCGCCGCCGACCTGCCACGGCTGGCCATCTCGCGCCAGGGCACGGCGCTGCTGGGCATCAACCTGACCCTCGACTCCTGCCAATCGACCGCCCAGACCTGCGCCCTGCTGCAAGGCGCCTGGCCCTGGGCCGATTACCTGGTGCTCAATCTGATTGGCCCGCTCTGCGCCCCGCTGCTGGAACAGCCCGAGCGCCTGCAGGCACGGCTTGCTGCGCTGCGCGACCATCACCGCCACCTCAGCCGCGCCTATGAGCGACCAGTACCGCTGGTAGCGAAGCTCCGCTGCCTGCCCGGCGAGCTACCACTGGCCTTGGTCGATCGGCTGCAGGCGCTGGGCGTTGACGGCCTGCTGCTGGCACATGATCCGGGCCCACCTGCCACCCGGCAGCGCTACCTGGCCTGGCAGGACGACAGGGCGCAGGCGCTGGCCTGCGAGCAGATCGCCGAGCTGCGCCGCTTCTGTGGGCCGGAAACGGTGTTGATGTCGGTCGGAGGCATCCAGACGGCTGCCCACCTGTTGGCACGCCGGGCGGCCGGTGCGCAACTGGTGCAGGTGCATGCCGCCCTGCAGCATCAGGGGCCCTGGGTCGCGCGCCGGCTGCTGGCGGGCGATGCCGATGCGGCCCTTCGGTTGTCCGGACGCTGCTGACGGCTGACGCGAGGGAAGCCACAAAGCACGCCGACTCGGGGCACAAACAAAAAGGGCCGGCTAATAGCCGGCCCTCTGTCTTCAGGTGTCGATCAGCGCTTGGCGACGACCTGGTCCTTCGGCAGCTTGAAGGTCCAGACCATACCGCCCTGGTTGAAGTCCTTGATGCGTTTGGCCACTTCGCCACCCCACAGCGGGACCGCACCACCCCAGCCGGACAGTACGGAGACGTACTGCTCGCCGTCCATTTCCCAGGTGATCGGCGAGCCGATCACGCCGGAACCGGTGTTGAACTCGTAGAGTTTCTTGCCGGTCTTGGCGTCGAAGGCCATCAGGTAGCCTTCCGGGTTGCCGGTGAAGACCAGGTTGCCCTTGGTCGCCAGCACGCCGCCCCACAGAGGTGCGTAGTTCTTGTAGCGCCACACTTCCTTGCCGGTCTTCGGATCGATGGCGCGCAGCACCCCGATGTATTCCTCGTTCAGCGGATGGATGGTGAAGCCGGCGCCGAGGTAGGCAGCGCCCTTCTTGTAGGCAACGCCCTCGTTCCACATGTCCATCGCCCACTCGTTGGACGGCACGTAGAACAGCCCGGTGTCCTGGCTGTAGGCCATCGGCATCCAGTTCTTGCCACCCAGGAAGGACGGCGCAACGGTGACGGTCGAGCCCTTGTCAGCGTCGCCTGGTGCACCCGGACGGTTGGTATCGTCGTAGATCGGGCGGCCGTTCTTGTCCAGTCCCTTGGCCCAGGTGATCTTGTCGACGAAGGGGAAGCCGCGGATGAACTTGCCGTTGGTCCGGTCGAGCACGTAGAAGAAGCCGTTACGGTCGGCGGTGCCGGCAGCCTTGACGGTCTTGCCACCGTCCTGGTAGTCGAACGAAACCAGCTCGTTCACGCCGTCGTAGTCCCAGCCGTCATGCGGCGTGGTCTGGAAGTGCCACTTGATCGAACCGTCGTCCGGGTTGAGCGCCAGGCGCGAGGACGAGAACAGGTTGTCGCCAGGACGCAGGTGGGAGTTCCACGGCGACGGGTTGCCGGTGCCGAACAGCAGGGAGTTGGTATCCGGGTCGTAGAAGCCGCCCAGCCACGGGGCCGCACCGCCGGTCTTCCACAGGTCGCCCGGCCAGGTCTTGCCGGCTTCGCCGCCGGAGATGCCGTTTTCGACCTTCTTGCCGTCCTTCATGACGTAGCCCATGTGACCTTCAACGGTCGGACGGGTCCAGATCAGCTCGCCGTTCTTGGCGTCGAAGGCCTGGATCATGCCAACCACACCGAATTCGCCACCCGCCAGGCCGGTGATGACCTTGCCTTTGACGATCATCGGTGCGGCGGAGATGGAATAACCCGCCTTGTAGTCCGCTACGGTCTTCTTCCAGACGACCTTGCCGGTGTCCTTGTTCAGCGCGACCAGCTTGGCGTCCAGGGTGCCGAAGATCACCAGGTCGTCATACAGCGCGACACCGCGGTTGATCACGTCGCAGCACGGCATGATGCCGTCGGGCAGGCGCGCATCGTACTGCCAGAGCTCATTGCCGGTGCGGGCGTCGATGGCATACACGCGGGAGTAGGAGCCAGTGATGTACATCACGCCGTCCTTGACCAGCGGCTGTGCTTCCTGGCCACGCTGCTTCTCGCCGCCCAGGGAGAAGCCCCAGACCGGGCGCAGTTGGCTGACGTTGTTGGTGTTCAATTCATCCAGGGGGCTGTAACGCTGGCCCTGCACGCCCAGGCCGTTGGTCACGATCTGATCGGTGGACTTGGCGTCGTTGAGAATCTCCTGATCAGTGACTGCCCAAGCCGACACGCTGGACATCGCCATGGCGGCGCAGAGCGCTGTCAGGGCGAAGGGCTTGCGAAGACCGGTGTGCTTCATTGCGGCTACCTCTACGGGTTCATTGTTATCGTCGCCGGGAACTTCTCCCGGTCTAGGGCCGATTCTTGGATCTGGCCGCCGCCGCAACAATTGACCGCAGTGTCGATTTTCCTCCTCCCTTGGTAGCAATACTCCGCGCAACCGGCGCCAGCCCTGGCCCGGCGCGGCCTGATCGGGTGACGGCCCAGCACCGAAGTCGCAGCCCCGTGGCCCGAAAAGACAATTCCACGCGGCGGCGACGAACCGTACAACGTGACCTCCCTCCGCTCACAAGGACCCGAGCCATGCGCCGCCTGATTTTCTGCGCCCTGCTGCTGACCCTGGCCGCCAGTGCCCACGCCGCCGTGCCGATCCGCATCGGCCTCAACTACCCGAGCACCGGCAACTACAAGAGCGAAGGCCTGGAGCTGCGCCGCGGTGCCCTGCTGGCGGTGGAGCAGATCAACCGTGAAGGCGGTGTGCTCGGCCGACCACTGGAACTGCTCAGCCGCAACTCGGCGGCACGCGAGGAAAAGGCCCGAGGCAACATCGATCGCTTCGCCGCCCAGGGCATCGCCATGGCCTTTGGCGGCGCCACCAGCGAGGAAGCACTCGCCGCCGGCCAGCGTGCCCGCGAGCAGGGCCTGCTGTTCTTTCCCACCCTCGCCTACGCCAATGCGATCACCGGCCACGACGGCCAGCGTTACCTGTTTCGCGAGAGCAACAGCGCCTGGATGAGCGCGCGGGTGCTGGGCGAATACCTGAGCTGGCACCTGCCCAACCGCCGTTTCCACTACATCAGCCTTGACGACAGTTGGGGTCACAGCATGGAGCAGGCGCTGCGCGAGGCGACGCGCAGCCGCGACCGGGCTCGCCATGGCTTCAGCCGGATCAGCCCGCACGGGGCGCGTCACGAGGAATACCTCACTGCAATCAACAAGGCTGCTACCAGCGACGCCGACGTGCTGGTCATCGTGCTGCTCGGGCAGGACCTGGTGCAAACGATGCGCCTGGCGCACGACCTGCGCCTCGATCGCAAGATGCAGATCATCGTGCCGAACCTGACCAGCGCGATCGTCGAACAGGCCGGACCGCAGGTCATGGAGCACGTCATCGGCACCACAGCCTGGACATGGCAGGTGCCGGCACTGGTCAAAAACACCCGGGGCCAGGGCTTCGTCGATGCCTATATCGCGCAACACCAGCGCTACCCCGACAGCACCACCGCCTCGGCCTACGGCATCGTCATGCAATGGGCCGAGGCGGTACAGCGCGCCGGCAGCCTGGACAGCGACCGGGTCATCGCCGCGCTCGAAGGCCACCACTATCAGTTGCTCAAGGACGACCAGTACTGGCGCGGCTTCGACCATCAGAACGTGCAGAGCATCTACGCGGTGCAGGTCCGCTCGCGCAGTGAAATCATGCAGGACCGCTTCAAACAGGACTACTTCAGCATCATCCACCGCATGAATGGCGAGGAAGCAGCGCCCAGCCGCGATGAATGGCAGGAGGAGCGCGGCGACGAGCCAATGCTGCGATAATCACCGGCCAACCGTGCCAGACACCGGTCGATCACGGTCCTCTTACTGTCGGTGGTCCGCTCCGCCCTTCCGGCAAGCGCCAGCGCTCCATGCAGCTGCCAACCGGCACGGCAGCAAGCCTGCCTGTAGAGGGATGAACGATCGGTGCGGGCATCGCCCGAACCCATCCCTGCAGGACGATCAATGAAGCAACCATGGCCGGCATTTCCCTGGGTCTGTTTCGCCATGTGCGTCGGCGTCATGGGCACTGCGCTCATCTCGCCGCTGTACCCGCTCTACCAACAGGCCTGGCAGCTGCGCACCAGCGACGTCTCGCTGATCTATGTGATCTACATGCTCGGCGCCCTGGCCGGGCTGTTGTTCATGGGTCGGCTGTCCGACACGTTGGGCTTTCGCCGGGTCATGCTGCTGGGTCTTGTGCTTGGCTGGGTCGGTACGCTGGCGACGATGCTTGCCTGGAACCTGGCGAGCCTGAACTTCGGGCGTTTCGCCGTCGGCCTGTCGTCCAGCCTGATCGTCACCAGCGCCTCGGTGGGGCTGGTACAGATTTCCCGCGACGGTGCGTCGCAGCGCATCTCTACCCTGACCAGTTTCCTGCTCGCCTTTGGCTTTGGGCTCGGCCCGTTGACCGGCGGCGTCATTGGCCAGTGGGTCGCCGATCCGCTGAGGACCGCCTACCTTCCGTCGCTCGGCCTCGGCGTGCTGGCGGCCTACGCGCTGCTGCGCCTGGACCTCGGGCCGGACGACGACGCCGCGTTCGGCTGGCGGACCTTCCTGCCGCGCCTGGCCTGGGCGCAACGTCGTGATTCGCTGGCCTACCTGCTGACCTGCGCCTGCCCGTTCTTCGCCTTCGGGATGTTCGGGCTCTATGCGTCCATGGCGCCGCTATTCCTGAAAAAAATGCTGCCCTGGCACGGCCCGGTGGTCAGCGGCACCTCGATCGGTGTGATTCTGCTCGCCTCGGCCATGGTGCAGCTCGCCTGCGCCCGCCTGCCCCTGCGCTGGGGCGGCCTGCTCGGGCTGCTGGCGGTGGTGCTCAGCAACGCCATGCTGGTGCTCAATTTCAGCCTCGGTTCGACGCTGGTCTTCATCATTGGCGTCTGCGCCGCGGCCACCGGTCATGGCCTGTGCCTGCTGGCCGGTATCAGCATGGTCAACCGCATCGCCAGCCCGGCCGAGCGCTCTGGACTGATTTCGACCTACCTGGTCTGCGGCTACGTCGGCAGCATCGTGCCACTGCTTGGGGTCGGCTGGGTGGCCGACCACTACGGCCTGCCCGTGGCGGTGACCGCGCTGGGGCTGGGCGTGATGGCGATCGCCACGCCGCTGGCCCTGTGGTTCTTCGTGCATCCGCGGATGCGCGATGCCTGAGCGCACGAGGCACCGTTGCCCGGCGTAGGCGTAGGCGTAGAGGCGCGGCGGACACGGCCGCGGTAGCACTCAGCCCTCGGCGACCAGCCGGTAGCCGACCCCGGCCTCGGTGACGATGAATCGGGGCGCTGCCGGATCGTCGCCCAACTTGCGCCGCAGGTGCCCGACCACCACGCGCAGGTAATGGGTGTCGCCGCTGTGGCTCGGCCCCCAGACGTCCTTCAGCAGTTGCTGTTGCGTCACCACACGGCCGAGATACTGGCCCAGCTCCGCCAGCACGGCGTACTCCTTGCGGGTCAGGCTGCGATCAGCCAGTAGTCGTTGGTGTGCATGCGGCCTCCTAACCGCGGCCGGCGCGCAGCAGCGCCGACAGCAGGTAAAGAAACAGCAGGATGGCCAGGCCCAGCGAAAGGCCGTCGAGGAAGGACATGGGGTCTACTCCGTGTTACGCGTCAATGCGGTACGGAGAGTTTCCGAGCGAGGGGTGTAAAGATTCGATTGCAAAGGCGCGCGGAGCGCGTAAAGAAAGCGTATTTTTTGCAGCGCGCCGGGAGTGGGTGTACCAGGCGCAAGGGCCGCGGCGCCTTAGAAGCGCCGCAGCCCGTACGGATCATTCAGCCTGATACAAATCCGGCAGTTCGTATTGAAGGCCGTAATCGTTGAAGAGCTTTGTCAGATCCCCTTCCTCGATTAGCTCCTGGACACGCGCTTCGAGCGCGTAGGCCAACTGACGGTTGGACTCATGAACGGCCATGCCGAGATCCCAGGCCTGGCGGCCCATGTTCGGATAGGCGTTCTCCGCCAGTTTGAGGTGTTCGTCGTTGGCCTTGTGCAGCATCCAGTCGATCTCGCCACGCATGGCCATGGTGGCGTCCACTTCACCCTTCTGCATGGCCGTGAACGCTGCCTGCGCAGTCGGATAGTGGTGCAGCATCTTGGCGATGCTGCCGTTGAACACCGAGGACAGGTAGAACGACGGCACGCTTTCCAGCTCAACCCCGACCGGGTGAAACCGCAACACGCCCACGCTCGACAGTTCATCCAGCCGACGATCGTCGTACGCGGACTGCCAGCGCTCGCGCTGGTAGGGCCCGAACATCACCACCTGTTCGTTGACCAGCTCACCCACATCGTTGCGTTTGAGGCTGTACTCGCGATCGTAGGGCACGCGCATCATCACGTCGGCCAGGACGTCCGGGCGCAGGTAATGCCCCTTCCAGATGAAGTTACGCAGGTCATCATCCAGCGTTTCGCCGGGCGTCACCCAGAGCACTTCCACGCTCAGCCCGAGCGCCTTGGCCAGCGTGTTGGCGAGGTCGACATCGACCCCGCGCGGCTTGCCGTCATCCATGAAGCTGTAGGGCGGAAAGTTTTCGTACATCGCCACCTTGAGCACGCCCGAGGCAATGATGTCATCGTAAGCCCGCACCTTGATGACGCCCGCCTGAGCCAGCGCGCACCACATCGACAGGCACAGGACCGCTAGCAACTGGCGCATGAGAATCACCGCTTGGCAGCTTCGCTTTCGATATAGGTGCGGATCGCCCACAACGCTTCCTGGCTGAGGTAATCAGCCATGCGCGGCATGTAGACGGCGCCGTCACGCACCGCACCGTTGATCACGCGCTCCTTGAACCACTCATCGCCGTCGTAGCTGGCTTCCAGGTCTCGCAGGTCGGGCGCGATGCCACCGGAGATCGCCTCCAGGCCGTGGCAACGGGCGCAGTTCTGGTTGTACGCCGAGGAACCGATTTCCACGGCACGGTCGTGATACTCGCTGTCGCCGCGAAAGGGGTTCTCCTCGGCCCACTCTTCGCCCAGGTCCGGGAGGCCCTTGGTGTCGACCTTCTGCGGCGTGACATTGCCGTGTGCCATGGCCAGGCTGGCCATGCCGAGCAGGCCGACCGCGAAGAGAGCGCGCAATGAGGTTTTGTTATTCATGACTTCCACCCTTGATTTCGAGTATCTGAACAAGGCTGCCCCATATGGAGCGCATGGTGGGCATCTTGGCGCCGGGCCGGTGACGGCAGAATCCTGCTTTGGTTGCCTGACTCTCCTCCCTTGGTAGTAGGGCATCGGACAGGTCCGGCAACGGCCGGCGCGCCGCAGGCCTGTTAGAGTCTGCCCCTGCCTTCGTAACGAGAGTCCGCCTACCATGGCCACCGTCCAGATTTCCCTGCCCGAGGATGCCGACGCCCTGCCCCGATTTGCGGGCCTGGGCCTGGCAGACATCGAGATCCCCGCTTCGCCGGAGGCGTTTGCCCGAGCCGTCGAGGAGATCGGCGCATGGCGCGAAATCGGCTTCGATACCGAGTCCAAACCCACCTTCAAGGTGGGCGAAGCGTCGAGCGGCCCGCACCTGCTGCAATTCGCCACACCACGAAAGGCGTACCTGTTCCAGGTAGGCGTTGAGGGCTGTCTGGACGCGGCGCGACAGCTGCTCGAGTCCGACCGGTTACTGAAGATCGGCTTCGGCCTGGGCAGCGATCGCAGCCGGTTGCGAAGCAAGCTGGGCATCGAGCTTCGCGATTACCTCGACCTTGGCGCCGCCTTGCGTTACCCCGGCAAAAAGGGCCAGGTCGGCTTGCGCGGCGCGGTGGCCGGCGTATTGCACGCGGCGATCAGCAAGTCGCGGCGGGTATCGACCTCGAACTGGGCAAGCCGGACGTTGAGCGAGGCCCAGCAGCACTATGCGGCCAACGATGCCTACGCGGCGCTGCAGGTCTTCCTGGCGTTCGAGCCTGCGAACCGCGCACTTGTCTGCGAACGGGTCGTCGAAGGGCCATCACGGCGCTAAGGGCGAGCATCCTGCAACCTGCGGCGCTCGCTGGCGTCTACCTCTGAAGGCTAACGGTGGAGGTAGTTGTGGAGGGTATGTTTTTCAGCGGATGGTCGACCCTGTTTCGCACGCTGGTGGTCGGCGTGCTGGCCTATATCAACCTGATCGTGCTGCTGCGCCTGTCGGGCCGACGTACCTTGTCGAAGATGAACGCCTTCGACCTGGTTGTCACAGTGGCGCTGGGCTCGACCTTTGCCACCATCCTGCTGAGCAAAGACGTCTCCCTCGCGCAGGGGACCCTGGCGCTCGCGCTGTTGATTGCACTGCAGTATTTGGTCACCTGGTCGAGCGTCCGCGCCGGCTGGGTGCGCAAGACCGTCACTGGCGAGCCGGCGCTGTTGTTTCACCGGGGCCAGATGCTGGACGTCGCGATGCGAAAAGCCCGCGTGACGCAGGCCGAAATCCATGCAGCGATCCGCTCCAGCGGCATCGCTGCACAGGAGGATGTCGAGGCAGTGGTGCTGGAGACCGACGGCAGTTTCAGCGTTGTGAAAAGCGCAGCTGGCGAAGGTCGATCGAGCCTCGCCGATGTAAAGGCGCCAGGCCCGCGGGTCATCAAGTAAGGCGGCCGCAGCCGACGCATGCCGGCGAGCCAACCAGCAGATCAAAGCCGTGCAGCTCGGGCACTACGCAGACCGCGGAGCACCTGCATCGCCATAGACAGCGCTCCAGTTCCAGCCGTCCGATTCCATCAACCCGTGCAGCAGCGCGCGACGTTTCGCTCGGCTCGCATCCGGCTCGACGTCGGCCTGGCGGAACCTGATGCCAGCCTGGCGGAGCGCGGCGAGATCTACCTCAGGTTCATCAGCATCGTTGCGAGATGCATGAAACCCGAAGTTCGATTGCAGCAGCGCCAGGTGCCGGTCGATGGCCGATTCGAGCTGTTTGTGCTTGAGCCCGCTCTGCGGCTTGTCAGCGTCGATCTGACCTAGCAACCAGAGCGTCTCGTCAAGGCGTGCGATCGCCGGGATCAGGCTCTTGTCAGGGTGTCTGTCATGAAAGCAATGCACCACTGGATAGGCATGGTAGTTGAGCGTGTGCTCGACCAGCATTTGCGCCAGATCGGTTGCACTGTCGTAGAAAGCTGAACAGTCCTCTCCGTTCCAGCTGTTTAGCAGGATCTGCTGCGGCGTACCGCCCATATCCGTGACCTGAATGCTCAGTTGTCGCTGGACGCTCACCGCAGACAGGACCGGGACGATGTAGGTAATCGCCATGGTAATAAATATCAGCCCACAAAACGCCGCGGCACTGGTGACCATTCGCCAGCCATCACTTGCGGCCACGTAGTCGCCAACGCCAAGGGTCGACAGCGTGTAACCGGCGTAATAGGCGGTCTGCCAGAGATCAGCCGGGGTTTTGGTCGTGCCATTGATAACCGAACCGGGATCGGACGCGAGCATCAGGAACAGGCTTAGCCACAGGCAGGCCACCCAGCTGAGCAGCACGCCGATCAGCACGCACTGGCCTGTGTATTCGAGCAGTTTCGACTCGCCCTTTCGTCCGGCGGCCAGGAAAAAAAGGCGCCACAACAGGCGCGACACGCGGTTGGTGATCATGCCACCGCCCCGCATCGAAAGGGTTGTCTTGACGATGTCCGCTGCCACAAGCAGAAACAGTAAAATCCCGAGAACCAGAAGCACCATAAGCCGGCTGCGCCGCCCCTCGCCATAGTGGGTGTCTAACTATGAAAGAGCACCCGGCCTGGAAGTTCATGGCACGGGCGGCCGCGCTGCCCGCGTCTACAAGGCGGAGGGCGCAGCGCTGGGGCATTCGCGACCGTCTCAGTTGTTCAGCTGGCTGGCGAACTGACCCACCGCGCTCACAACGCGCTGCGCACCGTCTTGAATCTCGACGATTACGGAGCCGGCCTGATTGGCGAGATCGAGGCCGTTCTGGGCCTGGCTGCGGCTGGCCGACATGCTGTGCACGGCCGCCTGCGCCAGATCCTGGTTCTTGCCCACCACACCGACGATCTCACCCGCCGCTTTGCTGGTCCGCGCCGCCAACTGACGGACTTCGTCAGCCACCACCGCGAAGCCGCGGCCCTGGTCACCGGCCCGCGCTGCCTCGATCGCCGCGTTGAGCGCCAGCAGGTTGGTCTGGTCGGCGATGTCGCTGATCGTCTTGAGAATCGCGCTGATCAGCTGCGACTGCTTGTCCAGCGCCTCGATGCCATCGGACGCCTCCTGCATCCGCTCAGCGATCTGGTGCATCACTTCGACCGTCTCCTGCACCACAGCGGCACCCCGCTGGGCAGTGAGGTCGGTCTGCTGGGACGTGCCGTAAGCGATGGTCGCGGCTTCGGCGACGGCCAGTTCTCGGTTGACCTGATCGGTGATGATGGTGGCGAACTTGATCACTTTGTAGAGCTTGCCGTAGGCATCGAGCACCGGGTTGTAGGACGCCTCCAGCCAGACCACCTGACCATGCGAATCGATGCGTTTGAATCGGTCGGCGACATACTCTCCGCGGTTCAGGCGAGCCCAGAAATCCCGATAGCCAGCCGACTCGCTTTCCTCGCGTTCACAAAACGTGCGGTGATGCTTGCCCTTGATCTGCTCCAGCCGGTAGCCCATGCCGTTGAGGAACTGCTCGTTGGCAGTGATGACAAGCCCGTTCAGATCGAACTCGATCACCGCCGTCGACCGCTTGAGCGCGCTGATGATGCTTTCATGCTCACGGGACGTGGCAATGGTACGGGTGAGGTTGTTGGCACACAGGGTGAAATGATGCAGCGAGCCGTCAGCCGCCTTGATCGGCTGCCAGATCGAGCGCAACCAGGCTTCGGTACCGTCGGCGTGCAGCAGGCGAAACGCCCCACTCAGATGCTCTGCGCGCTGCATGGCGCTCTTGAGTTTGGCGTAGTTCGGTTCGTCCCGAAATTCATCCGAAAAGAAGCTGTCGATCGAGCGGCCCAGTACGTCGTGGGGCCGATAGCCCATTTCTTCCAGGAAAAGTGGGTTCGCGTGCTGAACGCAACCTTTTGGGTCGACCTCCAGCACCATCATTTCCCTGTATAACGACTCCCTGATCTGTCGGTTGGTCGCAACCTCTTCACGCAACTCGGCCAGCTCTTGCTTCAGCTTCTTGTTGAACATGTACGTAGACCCATTGAGTGTGAGCAAAGCTGCTCGACAAACTCATCGGCATGTACAAGTTTTTCCCCAGCGCCATTTGGAGGATTTTTTTGTAACAGGCCGTGCGAGCGCGCACCGGCTGCCACAGCTATCGCTCGACAACAACCTCGCTTATCTGCATGACCGGTGTGAGGTCGGTGTAGTTGGCGATGTCGCCCTGAATCTCGCTGGCATGCGGCCCGAATGCTGCCTGGAATGCGTCCAGTGATTCGCTGAAGATATGGCACATGGCTACGTAGGTCGGCGGCGCGCCTGGCGCGCCGCCGGAGAGGCCCTTGTCCACGGTGTAATAAAGGCAGGCGTCGCCCATCCGAGCCTTGACCAGCGGCATATGCGTGTCGCGGTAGTAGTCGTGGTCGAACCGCGACCCGGGCGTGTTGGGGTACATCACGCTGACCTTGATCATCTCTGCTCTCTCCATCCGGTGGCCCTTGCGTCGCGCAGGTGCCTGTTGTTGGGTGCCGACAGCGGGCGGCGCTGGCTGTCCGATAAGCGTAGCGTCAGTTGAACAGCGCAGCGCGCCGGTCGGGCGCGTCCGTCCGAGCGCCCATCGGCGCGGCATGCGGCTGCGCACGAACCAGCTGTAGCACTGCCTCCGCATCGGCCTGCCGGGCCGGGCGCAGGGCGGCGCACTGATCGAACCCGATCAGGCTGCCGAACAGTAACAGGTTGAGGATCACAGCTCTGCAAGGCGTCATGGCGGGCGGCTCGTTCTTATTGTGATGGGCGCCATGCTAGGGCGCCGCACGCGTCCGCCGGCTACTACCTTGGTACACAACGACTGGTACTTTCTGCATATTCCCCGGCCCCGCCGGCCTTCCTATGCTGGTCGCAACGCCATAGGAGTCGCCCATGCCCCATCCTCTGCTACGTGCCGGCCGCCGGCTGGCCCTGTGCTGCTGCGCCACCCTGGCGACCAGCGTCGCCCTGGCCAGCGAGGCGATGGATGTGCGTATCGGCTACCTGGGCTACCGGCCTGATCCGGGCCCCTTGCTGTCCAATGTCATTCCGGAACCCGTTGATGCCGGCCAGCGCGGTGCGGAACTGGCCATCACCGACAGCAATACGACTGGGCGCTTCCTCGGCCAGCAATACCAGCTGACCAGCCGCAACAGCGAATCTGCGGAGCAGCTGCTGGTAGATGCCCAGGCGCTGCACGACGAGGGTTTGCGGCTGTTTGTCGTCAACGCACCGGACAGCAGCTTGCGGCGTCTGGCCGAGACGCTGCCCGACAGCCTACTAATCAATGCCGGCAGCGCCAGCGACGCGCTGCGTACCACGACGTGCCTGCCGAACGTGCTGCACACCCTGCCCAGCCGCAGCATGCTGGCCGATGCCCTGGGCCAGTTCCTTGCGGTGCGCCGCTGGAACCGCTGGCTGCTGATCAGCGGCCCGACCCCGGACGACCAGGCGTACGCGGCGGCCATTCGGCGGGCGGCCAAACGTTTCGGCCACAAGATCGTCCTCGAGAAGGCCTGGACCTTCGACAACGACCAGCGCCGCACCGCCCAGGCGGAAATGCCGCTGTTCACCCAGGCCGACGACTACGACGTGGTGGTGGTGGCGGACGAGCGCGGCGACTTCGGTGAGTACGTGCCATACCAGACCTGGCTGCCACGTCCGGTGGTCGGCACCCAGGGCATGACCCCTACCGGCTGGCACAAGACCGTGGAAACCTACGGCGCGGCGCAATTGCAGAAACGCTTCGAAGCTCTCGCCAACCGCTGGATGAACGACCGCGACTTCGCCGCCTGGATCGGGGTGCGCAGCATTGCCACCGCCGTCACCCGGCTGGGCAACGCCGACCCGGCCGCGATTCGCCAGCTGTCATTGAACGAGTCCCTGCCGGTGGACGGCTTCAAAGGCCGCAAACTGACCTTCCGCCCCTGGAGCGGCCAATTGCGCCAACCGATTCCGCTGGTACACCCACGCGGCCTGGTCTCCAACTCACCCCAGGAGGGCTTCCTGCACCCGACCAGCGAGCTGGACACGCTGGGCTTCGACCGGCCGGAAAGCCAGTGTCGCCTGAGCGAAAAGGAGCTTTGAGCCATGCCGGCCCGCCTGCTCGGCCTCTTGCTGCTCGCAGCGCCCGCCGCGTTCGGCCAGACCAGCGACCTGAGCTACGAGTCGTACATCGACAGCGACAAGCGGATCAAATGCCTGTACGGCTACGCGGCCCAGAAAACCGGCGACCATGCCGCAGCGCTCAAGATTTTCGTGGACTGCGTCGACCGTTGGGACGACGTCTACTCGATGATCTGGCTGGCGCAGATGTACGAGTCCGGCGTTGGCGTGCCCCGGAGCCTGGAGAAAGCCGCCGCATTGATGAAGCGTGGCGCCGAGCAACCCGATACTGCCGCGTACGTCAGCCTGGCGCGCTATCACTGGGGCGTCGCGCTGGCCGAAGGGCGTGGCGTGGCGATGGACAAGCACGCCGCACGCCACTGGCTGCAGCGCGCCTCGGAAAGCGGCCAGACCGAGGCTGACGACTATTTGCGACGCCTGGATCACCCCCCCCGCGCCTCCATTGCCGAGCGCTCCGACAACAATAACGAGACCGACCCATGACCCGAACGCTTCTTGCCGCTGCCATTGCCTGCGGGCTCGCGTGGACCGCCAGCTCCGCACTCGCCGCCACTGCCTATGTCTCCAACGAAAAGGACGACACCCTGAGCGTGATCGACCTGGACTCGATGGAGACGGTGGAGACGCTGGACGTCGGCCAGCGGCCCCGTGGCCTGGCCCTGTCGCAAGACAACAAACTGCTCTACATCTGCGCCAGTGACTCGGACACTGTCCAGGTGATGGACCTGGCGACGCGCCGGATCATCAAGCAGCTGCCGTCCGGCGCCGACCCGGAGCAGTTCGCCCTGCACCCGAACAACAAGTGGCTGTACATCTCCAACGAGGACGATGCGCTGGTCACCGTGGTGGACGTCGACAACGAAGCGGTGCTCGCGCAGATCGAGGTGGGCGTGGAGCCCGAGGGGATGGCCGTCTCGCCGGACGGCAAGTGGGCGGTCAACACCAGCGAGACCACCAACATGCTGCACTGGATCGACACCTCGACCAATACACTGGTCGACAACACCCTGGTCGACCAGCGACCGCGGCACGTGGAATTCAGCCATGACAGCAAGACCATCTGGGCCTCCTCGGAAATCGGCGGCACCGTGACGATCGTCGATGTCGACCAGCGCAAGGTGCTCAAGACGATCGATTTCGAGATCAAGGGTGTGCACCGCGACAAGATCCAGCCGGTCGGCATCCGCCTCAGTGCCGACGGCAAGTACGCCTTCGTCGCCCTCGGCCCGGCCAACCGCGTGGCGGTCGTCGACGCGAACACCTACGAGGTGCTCGACTACCTGCTCGTCGGCCATCGCGTCTGGCACATGGCGTTCAATCCGGACGAGAGCCGGCTGCTGACCACCAACGGCGTCAGTGGCGATGTCTCGGTGATCGACGTCGACGCGCTGAAGGTGGTCAAGTCGATCAAGGTCGGCCGCTACCCCTGGGGCGTGGTGGTCACCCCATGACCGCGCTGGAGGTTACCGACCTCGGCTTTGCCTACGGTGCGCGGCAGGCGCTGCAGCACGTCAGCTTCCGCGCCGCCAGTGGTCGTTTCACGGCGCTGCTCGGCCCGAACGGCGCCGGCAAGTCGACGCTGATCGCCCTGCTCACGCGCCTCTACGACCTGCAGCAGGGGGAAATCAGCGTGGCCGGCCACAGCCTACGCGCCCAGCCGCGCGAAGCCTTGCGACGCCTGGGCGTGGTGTTCCAGCAGAGCACCCTGGACCTGGACCTGAGCGTCGAGCAGAACCTGCGCTACCACGCGGCCCTGCACGGCATGCCGCGCCAGCTGGCGCGCGCGCGAATCGAGCTGGAGCTGGATCGCCAGCAGCTCGGCGAGCGGCGCAAGAGCAAGGTGCGCGAGCTCAATGGCGGGCATCGCCGGCGGGTCGAAATTGCCCGCGCGCTGCTGCACCAACCCCATCTGCTGCTGCTGGACGAGGCCAGCGCCGGCCTCGACCCGGCAAGCCGCCAGGCCCTCAACGATCACGTTCGCTCCCTCTGCGACGAGGGCATGAGCGTGCTCTGGACAACGCACCTGCTCGATGAAGTCAGCGCCGACGACGATCTGATCATCCTTAACCGCGGGCAACTGGTCGCCCAGGGCAAAGCCGCCGAACTATCGACGGCCGACGGCGGCCTGCAGCAGGCCTTCGCGCGGCTGACCCGCGCCCCGGTGCCGACATGATGGCGGCCGCCCCGCGCCGACGCCCCCCTCTCCAGGAGCCCTCATGACCGCCTATTGGGAATGCCTGCGCGCCATCATCGGCCGCGAGTGGTTGCGCTTCGTCCAGCAACGTTCGCGCTTCTTCAGCGCCCTGGTGCGCCCGTTGCTGTGGCTGGTGGTGTTCGCCGCCGGCTTTCGTGCGGCGCTGGGCATCGCCATCATCGAGCCCTACGAGACCTATATCACCTACGAGACCTACATCGTGCCGGGCCTGGCCTGCATGATCCTGCTGTTCAACGGCATGCAGGGCTCGCTGTCGATGGTCTACGACCGCGAGATGGGCAGCATGCGTGTGCTGCTGACCAGCCCGCTGCCGCGCAGCTTTCTGCTGGGGAGCAAGCTGCTGGCGACTTCGCTGATCTCGCTGTTGCAGGTCTATGCATTTCTCGCCATCGCCTGGTTCTATGGCGTGCAGCCGCCCCTCGGCGGCCTGTTGAGCGCCCTGCCGGCGCTGCTGCTGGTCGCCCTGTTGCTCAGCGCCCTGGGCCTGCTGCTCTCTAACGGCATCCGCCAGCTGGAGAACTTCGCCGGGGTGATGAATTTCGTCATCTTCCCGATGTTTTTCCTGTCCTCGGCGCTGTATCCGCTGTGGAAGATGCGCGAGGCCAGCGAATGGCTGTTCTGGATCTGCTCGTTCAACCCGTTCAGCTATGCCGTCGAGCTGGTCCGCTACGCCCTGTACGAGCGCCTAGACCCGGTGGCGCTGGGGGTCTGCGTCGGCCTGACGTTGCTGTTCAGCGTGCTGGCGGTGCTCAGTTTCAACCCGCAGCATGCGGCGTTGCGGCGCGCGACCTGAGGCCGTGCTAGTACTTTGGTACTGGTTGCGCTGTCGATTGTAGGATTTAAAAAGACCGCGCCATGCACTGTAATGTGGCCGACCGAAGTACAGGGCAGCGGACGCACCGGCCCAGGGCTCGACCTTCAACGGCCGCGGCGCGACACGCTGGCATCGGCCGTCGACCTGAGGCAAGCTTCGCGGCCGCCCGGCACCGCGCAGGCCACAGCAGGACGGGACGCGCCGCGGGAAGGCGCAGATCGCCTTTCCGCCGCCCCACCATAATCACAACAATGAGGTGACCGGCCATGTACAAGATTCTGATCGCTGACGACCACCCGCTTTTTCGCGAAGCCATTCAGAACGTGATTCGGGACGGCTTTCCCGGCAGCGAAATCCTGGAAACCGCCGACCTCGACAGCGCCCTGGCGATCACCCTGGAGCACGACGACCTGGATCTGGTCCTGCTCGACCTCAACATGCCCGGCATGCACGGCCTTAATGGCTTGATCAACCTGCGCAACGAGGCGCCCACGGTGCCTGTGGTCATCGTCTCAGCCGAGCAAGACAAACAGATCGTGCTGCAGGCGATCACCTACGGAGCCTGCGGGTTCATCACCAAATCCTCGCCGCGCGCGCAGATGACCGACGCCATCGAGCAGATCCTCAACGGCAACGTCTACCTGCCCTCGGACATCATCCGCAGCCAGAAATCCACCACCCGCCGCGCCCAGCACAACGACCAGAGCATTCCGCCCGAGCTGTTGCAGGCTCTGACCCGCAAGCAGCTGCTGGTTCTGGAACGCATGACCAAAGGCGAGTCCAACAAGCAGATCGCCTACAACCTCGACATTGCCGAAACCACGGTCAAGGCCCACGTCTCCGCGATCCTGCGCAAACTCAACGTGCACAACCGCGTGCAGGCCATCCTCTCGGCCGGCGACATCGACTTCGCCGCCTACCTACGCCGCTAAGGTCTCGTTGTAGAAGCAGGCTCTGCCTGCGACCTATGGCCTGCATCACACCGAACCATCGGGTCGCGGACAGAGCCCGCTTCTACAGGGAATGAGCAAGCCGGGATTGCCTGTGACGACCGCAACGTCCGGTTCGCCGATAACTTTCTTCTACGAAAACGGAATCGCTTTTTGTGTAGGAGCAGGCTCTGCCTGCGACCCGTGGCCTGCGCGCACACCGAACCCTAGGGTCGCGGGCAGAGCCCGCTCCTACAAGTAGCGTGCAGGCTGGATTGCTTGTGAACGACCGCAACGCCCGGTTCGCCGCACGCTGGTTATCCCGAAAATGGAACCGCTCCTAGTGTAGGAGCAGGCTTTGCGTGCGACCCACGGCCTGCGCGCACACCGAAACCAAGGTCGCGGGCAGAGCCCGCTTCTACAGGGAATGTGCAAGCCGGGATTGCCTGTGACGACCGCAACGTCCGGTTCGCCGATAACTTTCTTCTACGAAAACGGAATCGCTTTTTGTGTAGGAGCAGGCTCTGCCTGCGACCCGTGGCCTGCGCGCACACCGAACCCTAGGGTCG
>DAMBNU010000013.1:0-58014 GCA_032064305.1 Pseudomonas sp. | reverse complement strand
CCGCAACGCCCGGTTCGCCGCACGCTGGTTATCCCGAAAATGGAACCGCTCCTAGCGTTGGAGCAGGCTCTGCCTGCGACCCGTGGCCTGCGCGCACACCGAACCCTAGGGTCGCGGGCAGAGCCCGCTCCTACAGGGAATGTGCAAGCCGGGATTGCTTGCGACGACCGCAACGGCCGGTTCGCCGCACGCTGGTTATCCCGAAGATTGAACCGCTCCTAGCGTAGGAGCAGCCGGGATCGCGGAGTACGTTCGTTGCCGCGCGGGACGGGTCACGAATGGCCGTGCTCGATCATGTGGCACATGGCAGTCTTGAGCTTCATCGGGCGCACCGGTTTGTGCATCAGCATATGCCCCAGTTCGCGGACCTGCTGCTTGAGCTCGTTGCTGTAGTTGGCGGTGATCATCAGGGTCGGCAGCGGACTGGCGCGCCGCGCGTTGACCGTTTCTACGACGTCTATCCCGGTGCAGCCGTTATCCAGGTGGTAGTCGGCAATCATCAGGTCGGCCTCGGCGTGGAAGTTGTCCACCTGCCCGGCCAGGTCTTCCTCGGACAGCGCGGTGATTACGCTGCAGCCCCAGCCTTCGAGCAGGGTGCGCATGCCGGCGCAGATGGCCGCGTCGTTATCGAGTACCCAGACCCGCGCGCCCTTGAGCCGTTCGAGCAACAGGTCGCTGCTACTCGGCTCCGGCTCCGGCTTGGCCTTGGGCGCGCGGCGCGACAGCGGCACCTCGATGGCGAACACCGAGCCGCGTCCCGGCTGGGAGCGTACCTGGACGCGGTGCCCGAGCATGCGCGCGATCTTGTCGACGATCGCCAGCCCCAGGCCGAGCCCACGATCCTGGTTAGGGCGCACGCCCTCGCCCCGCTTGAACTCGTGGAAGACTTCTTCCAGGCGGTCCTCGGCGATGCCGACGCCGGTGTCCCACACCTCGATGGACAGGCTCTGGCGATGCCGGCGGCAACCGAGCAGCACGCGGCCCTGAGGGGTGTAACGAATGGCGTTGGTCAGCAGGTTGCGCAGGATCCGCGCCAGCAGCTGGATGTCGCTGCGCACCAGCGCCGAACAGGGAATGAAATCGAGTTGCAGCTGTTCGCTGCCGGCAATCTGGCGGAACTCGACAGCCAGGTTCTCCAGCAACTCGCTCACGGCGAACGGCGCGATGTCCGGCTTGATCACGCCTGCGTCGAGCTTGGAGATGTCGACCAGGGTGCCGAGCAGGTTTTCGACGTCCTCCAGCGAGTTGCTGATGTTGCGGATCAGGCTGCCGTTCGGCGCCGCCGGCTGCTCCAGCAGCGCACTGGTGAACAGCCGCGCGGCGTTGAGTGGCTGCAACAGGTCGTGGCTGACCGCCGCGAGGAACTTGGTCTTGGACAGGTTCGCCAGCTCGGCCTCGCGCTTGGCCTCGCGCAGGCGAGCTTCGGCGTGGGCGCGCTCGTCGATCTCGCAGAGCAGCTGCTCGTTCAGGCTGGTCAGTTCCGCGGTACGCTCGCGCACCCGCTGTTCGAGATTCTGGTAGGCCTGGTGCAAGGCTTCGGCGGTGCGCCGACGGTCGGTAATGTCCTGGATCAGGACGAAGATACCCACCACTTCGCCGTTGGCCTGGCGGTTCGGGACGTAGGAACGGAGCATATAGCGCTGCTGGCCGGCATGGTTGAGTTCGGCCATTTCGAAACTGACGTTCTCGCCCGACAGCGCGCGCTCGATGTAGGGCTCCAGCTGTTGCCAGTGCTCGCCACTGTGGATCTCGCGCAGGCACTGGCCGAGCATGCCGTCACTGGGCCAGCGGTACCATTCTTCGTAGACCTTGTTGGTGAATTCGTAAGTCAGGTCCGCCGAGACGTAGGCGATCAGTGCTGGCACGTGATCGGTGATCAGGCGGATCCAGCGCTCGCTTTCGCGCAGGGCTTCGGCGTGGCGGTACCGCTCGGTGATGTCGGTGAAGGTGTTGACGAAGCCGCCGGTGGGCAAGGGATGGGTGCGGATTTCGAGCGTGCGACCATCGAACAGGTGCTGTTCCAGCTCGCTCAACGGCTGGCCGCTGGCATCGCGGGTGCCCGGCGTCAGCAGCTTCAGTTCGCTGTCGGCCATGACCTCTTCAAAGGGCCGGTGCGCCTCGATTGGCGCCAGTCCGCAGAGCTCGAGGAAGCGGCCATTCCACAGCTCCAGGCTGCCGTCGGCACTGACCATCGCGACGCCCTGGGACAGGTTGTCCACGGCGCGCTGCAACAATCGCGATTTCTGCGCCAAGGCCTGTTCGCGACGCATGGTCTCGCTGACCTTTACCTCGGTGATGTCGGTGTAGAGCATCACCAGGCCGCCTTCGCGGGTCGGCCGTTCGCTGACCTGCACCCAGCGCCCGTTCTGCAGGCGGTAGACGATGGGCTCGTTTGGTTTGCCGCGGTGTTCCTCGGCGATCATCCCGCTGTTTTCCGCCAGCCGCTTGAGCTCCGATAGCCGCGTACCACTGTTGATGCGCGCGCGGGTGCGGCTCCATAACGACTTGAAGCGCTTGTTGAACAGGACGATGCGCTGCTCCTTGTCGAACAGCACGAAGGCGTCGGAAATGCTCTCGATGGCGTCGACCAGGTGCTGATGCGCGGTTTCAGCGCGCAGCCGCGCATCGCTGAGCAGCCGGTTACTGGCCTTGAGTTCGGCCATCGCCTGGTTCAGCGCGTCGGTGCGCTCGCGTACCTGCTCGGCCAGTTCCACCGAGTGCTGAAAGGCCGCGTAGGAGGCGTCCCGCCCGGAGCCGCTGGATTCGATGCGTTCGATCAGCGCGGCATTGATACGCCGCAGCTTCTGGTTCTCGCGCTCGAGCTCGGCCTGCCTGTCGAGCTGTTCAGCGACCGCCCCGGCCTCCAGGCCGGCCGATGGCGACGCCGGTGAAGGTCTGGTTGATGTGCATGCCATTGAACTGCTCTCCATAGGTGTTGAAGCCGATCACCTGCTGGCGGCGAAGGAAGGCCGAGGTCTCGTCGGTGGACCCGTTGCCTTCGATCTCCAGGCGCCTGAGGAAGCAGTCGCAGCCGATCGTCAGCAAGGGCGCGCCGAGGCGCTGTTCGAGCCGCGCGAACAGCGCCTCGAGGTTGGGCATCAGGGGGCCGGGACGCATGGCGGTGAGCACGATGCCGTTCTCGACCGCGCAGTAGAAGGTCAGGCTCAGGTCGTCGTTGACCTTTTGGATTGAGCGCACGTAATAGTGCTCGTTGATCCGCACCGCCAGCGGATGGGCGGCGAACAGTTTGTGGTCGAGGTCCGCCACGTCCACGCCGATCAGGCGTGCATATTCCTCGGCTGCCGGCTCGGCGTTGAGTTCGTAGACGCGCCGGGCATGGCTGTCCACCCGCGTGACCACCAGCTTTTCGGTGCGCGGCAGAATGTGGTGGGTGGTGAAGACCTCGAAATCGAGCCAAGTATTGATCAGCACCACGATGGCCGCGCCGCTGTGGAATCGGCCGTCGTAGTAGACGTGGGTGTCGGTCAGGTGGTTGTCGTCACCGGCCGAGCCGCCGAAGTGCGGGATGCTGCCGAACGCCGCGCTCAACGCCGACAGAACGATTTCCTCTCGGCTGGACAGGCCGTCGAGCAGCGTCAGGGCGAAGCTGTGATCCTTGATCGGCGCCAGCTGATTGCTGCGACAGGCACTGCCCAGCCGCTCGACCAATTGCTGGGCGTCGATCAGGCTGAAGCGATCCATCTCGACGATCAGCTCGCTGGCGATGGAAAAGCTGCGGTGGTCGAACCCCACGGCGGTGACGCAGCTGCGCCCGTAGCCGAGCGAGGTGATCTCCCCTGCCGAGGTGCAGCCGACCACGCGAACGCCGCCGAAGTACTGCTTGAGCGCATCACCCAAGGCCGGCAGGTCGTATTCGGCCGAACAGAAGAACAGCACGAATCCCAGGTGCGGATGGATCAGCTGGCGTGCCAGGTCCTGGGCTACGGTTTCGGCATCCCGGGCTTCGGACATCGCTGTGCGTATCGCCTCGCCTTGTTGTCCGCTCACGCACTGCACTCCACTACACAGACTTTTGATGCCCTTATTCTTGGTCAGGGATTAGGGCGCGCAAATGCTACTTCAGTACCGGAGTGGCCCTGCCAAGGTACAGAGGCGACGAACGCCGACGGCACGGCCCGAAGCGGCCGGCGCAGGCCGAGCGGGCATAAAAAAACGGACGCCCCGAGGGGCGTCCGTTGCGGGTGTCGCAGCGCTGGCTCAGAAACTCAGCGTGGCGCCCACGGCAAAGGTGCGGGTGTCTTCGTCGAGGGCGTCGGTGTCGCGACCGCGCAGCTCGAACTCGTTCACTTCGGCCACCAGCTTCAGGTTGTCGTTGATGGTGCGGAAGTAGGCGATGCCGCGAGTCTGGTAGTCGGCAGCAGTGCCCAGGCCATTGCCGTCGTCCTTGGTCTTACCAGTGGACAGCGCGATACGGTTCTTGCCGAACGAATAGGAACCCTGCAGCAGGTAACCATCGCTGTCGACGTCGCGCAGCTGCGCCTCGCCGGCGTTGTTGGTGTAGAACGGGTTGATGCCTTCGGCCTGGAAGCCCGAAGCGGTCACCGAGAAGCCGGCCATCTTGGCCTGGATACCGTAGCCGAGGCCCTTGGAATCGACTTCATCGACGGTGCTGTCGGTATTCTTGGAGGTCTGCTGCATGCCGTTGACCCAGGTATAGAACTGCGCACCGCCCAGGTCGAACTGGTAGGTCACCTCGGTCTCGAAGCGCGGGCTGTCCTGATAGGCCTCGTCCAGTGCCTTGCTGGCGTCGTCGGTGGTGTCGACCGGGTCCATGATGCCAGCGGCGATGCGCAGGCCGCCCATGACCGGCGAGCGGTAGGTGACCTGGGACGTGGGGAACGGGTACGGGTAGCCGGTGCCGATGTTGCCGAAGGACACGCCTCCGAAGTCCACCAGACCCAGGGTGTCGCTGACCTGGCCGTAACCGGTGAGCATCTCGTCGAGGAAGATGTTGGAGCGGCCGAACAGGCCGAAGTCCTTACCGAACAGTACTTCGCCCCACTGGTCGTTGGACGCGGTGCCGTAGAACTGGCGAACATCGATGCCGGTTTCGGTGCCGTTGGTGTCGCTGTCGTTGATGGTGACCCAGAAGGACGAACGCCCGCCCACTTTCACGTCGTCGAGCTGCTTGCCGAAGTTGAAGCCGATGTAGTTGGGCAGGAAGCCCATCTTGACGCGCGACTGGTCACGATCGAAGCGGTCGCCGGCACGGTCGACGTTGCTGGTGACATAGAAGGTGTTGAAGTAGCCGTCTACGGTAAAGGTGGTGTCATCCTTGTCGTACAGCTTGATCTCGGCCAGGGCCGACTGGCTCAGGGTCATGGCAATCGCGCTGGCCAGGGCCAGGGGCAACAGGGTGGTGACGGCGTTTTTCTTGTTCTGCATGGCGCTCTCCGCTGATGTGACGACGGGCAGTCGTGTCGAAGCGGATTATCGAAACCCCATCCCCGGGGCCATACGCTGCGATAGCGGCGCTTGGCTACTACTTTGGCTGCGCGCCGAGGCTTGGCCTGTTCGGACGGGACATGCCTGCCGGACGGCCTAGCGCTTCGGTAGTACGCCGTTACGCTTAGGTCGCAAAACCCCCACGAACGCACCGGCAGCATGCTGCCGGGCGCAGCGAAAACGGATGGCGGGAGGGCCGGGTCTGGACGTCAGGCCCAGCCGGCCTCGGGGGCCGACTGCGTGGCGACCACCACCCAGCCGCCGTGGCCAGCGCGGATGGCTTGCAGGGCGCCGACGAGGTCCCTGCCGGTAAGCGTCGCCATGGCGGCAGCCACGACCTGGGGATGCTCCGGAGGCAGCCCGGCCAGGCGGCACTGCCAGGCCTGCTCTGCCTGCATGCGCGGGTCGGCCAGTGCAGCCAGCTGGCGGTCGCTCGCCGCCTGTGCGGCCTGAACCAGCGCCGCGTCGGGATGCGCTGCCAGCGCCTCGGCAAAGCCGTCCAGAAACTGCAGACAATGGTCAAGAATCTGCGTCGCCGAAGCGCTGGGCGACTGCACGGCGAACAGCACGCCGGCGTGGGCACCCACGCAGTGAAAGCGGCTGAACACCGCGTAGCCCAGTTGCAACTCGCTGCGCAGGCGACGGAAGAACGCACTCTCCATCAGGCGCGCCAGGACCCGCCAGGCCGCCTCGCCACTTGCCGAGCGATCCGACAGCGGGCAGAACAGCAACCAGCCCGTGTCAGCCTGAGCGACGTTGGTGCCTGGCAGGCCGAGCGTGTACCAGTGCCGGCCGAAACGTCGACCAACCGCCGCGTGTGGCTGCGACAGCGGCGCGCCCGGCACGCGGTCCAGCGCATCGACCAGCGGGCCCTCGCGACCGGGCGCCAAGCCGACCGCAAGGGCCTGCCAGCGCGCCGCGCCCCAGCACTGTTGCAGCCCGTGCGCATCCACCGTCAAGCGCGATGCAGCTTCTGGCGCCTGTTCGCCCAGCAGGCGTGGCAACCACCGCAGCAGCTGCCTGATGAGCATGTCGTCGCCCTGCAGCGCGGCGGCCTGCGCAGCCCGTCGCTGGCCTTCGACGAACGCGGCGGCAGCCGGCGCTTCGAACAGGTTCGCCAGGTCGGCAAGGATCGCCGGGATGACATCGGCGACCCCCTCGAGCACCAGTTGCCAGGCGTCGCCCAAATCCTCGAAACGCAGCTGCACACCGGCCTCCAAGGCCGCCGCGCTGCTCGCCTCGATGGCCTGCGCCAGGCTGTGCCACAGTGCCGCCGGGGGCGCCTCGTCGAACTGCCAGCCGAGAAAGACCACGCCCAGCTCGTCTGATTCTGCGGCCGGTTGCCAGTGCACCGCCGGCCGCCGCCGGGACGCTGGGTAGCCAGCCGGACCGGGCTTCAGCCACGGATTGATCGTCGGGCACTGCCAGTGCCAGTCGCACGGTTCGGCGCGCGCCGCCGGCTCCTCGGCAAGGCGCAGCGCAAAGCCGCCGGTCTTGATGGGTGGGCAGTCGCTGCGATCGACTGTCAGCACCAGCGGCCGGGCCGCGGCGAGGCATTCGCCCAGGGCCTGCAATGCTCGCTGCAGCGTCGCGGCATCGCTGTCCTGGCCCCAGGCCAGCGGCTCGACCCAGTGGCGCAACAGGGCCAGGGGTTCGGCGCGCTGCAGCTGGCGCTGCACGATGAGCGCATAGGCCTCGCTGCAAGCGGGCCAGCAGGACGCACCGGTAAACAACCGCAGCCAGTCGCACACCGCTTCGACCATCAAGGCCCGCGCGTCGAGGCCGGACGCCGTGAGCCGCAGCTCGACGACCGCCACGCACTGGCCGGTGTAGCGGTGCGGCAGGCGTAGCCGGACGGAGCGGCATAGCCCGGCCTCACGCAGCCGCGCCGCAAGGCTGCCCGGCGCTTCGGAGCCGAGCCAGCAGGCCAGGTAGTCCAGCGCCGTGTCGGCCTGTTCCGGCAGGCCGTCGAGCATGAATGCCAGATGCAGGCGCGGTTGGGTCTCAGACAGTTGCATCCGCAGCCAGCCGGCTTGCCGCGCTAGCAGAGGTGGCGCGCTGCGATGGACGAACGGGCCGGCCAGCAACTGCCGGTCGGCCTGCTCGGCAAGCCGCTGCAGGACCGGCGCATCCTGCGGGCCGGCCAGCAGCAGCTCGAGCTGGCCGGTGCGGTAGAACCGCTGGTGATAACCGCGCAATGCCGCCTGGAAGGCATCGTCCTCGACGGGCAGCGTGTCGCGGTTGCCGGCGTGGAAGGCCGCGAACGGATGCGCCGCTGCCAGCCCCTGCCCGAGCGCGGCGTCGCACAGGGTGTCGACGTCCTTGGCCCGCGCCTGGAACTCGGCCTGCAGCACCTCGCGTTCGCGCAGCTGCGCCTGGCGGTCGAGCAAGGGTCGCGCCAGCATGTCGAGCAGGCGCAGCAGCGCCCCGTCGAGCTGGTCGGCCGGGACCTGGAAGAAGAAATCGGTGTGGCGCTCGCGAGTCGAGGCATTGAGCTGGCCGCCACAGGCCTGCACGAAGGGCATCAGCGCGTCGCTGCCCGGATAGGCATGGCTGCCAAGAAACAGCAGGTGCTCGAGGAAATGCGCCAGCCCCGGATACGCGGACGGCGCGTCGTGGGCTCCCGCGTGGACTCGGACCCAGGCGGCGCTCTGCGCAGCGCCCGGCAGCGGCAACAGGCGCACCTGCAGGCCGTTGGCCAGGGTGCTGCGGGCAGGTCGCCGGGTCGGATCAGTCGTGGGCATGGGCTGCGCCTTTTGCGGCAAGGGGGCTTGAGGTTCGCCCCGGGACGGTCCCGGCGCGATCGCTTCCAAGCATCCTGCGCTCGCCGAACAAGGGCAAGCCCGGTGCGCTCAGGTGTCCAGATGCCCGTCGAGGAACTGCAACAGACGGCGCTGCATCAGCTTCCCCGCATTACCCAGGCAGGCGACCGGTGAATGGCGCAGGCCTTCCTCGGAAAATTCGGCGGCCTCCCCGGCCATCGCCAGCGGGCAGTCGAGGCTCAAGGCCAGCCGGGTGAGCTGCTTGAGCAGCGCCGCGTTAGCCGGCACGTTGGAGTACAGCACCATGGCGCGCGGGCGGACCTTCTCACAGACCAGCGTCAACTCCTCAAGCGGCTGACCGATCGCCAGCACGCTGACCTCGATCTTCTCGCTGGCGAGCAGCAGGCCGGCGACCAGCAGTTCCAATTCGCGGCACTGCCCTGGCACCGCCGCCAGCAGCACGCGCTCCTCGGCCTGGCCTCGCCCGAGTTGCAGGCGCTGCAACACCCGCGCGCGCAGGAAGCCGTCAAGGAACAGCCATTCGCTGGTCTGGCCGAACGCGCCCTGGCGCACCAGCAGCTGTTGCCAGAGCGGCAGCAGGACTTCCTGAAATACCACTGGCAGCGGGTAGGTCGAGAAGATCTGGCCGTAGACCTGGTCTAGACGATTGTCATCGAACTGGCTCACGGCACGCTGCACCTGCGCCTGCCATTCGGCCCATTCTCCGGCGACCGCCTCCAGCTGCTCCGGCGGCGCGGCGGCCTTGGTCGCGGCGCTGCGCGACAGGATGCTGCCGACCTTGCTCACCGCCACGCCGCGCTCAGTCCAGGCGACGATGCTGCGCACCGCCTCGACGTCGGCCATGGAATACAGGCGGTGGCCACTTTCGGTGCGGGTCGGCTGGATCAGGCCGTAGCGGCGCTCCCAGGCACGCAAGGTCACCGGATTCACGCCTGTCAGGCGCGACACCTCACGTATCGGAAACAGGTCTTCCCGTTTCAGCGACTCGGATGAAAGCAGCGTGGATGCATCGGCGGAATCGGTCATGGTGCGGGCGGCTAAGGCAGGGAAAGCGCGCATTGTAACCCACGCCCGGCAGGCATAGGCTATACAAAAGCTATACAAACCGAGGGTTTCGCTATGCATCCGAAATGGCCGCTGACGCTCTACGTCGATGGCGCCTGCCCGCTTTGCGCTCGGGAAATCCTCTGGTTGCGGCGGCATGCCGTTCCCGAGCGGCTGCTACTGGTGGACATCAGTGCCGCCGGCTTCGCCTGCCCCGAGCGCTCCGTCAGCCAGTTGCGCAACATCCTGCACGCGCGCAGCGCCGACGGGCAGTGGCTGACCGGTGTCGATGCGACCTACTGGAGCTGGCGTGCGGCAGGGCTCGACCGCTGGGCCATGCTGCTCGGCTGGCGGCCGCTGCGGCCGTTGCTGCTGCTGGCGTACCGTCTGTTCAGCCTCGCTCGCCCGCACCTGGGCTGGCTGCCGCATCCGGCGGGCGCGAGCCGCTGCGTCGACAGCTGCAATCGCGACGCCTGACCACACGCAAAACCTGTACAGAACGAAGGGTTTCTAGTCGCTTCGCCACGCGGAGCGGGCACCGACTGTTCCGGCCGAAGCCCTGTCAACGCTGCATCCCGTTCCCGGTCGAGGCATCCAAAAGCTTTACAACACCACGAAATTTTCTTGTACAACACAATCTTCTGGTATAGCTTTAGCTCGACTGGCACTCTGCCTCGCCCGCCGCTCCGACCCGGCACCCGGGCGCTCGCATCGCTTGCGTCTACGCACCGCCTTCCAGAGGAATGCTTCATGAACGAATTGTCCGGCCACTTCCGCGAAATCCTCCTCGGTGTCGGTGAGGATCCGCAGCGCGAAGGTCTCCTCGACACGCCCAAGCGGGCCGCCAAGGCCTTGCAATACCTGTGCAACGGCTATGAAAAGTCGCTGGAAGAAGTGGTCAACGGCGCCCTCTTCGCCTCCGATAACGACGAGATGGTGATCGTGCGCGACGTCGAGCTGTACTCGCTGTGCGAACACCACATGCTGCCCTTCATCGGCAAGGCGCACGTGGCCTACATCCCCACCGGCAAGGTGCTAGGCCTGTCGAAGGTGGCGCGCATCGTCGACATGTACGCGCGGCGCCTGCAGATCCAGGAAAACCTGACCCGGCAGATCGCCGAGGCGATCCAGGAGGTCACCCACGCCGCCGGCGTGGCGGTGGTCATCGAGGCCAAGCACATGTGCATGATGATGCGCGGCGTCGAGAAGCAGAACTCGCTGATGAACACCTCGGTGATGCTCGGCGCCTTCCGCGAGTCCTGCACCACGCGGATGGAGTTCCTGCAGCTGATCGGGGGGAGCCGCTGATGCCCCGCATGGAACCCGGCCTGGCGCGCATCCGTGTCAAGGACCTGCGCCTGCGCACCTACATCGGCATCAACGAGGACGAGATCCTCAACAAGCAAGACGTGCTGATCAACCTCACCGTGTTCTATCGGGCGATCGATGCGGTGCGCGCCAATGACATCGACACCGCGCTGAACTACCGCACCCTGACCAAGGCGGTGATCGCCCATGTTGAAAACAACCGGTTCAACCTGCTGGAGCGCCTGACCCAGGAAATTCTCGACCTGGTGATGAGCCGCCCGGAGGTGCACTACGCGGAGGTAGAAGTGGACAAGCCGCATGCCTTGCGCTTCGCCGAATCGGTCTCCATCACGCTCGCGGGCAGCCGCTGAGCCCAGGCGCCTAGCCGGGGGGCGGGAACGGGAACGGGAGGACGCGCCATGATCGCTCGTGCTGCATGGCTGGCCTTGTGGCTGGTGAGCATCTGCGTGTCGGCGAACGATTGGCATCAGGCGCTGCCGGACGCTCGATTGGTCGGCGAGGGCGACGCAACTCTACTCGGCGTGCGCCTGTACCGCGCCCGTCTGCTCGCGGCAGACACGCCGCTGCGCGCCGATTCGCCCTTCGTGCTGGAACTGCGCTATCACCGCGCCTTTCGGCGCGACACCCTGGTGCAAGCCAGCCTCGACGAAATGCGCCGGCTCGGCCAGCCGAATGGACCGCGGCTCAGGCGCTGGGAACAAGCAATGGAGCAGGCCTTCGCCGATGTCGCGCCGGGTGATCGGCTCGCCGGCCTCTACCTGCCGGGAGCCGGTTGCCGCTTTTACCTGAACGGGCAGCTACGCCAGGAAATCCGCGAGCCAGCCTTTGCCGAGGCCTTCTTTGCCATCTGGCTCAGCGCGGACAGTCGCGACCGGACGCTGCGCCGGCAACTGCTGGGCACGCCATGACGCGCGCCGATCTTGCCCGTTACGGCGGCCTCGGGCTGCCGCTGGCCATGGCGATGCTGCCGATCTACGTCCTGGTGCCCAACTTCTACGCGACCGAGGTCGGCCTCGGCCTCGGCCTGACCGGCGCAATACTCTTCGGTGCGCGGCTGGTCGACACCGTACAGGACCCCTGGCTCGGCTGGATGATCGACCGCTTGACGCCGCGCGGCTGGAATCGCCTGGTGCTCGCCGCGGCCGTGGGGCTGGCCGTGGCGATGGCCGCGCTGCTGGTGCCGCCGACCGGCAGTCACTGGTTGATCGGAACCTGGCTGGCCCTCGCACTGGTGGCAACCTACAGCCTGCACAGCCTGATCAACATCACCTACCTCGCCTGGGGCGCCCGCTTGAGTGACCTCCCGGCCCTACGCACTCAGGTCGCGGCCTGGCGCGAGGGCGCCGGGCTGTTTGGCGTGGTCCTGGCCAGCGTGCTGCCGGCGCTACTCTCCGGCTGGCTCGACCGGGCAACGGCGATGGCCCTGTTCGCCGGTCTGTTCGCGCTACTACTGGCGGCGGCCGCCGGTCTGCTGGTGTGGCGCGCGCCGCGTCCGCAACGTCCGGCGACGACCGGCCTCGGGTGGCGTGTGCCACTGAATAACCGGGCCTTTTGCCAGCTGAGCCGGGTGTTCTTCGTCAATGCGGTGGCCGTGGCGATCCCGGCGACCCTGGCGCTGTTCTTCATCGCCGACCGCCTGGCGCTCGCCGATATGGGCGGCCTGTTTCTGGCGCTCTACTTCGTCAGCGGTGCCGCGGGGTTGCCGCTCTGGACCCGCCTGGCCAACCGGATCGGCAAGGCCCGCGCCTGGCGGACCGGAATGGCGATGGCCTGCTGCGCATTCGTTTGGGCCGCCTGGCTCGGGCCCGGCGATGCCTGGGCCTACGCCGGCGTCTGCCTGCTCTCCGGCCTCGCCCTGGGCGCCGACCTGGCGCTGCCGCCGGCGCTGCTGGCCGACCTGATTCCGCCCGAACAACGCCATGCCACCGCCGCTTACTTCGGCCTGTGGAGCCTGCTGGCCAAGCTCGCGCTGGCCGTGTCCGGGCTGGCGCTGCCGATCCTCGCGCTGCTGGGCTACCAGCCCGGCCAGCCGGCCGGCGCCGAGCTGGCACTGGTCTATGCCGCGCTCCCCTGCCTGCTGAAGATCGGCGCGGCGCTGATGCTGTCTTCCCTCACCCGTGGAGAAACCCGATGAAACGATGGCTGATGATGTGTTGCATCCTGCTTGCCGGCTGCACCCAGGTCGAGGTGGCGGACTACCGCGACCAGGGGCCACCGCTCGAGCTGCGCAACTTCTTCAATGGCCGGGTCGACGCCTGGGGCATGTTCCAGAAACGCTCCGGCGAGGTGGTCAAACGTTTCACCGTCCTCATCGAGGGGCGGCAGGACGGCGACAACCTGATCCTCGACGAACGCTTCACCTACAGTGACGGCACCCACCAGCGGCGGGTCTGGACCATCCGCCCGGATGGCCCGGGTCGCTGGCGCGGGACCGCCTCAGACGTGGTTGGCGAGGCCCTGGGCGAGGTGGCTGGCAATGCCTTGCGCTGGCGCTATGTGCTGCGCCTGCCGGTCGATGACGCGGTCTACGACGTCACCCTCGACGACTGGATGTACATGCTCGACGAGCAGACCCTTGCCAACCGTTCCTTCATGAGCAAGTTCGGCGTCGAAGTCGGGCAGATCACCCTGTTTTTCCGCAAACATCCTGCCTGACTGCAGCGGCGGCGGCCCCAGTTGCAAAAGCCTTGTGCCAGCCCCGGAGGACTTGATCTAGAATGCCGCGAAACGAACAAGGGACATCCCCATGATCAACGCCAAGCTGCTGCAACTGGTAATCGAAGCCTCCAACGACGGAATCGTGGTCGCCGAGCAGGAAGGCGAGGACAACATCCTGATCTACGCCAACCCGGCCTTCCAGCGCCTCACCGGTTACGAGGTCGACGATATCCTCTATCAGGATTGCCGTTTCCTGCAGGCCGGTGACCGCGACCAGCCAGGCCTGGCCGCGATCCGCGAGGCGGTGCGCAGCAATACTCCGTGCCGACAAATCATCCGCAACTACCGCAAGGATGGCAGCGCGTTCTGGAACGAACTGTCCATCACCCCGGTATTCAACGAAGGCGACCAGCTCACGTACTACATTGGCATCCAGAAGGACGTCACGCCCGAGGTCGAGGCTAAGCAGCGCGTCCGCGAGCTCGAAGCCGAGGTCGCCAGCCTGCGCGAGCAACTGGCTGCCCGGGACGCCTGAACGTCTCCGGTCGTCGCGTTTCACTCGCCCCTTCAGTCCCCCGCCGCGGCGCCGATAGCCTGCTCGGAAGGCGCCGCTACCGGTCGCCATCCGGCGTCCAGATGACCGCTCGGCGCATTAGCCGATGCACCGCGCGTTAAAAACGCGAATAATAGCCATCTGCCACTAAGTTCCCGCCAATCTGGACGGCGGCTGTATCCGGATCGTTTCCTTTGACTTCCTACGCATTCGTCGAAAACGCAACGGTGCTGCTGGCGCTGTGTTGGCTGCTCTCCTTTACCTCGCGACATTGGGGACAGCATCACCAGCGCCAGGCGCAATTCATCGCTGGCATCTGGTTTGGCGGTGCCTGCGTGGTCGGCATGGTGATGCCGATCGCCACCCAGTCCGGGATCATCTTCGACGCGCGCACCGTAGTCCTAAGCATGGCGGCGCTGTTCGGCGGCCCGCTGGTGGCCGGCATCGCCTCGGTGATCGCCGCGGGCTACCGCATCTGGCTCGGTGGTGCGGGCGTCTGGGTCGGGCTGATCAATGTCGCGCTGCCGGTCGTCCTGGGGTTGGCCTACCGGCATTTGCACCGACGGGGCCATGTCGCGGTGGGCTTCTGGCAGCTGTTCCTGTTCGGCCTGCTGCTGCACGCCGGCGTGGTCGCCTCGCTGCTGTTGCTGCCGGCGCCCTTCGTTGCACCGACCCTGGGCCAGGTCGCGCTGCCGATGCTGCTAGTGCTGCCCACCGCGGTGGTGCTGCTTGGGTTGCTGCTGGCCGACATGCTCAACCGCGCCCAGATCGAGCGGGCCATGCACCTCAGCGAGGCCCGTCTGCGTGCCATCACCCAGGCCATTCCGGATGTCCTGCTGGTGATCGACGAAGACGGCCGCTACCTCGAGGTCATCGCCAACGAGGCCGCTCTGCTACACGGCGCCGCCGCCAACCTGGTCGGCAAGACCCTCGAGGAGGTATTGCCGCGGGCGCAGGCCAACCGCTTTCACCAGCTGATCCGCGACACCCTGGCGAGCAGCACGCCCGGCCTGCTGGAATACTCGGTCCAAACCGACGACGGTTTGAAGGTCTTCGAGGTCCGCGCCCAGCGCCTGATGCAGGCACAGCCGAACAAGCCGGCCGTGGTGTGCCTGAGCCGGGACATCAGCGAGCGCGCCAATGCCGAGCAGGAGCGCCGCATCGCCTCCATCGCCTTCGAATCCCAGCAGGGCATGATCATCACCAACGCCGACAACCGCATCCTGCGCGTCAACCAGGCATTTACCCAGATCAGCGGCTACAGCGCCGAGGAAGCCATCGGCCAGGACACCCGCCTGCTTGCCTCGGGCCGGCATCCTGCCGACTTCTACCTGGCCATGTGGCGCAGCATCCAGCAGACCGGCGCTTGGCAAGGTGAGATATGGAACCGCCGCAAGAGCGGCGAGGTGTACCCCGAGTGGCTGTCGATCAGCACGGTGCTCGACGCCCGCGGCGTAGTGTCGAACTACGTCGCCGCGTTCACCGACATCACCGAGCGCAAGGAAGCCGAAGAGCGCATTCATCACCTGGCCTTCTATGACCCGCTGACCAACCTGCCCAACCGGCGCCTGCTGATCGACCGTCTGACCCAGGCGCTGGCCGCGACCGCGCGCAGTCAGCATTACGGCGCGCTGATGTTCATCGACCTCGACAACTTCAAGAACATCAACGACCTGCACGGACACCAGGCCGGTGACCAGTTGCTCTGTGTGGTCGCCGAGCGACTCGGCCACGAGGTCCGCAGCGTCGACACCGTGGCGCGGCTGGGCGGCGACGAATTCGTGGTCATGCTCGAAGACCTGGACACCAAGGCCGAATACGCCGCGGCCCAGGCCGAGAATGTCGGCGAGAAGATCCTGTCGGCCCTCAGTGAGCCCTACCAGTTGGGCGCCCTGCTCCTGCACAGCAGTGCCAGCGTCGGCGTGGTGCTGATCAACGCCTGCGACGGCGATGCCGAAGAGCTGATGAAACGCGCTGACATGTCGATGTACGAGGCCAAGCAGGCCGGCAAGAACGCACTGCGCTTTTTCGACCCGCGTATGCAGCAGGCGGTGCAAGAGCGCCTGCGCCTGGAGGACGAGATCCGCCACGGGCTGTCGACCGGCCAATTCGTCATTCACTTCCAGCCGCAGATCCAGCGCCAGCGCGGCCTGGTGGGCGCCGAGGTGCTGGTGCGCTGGCAGCACCCGGAGCGTGGCCTGCTCGCCCCGGTCCACTTCATCGGCCCGGCCGAGCGGGCGGGGCTGGTCGAGGCACTGGATTTCGTCGTGCTGACCCAGGCCTGCCGTCAGCTCGCCGCCTGGGCCAGCCAGCCGGCGCGCGCCCGGCTGACCCTGGCCGTCAACCTCAGCGCCAGCCTGCTCTACCAGGCCGATTTCGTCGAACGCCTGCTGGCACTGCTGGGCAGCTCCGGCGCCGACCCACGGCTGCTCAAGCTGGAGATCACCGAATCGCTGCTGCTCGACGACATGGAAGAGGCCGTGGTGCGGATGAAGACCTTGAAGCGGCACGGCATCCGCTTCTCCATCGACGACTTCGGCACCGGCTATTCCTCCATGGCCTACCTGCAGCGCCTGCCGCTGGACCAACTGAAGATCGACCAGTCCTTTGTCCGCCAGCTGGCCGAGGACACCAGCAGCCAGACGATTATCCGCGCAACCTGCGCGCTCGCCGCCGGGTTCAACCTGGAAGTGATCGCCGAAGGCGTGGAAACCGAAGCCCAGCGCGCGCTGCTGATCGCCAATGGCTGCGAAATGTTCCAGGGCTACCTGTTCAGCCGCCCGGTCCCGTTGGCTGAGTTCGAAGCGTTGGAGCTGGGCGCGGTGGCCTGACCCGCGCGGCCCGCCAGGGGCCGCGCGGCAAGCGTCGGCGGCCCTACAACGCCAGCGGCGCGCGGCGGCAGAGCGTGACCAGCGCTTGCACCCAGTGGTCATGGGTGTTGACGCAGGGGACCAGCTGCAGCTCGGTACCGCCCGCCTCGATGAACTGTTCGCGGCCCCGGTCGCCGATTTCCTCCAGCGTCTCGATGCAGTCGGAAACGAAGGCCGGGCACATCACCAGCAACTTTTTCACGCCCTGCGCCGCCAGTGCCTCGAGGTGCGCCTCGGTGTAGGGCTCGATCCACTTGGCGCGCCCGAGGCGCGACTGGAACGACAGCGACCATTGATCCGCACGCAGCCCGGCGCGCTCGGCGAAGGCTTCGGCGCCCTGGATGCACTGCGCGCGGTAGCAGCTGGCAAGCACCTCGCCCTCGGCGCGCTGGCAGCAGTTCTCGACCTTCAGGCAATGCGCGCCGGTCGGGTCGGTCTTGTGCAGATGCCGCTCCGGCAGCCCGTGAAAGCTCAGCAGCAAGTGATCGAAGGGCTGCTCCAGATACGGCCGGGCGCTTTCGACCAAGGCATCGAGGTACTCGGGCTGGTCAAAGAAGGGCTGCAGGATCGCCAGCTGGGTGTCGAGGCCATGTTCGCGGATCACCCGGCGCGCCTCCTCGATAACCGTGGTGGTGGTGCTGTCGGCGAACTGCGGATAGAGCGGCGCCAGAGTGACCTGGCGCACGCCCTGGGCAGCGAAGTCCAGCAGTGCACGCTCGATGGTCGGCTCGCCGTAGCGCATCGCCAGCTTGACCGGTCCTTCCGTCCACAAGGGTCGCACGGCCTCGGTCAGGCGCTGGCTGAGCACCATCAGCGGCGAGCCTTCCGGCCACCAGATCGAGGCATACGCATGCGCTGACTGGGCCGGACGCTTGACCAGGATCAGCGACACCAGCAGCCGCCGCAGCGGCCACGGCAGGTCGACCACATAGGGGTCCATCAGGAACTGGTTGAGATAGCGCCGCACATCGGCCACATCCGTGGAGGCCGGCGAACCCAGATTGACCAACAACAACCCCTGCTCTGACATGCACATTCCTGACTACTGATTTGGGAGGATCGCACCGCAGCCGGTGGCTGCGGTGCCATTTTCACACAGCCCTACGCCTTGCGCAGGTCTGCCAATGCCGCATCGAGCGAGGCGAAGCGGAAGCGGTAACCGGCCGCTTCCAGCCGTGCCGGCACTGCCTTCTGACCACCGAGGATCAACCCGGCCAGCTCGCCGAGCCCGAGCTTCAACAACGCAGCCGGTACCGGCAGCAGCGCCGGCCGGCCGAGGCTCGCCGCGAAGGCACTGGTGAACTCGGCGTTGCGCACCGGCGCCGGTGCGCAGGCATTGTAGGGGCCGCGAGCGGACGGTTGCTGCAGAAGAAAATCTATCAGCCCGATCTGGTCAGCCAGATGAATCCAGGGCATCCACTGGCGCCCATCGCCCTGCCGGCCGCCAAGCCCCAGCGAGAACAGCGGCCGCAGGCGCTGCAGGAAGCCACCCCGTGGCGCCAGCACCAGGCCGGTGCGCACCAACACCACGCGCATGCCCAGGGCCTCGGCGCGCTGTGCGCTTTCTTCCCAGGCAATGCACAGCTGACTGGCGAAATCGTTGCCCAGCGGGCGGTCGGCCTCGGTCAGCTGGCGCTCGCCGCCATCGCCGTACCAGCCAACGGCCGAGCCGGAAATCAGCACGGCGGGCCGCTGCACCCGCCCGGCCAGCCACTCCACCAGCTGTTCGGTCAGGCCGATGCGGCTGTTCCACAGCAAGCGGCGGCGCGACTGGGTCCAGGGCCGGTCGGCAATTGGCGCCCCGGCGAGGTTGATAACCGCGTCGAAGGGCACGGTGTCGACCTCCTTGAGCTCGCCGATTCCCAGTACGCGGTCACCGCAGAGGCTGGCCACACGCTCTGGCGAACGGCTCCAAACCCAGAGGTGGTAGCCCTGTTCGAGCCAGTGCCGGCAGAGCGCCCGGCCGATCAGGCCGGTCCCTCCGGTGAGCAGAATGTTCATGATGACCTCCTCGCACGCGGCGATTCGAGCGCCGTGCCGAAGGATGGCCGGTCGCTCGAAGTCGATAGTACATCTATACAGGTTCTTAGTCTTGTATAACTTAGCGCCGCAAGGGTAGCCTAGCGTCCCACTCAGACGAGGTGTCCACCAGCATGCGCCCTATCGCGATCATCGGCGCCGGCATTGCCGGATTGTCCGCGGCCACTGCGCTCCAGGCAGCCGGTCGTGCGGTTCAGTTGTTCGACAAGAGCCGCGGCAGCGGCGGACGTATGGCCAGCAAACGCGGCAAATGGGGCAGCCTCGACCTGGGTACGCCCTGCTTTGCCGCCAGCGACCCGGACTTCATCGCGGAGCTGGCCCGCTGCCAGGCACGGGGCGAGGCCGCGACCTGGCAACCGCACCTGTACAACTATCCGGACGGCCCGCGTGCAGCGCCTGACAGTCCGGCCGGCTGCTGGGTCGGCGCGCCCCGCATGAGCGCGCTGACCCGCGGCCTGCTGGGCGACACGCCGGTCACCTTTGACTGCCGTATCAGCGCACTGACCCGACGCGCCGGCAGTTGGTACCTCACCGAGGCCGGGGGCGCCGAACACGGGCCGTTCGCCCAGGTCATCCTTGCCGTTCCGGCGCCGCAGGCCGTGCCGCTGCTGGCCGCCGCGCCCGGGCTGGCGAGCCTTGCCGCCAGCGTCGCGATGACGCCGGCCTGGGTCGTCGCGGCCGCCTTCGACAGCCCTCTGGATACGCCCGTCGACGTCTTCACCACCCGACAGGGCCCTCTCGCCCGCGCGGTGCGCAATAGCAGCAAGCCGGGCCGCGACCGGGCACCCGACCACTGGGTGCTGCACGCGGACGCCGGCTGGAGCGCCCGGCACCTCGAGCAGTCGCCCGAACCGGTCATCGCGCACTTGCTAGAGGCCTTTGCCCAGCTGCTCGAGCGCCCCTTGCCAGCGCCGTTCGCCTGCCATGCCCACCGCTGGCGTTATGCGCAGCCCGAGCAGGCGCGCGGCTGGGGCGCGCTGAGCGCGGCCAGCGGTCTGCACGCGTGCGGCGACTGGTGCCTGGACGGCACTGTCGAAGCAGCCTGGCTGAGCGGACGGGCCGCTGCGCAGCAGGCGCTGGCGCGCGTATGAACCGCTTCAATCCTCAGAAGCTGCTGCTGTCGAAATGGACCGCGACCCAGCCGCGGCATAAGGAAAAACATTTCATCGTCGTCGACCTCGAGCGTGACGAGGAAGGCGTCCTGCTCAGGGTCGAGATTCAGGCCGTGCACAGCCGTCGCAGCGAGTGGCTCGACTGGCGAGCCTTGCGTGACGAAACGCGCTGGCGCTTGGGCTGGCACTGACAACTTGTACAAAAAGTAAAAGACCGGCTTTTTCTTATACAGAACGTATTGACTCGTACAATTAACCACCTATGATGGCCTCATGCTGTACAGGAAACCTCATCTGTACAAGAAAGTAGCGAGGTCGATCCCATGCCCCATTCAGTTCGCCCCCTCATCAAAGTCGGCATCAGTGCCTGCCTGCTGGGCCGCCCCGTGCGTTTCAACGGCGGCCACAAGGAGTCGCGCCTGTGCAGTGAAACACTGGCCAGTCACTTCGAATTCGTCCCGGTCTGCCCGGAGGTCGCCATCGGCTTGGGCACGCCGCGCGAGCCGATCCGTCTGGTCGGCGAGCCGGACAGTCCGCGCGCGGTCGGCAGCGTGCATGCCGAACACGACGTCACCGACGCGCTGATCGCGTATGGCAAGCAAGTCGCCGCCGAGCTGCAGGATCTCAGCGGTTTCATCCTGATGCAGAAGTCGCCCTCCTGCGGCATGGAGCGCGTGAAGGTCTACCAGGCCAACGGTCATCCGGTCGACGGTGGCGGTTCGGGCCTGTTCGCCCGCGCCCTGATGCAGGCCCGTCCGGACCTGCCGATCGAGGAAGACGGCCGCCTCAACGACCCGGTGCTGCGCGAGAATTTTCTTGCCCGAGTGTTCGCCTACGCCGAATGGCAGGGCCTGGTGGCGGCCGGCCTGACATCCAGGGCACTGGTGGAATTCCACTCCCGCTACAAGTATCAACTGATGGCCACCGATCCGCTGCAGTACAAGGCCCTCGGCCGCCTGGTCGCCACGGTCGGCAAGCAACCATTGGAGACCTTCGCCCCGGCCTATTTCAGCCAGCTTATGCGCGCCCTGAAGAAGACCGCCTCGCGCGGCACGCACAGCAACGTGCTGCAGCACCTGAGCGGTTATCTGAAGCACGACATCGGCCAGGACGACAAGCAGGAGCTGCAGCGCCTGATCAGCCAGTACCGCCAGGGGATCATTCCGCTGGTCGTGCCCATGACCCTGCTCAAGCACCACTTCCGCCGCCACCCCGACCGCTACATCGCCACCCAGGCCTACCTGCAACCGCACCCTGAAGACCTCAGCCTGCGCAACGGCATCTGACCATGACCCGACTTTCCGACGATGACACACAGCACGGCCTGGGCGACGATTGGTTTCCCATCCGCGAGGTCGCCCGCCTCACCGGCGTCAACCCGGTGACCCTACGGGCCTGGGAACGGCGCTACGGCCTGATCGTGCCGCGGCGCACCGCCAAGGGCCATCGCCTGTACGACGACAGCCATGTCCAGCGCATTCACAAGATCCTCAACTGGCTCAACCGTGGCGTCGCCGTCGGCCAGGTCAGGCAGCTGCTCGATGCGCGCCAGACGCTGAATCTTGCCGAACACAACCAGTGGGGCGGGCTGCATGAGCAGATGCTGCAGGCCATCGTCCACCTCGCCGAGCGGGCCCTGGACGACAGTTTCAACCGAGCGCTCTCGCTGTACCCGCCGCGCACGCTGTGCAAGCACCTGCTGCTGCCACTGCTGACCAGCCTGGAGCAACGCTGGGCCAACCAGCTCGGTGCGGAACTGGAGCGCGGACTGTTCGACTCCTGGCTGCGCACCAAGCTCGGCACCCGGGTCTATCACAGCAACCGCCAGCACAGCGGTGCGCCCCTGCTGCTGGTCAACCTCTGCGACCAGCGCTTCGAGCCTGGTCTCTGGCTCTGCGCCTGGCTGGCGTCCAGCGCCGGCTGCCCGGTGGACGTCATCGAATGGTCAGTGCCGCTGGCCGACCTCCCCCTGGCCCTCGAACGTATCCAGCCGCGCGGCGTGCTGCTGTATGCCAGCCAGTCGCTGGACAGCGGCTATCTCAAGCGCCAGCTGCCGCGGATCGCCGATCCGCAGGCCATGCCGCTGCTGCTGGCCGGTCCCGCCGCCAGCATTCACCAGGCCGAACTGCGCGATGTCCAGGGGTTGACCCTGGCAATCGATCCGCTGGCGGCCCTTGAAGCCCTGCAGCAGAGCCCGTTGCTCGACAGCCCCAAGGGGTATCTGGAATGAACCAGCTGATGTGGCTGCGCACCGACCTGCGGGTGGGCGACAACACGGCCCTTGCCGCGGCGATGAATGCCGGGCCGACCGTGGCGCTCTACGTCATCACGCCCGGCCAGTGGCTGGCGCACGACGAGGCGCCCTGCAAGGTGGATTTCTGGCTGCGTAACCTGGCCGAGCTGTCCACGCGCCTCGCCGCGCTCAACGTGCCGCTGCTGATCCGCCATGCGCAGGACTGGGCCGAGGTTCCGGCGCTGATCGCCGACCTGTGCCGGACGCACCGGATCGGCACGCTGCACCTGAACGATGAATATGGCGTGCATGAACGGCGGCGTGACGATGCCGTGGCCGAGACGATCGACAGGGCCGGGGTCGAGACGCGCCGCCACCTCGACCGGCTGCTCTTTGCGCCGGGCACCATCACCACCCTGTCCGGCGGCTACTTCAAGGTGTTCAGCCAGTTCCGTAAGGTCTGCTACGTACGCCTGACCCATTCCCTGCCGGCCTGCGTCCCGGCGCCCGTGCGCCAGGCGCCGCTGGCGATTACGGCCGACCCGGTGCCGGGCCGCGTCGAGGGGTTCGCCATGCCGAGCGAGCACCTGCGCAGCCTGTGGCCGGCCGGCGAGGAGTTCGCTCGCCAGCGGTTGGCGCTGTTCGCCGCCGACGACCTCGCCGACTATCAGTTGCGCCGCGACTTCCCGGCCGAGCCCGGCACCAGCCAGTTGTCGCCCTACCTCGCCGCCGGGGTGATCTCGCCGCGACAATGCCTGCATGCCGCGATTGGGGCCAACCGCGGCGAACTCGACAGCGGCAACCTCGGCGCCGTCACCTGGATCAACGAGCTGCTCTGGCGCGAGTTCTACACGCACATCCTCGTGGGTTACCCGCGGGTCTCCATGGGCCGGGCCTTTCGCGCCGAAACCGAACGCCTGCCCTGGCGCCACGCGCCCGACGAACTGGCGGCCTGGCAACAGGGCCGCACCGGGTTCCCGATCATCGACGCGGCGATGCGCCAGCTGCTGACCACCGGCTGGATGCACAACCGGCTGCGCATGATCGTGGCGATGTTTCTCAGCAAGAACCTGCTGATCGACTGGCGCGAGGGCGAGCGCTGGTTCATGCAGAACCTGATCGACGGCGAGCTGGCGGCGAACAACGGCGGCTGGCAGTGGAGCGCCTCGACCGGAACCGATGCAGTGCCCTATTTCCGGCTGTTCAATCCGATCAGCCAGTCGTCCAAATTCGACCCGGATGGCCGCTTCCTGCAGCGTTGGGTGCCGGAACTGGCCAATCTGGACCGCCGCGAAAGGCACGATCCGCGTCGAGACCGTGGGTTATTCGACAACCTCGACTACCCGGCGCCCATCGTCGACCTGCCGTTCAGCCGCGAGCGTGCCCTGACGGCCTTTCGGCAACTGGGGGAGCAGCCATGAGCGATTTCCTGCGCCGCTTCGCCGCCGAGTTCGCCCAGCTCGACGCAGACAATCTCGAGCGGCTCGGCGAGCTCTATGCCGAGACCGTCCACTTCACCGACCCGCTGCACGAGGTGTGCGGGCTGGCCGAGCTGCAACGCTATTTCGCCGAGCTGTACGCCAACGTCACGGCACTGGACTTCGAGTTCTTCGCCTTCGACCAGGTACGCGAAGGCGAAGGATATCTGCGCTGGGTCATGAGCTACCGGCACCCGCGCCTGAAAGGTGGCAAGCCGATCAGCCTGGAGGGCTGCTCGATGCTGCGCTGGGATGCATCGGGCAAGGTGGTGCGGCACCGCGATTACTTCGATGCTGGCGCCCTGCTCTATCAGCACGTCCCGGTGCTGGGTGGCCTGATCCGCCTGTTGCAACGGAGGCTCGCATGAGCCGGTCGCGACGCATCTGGCTCACCGGCGCCAGCAGCGGTATCGGCCAGGCACTGGCCAAGCAGCTGCTGCAAACCGGCCACCGGCTGGCCCTCAGCGCCCGTCGCGAGACGCCGTTGCAGGCGTTGGCGGACGCCTACCCGGCCCAGGTGCTGGTAGTGCCGGGTGACCTGGCGGCGGCCGAACAGGTGCAGGCCATCGCCGCCCAGATCGAGGCCCGCTGGGGCGCGCTGGACACCGTGATCCTCAATGCCGGCACCTGCGAGTACATCGACGCCAGCCAGTTCGAAGCGGCTCTGGTCGGGCGCGTGCTGCAGGCCAACCTGCAGACCGCTGCCCATTGCATCGAGGCGGCGCTGCCGCTGTTGCGCCGCGGTGCCCGGCCGCACCTGGTGGGTGTCGCCAGCGCGGTGACCTACCTGCCGATGCCGCGCGCGGGGGCCTATGGCGCCTCCAAGGCGGGCCTGCGCTACCTGCTCGAGTCGCTGCGCATTGATCTCGCGGCCGAGCGCATCGACGTCACCCTGGTCAGCCCGGGCTTCGTCGACACGCCGCTGACCCGGCGCAACGACTTCCCGATGCCGATGCGCTGGTCGGCCGAGCGCGCCGCCCGACACATCGCCCGGCGGCTGGAACGGCGCCCGCTGGACATCGCGTTTCCGGCGCTGTTCATCGCCGCCCTGCGTTGCATCTCTCTGCTTCCGGCACGCCTGCAGTTCGCACTGGGCCAGCGCATGGCGCGCCGCGACATCAAGGAAAGACAGTCATGAAGATCGCCATCATCGGCAGCGGTATTTCCGGCCTTACCAGCGCCCATCTGCTCGTCCGCGAGCACGAAGTCACGGTGTTCGAAGCCTCCGACTGGATCGGCGGTCACACCCATACCGTGGACGTCCAAGTCGGCGGGCGCGACTACGCCATCGACACCGGTTTCATCGTCTTCAACGAGTGGACCTACCCGAACTTCATCGGTCTGCTCGACCGCCTCGGCGTGGCCTACAAGCCGACCGAGATGAGCTTTTCGGTGAGCGATCCGCGCAGCGGCCTGGAGTACAACGGCAACAACCTCAACAGCCTGTTCGCCCAGCGCCGCAACCTGTTCTCCCCGCCCTTCTGGGGCATGCTACGCGACATCCTGCGCTTCAACCGGGAAAGCCTCGAGGACGATGCCAACCAGCGCATCGCGCCGCACGTCACCCTTGGCGAATACCTGCGCCTGGGCGGCTACAACCAGCGCTTCGTCGACCACTACATCGTGCCCATGGGCGCAGCGATCTGGTCGATGTCGCTGCAGCAGATGCTGCAATTCCCGATGGCCTTCTTCATCCGCTTCTTCAAGAACCACGGGTTGCTATCGGTCAGCCAGCGGCCACAGTGGTATGTGGTCGAAGGCGGCTCGCGGGCCTATATCGACCCGCTGGTCCAGGGCTTCGCCCAGCGCATCCGGCTCAATTGCCCGGTGTTCGAAGTGCTACGCGACCGCGCCGGCGTGACGCTGGTCAGCCCGCTGGGTGCCGAACGTTTCGACAAGGTGATCTTCGCCTGCCACAGCGACGAGGCGCTGAGGCTGATCAACGCCCCGACGCGTGCCGAGCAGCAGATCCTCGGCGCATTGCGATACGCCAACAATGAGGTCGTGCTGCACACCGATACCCGGCTGCTGCCGACCCGGCGGCGCGCCTGGGCCAGCTGGAACTACCGCCTCGGCGGGCCGGCCGGGCAGCTGGCGACGGTGACCTACGACATGAGCCGCCTGCAGGGCATCGAGGCGCCGGAGACGTTCTGCGTCAGCCTCAACCAGACCGAGGCGATCGACCCGGCGCGCATCCTCGGCCGTTACCGCTACGCCCATCCGCAGTACAGCCTCGAGGGCATCGCTGCCCAGCAGCGCGCCGACGAACTCAGCGGCGCCAACCACAGCTACTTCTGCGGCGCCTACTGGGGCAACGGCTTCCATGAGGACGGTGTGGTCAGCGCGATGCGCGTCGCCGATGCCCTGCGGGAGGCCTGCGATGAACGCCGTCTTGCATAGCGCGCTTTACTGCGGCGAGGTCCGCCACCGGCGGCATCTGCCGCGGGCGCACGCCTTCCGTTATCGCATGGGCCTGCTGTACCTCGACCTCGCCGAGCAACAAGCCGTGCTGGGCCTGAGCCGACTGGCCGGCGCGGGCCGTTTCGCGCCCTTCGCCTTTCGCGAGACGGACTACCTGCCGGCGTTCACCGGTCTGGGCATGTCGCTTGCCGATGCCGTGCGACAGCGGGTCGCCGAGGCCCTTGGACGCCCCGTGAACGGTGCCATCCGCCTGTTGACGCAGCCGCGCAGCTGGGGGCTGTCGTTCAACCCGGTGAGCTTCTTCTATTGCTTCGACGAGCAGGAGCGTCTCGCGGCGATTCTCTGCGAGGTGAGCAACACACCCTGGCGCGAGCGCTACCACTACGTGCTGCCGGTCGACGGCAGCGGGCCGCTGCGTTTCAGCGTGGCCAAGACCTTTCACGTCTCGCCCTTCCTCCCGGCGGGACTGGAATACCGCATGCGCTTCAACACCCCGGGGGCGCGCCTCGGTGTGCATATGGAGGACTGGCAGGGCGACTCGCGGCTGTTCGACGCGACCCTTAGCCTGCACCGCGAGCCGCTGACCCGCGCGGCGCTGCACGGCTACCTGCTGCGCTTTCCCTGGATGACCGCCAAGACCCTACTGTCGATCTACTGGCAGGCCGGCCGCCTGCTGCTCAAGCGCATCCCGCTGTTCGCCCATCAACCCGCCACTGGCCGCTTCGGCGTCGCCAGTGCCACACCCAGCGAGTCCCGCCATGAAGAGCTCTAGCCTGTCCGCCACCGTCTCGCCCCTGGCCCACAACAGCCTGACCAAGGGCCTGCTCAAGCGCACCGTGCTGCACCACCTCGGCCAACTGCGGCGCGGTCGCCTGACGCTGCACGATGGCGACCAGGCGCAGGTGTTCGGGGACAGCGAGGCGGCCCTCTCCGCGGAACTGCGGGTCCTTGATGCCAACTTCTGGGGCATGATCGCCAGCAACGGCTCGATCGGCGCGGGCGAAGCCTATGTGCAGGGCTATTGGAGCACCCCGGACCTGACCGCGGTGGTGCGCGTGTTCGTCGCCAACCTGGACATCCTCGACCGTATCGAGCGCGGCCCGCTGGCCCTGCTCGGCCAGCCGCTGGTCAAGCTGCTGCACTGGCTCAACCGCAACAGTCGCGCCGGCTCGCAGCGCAACATCGCGGCGCACTACGACCTGGGCAATGCGCTGTTCGAGCAGTTTCTCGACCCCACCATGATGTATTCGGCGGCCATGTTCCGCAGCGAGCGGGACAGTCTGGAACAGGCGCAGTTGAACAAACTCGACGCTATCTGCCGCAAGCTCGACCTGCAGCCCGGCGACCACCTGCTGGAGATTGGCACCGGCTGGGGCAGCATGGCGCTGTATGCCGCGACCCATTTCGGCTGCCGGGTGACGACCACCACCCTGTCGCGCGAGCAGTACGCCTTCACCAAACGACGCATTGAGGAGCAGAACCTGCAGCATCGCATCACGCTGCTGCTCAAGGACTACCGCGACCTGGACGGGCGCTTCGACAAGCTGGTGTCGATCGAGATGATCGAAGCGGTCGGCCATCGCTTCCTGCCCACCTATTTCCGTCAGTGCGATCGCCTGCTCAAGGAGGACGGGCTGATGCTGCTGCAGGCCATCACCATCCGCGACCAGCGCTACGAAAAGGCGCGGCGCAGCGTGGATTTCATCCAGCGGCATATCTTTCCCGGCGGCGCGCTGCCGTCGCTGCAGCGGATGCTCGACGTGCTGAGCCGCGACACCCAGATGAACCTGCTGCACATGGAGGATTTCGGACCCCACTACGCGCGCACGCTGCGCGCCTGGCACGACAACTTCAAGCGCGCCCGTGCGCCGCTGCAGGCGCTCGGCTATGACGATCGCTTCTACCGGCTCTGGGAGTTCTACCTCTGTTACTGCGAGGGCGGCTTCCATGAGCGCAGCATCGGCACCGCCCAGCTGCTGTTGGCCAAGCCCGGCTCGCGCCGCATGCCGGATTTATCTCGATAGACGGCCTGCGCCGTACCGCGCAGCAGCCGATAGCCCTGTATGCGCCACGGCGCCCTGAGAGCACTGCCATGAACGACGACCACTTCACGTCACAGGACCATCACCGCAAAGCCGACCGGATAATGCTCGGCGTGCTCTGGTTTCTCGTGCTCTACGCCCTTGGCCTGGCGGCACTCGGCGGCGGCTGGGCGCAGGCGCTGCTGGTCGGCGGCGGCACCGCGCTGGCGATGACCGTGCTGCACCTGCTGATCCCGGGCAGCCGGCTGCTGCGTTGCATGATCGGCGCAGCGTTCATGGTGATGGCGGCACTGCACATCAACCTGCAGCACGGCATGCTGGAGATGCACTTCGGCATCTTCGCCCTGCTCGCCTTCCTGGTTTTCTACCGCGACTGGCTGCCCATCGCGGTGGGCGCGATAACCATCGCGGCGCACCACCTCGGGTTCTTCGCGCTGCAGCAGCAGGACGCCGGCGTATTCCTGATACCCGGAGGCAGCTGGGGCCAGGTGCTGCTGCATGCCTTCTACGTGGTGTTGGAAAGCGCCATCCTGGTCTATCTGGCCGTGCGCGCCGCTGCCGAGGCTCGAGAAGGCGAGGCGTTGCTCGAGACAGCATCGCTGATCACCCGGCACCCGGAACAGCTCGATCTGCGCCAGCGTTGCGCGGCCAGCGGGCCGGTGGGCACGCGCTTCAACCAGTTCCTCGAGCAGCTCTCAGAGCTGGTCAGCGCGGTGGTCAACGACACCCACGGGCTGGATGGCACGGCCGGTAGCCTCAACGGCGCCACCCGGCAGTTGCGCGACGGCGCGGACCGGCAACTGGGCGAGACCGCGCAAATGGTCGAGGCCATGCAGCAAATGGCCGGCGCCATCGAGGAAGTGGCCAGCCACGCCGACCGCGCCGCGCAGGCGGCCCAGGCGGCCAACGTCAAGGCGGGCCAAGGCAGGCTGGCGGTGGCCGGCAGCCGCGAAGTGATCGGCCAGCTGGCCAGCCGGATCGACGGCACCGACGAGGTGGTCCAGGACCTCGCGCTGCAGTCCGGGCAGATCGGCCACGTGCTGGAGGTCATTCGCAGCATCGCCGAGCAGACCAACCTGCTGGCCCTGAACGCGGCCATCGAGGCGGCGCGGGCCGGTGACCAGGGCCGCGGCTTCGCGGTGGTCGCCGACGAGGTTCGCAACCTGGCACAGAAGACCGCTGCCTCGACCCGGGAAATCCAGGCCATCATCGGGCGCTTGCAGCAGAGCAGCCAGCGCGCCGCCGAAGCCATGCAGGAGAGTCGCCAGGGCGTCGCCCGCTGCGTCGACGACAGCCGACAGACCACCGACATGCTCGAGGCGATGGCCGAGGAAATCGCCGCGATCAGCCGGATGAACGAGCTGATCGCCGCCGCCACCCACCAGCAGACGGCGGTCACGGCGGACATCTCCAGCCACCTGCAGAGCGTGCAGCAGATCGCCGGGCAGAATGCGCAGGACGCCAACCAGCTCGACCGCGACAGCCATGACCTCAGCGCCCTGGCCAGCCGGCTGGGCGCACTCAGCGGCCGCTTCGCGGTCGGCCAGACGGCGCCGCGCGCCTGACCCTCGCCCACGTTACGCCCAACGGCCGGCGTAACGTGGGCGGCACCGCCGGTCCCGCACCGCGACGCCCGTATGGAACGGGCTCGCTGCCGGTGCTATTGATGAGGACTCGTCCGCTGCAGGAGTCCCGCCATGATCCCCACGCCCCTGATCGATGCCCTGCGCCGCGCCCGACACGTCGTCGTGTTCACCGGTGCCGGCGTCTCGGCAGAAAGCGGCATCGCCACCTTTCGTGATTCGCTGACCGGCCTCTGGGAACGCTTCGACGCGGCCTCGCTCGCCACGCCGGAAGCCTTTGCGGCCGACCCGGCGCTGGTCTGGGGCTGGTACGAATGGCGGCGCATGAAGGTGCTGCAGGCCCGGCCCAACCCCGCACACCAGGTGATCGCCGAGCTCAGCCGGCACGTGCCGCGGCTGACCCTGATTACCCAGAACGTCGACGATCTGCACGAGCGTGCCGGCAGTGACGATGTCATTCATCTACATGGCAGCCTGCATGCGCCCCGCTGCGTCAGTTGCGCCCAGGCGCCCCTCGAGCCGCTCGCCAGTCCGCACGAGCCTGAAGGCGGCCGCCGCCTGGAACCGCCCCGCTGTGCCAGCTGCGGCGAGCGGCTGCGACCGGGGGTGGTCTGGTTTGGCGAGAGCCTGCCCGCCGACGCTCTGCAGGCTGCCTTCGATGCCGCGCAGCACTGCGACGTACTGATCTCGGTCGGCACCTCCGGCGTGGTTTATCCCGCCGCCGAAGTGCCGCGGCTGGCCTGGCGCGCCGGCGCGCACGTGGTGCACGTCAATACGCAGGCCGAGCACAGGCAGGCCGAACGCGAGTTCGCCCTGGTCGGCGCCGCTGGTGAATTGCTGCCCCGGCTGCTGGAACAGGCGTTCGGCGTGCACTGACTGCAGCCGCCGCTCAGGTCAGGGGCGTCATCACCGCCGTCTGGTAGGCGCTGCGCTCTCGCAGGCGCTCATACCAGTCACGCAGATGAGGAAGATCGGGCCGCTCGATCGGCATCTCGAACCAGGCGTAGGCAAAGCAGCCCAGCGGGATGTCGCCCATGCCCAATGAGGCGCCGGACAGGTAGGGCTGATGCCCAAGCGCCTGGTCGGCAATCGCCAGCAGGCTGCCGCATTCGGCCAGCGCCGCGGCTACGGCCGGCAGGTCACGCGCCTCCGGAGTGGTGCGCACGGTGTTCCAGAACAGCGTGCGAAACGGTACGGCCAGCGACGAGGTGACCCAGTCCATCCACTTGTCCGCCTGGGCGCGGGGCGCCGGGGTTTCGTTCCAGAGCGCACCGGCGCCGTACCGGGCGGCCAGGTAGCGGACGATGGCATTGGACTCCCAGAGCACCAGGTCGCCGTCTTCCAGGCAGGGCACCAACCGATTCGGGTTCATGGCGGCATACGCCGCCTCGCCGACCACGCCGAAGGCGCCTCCGGCGTCGATGCGGGTATACGGCAGGTCCAGTTCTTCCAGGCACCAGAGCACCTTTTTCACATTGGTCGAATTGACCCGACCCCAGAGTTTCAACATGACGTGCTCCTTCATTTGCGACGTTTGGCCCAGCCGGTTCCGACCGAAGCAGGCTTGACCGGCGCGCACGCGGGCCGGACCCTCTGCGGTCCGCCCCGATGGCGCTCAAGCCCTGCCGCGGCGCAGCGCGCGACCGGTGTTCGGCATTCACAGCATTCACGGCGGTCGACCGGCAGCCGCGCGGATTTTTCGAACTCCGCGCGGCCTGCGGGCTCAACCATTGTCGGTCGACCCTTTCCAGTCCCGAACCCTAGCAAGCATCAGCAGAGGTATGCCATGTCCAGCAAAGCCATCTACGTCCAGCCCGGCGGCGGATACGACAAGGTCGTTGTCGGTAACGCCGAGGCTGCGCCGCCAGGCCGCGGCGAAATCACCGTGCGACTGCGCGCCAACTCGCTCAACTACCACGACTTCGCGGTGGTCAGCGGCATGTGGGGTCCGAGCGAACCGCGTATTCCGATGGCCGATGGCGCCGGCGAGGTAGTCGCCGTTGGTGAAGGCGTTAGCGAATTCAAGGTCGGTGATGCCGTGGTGAGCACCTTTTTCCCGGACTGGCTAACCGGCGAGCCAATGATCGAAGGCTTCGCCACCGTTCCCGGCGATGGCATCGATGGCTACGCCCGGGAGCAGGTCACCGCTCGCGCCACGTCCTTCACCCTGTCGCCAAGGAACTACAGCCACGCCGAGTCCGCCACCCTGACCACCGCAGGCCTCACCGCCTGGCGCGCGCTGATGGCCGATGGCGGTCTCAAGCCGGGCGACAGCGTACTGGTTCAGGGCACCGGCGGCGTGTCCATTTTCGCCCTGCAGTTCGCCAAGATGGCCGGAGCCACTGTGATCGCGACGTCTTCCAGCGACGCGAAGCTCGAGCGCCTGGAAGCGATGGGCGCCGACCACCTGATCAACTACCGCAGCACGCCGAACTGGGGTGAACGGGTCCGGGCGCTGACCGGCAATCGCGGGGTCGATCATGTGATCGAGGTCGGCGGGCCGGCGACCCTGGAGCAATCGATGGTGGCTACGCGCATCGGCGGGCACATTGCGGTGATTGGCATCCTCACCGGCGTGGCCGGCGAGTTCGGCGTGGTCAATGCGCTGGTCCGGCAGTTGCGCCTGCAGGGCGTGCTGGTAGGCAGTCGCAGCCAGCAGCAGGAAATGATCCGCGCCATCGACGCCAACGGCCTGCGGCCGGTGATCGACCGCGAGTTTCCCCTGGACGCGATCACCGACGCCTTTCGCTACCAGGAGACCAACCAGCACTTCGGCAAGATCTGCCTGACCATCTGAGGCCGCGCTGCGGGCGCCCGCTCAGCCGGCGCGACGTGATGCCGGGCGGCGGGCCAGCACTTGCGTCGCACCCTGCGGCTTGCCGGTGTACCAGAGCACCCGGCTGACGCCCCGAGTGATCGCCACGTAGGCCAGGCGCAGCTGCTCATCGGCCATCGCCTGGTCATAGCTGTTGCCGAAGAAGCCGCTGTAAGCGTAGAGGGCGTTGCGCAGTGGATGCCTGGGCGCCGGCAGGCAGTCGTCGAGAATGATTGCGACCTCCGCCTGCAGCCCCTTGGCACGGTGAATGGTGTAGGCCTTGACCGGTAGTGAGCGTTCGAGCTGCGCCTCGATCTCGCGCAGCGGCTCGTTACGCCGGCCGAGCACCAGCACCGCCGTGCGCTCGCGACTTCCGCGCGCCTTGACCTGCTCGCACTGGGCGCGGATCTCGCGCAGCAATTCGGGCAACCGGGCCTGCACATCGAATCCGGTAACCAGCTTCACGCCGTGGTCGCCGTCCTGCACGGCGCGATGCGCCTGGCTGGCCTTCTCCTGCTTGACCGTCACGCCCGCCAGCACCGCCTCGGCGTCGCGGATCACCGGTTCGACCGAGCGGTAGTTGGTTTCCAACAGCAGCACCCGGCTCTTCTTCGCCGCGCCACGCGCCGGAAAATACTTGTCGAACGCCATGAACAGCTCCGGCGAGCTGCCGCGCCAACCGTAGATGGATTGCCAGTCGTCGCCGATCGCCATCAGGCTGACTGTCTCGCCCTGACGCACCAGCGCGCCGTGCACGGCCTGCAGCCACTGCACGATCTGTGGCGAGATGTCCTGGAATTCGTCGATCAGCAGATGGCTGAACGGTGCCAGCGCCTCGTGCCCCACCCCGCCATCGCCCGCGTTGAGCAGCAGCGCCAGGCGCTGGAAGGCGCCATTGAAGGTCATCAGCCCCTGGGCTTCAAGCAGCGCCTGAAAGCGCTGCCAGAACAGCTGCAGCGCCTCGACGAAGCCACGCACGGCCTCGCTGCCAGCCAAGCGCGCCGGCTGGATCTGGTCGATGCGGATGCCAATGCTCTCGATGAAACCGGCCTGGGCGTGGAACACCTCGAACAGCGGCGCAGCCGCCAGCTCCCCGGCGAGCCGGAAGGCGTCCAGTGGTGCGCGCGGCACCCGCCCGGCACCGGCATCACTGGGCGCTGGCAGCCCCAGCAACTCGTGGACCCGCTCGCGAAAGCGCGGCTCGGCGGCGTAGCAGTCCTGATAGGCCTGCTTGAGCAGGCGCTGCTGCGCCGGGCGCAGGCGCGACGAGGTCAGCGGATTGTCCGGCTCGGTGGCCGAGGGCTGCTTTTCGCCCAGTTGCTCGAACCACTGCGGCCGCCCAGGCAGCTCCCTGGCCAGCAGCGCCATGGCCGAGTGAAAGGTGCGCACGCACTGCCGCGCCTGCGCCGCGTCGAACGTGACGTTCCAGAAACCCAGCACCCGGCCCAGCTGCTCGCGCAGTTCGGCGCAGGAAGCGTTGGTGAAGGAGATAACGGTCAGCCGCTCGGGCGGAATCTCCAGGTGACAGAGCATGAACACCACGCGCAGCACCAGCGTGGTGGACTTGCCCGAGCCCGCGCCGGCGAAGATCCGCGTCACTGGGCTGTCGGCAAGGATCATCGCCCACTGTTCCTCGGACGGTGCACGGATGACGCCCGCTTCCACGGCGCGGCCGACCCGCAGACGCATGGCCTGCACCTGCTGCTCGCCAATGGTCAGCGGCGCGGGACCGTAGAGCCCTTCCGGCGCCGCCTTGCGCGGTTTGGCGCGGGGCTTGGGACCTGGCGATCCGGCGTTCGCCTTGCCTTTCGCCGCCGGTTTCCCGACCGTTTTCGCGGCCGAACGGGGTGCTTTGGCCGGCTTGCGGGCGTCCGGCCAGCGGCGCAGCAGCAGCTCGTCTTCGGATTGCAGGTAGGCGGAGGTTCGCGGGAAACAGCGCGCCAGTGTGAGCGACACCAGCCGCTTGTAGCGCTTGACGGCAGACAGCATGACAACCAACCGGAGCTAGACAGGTGGTTGATATGGTACGGGTTTTCCGCCACTCGCTGGGCAGGCGCACGCGGCGTTCGACCGCCGGTGTGCGCGCCGGTTAGCCACGCCGGATGCCGTAGCGCTGCAGCTTGCGGTAGAGGGTGTTGCGGCTGATGCCCAGGGCTTCGGCGACCCGCGTCATGTTCCAGCAGCGCACCTCCAGTGCCGCCAGCAAGGCCTGGCGCTCGGCATCGCCCAGCGGGTCCCGGCTCGCCGGGGCCGCCAGCGCTGGCGGCTGAACCCCCAGCGGTAGCACCGCGGCGACATCGGCCTCGCCGATGCGGCCCTCGTCCGCCAGGGCGATCAGGGTACGCACGGCGTTGCGCAGCTGGCGCACGTTGCCCGGCCAGCCATACGCCAGCAGGCGCTGGCGTGCCGGTGCATCCAGCTCGATGCGCTCGCCGCGGGCCTCGGCCTGCAGCAGGTGATCGAGCAGTGCCTCGCAATCGCTGCGCGCCCGCAATGGCGGCAGGTTCACACTCAAACCATTGAGGCGGTAGTACAGGTCCTCGCGGAAGGCGCCGCTGGCGACCAGCGCCTGCAGGTCGCGGTGGCTGGCACTGACCAGGCGGATGTCCAGCGCAACCGGCGCCTCGGCACCGAGCGGCACTACCTCGCGCTCTTCCAGCACCCGCAGCAGACGGGTCTGCAAGCCCAGCGGCATGTCGCCGATCTCGTCGAGGAAGAGCACGCCACCGTTGGCCTGCTGCAGCTTGCCGGTCATGCCCTCCTTGCGCGCGCCGGTGAAACTGCCGCCGCGGTAGCCGAACAGCTCGCTTTCGATCAGCGACTCGGGGATCGCCGCGCAATTGAGCGCCACGAACGGCTTGTACCGGCGCGCGCTGGAGCGGTGCAAGGCAGCCGCAAAGGCTTCCTTGCCGGTGCCGGTCTCGCCCTGCAGCAGCACCGGCACGTCCCGCTCGAGCACCTTCAGTGCGCGCTCAAAGCCGTTGCGCAGCGTGGCGTCACCCAGGCACAACCCCACAACGGGTTGCGCCGGCAGGGCATGGCGCGACGTCACCACCCGCACGCTGGGGCCGCGCAACTGGGCGTAAAGGCCCTGGCCGTCAAGGGTACGCAGCGGCCAGCACGGGCCCGGCTGGGGCGAGGCCCGTTGCAAGACATCGTCCAGCCGGACCGCCAGCAATTGTTCCAGTGACAGTCCGAGCAGTGCCTCGCGCCGCTGCCCGAGCAGGGTCAACGCCGTATCGTTGACCGCGCTGATCTGCCCGCCAGCGTCGAAGGCCAGCAGGCCTTCGCTGAGCAGGCCAATGTATTCGGGCTGGGCATGGAAGCGCAGCAGGTAGGCGTCTTCGCAGTGCTGCAGGAAGAAGCAGCTCTCGATCAGCTTGGCTGACAGGTTGGTCAGCGCCATGGTGTGGAAGCGTCGCTGATGCGAGAGCTCCTCACGAGCCGAAGAGACATTGAGCACCGCCAGCAATTGGCCCTGCGGGTCGAACACCGGGCTCGCCGAGCAGGTCAGGGTGGCGTGCCGCCCGCGGAAATGCTCGTCACGGCAGATGGTCAGCGCCTGCCGCTCCAACAGGCACAGGCCGACGCCGTTGGTGCCCTCGACGGCTTCATCCCAGACCGCGCCCAGCCAGAGGCCCGCCTGCTGGAACTCGGGGCGCTCGGCTTCGCTGGAAACACTGTCGATCACCACGCCGCGCGCATCGGTCAGCAGGATCGCATGGCCGCTGCCGCCCAGCTGCTGGTGCAGGCTGTTCATCTGCCATCGGGCGACGCCGACGACCTGTTCGAGCTGTTCGCGATGTTCGCGCAAGCGGCCCTGCTCGACCACGCAGGTCGCCCGCGGGCTGGTGGGGTCGAGCCGGTGCTGGTCCAAGCAGCGCCGCCAGGAGCGGGCGATCGCCGGGTCGGCGGCGGGCCCATCGGTGCCCTGCCCTTCGCCGAAGCTGAAGACCTGATTGGCATGCCGGGCGATGTGCGGTGACGTCATTGTTCTTGTACTCCGCGAACTGGGGGCGGTCTGCGCCAGCATAGGCGAAACCGCGCTGGCCCGCATGCCGTCCCGGACGGGCAACAGAGTGTCACGCCAGGCTGTGTCAGATCTGACACAGCGGCTCAGCGGCGCTCGAGGCGAATAGCACCGCAAGCGCTCTGCAGCGGTAATTGCGCGGATCTGGCCCGGGCCTTGCTCTACGCCTTGGGCGGCTATCGCTTTGCAGCCAGACCATCGGAGCGGACCTCACCCGTCACGCCCCGGTAATGCGCCACAGGCCCAGCGCCTGAATAACAAGAACCTTGCACAGGACTTCACCATGAACATCAGCATCGACTCCATGACCCCGGCCCAGACGCCGACCACCCAGCTTGCCGACTGGGTCGGGCGGCTCGGACAACGCCTCGCCGCACGCGACATCGACGGCGCCCTCGAACTCTTTGCCGCCGACTGCCACTGGCGCGATCTGGTCCTGTTCAGCTGGAACCTGATCACCCTCGAGGGCAAGGCCGATATCCGCGACATGCTCGAAACCCGGCTGGAAGCCACCCAGCCAGAGAACTGGAAGCTCGAAGGTGAGGCGAGCCTTGCCGACGGCGTGCTCGAGGGCTGGATCAGCCTGGAAACCGAGGTAGCGCGCGGCAAAGGCTACGTCCGGCTGAAAGACGGCCTGTGCTGGACGCTGCTGACCACCATGCGCGAACTCAAGGGTTTCGAAGAGCCAACCGGCCGCCGTCGGCCGATGGGCGCCGAGCACGGCCACGGCCGCGCGGACAAGCGCAACTGGCTGGAGAAGCGCCGTGACGAGGAAGCGGCTCTGGGGGTGACCGAGCAGCCCTATTGCCTGGTGATCGGCGGTGGCCAGGGCGGCCTGGGACTGGGCGCGCGTCTCAAGCGTCTGGGCGTTCCGTCGCTGATTGTCGACAAGGCCGAGCGTCCCGGCGACCAGTGGCGGGGGCGCTACAAGTCGCTGTGCCTGCACGACCCGGTCTGGTACGACCACCTGCCCTACCTGCCCTTCCCCGACCACTGGCCAGTGTTCACGCCCAAGGACCAGATCGGTGACTGGCTGGAGATGTACGCCAAGGTGATGGAGCTCAACTACTGGCCAAAGACCGAATGCATCAATGCCCGCTTCGACGAGGCCGAGGGTCGCTGGACCGTCGAGGTGTTGCGCGATGGCCAGCCGATGACGCTGCGGCCGACCCAGCTGATCCTCGCTACCGGCATGTCCGGAGTGCCCAACGTACCGGTCTATCCAGGCGCCGAGACCTTCGCCGGCCAGCAACACCATTCCAGCCGCCACCCTGGCGGCGACGCCTGGCGCGGCAAGCGCGCGGTGGTCATCGGCGCGAACAACTCGGCTCACGACATCTGCGCGGACCTGGTGGAAAACGGCGCGGACGTCACCATGGTGCAACGTTCCAGCACCCACATCGTGCGCTCGGACTCGCTGATGGATATCGTCTTCGGTCCGCTCTATTCCGAGGATGCCGTGGAAAGCGGCCTGACCACCGACAAGGCCGACATGCTGTTCGCCTCGATTCCCTACAAGGTGCTGCCGGAATTTCACCGCCAGGCCTTCGAGCAGGTCAAGGAACGCGACAAGGCCTTCTATGACCGCCTCAGCGCGGCGGGCTTCATGCTCGACTTCGGCGACGACGAGTCCGGGCTGTTCCTCAAGTACGTGCGCCGCGGCTCGGGCTACTACATCGACGTCGGCGCCTCGGAACTGATCGCCAACGGCACCATCAAGCTCAAGAGCAGCCCCGGCCTGAACGTCGAACGGATCGAGGCGGATGCGGTGGTGTTGAGCGACGGCAGCCGCCTGCCAGCGGACCTGATCGTCTACGCCACCGGCTACGGCTCGATGAACGGCTGGGCCGCCAAGCTGATCTCCCAGGAAGTCGCCGACAAGGTCGGCCGCTGCTGGGGCCTCGGCTCCGGCACCACCAAGGACCCGGGCCCGTACGAAGGCGAGCTGCGCAACATGTGGAAGCCCACGCAGCAGCCGAACCTGTGGTTCCACGGCGGCAACCTGCACCAGTCGCGACACTACTCGCTGTATCTGGCGCTGCAGCTCAAGGCGCGCTTCGAAGGGCTGGACACCTCGGTCTACAAGCTGGCGCCGAGTTACCATAACGGCTAAGCCGCTCGCGCAACGGGGCCTTCGGGCCCCGTTTTCGTTTGGGATGCCCACCGCTTGCCTCTACCGTGCCTCGTGAGGCCACGTTCGTCCGAGCGATGGCACGCCTGGCGCGGTCGGCTTACTAACCCCTATCAGCCCGCTCCCGCGGAAATGCCGCCACGGCGCTCTGCGCACAGGTCGTTTTATGCACAGAATCGGTTTCGCCTGCATGTACCGTCACCCCGGCCACAGCGAATCGCTGAAGGAGCTGGAAGCCATCGAGCGCGCCTTCAATCCGCGCTCGACCACCTTGCGCTGGCTCAACAGCGTGTCGCAGGACACCGCGCGGGAAAAGCTCAACGGCATCATCAAGCACAACCTGGCCGCTCAGCTGAAGCTGATGAGCTACGTCGCCACGCTCCCGCCGGCACTGCGCATGTTGCGCCTGAGCAGCGACCTGTTGCCGTTCTACAGCCATCCCGAGGCGGCCGACTTCTACCGCCAGGCTGACGTGCGCCAGCTCATCGAGACCCACCTGGCGCGAATCGGCGAGCGCGCACGCGAGCTGGATATCCGCCTGTCCTTTCATCCGGGCCAATATTGCGTGCTCGGCTCCGACAGGCCTGAAGTGGTGGAGAACAGCCTGGCGGAGTTCGAATACCACGCGGACATGATCCGCATGATGGGCTTCGGCCAGCGATTTCAGGACTTCAAGTGCAACGTGCACATTGCCGGCCGCCTCGGTGCTGATGGGGTACGCGCGGTCTGGCCGCGACTGTCGAACGAGGCGCGCAATACGATCACGTTCGAAAACGACGAAAAGACCTATGGCGTGGACGATTGCCTGAAAATTGCCGACCTCGCACCGGTGGTGCTGGACATCCACCACTGCTGGATTCATGAAGGCGAGTACATCGACCCGCATGACTCGCGGGTTGCGCGGATCATCGACAGCTGGCGCGGCGTGCGCCCGACCATGCACTACTCGCAGCCGCCCGAAAGCCTCCAGGACCTGGGCTATTCACCTCAAGGCAAGCTGGAAATTCCGAAGCTGCTGGAGCAGGTCAGCAAACGCGACCTGTATAGCCACAGCAAGCGCATGTGGAATGACTGGACCAACCGCTACGCGCGCCAGTTTCTCGATCGTTTCGACATCATGTTCGAGGCCAAGGACAAGAACCTGGCCACCCTGGACTACTACCGCGATTATCTGCAGGCGACTGCCTGAGCGTCGCGCTTCGCAGTTGAAATCGTTGGCGCGCATGCCGCTATAATGGCGCCCCTTGTTGGGGAGTAGCCTGCTCTGGACCTCGGTCGCAGAGCGTTCGCGTCAACATTCTCGGCTGCATGCCGTGGCGCGGACACCTTCTGGTTGGCGAGACCGACGATACATCCACGCTCAAGTCGGGCGTGTGGTTGTGTCGTTGTCTCATTGCCCGACTGGATGTCTACCGTGAATCCCATATCCCTTGTTTTCCTCGCCCTGGCCATGTCAACGGACGCTTTCGCAGCGGCCATCGGCAAGGGCGCGAGTCTGCACCGGCCCCGTCTGAGCGAAGCGTTGCGCACCGGCCTGATCTTTGGCGTGATCGAGGCGATGACCCCGCTGATGGGCTGGGCCATCGGGCAGGCCGCGACTCAATACGTCGAGCGCTGGGATCACTGGATCGCATTCACCCTGCTGTTCGTGCTGGGCCTGCACATGATCTACAACGGCCTCAAGCACGAGGAGGCAGAGGTCGAAAAGCGCAGCCAGCATTCCTTCCTCATCCTGGCGGTCACCGCATTCGCCACCAGCATCGATGCGCTGGCGGTGGGCGTGGGCCTGGCCTTTGTCGACGTGAATATCCTGGTTGCGGCATCGGCCATTGGTATCGCCACCACGGTCATGGTGACCCTGGGTGTGATGCTCGGCCGCGCGCTTGGAACGGTGGTCGGCAAGCGCGCCGAAATGATCGGCGGCCTGGTGCTGATGCTGGTGGGCGCGACGATTCTCTATGAGCATCTGTCGACAGTGTGAGGGCACGTGGCGAAGCGGCGTGGGTCTGCAGGGGACCCTGCCGAGTGCGGGCGGGACGAGCGTCATTCGGAAAAGGATGGTGAAAAAAGGCGCCTGGCGTCAGGAGGTGTTCCGGCGCCAACCCCTCGGTCGGCGCAGGACGGCAGGGTCAGTAATTCCGTGGTTGAACGTCGTGCTCGCGACGTTTGGCCAGTTGGTCGGCAGCGATCAGCGCCAGTAACGGCAGCACACCCACCTTGAGGCCCAGCTCCCATGATCCGAGGAACCCAATCAGTACCGCTCCTACGACAACGATGGCCGCGATGCAGTGAGCGCAGAAGCGCCACAACTCCAATGCGACGACCTGAGCTTTCTGGTTGTTGATCATAGCCAGCCCCTCTTTCTTGTTTTATTGCGCGTCTACACCTTGAGCGTAGTCCGCGACGCCACGTCTGCAACCACGATTTTGTTTCACCAATATGTCTAGCGCGCCGGTTTCAGCGTTTCGCAGAGGGGAACGAACGGTTGGAACAGGCGCTCCGCGGTAATTCGGCACGCACCTGCCCCGGATTGATGAAATGCTTCGGACGGTCAAACAACGACGAACGGCAGTTCACCCGGCGCGAACCCTTCAATTCGCGCCGGGCACGAGAACACGATCGAGCGCGCCTCGGAATATATCCACCGTGCGCTCGAGGTGCTGCAATTTCTCCAGGCCGAACAAGCCGACGCGAAAGGTCTGGAAATCCGCCGGTTCGTCGCACTGCAAGGGCACCCCCGCGGCGATCTGCAGGCCCTCGCCGACGAATTTGCTGCCGTTCTTGATCTGCGCGTCCTCGGTGTAGCAGACCACCACCCCAGGCGCCTCGAAGCCCTCGGCGGCGACGCTTGCGATGCCTCGCTCGCGCAGCAGCGCCCGCACCTGGCATCCCAGTTCCTCCTGCTGACCTCGGAGCCGGTCGAAGCCGTAGGTCTGAGTCTCCAGCATCACGTTGCGGAATCGTGCCAGCGCATCGGTCGGCATGGTGGCGTGGTAGGCGTGCCCGCCCTGCTCATACGCCTGCATGATCTGCAGCCACTTCTTCAGGTCGCAGGCGAAGCTGCTGCTCTGGGTCGCTTCGACGCGCGCCTGCGCGGCCTCGCCGAGCATGACCAGTGCGCAGCAGGGCGACGCGCTCCAGCCTTTCTGCGGCGCGCTGATCAGCACATCGACCGCGCAGGCCTGCATGTCGACCCATAGCGCGCCCGAGGCAATGCAGTCCAGGACGAACAGGCCGCCCACCGCGTGCACGGCCTCGCCCACTGCTCGCAAATAATCATCCGGCAACAGCATGCCGGATGATGTCTCCACATGAGGAGCAAATACCAGATCGGGCTTGGTCGCAGCGATTTCGGCGAGCACCTCATCGAGCGGTGGCGGCACGAAGGCGGCTTTCGGACCGGGCGCCTGCGGTCGTGCCTTGAGCACATTGGCCTGGGCGGGGATCGATCCCATCTCGAAGATCTGCGTCCAGCGATAGCTGAACCAGCCATTGCGGATCACCAGGCAGCGCTGCCCGTGTGCCAGCTGGCGCGCTACCGCTTCCATGCCGAACGTGCCGCTGCCGGGAACCACCGCGACGGCGTGGGCGTTGTAGACGGTCTTCAGCGTCGACGAGATGTCCTGCATGACGGTCTGGAATCGACGCGACATGTGGTTCAACGAACGGTCCGTGAAGACCACCGAGTACTCGATCAGGCCATCGGGGTCCACGCTGGGATAAAGGTCCGACATGACATCGCTCCAGGTCTAGGGAATTGCTCCCGACCCTGCCCGAAGCCACTGCGCTTGACAAGCGATACACCGCTTCGCCTGCAGCAGGCCGGCCCTGCCTCTGCCAGGTGTCGGCGATCCGCACCCCTTAGGAGCGAGCTTGCTCGCGAAGCTTTTGCCCTGGTGCCGCCCTCTTTCGCGAGCGAGCTCGCTCCTACAGCGTCAGTGCACGATCTGGGCATCACGCGCTGGCATCACGCGCTCGGACCAACGTGATCAGGCCGCCCCGCGCTCGGGCGGACGTGATCCGTAGGAGCGAGCTTGCTCGCGAAGCTTTGCCGCCCGGGGCCCCGTCTTTTCGCGAACAAGCTAAGCGCAGCACCGGAACGCAATAGGCTTCAACGCGAGCGAATCCGGATCACCCGCAAAGTTCCCCGCTAGGCCTGCCATTCGTCGGATTACTACCTGCGCGCCGTCAGGTAGCGTCAGGCTCGCTCGTTCAAAAAAATGGCGCCCTTAAAATGACAACCCGCTGGGTGTGCGGGTTTCGCCCAACCGCTCAGCGGAGCGGCACGAGCGAAGCAATATCAACTAGCCATCAAACGTATATTTCGACTGTTTTCTGGCGCCAGCAAGAAGTCAAATTTCGTTTGATCGAATTTAAAAACAAATTATAAATGCGCCCAACGAAGCGCCAGGCCGGGCCTGGCGCGCGTTTTCGTGGCTCGTTCTGTTTGTGGAAATTCGCCTGTCCCGGCATCGCCCGCTTATCGATCGGCCTCCCTGTCGCTTTGCCGAAACGCCCCGTTCGGCATCTCTGGTTACGGTGAGCCTATGTCCATCACATCGCTATCCACTGCCCCTCGCGGCGTCTTTCCCGCCATTGCCCTGGCTGCGCTGCTCAGCGTCCTGCCGCTATTCGACGGTGCGCAGGGCGCTGCGGTCGCTGCCACCAGCGTCACCGGCGTGACCTATTCGGCGCTGGTCAACAAGTTCACCAACAAATACTGGGACAACGGCTCCTGGCGGGCCTCGGTCGGCGTGTCTGTCGCAGCCACTGCGCAGAATATCGCGGCCTTCAAAGTCGGCACCTCGGTACGTACTGCTGACGGCGTGGTCCGCGTGGTCACCGACGTGAAGCCGGCCAGCGGCGCTATCACCGTGTTCATGAACGGTCCCGCGCTGGACGGCGCGGTGGTCGGCTATCCCCATCGGCTCGCCGTCAGCAGCGTGGCCAGCACCATTGCGGTGCCGCCGCCCGCTCCGGTGGTGGCGCCCAGCTACGCAGCCCTGGTCAACAAATTCACCAACACCTACTGGGACAACGGGTCCTGGCGCGCCTCGGCCGGTGTGTCGGTCGCCTACACCGAACAGAACCGGAGCCGCTTCGTGCCGGGCGCGTCGGTGCGGCTGGCCGACGGTCAGGTGCGACGGATCACCTCGGTCAAGTACGCCAGCGGCGCGCTCACGGTGTTCATGGAGGGCCCTGCTCTCAATGGCTCCCTGGTGGGATACCCGAAAAAGCTGACCCTGGTCGACACCTCCACGCCTGTCGCCCCAGCAGCCGTGCCGGCAGCCCGCCCGGCCCTTGACCTGAGCGCGACAGCGCCGGCCGAACCGGTGCAACTCGTTGGCGTGGCCCTGTCGGGCGCGGCGTTCGGCTCCTCGGCGCTGCCGGGCAAGCACGGCACCAACTACATCTACCCGGCCGAGTCCTACTACAAGAAATACGCCGAGCAGGGCTTGAAGCTGGTTCGCCTGCCCTTCCTCTGGGAGCGCATCCAGCCGAGCCTGAACAGCGAGCTCGACGCGGCGCAACTGGCGCTGCTCACCCAGTCGCTGGATTTCGCGCAGAAGTACGGCGTCAAGGTCGTGCTCGACATGCACAACTATTACCGTTACTACCGCGAGCCGATCGGCTCGGTGAACGTCCCGATCGCCTCCTTCGCCGATGCCTGGAAGCGCATTGCACAGAAAATCGGCCAGCACCCGGCGCTCAGCGGCTACGGCCTGATGAACGAGCCCAATACCAAGGGCCTGTGGCCGGAGGCCGCGCTGGCAGCGGCCAAGGCAATCCGCACGGTGGACCGCAGCCACTGGGTATATGTCGCCGGCGATCGCTACTCCAGTGCCTGGCACTGGCCGCAGTCCAACACCCAGCTGATCGCCGATCCCTGGATGCGCGACCCGGCCAACAAGCTGATCTTCGAGGCCCATATGTACCTGGACCGGGACACCTCCGGCCAGTACGCCGACAAGACCGAAACCTTCGCGCCGGACCTGGGCATCACCCGCGCCAAGCCGTTCGTGGACTGGCTGCGCGCCAACAAGCTGCGCGGCTACATCGGCGAGATCGGCGTGCCGCACTACGCTCCCGACGCGATCCTGGCGATGGACAACCTGCTCGGGTATCTGCGTGACAACTGCGTGCCGATGACATACTGGGCGGCTGGCCCGTGGTGGGGCAGCTACATCCTCTCCCTGGATGTCACCGGCGGCGCGGAACAACCACAACTGCCGGTGCTGCGAAAGCACGCCGCAACGCCCAACCGCTGCGCCGCGATCGGCGAGCCGCTGTGAGCCAAGGCTTCGCCTGACAAGAAGGCCCGGCACGCACTGCGTACCGGGCCTTCTTGCTTTCGGCACCCGGCATGCCGGCGTGCGCAATGGATTCAAGCGGAACCAATCGCCACCCGATCGGGACGAAATCCTGTCCGGGCCATAAACCCCGTCCGGACAAGGCTCACAGAGCCGACTCTGACCGAGGAAAGGGAATGAAAGAAGGGATACTCCTGGCACTGACCGGCCTGCTGGTGGTGCTAACCGTCCTGCCGATATGGAAGAACCCGGTGTGGTGGGTGCGAGGCCTCGACTTCCCGCGTCTGCAACTTTGCGTGCTGGCATTTGCCCTGCTGCTGGGCCAGGCCTTGCTTCTCAGCTACTCCGACGCCTCACAGGTATTGATTTCGCTGCTATCAGGCCTTTGCCTCGCCTATCACGCCTCGTGGATCCTGCCGTATACCCGCCTGTGGCGGCGAGAAGTGCAGTGGGCCAACCACGCCTGCGACGCACCGCGGATCCGAGTCATGGCGGCCAACGTACTGACCCCCAACCGCCAGGCGCCCAAGCTGCTCGCGCTGGTGCGCGAGCACCGTCCCGACGTACTGGTCACGCTGGAAACCGACCGGTGGTGGGAAGACCAGCTCGCCGAACTCGGTGACGATTACCCTTACCGGATTCGCTGCCCGCTGGACAACCTCTACGGCATGCACGTGTGGTCGCGACTGCCGCTGGAAAACGCCGAGACGTGCTTTCTGGTTGAAGATGATGTGCCGTCGATGCATGCCCTGGTGCGCATCAACGACAGACTCGCAGTGCGGATGCACTTTCTGCACCCCGCGCCGCCCAGCCCGACCGAAAACGACGAATCGACCGAGCGCGACGTCGAGCTGCTGCTCGTGGCCAAGAGTGTGCGTGACGATGAGGACAAGATACCGATCATCGTCACCGGCGACCTGAACGACGTGGCCTGGTCGGCCAACACCCGGCTGTTCCGCAAGATCAGCGGACTGCTGGACCCCCGGGTCGGGCGCTGCATGGTCAATAGTTTTCATGCGCAGCATTGGTTTCTGCGCTGGCCGCTCGACCACCTGTTTCACAGTCATCATTTCAAGCTGGTCCGCATCCAGCGCCTGCCTGAGTTCGGGTCCGACCATTTTCCTGTACTGGTCGAGCTGCAGTACGACCCTGCGCCCGAGCAGCAAAGCCTGCCGGGCGATGCCGACGACCAGCGCGAAGCGCAGCACAAGCTGGACGAAAAACCCGCCGATGAAACCGACGTGCCTGAGCCGGAGAAGCGCTGAAAGCCGGTCCCGTAGCGTCTTGGTCATTACCCGACGTCGCGGCGCGGTGGACCAATGCCCCGTCTCGGGCCGCCGTGAGGGTCTACGCTGTGGGAAGCGGCTTGCTGAGCCGGCGGTGTTGCCAAGAGCGGAGCAGACGATGCGCGACCGCCCATCGCCCGGCTGCCATCAGCGCCATTTCGCTCGCCCGATGGAGGACAAACCATGGTCACCAGCACGCTCGGCATCTCGCTCGACGAAGCACTGCAGGCACGGCTCGAGGAAGCCGCCCGCCAGGCCGGCTGCAGCCCGCAGCAGCTGGTGGAAAAGGCACTCAGGCGCCACCTGACGACCCTGGAAAAGGACCGCCCGGCCACCGCCAGCAGCGCGACCGCCGATGACGAGCAGACGCCCGGTGGTCCCTTCAGCGCCTTCGCCCGGAGCCTGCTGCCCCAAACCGAACAGCGCGCGCGCATCACCGAGGCCTACCGGGTGCCTGAACCGGACGCCGTGCCTGCCTTGCTGGAGCAGGCGCAGCTCGAGCCCGAGCAGGCCGAGGCCACGCACCGGCTCGCCATGCGCATCGCCGGCAAGCTGCGCAACCAGAAGAGCGCCACCGGGCGCCAGGGTCTGGTGCAGGGCCTGCTGCAGGAGTTCTCGCTGTCATCGCAGGAAGGCGTGGCCCTGATGTGCCTTGCCGAAGCGCTCTTGCGGGTGCCGGACAAGGGCACCCGCGATGCGCTGATCCGCGACAAGATCAGTACCGGCAACTGGCGCCCGCACCTGGGCAACAGCCAGTCGGTCTTCGTCAACGCCGCGACCTGGGGTCTGCTGCTGACCGGCCGGCTGGTGGCCACGCACAACGAAACCAACCTCTCCTCCTCGCTCAACCGCCTGATCAGCAAGGGCGGCGAACCGGTCATCCGCAAGGGCGTGGACATGGCGATGCGCCTGATGGGCGAGCAGTTCGTCACGGGCGAAACCATCGACGAAGCCCTGGACAACGCTCAGCCGATGGAAGCCAAGGGTTTCCGCTATTCCTACGACATGCTTGGCGAGGCGGCACTGACCAGCGCCGACGCGCAGCGCTACCGCGAGTCCTACGAACAGGCGATCCACGCCATCGGCGCGGCGTCCCGCGGGCGCGGCGTTTACGAAGGGCCGGGGATCTCGATCAAGCTCTCCGCCCTGCACCCGCGCTACAGCCGGGCGCAATACACGCGGGTGATCGGCGAGCTGTACCCCACCCTGCTGGCGCTGACCCAATTGGCCCACCGCTACGACATCGGCATCAACATCGACGCCGAAGAAGCCGACCGCCTCGAGCTGTCCCTGGACCTGCTTGAGCGCCTCTGCCACGAGCCCTCGCTGGACGGCTGGAATGGCATCGGTTTCGTCATCCAGGCCTATCAGAAGCGCTGCCCCTACGTGGTCGACTACCTGATCGACCTGGCGCGGCGCAGCCAGCACCGCCTGATGATCCGCCTGGTCAAGGGCGCCTACTGGGACAGCGAGATCAAGCTGGCGCAGATCAACGGCCTGGAGGGCTACCCGGTCTACACCCGCAAGGCCTACACCGACGTGTCGTTCATCGCCTGCGCGCGCAAGCTGCTCGCCGCGCCCGACGCGATCTATCCGCAATTCGCCACCCACAACGCCCATACCCTGGCCGCCGTCTACCACCTGGCCGGGCCCGACTACCACCCCGGGCAGTACGAATTCCAGTGCCTGCACGGCATGGGCGAACCGCTCTACGAACAGGTGGTGGGCAAGGAGGACGGCCGCCTGGACCGCCCCTGCCGTATCTACGCGCCGGTCGGCAGTCACGAGACGCTGCTTGCCTACCTGGTGCGCCGACTGCTGGAAAACGGCGCCAACACCTCCTTCGTCAACCGTATCGCGGACAAGCGCATCGCCCTGGAAGAACTGGTGACCGACCCGGTGATGACCGTCGAGCAGATGGCCACGGCCGACGGCCAGCTCGGCCTGCCGCATCCGCGCATTCCACTGCCGCGACACCTCTATGGCGAGGCGCGCCTCAATTCGGCGGGCATCGACCTATCCAACGAGCAGCGCCTGGCCTCGCTGTGCAAGACCCTGCTTGAGACCGCCGACCATCCGGTGCAGGCCGAACCCCTGCTGGCCGACGAGCGCCGCTCGGACAGCCCCGTCCAGCCGCTGCCCAATCCGGCCGACCATCGCGATCTGGTGGGCCAGGTGCGCGAAGCCAGCGAAGCGGATGTCGATGCCGCCCTCGGCGCCGCCCTCGAGGGTTTCGCCAGCTGGCGCCAGACGCCGCCAACGCAGCGCGCCGACGCGCTGGAGAAGGCAGCCGAGCTGATGGAGGCGCGTATCGAGCCACTGATCGGAGTGCTGGTCCGCGAGGCCGGCAAGTCCTATGTCAATGCCATCGCCGAGGTCCGAGAAGCCGTGGATTTCCTGCGCTTCTACGCGGCGCAGGTGCGCAGCACCTTCGACAACGATAGCCACGCTCCGCTCGGCCCGGTGGTCTGTATCAGCCCGTGGAACTTCCCGCTGGCGATCTTTACCGGTCAGGTCTGCGCCGCCCTCGGGGCCGGCAACACGGTGCTGGCCAAACCGGCGGAGCAGACGCCGTTGATCGCTGCCTTGGGTGTGCAGATCCTCCATGAAGCGGGTATTCCCCGCGCGGCACTGCAGCTGTTACCCGGTCGCGGTGAAACGGTCGGCGCGCGACTGGTGGCTGACGAACGCGTTCGCGGCGTGATGTTCACCGGCTCCACCGCGGTCGCCGCCCTGCTGCAACGCAGCCTCGCCGGGCGGCTGGACGACCAGGGCCGGAGCATTCCGCTGATCGCCGAGACTGGCGGCCAGAACGCCATGATCGTCGACTCGTCGGCACTCGCCGAGCAGGTGGTGGTCGACGTCATGGCCTCGGCCTTCGATAGCGCCGGGCAGCGCTGCTCGGCGCTGCGCGTGCTCTGCGTGCAGGAGGACGTCGCCGAGCGGGTCATCGGCATGCTCAAGGGTGCGATGGCCGAAGCGCGCCTGGGCGATCCGCAGCGGCTGGCGGTGGACGTCGGTCCGGTGATCGACAGCGAGGCGCGCGAGACCATCGAACGGCACCTCAGCGCCATGCGTGAAAAAGGCCGGCGCGTCCATCAAATTGCCCGGATAGACGAACAGGAGTGTGCCAATGGCACTTACGTGACACCGGCGTTGATCGAACTGGAACGCCTCGACGAGCTGCAGCAGGAGGTCTTCGGCCCTGTGCTGCACGTGCTGCGCTTTCGCCGCGCCGACCTGGGCCGCCTGCTCGATCAGATCAACGCGGCGGGCTACGGCCTGACGCTGGGCGTACACACGCGCATCGATGAAACCATTGCCAAGGTGATCGACCGCGCCAAGGTCGGCAACCTGTACGTGAACCGCAACATCGTCGGCGCGGTGGTCGGGGTGCAACCCTTCGGCGGCGAAGGACTGTCGGGCACCGGCCCCAAGGCCGGCGGCCCGCTTTATCTCTACCGATTGCTGGCGCAGCGCCCGGACGACGCGTTGTTGCGCGCGCTGGACTTCGGCGGCACGCAGACGCTGCCCGAGGTGCGCCGGTCGGTCGCCCAGGCTGACGCCGGTCGACAATTCCGCCAATGGGCGCAGGACAACGGCCACGGCGAGATCGCGACGCTCTACGATCGCTTTGCCGAACAGTCGCAAAGCGGCACGACCCGGCTGCTGGAAGGCCCTACCGGCGAACGCAACACCTACAGCCTGCTGCCGCGCGAGCAGGTGCTGTGCCTGGCTACCGACAGCCGTGACCTGCTGATCCAATTCGCTGCAGTGTTCGCAGTGGGCAGCGAGGCGGTGGTCGCGGACAGCGCCGCGACACGCGAGCTGATCGACCGGTTGCCCTCGGCCGTGCAGGCGAGAACCCAACGCATTGTCGACTGGACCCGTGATGAAGGGCGTTTCGACGCTGTGCTTCACCACGGCGACCGGGAACAGCTGCTTGAGGTCGGCCAGCGCCTTTCGCAGCGCACTGGCCCGATTGTTGGCGTTCAGGGCCTGGCCAGCGGGGACACCGCCGTTGCGCTGGAGCGGCTGGTCATCGAGCGCGCGCTGAGCATAAACACCGCAGCGGCCGGTGGCAACGCGAGCCTGATGACCATCGGCTGACGCCGAGCCGGCCAGTTGATCCCGGCGCGGCTCAGATTCAGGCAATCTCTTAGCTAATTGATACAACTGACTGATATCAAAGGACAGTCGCCACACTGCAGTGTTGCCGCCGTCCCTCGACCATGACGTCGACCTGGTCGCCCTCCTCCAGGCCCAGCAAGGCCTGCCCCAGGGGCGAGCGAGGCGAGATGACCAGTAGATCGGCCTGCCCGGCGGCGACGCGCAGGCCCGCCGCGTCCGGCCCCAGGAACACCCAGCGCATGGCGCCGGCAAGCTCCAGTTCGATCAGCGCGCCCAAGGCAATGGCCTCGCCCTGCTGCGCCCTGGGCGACAGGTTGCGGTAGCAGCTCAGCGCCGTCTCGATCTCGTGAACGCGGCGGCGCTGGCCGTCGGCGAGATAGGCCGCCTCGAGCCCGCGGGTGTCGTATTTGTTCTCAGCCTTGCTCTCGGCGTGGGTCGCCGCCTCGTGCGAGGCTTTCAGGGCGGCCTGGGCGATAGCCAGGTCATTGGCCAGCGCATCGAGGATCAGGGCATGCAGCGCGGTCTTGTTCATGCAGACGCAACGAAGGGGATGGGCGTGCAGCATGGCATCGCCGGGCGCTCTGCACCATGCCTGCGCAAGGGCCGGTTGATGCACGACGGGCTGGCGCTTCGCCGTTCGTCAGGCCACTATCGCAACGCCGCGAGCCGCGGGCCAGGCGCCAGGCCGCGCTCACGGCCAGTCCCACTTGCACGACCGGAGCGAATCAATGACCCTACGCGCATTACTCCTGCTTGCCGCCCTTTCGACAACCGCCACGGCGTTCGCCGAAGGCGCTCCGCTGACCGTCCGGCTCATGGGCGTTGAGCATGACGACGGGACCCTCAAGGTTGCCGTGTTTTCCGACCCCAAGACATTTCGCAAGGTGGACAAGGCATTCGCCACGAAAGAGGTACCCGCTAAGGCCGGGACGGTGACCCTGGTGTTCGACGGGGTGCCAGCCGGCCAGTACGCGATCATGGCCTACCACGACGAAAACGCGAACGGCGAGCTGGATCGTCGCTTCGGCATGTTCCCCACCGAAGGCTACGGCCTGTCCAACAACCCCAAGGTGATGGGCCCGCCAAAATTCGACGACAGTCAGTTCGCGGTCGAGGACGCCACGCCGAACGAGCAGGACATCGAGCTGCACTACTGATCCGTGCGTCACGCCGAACCGTCCGTGAAGTGCGAACACCGCCATCGCCACGCTTATCGGCGGACGCACGGCGGCACTGCCGGTGGTCGGGCAGGCAATGAACCGAAGCCGAAAAGCCGCTGTCCAGACAGAAGCGTCCGATCTGCCGACGCGATTTGCCGGCCACGCGGAATAATTTTTCGAAAAAGAGGAAATTTGCCGCAGGCGACAGGGCTAGACGCTGCTTATACTGACCACCCATCCCAATCTGGAGCCATACCCGTGAATAAAGCCGAGTTGATTGAAGCGATCGCCGCCTCCGCCGATGTTCCGAAGAGCACTGCCACCCGCGTGTTGGATGCTTTCACAGAAAGCGTGACCAATTCGTTGCAGGCCGGCGACAGCGTAACGCTGGTCGGCTTTGGCACCTTTGCCGTCAAGGAGCGCGCCGCCCGTGATGGCCGCAACCCGCAGACCGGCGCCACCATCAAGATTTCCGCAGCCAAGCTGCCGGGCTTCAAGCCGGGCAAGTCGCTGAAAGATGCAGTGAACTGACACCCCGCTGCCAGATTCCGGGCCGCTGACGTCCCCCATGGACGCAGCGCCTGCCCGGATCGGTTAACACGGCCCCCTCCCGCTCTCCCGCGTTACCGGCCATAAGCCGCTCCCCCTCCTTTTCTGTCCCAACCCTGTCACCGATCACCGGCCGTACGCTGCCGCCTGCGCGCGCTTTGCCCAGCCCGGGAAGGACGAAACTCAACCGTAGGATGGGCTTCAGCCCACCGGTGTTACCGGCGCATATTGGGTGGGCTTGAGGCCAGCCGCGCAGCCAGGATTGACGGCTGCGGGCCGCACGGATTACTTGTCGCGGTCGACCGCAAAGCCGGCCCAGGCCTGGCGCGAGGGCATGATTTCCAGGCGGTTAATGTTGATGTGCGCCGGCAAGGTCGCGACGTAGAAGATCTGCTCGGCGATGTCTTCGGCCGACAGTGGCGTCGTGGTGCTGTAGAGCGCGTCGGAGGCCGCCTGGTTGCCCTTGGTCCGCACCAGGGTGAATTCGGTCTCGGCCATGCCGGGTGCAATATCCGTCACCCGCACGCCGGTGGCGATCAGGTCGCAGCGCAGGTTGTAGCTGAACTGCTGAACGAACGCCTTGCTCGCCCCGTAGACGTGGCTGCCCGGGTAGGGCCATTGGCCGGCCACCGAGCCGATATTGACGATACTGGCGCCCTTGCCCGTCTCGATCAGCGTCGGCAGCAGGGCATGGGTGACGTTGACCAGCCCGGTGATGTTGGTGTCGATCATGGTGTGCCAGTCATTGAGGTCGGTCTTTTGGGCCGGCTCCGTCGCCAGCGCCAGGCCGGCGTTGTTGACCAGGCAGGTGACCGCGCGAAAGGCCTCGGGCAGGCCTTCCACCACGGCCTTGACCGCCTCGTTGTCGCGCACGTCGAGCGTGGCGACATGCACCGGCACCTTGGCGCCCAGTTCCTCTTCCAGGGCTGCCAGCCGCTCGGCACGGCGACCGGTCAGCACCAGCGCCCATCCTGCTTCAGCGAACCGGCGCGCAGTAGCGCGCCCGAAACCGGACGTGGCGCCGGTGATGAAAACGACCTTGCTGTTCATGCTGTTCCTCTTTTCGATGGGGCGGCGCCCGTAGAAGCGCCGCAGGGATCGGTGGCCTATGGTCGGTTGCCCGGTGGAAAAATTCGAGCGCTTTTCATGCTGTACGGCAACGACGTTGCGTCACTGTTCAGTCCTCTGCCGGCTCGCCCCCGTTCGCCTGGCCCGAGGGCGGCCACCGATCGGTCGCGCAGGATGCGACCAAAGCAGGCACCCGCGGCCCTCGCCGCACCATGGCAGTGCATCGCGAACCGCACCAGGGCGGGCAACACCGCAGGAATGCGGCCTTCGGGCAGTTGGCATCGCCCTTGCAAATGCGTTGTTGCCAGGAAGCTGCGGCTCAGGGACGAGACAATTCAAGAAATGGCCGACTAGGGTTCCGGCTCGCGTTGCGAGTGGCTGGTCCGAGAGTTGGCGACCTCCAGTGAGGTTACACGGCGGGATAAAAGCCCGGGAGACGGCGTTTCGATACGCAGCTCCTGTCGCCTGCCCACTCACCGGAGGTCCGCTCATGCCCACGCTCGGAATCGTCACGACCGACCCGCGGCGCCCCGCCCCGCTCACAAAGGGGCATGCCCCATGCGCCTGATCAACCGGGTCCCCAGTCGCACCGGCTGGACGCTGCTGGTCATCCTGCCCTTCGCGATCCTGCTGTTCACCTACCTGGTCAACTCCGCCCAGCGCCTCGAGGCCAACCCCAACGACAAGCTGCTGCCCAGCTTCACGCAGATGTCCAGCGCAGTGGAGCGGCTTGCCTTCACGCCGGATAAACGCAGTGGTGACTTCCTGTTCTGGCAGGACACCGCCTCCAGCCTCAAGCGGCTCGGCATCGGCCTCGGCATCGCGGCGATCGCCGGCCTTTGTCTGGGTGTGGCGGCAGGCACCCTGCCACTGTTCAGCGCACCGCTATCGCCGTTGCTGACGGTGCTGTCGATGGTTCCGCCGCTGGCGATCCTGCCAATCCTGTTCATCGTCTTCGGGCTGGGCGAGCTGTCGAAAGTAATGCTGATCGTGATCGGCGTGACGCCGGTGCTGGCGCGGGATCTCGAGCAGCGCGCTCGAGAGTTGCCGCCGGAGCTATTGATCAAGGCGCAGACGCTGGGCGCCAACACCTGGACGCTGATCCTGCGGGTGGTCCTGCCGCAACTGCTGCCGCGTCTGCTGATCGCCCTGCGCCTGGTGCTGGGTTCGGCCTGGCTGTTTCTGATCGCCGCCGAGGCCATCGCATCCACTGACGGTCTGGGTTACCGCATCTTTCTGGTTCGCCGTTATCTGGCAATGGACGTGATCCTGCCGTATGTGGCCTGGATCACCCTGCTGGCCTGGAGCATGGATTTCGGGCTGCGCAAGCTGGCCCAGCTGGCCTTCCCCTGGTACGAAGGAGCCAAGGCATGAGCGAGATCGACCGCCCGACGGGCATGACGCGCGCACCCGCCTTTATCCAGGTGAACAATGTCTGGCAGGAATATGGCGACCAGGTGGTGCTGGAGCGCCTGAACCTGAGCGTCGACGAAGGCGAATTCTGCACCCTGGTCGGCGCGTCGGGCTGCGGCAAATCCACCTTTCTGCGGCTGTTGCTCGGGCAGGAGCGCCCCAGCCGCGGCGCCATCCTGCTGGACGGTGCGCCTATTGCCAACGAGCCGGACGCCAGCCGCGGCGTGGTGTTCCAGCGCTATTCGGTATTCCCACACCTGAGCGTGCTGGATAACGTCGCACTCGGCCTCGAACTGCCGCATGCGCCGCTGCTCGGGCGCTTGCTGGGCAGTGCCAAGCGCCGGGCGCGCGAAGAGGCTGCGGCCATGCTGGAAAAGGTCGGCCTCGCCCACGCAATGGGCAAATACCCGGCGCAGCTCTCGGGTGGCATGCAACAACGCCTCGCCATCGCCCAGGCACTGATCATGAAGCCACGCGTGCTCTTGCTGGACGAGCCGTTTGGCGCACTCGACCCGGGCATCCGCAAGGACATGCACGAGCTGTTACTGCAACTCTGGCGCGAAACGCGGCTGACGGTCTTCATGGTCACCCACGACCTGGCCGAGGGTTTCACCCTCGGCACACGCATTCTGGTATTCGACAAGACCCGCCTCGACCCACACGCGCCTGGCGCCTATGGCGCCCGCGTGACCTACGACATTCCGCTGAACAGCGACCGCCGCGTCGCCCCGCGTGCAGCGGACCGCCTGCCGGCGCACCTCGCCGGCCACCTGAACCCGATTTTTCAAGGAGCCTGACATGAGTGCCCCGCTTGCCATCCGCCCGACGCTGTACGAGGAAACCGTCCCCGGCGGCGGCCACACCTCCTTTGTCCTCAAGCGCGGCCAGCTGCTGCGCCTGACCGACCTCGAAGGCGGTGCCAACGTCAGCCTGATGCTGCTCAACGCAAACGAGAAGAGCGAGCGCCTGAACCTACCGGACACTCTCAAGGGTCAGCACACCGCCAAGCTCACCGCCGGCCACTGCCTGTACTCGGACATGGGCCGCGTGCTCGCCTGCATAACCGCCGACACCTGCGGCTGGCACGACAGTTTCGGCGGTGTGCTCAACGCCACAGAGGTCGCGGAGAAGTACGGCGAAGGTCGTTACGGCGAGCTGCGCAACGGCTTCTTTCGCAACGGCGCGGACAACCTGCTGGTGGAAATGGGCAAGTGGGACCTGAACCTGCAGGACCTCTTGATGGTGCTCAACCTGTTCAGCCGGGTGGACGTGACTGCCGACGGCGCCTTCGCCTTCCAGCCGGGCAACTCCAAAGCGGGGAGTTACGTCGAGCTGTATGCGCCGATGGACAGCCTGGTGGTCCTCACCGCCCTGCAGCACCCGATGGACCCGAACCCGGAATACGCGCCCAAGCCGGTGCAGCTCACCTGGCAGCAGGTGCAGAGCGACGGCATCAGCGTGCTCTGCCGCACCTCGCGTCCGGAAAACGGCCGCGCCTTCCACAACACCGAACGGCTGTACATCTGAGGGAGTGCCACCATGAGTCTTGTCGAAAGCCACCTGCACCCCGAAACCGCCGCCTTCCGCCATGTGATCCCGGCCGGCGAGCCCCACCTCCTCGAAATCAAGGCCGGCCAGACCCTGCGCCTGCTGGATCTGGAAGGCAACCAGGCGGTGGATACCCTGTTCTACAACGCCAGGAACCCGCGCGAGCGCTACGACCCGCAGCGCACCCTGCGCCGACAGAACCGCGTCTACCTGACCACCGGCACGGTGCTCTATTCGAATCTGGGCAACCCGCTGCTCACCATCGTCGCCGACACCTGCGGTCGCCACGACACCCTTGGCGGCGCCTGTGCCCAGGAGAGCAACGTGGTGCGCTACGCGCTGGACAAGCGCTACATGCACAGCTGCCGCGACAATTTCCTGCGCGCGAGCCTTAACGACGGCCGCCTGACCAAGCGCGACATCGGCGCCAACATCAACTTCTTCATGAACGTGCCCGTGACGCCCGAAGGCGGGCTGACCTTTGCCGATGGCCTCTCCGCGCCCGGCAAGTACGTTGAACTGAAGGCTGAGATGGACGTAATCGTCCTGATCTCCAACTGCCCACAGCTGAACAACCCGTGCAACGGTTGGAACCCGACGTCCGCGGAGGTTCTGGTATGGGACTGAAACACAGGCATACGGCGGGCCCTAAGCTGCAAACGATTCGCCGTTTGCTGTTCCAGCTATGTCAGAGCCGCTCGGGGCAGTGTCTGCAGCAGCGTCCAGCACCGTAGGGTGGGCTTCAGCCCACCGTTAGCGTCGTAGGGTGGCCGGGCGGCGTTCCGCTTCAGCCCACCGTTAGCAGTACGTCCACATGGTGGGCTGAAGCCCACCCTACCAATGGATGACCCCTCGGACGGCCGGGGGCGATGAATGAATAAAAGCGGGACGGCCCGCCCTGCCCGTTGAGGGTTACCCAAGATGTTCGACAAACTCCTGATCGCCAACCGCGGTGCGATTGCCTGCCGCGTTCTGCACACGCTGCGTGCCTTGGACGTCAAAGGCGTGGCCGTCTATTCAGAAGCGGATGCCGCCAGCTTGCACATCCAGCAGGCCGATGAAGCCCATAGCCTCGGTGACGGCGCTGCATCGAATACCTATCTGGTGGTCGACAAGATCCTCGGTATCGCACAGGCCTCCGGTGCGACGGCGATTCATCCCGGCTACGGTTTTCTTTCGGAGAATGCCGCCTTTGCCGAGGCGTGCGAGGCCGCCGGCATTGCCTTTGTCGGGCCGACGCCCGAGCAGCTTCGGGTGTTCGGGCTCAAGCACACCGCCCGAGCGCTGGCCAAGCAGCACGGCGTGCCGATGCTGGAAGGCACCGAACTGCTGGAGAGCCTCGAAGCCGCGCTGGAAGCCGGCCAGCAGGTCGGTTACCCGGTCATGCTCAAGAGTACGGCTGGCGGCGGTGGCATTGGCATGCGCGTGTGCCGCTCGGCCGATGAGCTGTCGGATGCCTTCGACGCCGTCAAACGTCTGGGGCAGAACAACTTCAGCGATTCGGGTGTGTTCATCGAAAAATACATTCAGCGCGCCCGCCATCTGGAAGTGCAGGTATTTGGTGACGGCCAGGGCGAGGTGATCGCGCTCGGCGTTCGCGACTGCTCAGTACAACGGCGCAACCAGAAGGTATTGGAGGAAACCCCGGCGCCGAACCTACCGGCCGGCATGGCCGAGGCGCTGTGCGAGGCGGCAGTCAAGCTAGCCAAGGCAGTCAACTACCGCAGCGCCGGCACGGTCGAGTTCGTCTACGACGCCGAGGCCGAGCGTTTTTACTTTCTCGAAGTGAACACCCGCCTGCAGGTCGAACACGGCGTGACCGAACAGGTCTGGGGCGTGGACCTGGTGCGCTGGATGATCGAACTGGCCGCAGGTGACCTGCCGCCGTTGACGGAACTGATAAAGGACTTGAAGCCCAGCGGCCATGCCGTCCAGGCACGCCTCTACGCCGAGGACCCGG
>DAMBNU010000012.1:119095-130909 GCA_032064305.1 Pseudomonas sp. | reverse complement strand
GAGGGTGGGCGGCCGTAGGCGGGCAGCGGGTTCCGTTTGTGGGGGCGAGCTCGCTGCTACGGGGGCGCGGGTTGCGTTTGTAGGAGCGAGCTTGCTCGCGAACCCTGTTGGGTGGGCAGCGGCAGGATCAACTATCTTCCGGCCGCGCAAGAATCTTCGGTGCGGCTTCGATGATCTGGCGCGACAGGTTTTCCATGCGGGGTGACTGCACCTTCCAGGTGTGCCAGTACAGCGAGATGTCCAGCGGCGCATCGGCGGCCAGGTCGACCACCGCGCCTTCGGCCAGGGCGTCCTGCAGCAGCGGCTGCGGCACCATGCCATAGCCAAGCCCGTAGCGGATCGCATTGAAGCGTGGCTCGGCCCCCGGCACGTAATGGCAGGGATAGGCGCCCTCGGGCAGGCCCAGCCGGTGCAGCAGGAAGGAGGAGGTGAGCCGGTCTTTGCGGGTATAGGCGACGACCGGAGCCTGGCGCGCGGCGGTTCGGTTCAGGCCATTGGGAAAATACTGCTGGCGAAAGGCGGCGCAGGCCACCAGGCGATAGCGCATGCTGCCCAGCGCGGTGGCGGTGCAGCCGCGCATGGGCTTTGGCTCGGTGCTGATGCAGCCGATCGCCAGCCCGGTTTCCAGCAGGCTGTAGGTGTGATCCTGGTCCTCGACCATCAGGTCGAGCAGCACGCGTTCACGAATCAGCACATCGGCCAGGGCCGGGAAGAACCAGGTGCCCAGGCTGTCGGCATTGAGGGCGGCCACCACCACCAGTGGCGCGTCGCTGCGCTCGGCCAGATCCGCCATCAGGTCGGCCTCGAGCAAGGTCGCGCGCTTGAGGTACTGCAGCAGCCGTTGACCGATTTCGGTGGGCCGGCAGGGGCGGCTGCGCACTACCAGGGCGTTGCCCAGCGCGCTTTCCAGAGCCCGCACCCGCTGGGAAATCGCCGGGGGCGTCAGGTGCAGGCGCAGCGCGGCCTGCTCGAAACTGCCGGTGCGGATCACCGCGCGAAAGGCTTCGGTCTGTTTGGGGTCGAGATTCAAGCCCTGTGTCCTCAGATTAAATAAATGTTTGTATAGCCTATTTTTGCTAAGTCACGTCGATTGAACGGCGCGGTGCACCATAATGGCGGCGTTTTCCCCCGCCTTGCCTTTTCCTGGAGTTCCGCTGTGACGCTGCTGCACATCATCTATCTGGTCGCGATCACGGCTGAGGCCATGTCCGGTGCCATCATGGGCATGCGCCGCGGCATGGACCTGTTCGGCATCTGCCTGCTGGGCACCGTCACGGCGCTGGGCGGCGGCACGGCGCGCGATGTGCTGCTGGGGCATTACCCGATCGGCTGGATCGCCCACCCGGAATATCTCGGTTTCACCGTGGGCGCGGCCATCGTCACTGCCCTGGTGGCGCGCCACATGCACCATCTGCGGCAGGTGTTCCTGCTGGTGGACGGCCTGGGCCTGGTGGCTTTCACCGTGATCGGTTGCGGCGTGGCGATGGACATGGGCGCGCACCAGGCCATCGTCGTCCTGGCCGGGGTGATTACCGGCGTGTTCGGCGGCCTGCTGCGCGACATTCTCTGCAACCGGGTGCCGATGGTGCTGCGCCGCGAGCTGTACGCCACCGTGGCGCTGTTCACGGGCGTGCTCTACGTCGCACTGTTGAAGCTCGGCGTCGACACGTCCATCGCCTCGCTGGCTACGCTGTGCGCCGGCTTCCTGTTCCGCGTGCTGGCGATGACCTTCCAGTGGAAACTGCCGCACTTCGAGGGGCGCGATATCCGCGGACTGGACTGACCGCTCGCAGCCGTCGCGGTGTCGCGCTTCGGCCCTGCGACGCAGATTCCCGCTCCCTGAGCCGCTACACTAGCGGCCTGGCAACCCGGGGAATGGATCCGTGCTGAAAGACCTAGGAATCAAGAGTCGTGTGCTGGTGCTGATCCTGCTGCCCAGCACCTTGCTGGCGGTGGCGCTCGGCGCCTATTTCACCTGGATGCAGCTGTCGGAGATGCGCCACCAGCTCGACGAGCGTGGCCAGCTCATTGCCCGGCAGCTGGCGCCGCTGGCGGCGCCGGCCATGGCCCAGGGCTACGGCAAGCGGCTGCAGCGCATTCTCAGCCAGGTGCTCGACCAGCCGGACGTGCGCGCCGTATCGGTCCTCGATCCCGAGCGCAACCTGCAGGCCCACGCCGGGCCGAACATGATCACCCCCTCGCCGCCGACGGACCCTGAAGCGCTGACCCAGGTCAGCAGCCTCGATACCACGCGCATCCTGCTGCCGGTGCTGGGCAAGCACCTCAACCTGGCCGAGGATAACCCCGAAAACGACCGCCGCCAGATCGGCTGGCTGGAACTCGAGCTGTCGCATCAGGGAACGATGTTGCGTGGCTATCGCAGCCTCTTCACCAGCCTCCTGCTGATTGGCGCCGGGCTGATTATCACGGCGCTGCTGGCGCTGCGCATGAGCAGTTCCATCAGCAAGCCGCTGCACAAGGTGAAGGTCGCGGTGGCGCAGCTCAAGGACGGTTACCTGGAGACGCGCCTGCCGCCGCTGGGCAGCCATGAGATGGACGAAGTGGCGGCAGGCATCAACCGCATGGCCGAGGCGCTGCTCAGCGCGCGCGAGGAACTGCAGCAGAGCATCGACCAGGCTACCGAGGACGTGCAGCAGAACCTGGAGACCATCGAGATCCAGAACATCGAGCTCGACCTGGCGCGCAAGGAGGCCCTGGAGGCCAGCCGCATCAAGTCCGAGTTCCTGGCCAACATGAGCCACGAAATTCGCACGCCGCTCAACGGCATCCTCGGTTTTACTCACCTGCTGCAGAAGAGCGACCTGACGCCCCGCCAGCAGGACTACCTCTCGACCATCGAAAAGTCCGCCGACAGCCTGCTCGGGATCATCAACGAGATTCTCGACTTCTCCAAAATCGAGGCCGGCAAGCTGGTGCTCGACAGCATCCCGTTCAACCTGCGCGACCTGATCGAGGACACGCTGACCATCCTTGGCCCGGCGGCGCACCAGAAGCACCTGGAGCTGGTCAGCCTGGTCTATCGGGACACGCCGCTATCGCTGGTCGGCGACCCGCTGCGGCTCAAGCAGGTGCTGACCAACCTGGTCAGCAACGCCATCAAGTTCACCAATGAAGGCACCGTGATCGTCCGCGCCATGGTCGAGGACGAGCGCGCCGACCGCGCGCAGCTGCGCATCAGCGTGCAGGACACCGGCATCGGTCTGACCGACCAGGACCTGCGCGCGCTGTTTCAAGCGTTCAGCCAGGCGGACAATTCGCTCTCGCGGCAACCGGGAGGCACCGGGCTTGGCCTGGTGATTTCCAAACGGCTGATCGAGCAGATGGGCGGGGAGATCGGCGTCGACAGTATTCCCGAGGAAGGCTCGGAATTCTGGATCAGCCTGAGCCTGCCCAAGGCGCGCGACGACATCGAAGACCTGCCGCGGGCAGGCCTGGTCGGACGCAAGATCGGCCTGCTCGATCGCCACCCTCTGGCCCGCCAGGCCCTGCAGCATCAGCTCGAGAGCTGCGGCCTCGAGGTGCTGCCGTTCGATACGCTGGACCAGTTGCAGGAGGCCGTAGCGGCGGCCCAAACGAATGAGGCGCCGATCGAAATCGCCGTGCTGGGCGTCACTCAGCGCGAGATTGCACCGCAGCAGCTCTGCCAGCGGCTGTGGGATTTCGAGGCCCTGGGCTGTAAGTGCATCGTGCTCTGCCCGACCAGCGAGCAGGCGCAGTACCACGAGGCCCTGCCCGAGTCACACACTCATGCCCAATTGCAGAGCAAGCCGGCCTGCACCCGCAAGCTGCAGCGGGTGTTGCTGGACCTATTGCGCCCGCCGCAGGCGCTGCTCGAAAGCCTGCCGGTGCCCGAAACACGGCCGCCCCGGGTGCTCTGCGTCGACGACAACCCGGCCAACCTGCTGCTGCTCGAAACCCTGCTTACCGACATGGGCGGCGAGGTCGAAGCGGTCAGCAGCGGCGCCGAGGCCGTGGAGGCGGTCAAGCGCAAGTCCTTCGACCTGGTATTCATGGATGTGCAAATGCCTGGCATGGATGGCCGGCAAACCACCGAGGCGATCCGCAAATGGGAAGCGGACAGCAGCCAGCCGCCGCTGCCGATCATCGCGCTCACCGCGCATGCGCTGTCCAACGAGAAGCGCTCGCTGCTGCAGAGTGGCCTGGACGACTACCTGACCAAGCCGATCAGCGAGCGGCAGCTGGCACAGGTGGTGCTGAAGTGGACCGGCCTGCCGTTGTCCCGTAGTTTTCTTGCCGCGCCGCTGGAGGCGCTGTTGCCGGCAAACAGCCTGCAGGTGCTCGACGCCGAGGAGGGCCTGCGCCTGGCGGCTGGCAAGGCGGACCTGGCCGCCGACATGCTGAGCATGCTGCTGGCCTCGCTGGAGGACGATCGTCGCGTCATTCGCGAAGCGCGGGCCGGCAACGATCGCCAGGCGATCATCGACCGCGTCCACCGACTGCACGGCGCCACGCGCTATTGCGGTGTCCCGCAATTGCGCGCCGCCTGCGAGCGCAGCGAAACCCTGCTCAAGCAGAACCACCCGAGTGCCGTCCAGGCGCTTGATGAACTCGACCTGGCGATCGAACGGCTGGAGGTCGAAGCCCGCGTAATCTGAGGCCCCCGCTGCGGAGCACGGCGCTTCCTGACCGCTCATAAGCAAAAACTTCGCCCCGGGTCGGGCCTCCCACACGGCTGCGAGGTACGCCACGACAGCTGCGAGGTACGCCATTTCTGTGGGAGGCGCGCCCCGCGGCGAATGGGCTATCTGGCTGTTCAAAAGTAAACGCTTCGCCTCGGGTCGGGCCTCCCACAACGGCCTTGAGGTGCGCTATTTCTGTGGGAGGCGCTGCCCGCGGCGAACGGGCTTCCTGGCCGCTCAAAAACAAAAGCTTTACCCCGGGTCAGGCCTCCCACAACGGCTGCAAGTACGCCATTTCAGTGGGAGGCGCGCCCCGCGGCCAATGGGCTATCTGGCTGTTCAAAAGCAAACGCTTCGCCTCGGGTCGGGCCTCCCACAAGGGCTGCTGCGGTTTGCGCATTTTCCCTATGGGCGCGCCCCGCAGCGAATAGAGGGTGCAGGGCTGCCCGCCGGTTCGCTTAGTCGCCCATCACCACGCCTTCGCGACGCGGGTCGGCGCCGCCGAACCAGCCGCTGTCGGTGCGCTGAATCGCCTGCAAGCCGCTGGTCATCTCCATTTCATTGACCTGGTGGCCTCGGGCTTTCAATGACTGCACCGTAGAGGCGGGGAAGCGCCCGGCCTCAAGCACGGTCGGGCCGTTGAAACTGCCAAAGTTGGGCAGGTCGATGGCACGCTGCGCGTCGAGTCCCCAGCCATACATGCCCAACAGCGTCTTAGCGGTGAAATGAATGATCGCCGCACCGCCGGGCGAGCCGACGCTGGCGAGCAGGCGATTGCCGGCGGCGTCGAACACCAGGGTCGGGCTCATGCTCGAGCGCGGGCGTTTGCGCGGCTCGACCCGGTTGGCCACTGGATGCCCCATGGCGTCGTAGGGTTCGAAGGCGAAATCGGTCAGCTCGTTGTTCAGCAGATAGCCCCCCGGCAGGCCGGTGCCGCCATCATTGAGCAGTCGCGAACCGAAGGCCTGCTCGATGGTGGTGGTCATCGCCAATGCGTTGCCCTGGCCGTCGACGATGCTGATGTGGCTGGTGCCGTACTCCGGCTGCTCGGGCTGTGAGGCGAAGGCGACCGGCAACTCCCCCGGTTCTCCCGGCTTGGCGGTGCCCATGCTGCGTGGGCCGATCAGGGCGGCTCGCTGCTTCAGATAATCCGGGGCGAGCATGCTGTTCCAGGTGCGCCCGGGCACTGGCACGAAATCCGGATCGGCGATATAGCGGGCGCGGTCGGCATAGGCCAGGCGCGCGGCCTCGGTGTAGCGGTGCAGAAAGTCAGCCGAGGGCACGCCCTGGTCCAGTGCCGGTTGTGGCGGCAGTCGTTCCAGAATGCCAAGAATCTGCATCTGCGTGATGTGCCCGGAGGAGGGCGGTGGGAAGCCGCATACCTGGTAGCGCTGCAGCCATAGATTGCACAGGGCCTCGCGCTGGCGCGGATGATAGCTTTGCAGGTCGCTGAGGGTCATGCGGCCCGGATTGCTTGGGTGGGTGTTGACCTGCACGACCAGAGACCGGGCGTTCGCCCCCCCGTAGAAGGCCTCGCTGCCATGCTCGGCGATGTTACGCAGCAGCACTGCGAGAGCCGGATTGCGCAGGCGATGACCCACGGGCCACGGCGCGCCGTCAGGCTGGTAGTAAAACGCGGCGGCGGGCGGGTTGTTGCGCAGCGATGGGTCGCTTTCCAGCAGACCGTGCAGCCGCGGGCTGACCTCGAAACCGTCCTCGGCCAGCGTTATGGCAGGCTGCAACAAGTCGCGCCAGGGCAGCTTGCCAAACCGCCGGTGCGCCTGCTCCAGTAGCCTGACGGTGCCCGGTACGCCGACCGAGCGACCGCCGACCACCGCTTCCTGAAAGGCCATGGGGGTGCCGTCGGGCTTCAGGAACAATCGCTCGTCGGCGGCGGCTGGTGCGGTTTCGCGGCCGTCCAGGGCCGTCACATGTTCTCCGTCCCAATACATGAGGAATGCGCCGCCGCCGAGTCCGCTCGACTGCGGTTCGACCAGGCCCAGTACCATCTGCACCGCGACCGCGGCGTCCATCGCGCTGCCTCCCGCCTTGACGATGCGGTAGCCGGCCTCGGTTGCAAGGGGGTTGGCGGCGGCGACGGCGAAACGCTCGGTTGCCCAGCCGGGCTTGACGCTGTAGCCGCTCGCGGCCTCGGGGGCGGGAGGGGTCTGGTTCGGTCGGTCGCCACTGCAGGCGCCCAACCCGGCCAGAACGAACAACATGACGGCAGCAACCGGTCTGACGGACATGGAGGTTCCTTTCAAGGGGGACAGAGGGAAATGCACTTTCTATAGAGCTAGACCATCGTCGCCGGTTCGCCAAGCCCGAAGCCGCGATTCAGAGCCGATCATGCCTCTGGTCGGTGGCGCAGCGGGCGTTTGCCGAGCCGAGCGGTCTGCCCGCGGCCGGTCGTTGCCGGTATCATGTGCGCCTTTCCAGATGCCGCTCGGTTCTTCGACGCCATGACAAATCAGTACCCGACCATTGCCGATTGCGTCGGCAACACGCCTCTGGTTCGCCTGCAGCGGTTGCCCGGCAATACCAGCAACACGCTCCTGGTCAAACTCGAAGGCAACAACCCCGCCGGCTCGGTCAAGGATCGCCCGGCCTTGTCGATGATCGCGCGCGCCGAGGCACGAGGCGACATCAAGCCCGGCGACACCCTTATCGAAGCCACCTCCGGCAACACCGGCATTGCCCTGGCCATGGCTGCGGCGATCAAGGGCTACAAATTCGTGCTGATCATGCCGGACAACTCCAGCGCCGAGCGCAAGGCGGCAATGACGGCCTACGGTGCCGAGCTGATCCTGGTGAGCAAGGAAGACGGCATGGAAGGTGCCCGCGACCTGGCCATGAAAATGGCAGCCGAAGGCCGCGGCAAGGTCCTCGACCAGTTCGCCAACGGTGACAACCCGGAGGCGCACTACAGCACCACCGGTCCCGAGCTCTGGCAACAGACGGCCGGCAGCATCACTCACTTCGTCAGCTCCATGGGCACCACTGGCACCATCATGGGCGTGTCGCGCTACCTCAAGGAGCAGAACCCGGCGATCCAGATCGTTGGCCTGCAGCCCATGGAAGGCGCCGCGATTCCCGGCATCCGGCGCTGGCCGCAGGAATACCTGCCGAAGATCTACCAGGCCGAGCGCGTCGACCGCATCGTCGACATGGCGCAGGACGAGGCCGAGCAGGTGATGCGCCGCCTGGCCCGCGAAGAAGGCATTTTCTGCGGGGTGTCGTCCGGTGGCGCCGTAGCGGCCGCGTTGCGGCTGTCGCGCGAAGTCGAGAACGCGGTAATCGTGGCGATCATCTGTGACCGTGGCGACCGCTACCTGTCGACGGGTGTATATGACGAACCCAACTGACGGCGCGGTGCAGACTTCGGGCGGTCACCGCTGATGGCCCGGCGCAGCGGGGGCTTGCGATTCCAGCCCAGCGGTGGCGACAAGGCCACCCAGGTCCCGGTCGGGAAAAAGCAGCGCCTGACGATCGAGCGCCTGGCCAATGACGGCCGTGGCATCGGCTTTGTCGACGGCCGCACCTGGTTCGTCGAGGGCGCGCTGGCGGGCGAAACCGTCGAGGCGCGGGTGCTCGGCGCCCGGGCCAAGGTCGTCGAGGCGCGAACCGAACGCATCCTCGAGGCCAGCGCGCAACGCCGTGCCGAGCCGTGCCGGCATGCGCGTCTGTGTGGCGGCTGCACATTGCAGCACCTGCCGGCCGACGACCAGCTGGCGCTCAAGCAGCGCAGTCTTGCCGAGCAGCTGTCGCGAGTCGCCGGGATAGAGCCTGTGCAGTGGGCCTCCCCCCTGGGCGGCCCCGAGTTCGGTTACCGCCGGCGCGCCCGCCTGGCGGTGCGCTGGGACCCGAAGGCGCGCCGGCTGGACGTCGGCTTCCGCGCTGGCGCGAGCCGCGACATCATCGCCATCGAGGAGTGCCCGGTTCTGGTACAGCCCTTGCAAACGCTGCTGCCGGATCTGCTGGCAGTGCTGCAGGCGCTGGAAAAGCCAGCTGTCATCGGTCATGTGGAACTGTTCAGCGGCACGGCCGAAGCCGTGCTGGTGCGGCACACCGCCGCGCTGGCGCCGGCCGATCTGCAGCGCCTCAGCGCGTTCGCCGTCGATTGTCGGGTGCAGCTCTGGCTGCAGGGCGAAGGCGCTGCCCAGCCGCTGGAAGCGGCGTACCGCTTGGGTTATCGGTTGCCGGCCTGGGATTTGGAGCTGGCCTGGCGGCCCGGCGACTTCGTCCAGGTCAATGCGCCGGTCAACGAGGCGATGGTGGCGCAGGCGCTGGAATGGCTGGCGCCGGAGGCGAACGAGCGGGTACTGGATCTGTTCTGCGGGCTGGGCAACTTCAGCCTGCCACTGGCCCGCGGCGGTGCCAAGGTGGTGGCGGTCGAGGGGGGCGCCGAGATGGTCGAGCGCGCACGCACCAATGCCGCGCACAACGGGCTTGAGGGCGTGCACTTTTATCAGGCAGACCTGTCGAACCCGCTGGCCGAGGCACCCTGGGCCGCGGGCGGCTTCGCCGCGGTACTGCTCGACCCGCCACGCGACGGTGCCCTGGAAATCGTTCGGCAGATGACGGCGCTTGGCGCGCGTCGCGTTGTCTATGTGTCATGCAACCCGGCGACCCTGGCGCGCGACGCCGCCGAGCTGGTCGGGCAGGGCTTCCGCCTCGAGCGGGCAGGGGTGTTGGACATGTTCCCGCAGACCGCCCACGTCGAGGCGATGGCCTTGTTCGAACGGCCCGCATAGGACAGCAACAGTTGGCAGGCGACAGGCCTGTGGTTCAACCGACCGACGCACAGAAAGTCGGCGTAACGCGCAGTCGATGCGCAGAGGGAAGGTAACGGATGGTTCAGGTCAGAGCGCTTCAGCCGATCAACACCGACGGCAGTATCAATCTCGAAGGCTGGCTCGATCATGTGCTGGGGATGGACCCGGCACTCGACCGCGACGCACTCAAGCAGGCCTGCGAGTTCGCCCGAGCGGCCGAACAGCAGGCCAACGCGGCACAGAACCTCTGGAGCGAAGGCACCTCCAGCTATCAGACCGGGCTTGAGATCGCTGAGATACTCGCCGACCTCAAGCTCGATCAGGACAGCCTCGTGGCGGCGGTGATCTATCGCGGCGTGCGCGAAGGCAAGATCCCGCTGGCCGAGGTACACAAACAATTTGGCCCGGTCGTCGCCAAGCTGATCGAAGGCGTGTTGCGCATGGCCGCCATCAGCGACAGCCTCAATCCGCGCGAGTCGCTGGTGCTCGGCACCCAGACCCAAGTCGAAAACCTGCGCAAGATGCTGGTGGCGATGGTCGACGACGTACGCGTCGCACTGATCAAACTGGCCGAGCGCACCTGCGCCATCCGCGCGGTGAAGAATGCCGATGACGACAAACGCCATCGCGTTGCCCGCGAGGTCTTCGACATCTATGCACCATTGGCCCATCGCCTGGGCATCGGCCATATCAAATGGGAGCTGGAGGATTTGTCCTTCCGCTACCTTGAGCCCGAGCAATACAAGCAGATCGCCCAGTTGCTGCACGAGCGGCGGCTCGATCGCGAGCAGTACATCCAGAACGTGGTCCAGCAGCTCAAGGACGAACTGACCGCCACCGGCATCCACCCGGAGATCGACGGGCGCGCCAAGCACATCTACTCAATCTGGCGGAAGATGCAGAAGAAGGGCCTGCAGTTCAGCCAGATTTACGACGTTCGCGCCGTGCGCGTGCTGGTACCGGAGATCCGCGACTGCTACACCGCACTGGGCATCGTGCACACTCTGTGGCGACACATTCCCAAGGAGTTCGACGACTACATCGCCAACCCCAAGGAGAATGGCTATCGCTCGCTGCACACCGCCGTGCTCGGCCCCGAAGGCAAGGTGCTGGAGGTACAGATCCGCACTCATGCCATGCACGAGGAGGCCGAACTGGGGGTTTGCGCGCACTGGCGCTACAAGGGCACCGACGTCAAGAGCACCTCGAACCACTACGAGGAGAAGATCTCCTGGCTGCGTCAGGTGCTTGAATGGCATGAAGAGCTGGGCGATATCGGCGGTCTGGCCGACCAGCTGCGGGTCGATATTGAACCCGATCGAGTCTACGTGTTCACCCCGGAGGGCCATGCCATCGACCTGCCCAAGGGCGCCACGCCGCTGGACTTCGCCTATCGCGTGCACACCGAAATCGGCCACAACTGCCGAGGTGCCAAGATCAACGGGCGCATCGTGCCGCTCAACTACAGCCTGCAGACCGGTGAGCAGGTGGAGATCATCACCAGCAAGCAGGGCTCGCCGAGCCGCGACTGGCTGAACCCCAACCTGGGGTACATCACCACCTCGCGCTCGCGGGCGAAGATTGTTCATTGGTTCAAGCTGCAGGCCCGAGACCAGAACGTGGCGGCCGGCAAGGCGCTGCTGGAGCGCGAACTGGGGCGCCTCGACCTGCCGCCGGTGGACTTCGACAAACTGGCGGAAAAGGCCAACCTGAAGACCGCTGAGGACATGTTCGCTGCCCTCGGCGCCGGCGACCTGCGCCTGTCACAGTTGGTCAATCAGGCGCAGCAGCTCGTGGAGCCCGATAGTCACGCGGCCGACCAGCTTGAGCTGATTCCGCGGCGCGCCCTGACCAGCAAGCCGGGCAAGCGCGGCGACGTGCAGATCCAGGGCGTCGGCAATCTGCTCACGCAAATGGCCGGCTGCTGCCAGCCGCTGCCGGGCGACCCGATCGTCGGTTACATCACCTTGGGACGCGGCGTCAGCATTCACCGCCAGGATTGCGCCTCGGTGCTGCAGCTGGCTGGACGTGAGCCGGAGCGGATCATCCAGGTCAGCTGGGGGCCGATTCCCGAGAAGACTTATCCGGTGGACATCATCATCCGCGCCTACGACCGCTCCGGCCTGTTGCGCGACGTCTCGCAGATCCTGCTCAACGAGCGGATCAACGTGCTGGCGGTGAACACCCGCTCGAACAAGGAAGACAGCACCGCGCAGATGTCCCTGACCATCGAGATCCCCGGCCTGGATGCGCTCGGGCGGCTGCTCAGCCGGGTTTCGCAGTTGCCAAATATCATCGAAGCCAAGCGCCAGCGCACGGCTTGATCTACCGGGTTTTGCGGTGGATGGGTGAAGCATCACCCACCGGGCGTCAGCTAT
>DAMBNU010000012.1:113238-118995 GCA_032064305.1 Pseudomonas sp. | reverse complement strand
CGCGGCGGCACCGTAGGGTGGATGTCGCTTTTTACATCCACCAGGACGCACCACCGCGCACGCACCGGGCCCGGTAATAATCCGTTGTTCTTCGGAGGATGGGTGAAGCGTCACCCACCGGGCGTCAGCCATCGCGGCGGCACCGTAGGGTGGATGTCGCTTTTTACATCCACCAGGACGCACCACCTCGCAAGCACCGGGCCCGGTAATAATCCGTTATTTTTCGGAGATGGGTGAAGCATCACCCACCCTACGTCAGCCATCGCGGCGGCACCGTAGGGTGGATGTCGCTTTTTACATCCACCAAGACGCACCGCCGGATACGCATCCGGCCCCGGTCATGTCCCAACGGTTTTTCGGTGCAAGGGTGAAGCCTTATCCACCCTACAATGGGCTCGGCTTCGATCTCATGCCTTGACCGAGGGTTTCCCATGTACCAACTCAACGACCTGCTGCACCTGATGGCCCGTTTGCGCGATCCGCAGTATGGCTGCCCCTGGGACCTGCAACAGGATTACGCCAGCATCGTCCCGCATACCCTCGAGGAAGCCTACGAGGTGGCGGACACTATCGAGCGCGGTGATTTCGAGCACCTCGCCGGCGAACTGGGCGATTTGCTGTTCCAGGTTGTCTACTACAGCCAGTTGGCGCAGGAGGAAGGCCGTTTCGCCTTCGACGCGGTGGTCGATGGCATCACCCGCAAGCTGGTGCGCCGGCATCCTCATGTGTTCCCCGATGGTGATCTCTATGGTTCGCCCGAACTGCCTCGCCTCGACGAGGCGCAAATCAAGCAGCGCTGGGAGGCGATCAAGGCCGAGGAGCGCGCGGAGCGGGCGGCCGCGCCGGAACAGCTGTCGCTGCTCGACGACGTACCCCATGCCCTGCCGGCCTTGAGCCGCGCGGCCAAGCTGCAGAAGCGCACGGCCCAGGTCGGCTTCGACTGGCCGGATGCGCTGCCGGTAGTCGACAAGGTGCGCGAAGAGCTGGACGAGGTGCTCGAGGCAATGAGCGAGAACGACCCGGAGGCGATCGCCGAGGAGGTCGGTGACCTGCTCTTCGTCGCGGTCAACCTGGCGCGGCATCTGAAGGTGGACCCGGAAGAGGCCCTGCGCGCAGCCAATGGCAAGTTCGAGCGGCGCTTTCGCTTTATCGAGCAAGCACTGCGCGAAAGCGGTCGGGACATCGAGGCCTGCGACCTCGAGACCCTCGATGCGCTGTGGGGCGAGGCGAAGAAAGCCGAGCGCCTGCCGTCCTGCGGCTAGTCACGAAGGGTGGATGTCGGTCTGCACATCCACCACAATGCGCGCCAGCGCCGTTACGCATGGTTATCCTGCGTCTACCTTGAAACACTTTCGATGAGACGAGCCGACACATGAGTCTTTCCCTTCGCGACCAGCTCCTCAAAGCCGGGCTGGTCAATGAGAAGCAGGCCAAGCAGGCCGGCAAGCAACAGCAGAAACAGCAGCGCCTGGTGAAGAAAGGCCAGGCCGAGCAGGACACCTCGCAGCGCGATGCGGCGCTCAAGGCGCATGCCGAGAAACTGGCCCGCGACCAGGAACTGAACCGTCAGCAGCAGGAAAAAGCCGAGCAGAAGGCTCGCGCGGCGCAAGTCAAGCAGCTGATCGAAGGCAGCCGCCTGCCCAAGCTGACGACCGAGGATTATTACAACTTCGTCGACGACAAGAAGGTCAAGCGCCTGTCGGTGAACAAGCTGATGCGCGACAAGCTGTCCAGCGGTTCGCTGGCCATCGTCCGCCATGGCGGCGGTTATGAAGTGATCCCGCGTGAGGCGGCACTGAAGATTCAGGAGCGCGACCCGCGCCGTATCGTCCAGCTCAACACCCAGACCGAAGCCCCGGATGCGGACGATCCCTACGCCGCCTACCAGATCCCCGACGACCTCATGTGGTGATCACTCGCGGCGTCGAGGGGGCGTCTGCGCGTACGGCAAGCCTTACTGGATTGCCCTTGTAGAAGCCAGTTTGTAACTAATGTGCGTGTCCGGTTCTGGAGCACGCTCGCGCCCACGGCCAGGGATTGGTGTAGCCGTCGGATTGCGTTGCAGCGCAGGGCGGATGACGCGCCCGACGGAAGGACGGATTTATGCCGGCTGCCGAACCTCTACTGCTAGAGCCCATCCGGGCTTGTGGACCCAGCAGGAGGACAGCATATGGAAACCCATTCTTACCTGAGCGAATTCGACAGGTTCGGCGTGCAGGCGCAGGGCGTGCCCGGTGACCCCGAAGAGCCCGGTGTGCCGGACCTGCCAAGTGAGCCAGGCGAGCCAACCGTTCCGGATCAGCCACCGCCCGCTCCGGTGGCCTGACCTGCTCCACCGGGCATCGTGTTACCCGTCGGCTGACGGGCTCGGGCGAGCAGGTCGACGACCTGCTCGTCGGACGTCTGATCGAAATCCTGATAGTGCCGGCCGACGCCGATGAACGGCTCGGGCATGGCCAGACAGACGAGCTCATCCACTTCCGAGCGCAGCATCTCGATGACATCGCGTGGGCCCACCGGCACCGCCAGTACAATTCGCGCCGGCTTCGACTGCTTCAGGCCCCGCAACGCGGCGCGTACCGTGGCGCCAGTGGCGATGCCATCGTCGATCACGATGAGGCTGCGGCCGGTGATCACCGGTGCAGGGCGGCCGGCGCAATAGCGTTGGCGGCGGCGCTCGAGCTCTGCCAGCTGCCGCTTCATCTCTTCCTCGAACCAGTTCGGCGGCGGCGCAATCTGGTTCAACAGTTCCTGGTTGATAACCCATTTCGGCTCGGCGCCGTCGATGACCGCGCCCAGGGCCAGTTCCTCGTCGTTCGGCGCGCCGATCTTGCGTACCAGCACCAGATCCAGAGGCGCGCCCAGCCGGCTCGCCACCTCGAAGGCCACCGGCACGCCGCCTCGGGGCAAGGCGAGCACCAGCGGCGCATCTCCGGCCAAATGCAGCAGGGCTTCGGCCAACTCCTGGCCGGCGTGGGTGCGGTCGCGGAACAATTGGGGTTCTGGGCTGAAGGCGCGCATGGCTCACTCTCCGAACGGGTAGGTATCCGGAACGCTGTGGGCGTCGAACGGCGCGGGCCGATGGGCGTCACCGCAGTGGTCTGTTCGAGCCAGAGCAGGGCATCGAACTGCTCAGACAGTATGGCTCGGAAGTAATGACTCTGCCGCTCGGTCGCCGGACGGTAGATGACCCCGATTGCGCGCTCTAGACGCGGCGAGGCCAGTGCGCCACGCAGGCTCGGCTCATCGCGCCAGCTGGTCAGCGAGGCCCGCAGGCCGGTCTGCAGGAATACATGTTCCCAGCTATCGGGCCGGGAAGGACGCACCTGCATGACGTGCATCGGTTCATCCCAGTTGTCCGCTGCAGCGACCTCGCCGCGGTCGGTGGCCATACCGATCAATACGGCGTCGCGGCCAAAGGCGGTGCGGCATAGTTCGCCGATGTTGAACTCGCCGCCCCAGCCCATCGATGTCGCAGCGGCGTTGCCGATGTGCGAGTTGTGCGCCCACACCACCGCTTTGGCCTGTTCGCCGCGTTGCGCCAGCAGCGCTCGCAGGGTGTCGAACATGTGCCGGTCGCGCAGGTTCCAGGATTCGCTGGAGCCGCGATACATGGCGCGGTAGTACTGCTCGGCGGCGAGCACCACGCGGGCGTTGCGTTCGGCGTCGAAGAAGCGGTCACCGTCGCCTTTCTGATAGGCCAGGCGTCGATCGAGCAGGGCGCGCAGCTGCTCGACTACCGCGTCGTCGCAAGAGGCGTCGCCGCGCATGACGTGGTGGCCGTAGACCGCCGGTTCGTCCTGCCAGGGACCGAGGCAGCCGTAGCGTCGCCGCGCCGCGCGCGCGGCCTGCGGGTCAACGCGATCCAGATAGGTCAGTACCGCCTGGATCGAGGCGCCGAGGCTGTAGACGTCCAATCCGCGAAATTCCACCTGCCGCGCCGCAGGCTGCGCGGCGTTATGGTCGCGCAGCCAGTCGACGAACTCGGCGACCTCCCGATTGCGCCACATCCAGGTCGGAAAGCGCTTGAAGCCTTCCTCGACCCAGTCCGGCGGTTCCTGCCGGCGCACATGGCGGTCGATCCTCGCCGCATCCGGCCAGTCCGCTTCGGCCGCGATGATGGTAAATCCGTGGCGCTCCACCAACCGTCGGGTGATCGCCGCCCGGGCTCGGTAGAACTCGGACGTGCCATGACTGGCCTCGCCGATCAGTACGACGCGGGCATCGGCGAGGCGATCGAAACAATCGGCAAAACATTCGTCGTCAGGCGCGGGCAATTCCACGGCATGGCGCCGCAGCTGCTGAACCAGCTGTGCATCGGTCAACGGGGAAGGGCGTGAGCCTGCATGCGTCATGGCCGCGTCTCCTGTGCGATCTATTCGGATGACCGACGATGCAGGCCCCTGTTCAGACCGTCTGGCGGGTCATCGGATCAAGCGCAAGCGGCAGAACCGAACACGACGAACTAGTCTCTAAGCAGAGCGACGCCAATCTTGGCGAGCAAGTTTCCGCCAACGGCGCTGGCAGGCCAGCGAGGGACTTGGACGAGGTAGGCAGTACGACATCCCAGAGACGTGGACTGGCGGCGCTCGCGGCGAGATTCAAGCTCCCGGGATGCCGGGTCTGTATCCGGGGTGCTTGTCCAACTGTCTTGGCCACGCAAGTCGTTGTCCGACGGTCTGTTACACATAAGGGGGTGAGTTATGACGACCTGGATCATCGCGTACAGCAAAGACGGCAATACTGCCATTCTACGGACCGAGTCCGATCGCCAGCCGGATATTGACGAGGCCGTGGCGCTGGTGACGCAAAAGGCCGAACAGGACTATGCCGGGGAGGACGACGCCTACGAGCACGACCCGGACATTGAGGAGACCCCTGCCACTCGACTGGCCGAGCGCTTCGGCATCACCGTAACCGGTATTTCCCAGGCCTGATCAGGCCACCTGCCAAACGCCCTCATCTCCGACCACGTACAGACGCCGACCCGGGTCGGCGTCGACTTCCATCATGCCGGTGAAGCTGCCGAAGGCCGGCAACAGGCTGACTCGTTCGCCGATGCAGAAGCACGGCAGGCGCAGGCTCTGGCGACCGCGGCCGGTCAGGCGGAACGCCGGGTGTAGATGGCCGGCAAGCACATGGTGGGTGGGGTGCGGGTCGGGTTCGTGCTGCAGGGCGAACGGGCCCAGCAGCAAGGGCTCGGGCACGGTGTGCATGCCGAGCGTGTCCGGCGGGTCGCCGGCCCGACGGTCATGGTTGCCGCGAATCAGGGTGATCGCCAACGCTGTGTAGCGGCTGCGCCATTCATGCAGTTGCGCCAGGATGGCCGTTGTCCGGGACTCAGGCGCATGCAGAAAGTCGCCGAGAAACACCAGCTGGCGGCAGGGGTAGCGGGCAAGCAGCGCATCGAGCCGCTGCAGGTTGGCCTGCGTGGTGCCGTGTGGCACTGGCTGGCCGAGGCGCCGATACGCAGCCGCCTTGCCCAAATGGATGTCGGCGACCAGCAGTGCCTGTTCCGACGGCCAGTAGATTGCCTTGTCGGCGAGGAGCCAAAGCTCGGTCTGTTGCAGTTCGATGGCCAGATGAGACGTCATGCACGGCAGTTTATCCTGCAGAAGTGGCTCCTGGGCTGTGTGACGCTGCTGTTGCTGCTGTTAACGGCAAGGGGGACCTGACCTCGGAGCGAGCAACGGCTTGTTGGGGCGTCCGGGCGGCCGCTTCGCCGCGGGGCGCGCCTCCCACGGAATAGCGGGTGTG
>DAMBNU010000012.1:945-113138 GCA_032064305.1 Pseudomonas sp. | reverse complement strand
GGCTGTGCTTGATCATGTGGGAGGCCCGCCCGCGGGGCGAAGCTTTGGCTGTTGAGGCGGCCGGGCGGCCGGTTCGCCGCGGGGCGCGCCATTCACAGCAAAGCCGGTGGGTGCGGCTGCACTTGATCATGTGGGAGGCCCGCCCTCGGGGCGAAGCTTTGGCTGTTGAAGCGTCCGGGCGGCCGCTTCGCCGCGGGGCGCGCCTCCCACGGAATAGCGGGTGTGTGCGGCTGTGCTTGATCATGTGGGAGGCCCGCCCGCGGGGCGAAGCTTTGGCTGTTGAAGCGTCCGGGCGGCCGCTTCGCCGCGGGCATGCCTTCCATAACAGCGCATCGTTTCTTCACCGCTAACGCCTCGCTTTTTTCGGCCGTGGGGTGCCGTCCTTGGTCACGCGCGGTTTGCGCTTCGCACTGGTCTCCCGCTCAACGGCAATGTTGGCGTCGGCTTCCGGCTGGTAACCGCCCGGCCCGGCGGCCTTGTCGAGGTCGGCGACCATCCGGCGAATGCGGTCGGCGAGCTTTTCCGAGGTCAGGCTTTCGCGGAAGCGCTCGACCATCAAGGGGAAGGCGAGGGGCGTGGTGCGTTTGACGACATGCACGTCCAGCTTGCGTTGCTCCAAGCGGTTCAGGGTCTGCTCCAACCGCTCGACCTCCAGCTCCTGGCGCAGCACCTCTTCTTCGGCCTGGGTCAGCAGCAGGTTGGCCGGGTCGTATTGGCGGAATACGTCGAAAAACAGACCGCTGGAGGCCTGCAGCTGCCGCGCGCTTTTTTGCGCACCGGGGTAGCCGGAAAAGACCAGCCCGGCGATGCGTGCGATCTCCCGAAAGCGCCGACGGGCCAGCTCACCGGCGTTAAGGCTGGCGAGCACGTCGTGCAGCAGGTCGTCCTGGCTGAACAGCACGGGCGTCAGCCATTGCAGCCAGTCCACCTCGGTGGCCGAGAGCAGTTCGAAGCCGTAGTCGTTCACGGCGATGGAAAAGGTCAGCGGTTGGCGCTGGGCCAGACGCCACGCCAGCAAACTGGCCAGCCCCAGATGCACGTGTCGACCGGCGAAGGGATAAAGGAACAGGTGCCAGCCCTCACGGGATTTCATTACTTCCGCCAGCAGCGTGGTTTCGCTGGGCAGCGCCGACCAGTCCAGCTGCACACGCAGCAACGGCTCGACCAGCTGCATCTCGGCGCTCTCGAACCGACCGTGTGAAGCGGCGCCGAGTTGCTCCACCACCGCGTCGGCCAGTTCGCTGGAGAGCGGCATGCGCCCGCCATTCCAGCGCGGTATGGCGGCCTTCTTGCCGGTGGCGCGGCTGACGTAGGCGGTCATGTTCTCGACTCGCACCAGCTCCAGCAGCCGGCCGCCGAAGAGAAAGTTGTCACCGGGGCGCAAGCGGGCAATGAAGCCTTCCTCGATGGTGCCCAACGATCGGCCGCTGCCACCCTTGGCCCAGAATTTCACCGTCAGGCTGGCATCGCTGACGATGGTGCCGATGCTCATCCGATGGCGGAGGGCGACGCGGCGGCTGGGGACTTTCCACAGCCCGGTCTCATCCGGCTCGACGCGCTGGTAGTCCGGGTACGCCATCAACGAGTGGCCGCCATGGCGGACGAAGGCCAGCGCCCATTGCCAGTGGTCTTCGGTGAGTTCGCGATACGACCACGCCTGGCGCACTTCGGCGAACAGGTCCTCCGGTCGAAAGCCACCGCCCAGCGCCATACTGACGAGGTGCTGCACAAGCACATCGAGAGGGCGATGCGGTGCGCTGCGGGCTTCGATGCGGCGTTCGGCGATGGCGACCTGGGCCGCTGCGGCTTCCACCACCTCGAAACTGTGCGTTGGCACCAGCGTGACCCGTGAGGTTCGACCCGGCGCATGCCCGGAGCGCCCCGCACGCTGCATCAGCCGCGCCACGCCCTTCGGCGAGCCGATCTGCAGCACCCGCTCGACGGGCAGGAAGTCGACCCCGAGATCGAGACTCGAGGTGCAGACCACCGCCTTCAGGGCGCCTTGCTTGAGGCCCAGTTCGACCCAGTCGCGCACCTCGCGTGCCAGCGAGCCGTGGTGCAAGGCGATCAGCCCCGCCCAGTCGGGGCGTGCTTCGAGAAGTGCCTGATACCAGACCTCGGATTGTGAACGGGTGTTGGTAAAGACCAGTGTGGTAGCCGCCGAATCGATCTGCTCGACCACCTGCGGCAGCATGCGCAGCCCGAGATGACCGGCCCAGGGGAAGCGCTCGATACTTGGCGGTAGCAGCGTGTCGACACGTAGATCCTTGTCGACCTTGCCCTGCACCAGCTTGCCATCGCCGGGATGCAGCAGCACTTCCAGCGCGTGCGGCTGATTGCCCAGCGTCGCCGACAGACCCCAGACAATCAGGTCCGGCATCCACTGACGCAGCCGAGCCAGCGCCAGTTGCAGTTGCACCCCACGCTTGTTGCCGAGCAGCTCGTGCCACTCGTCCACCACCAGCATGCGCAGGCCAGCAAACGCCTGGCGAGCGTCGGCACGGGTCAGTAGCAGGGTAAGGCTTTCCGGCGTGGTGACCAGCGCACTGGGCAATCGCCGACCCTGGCGCGCCCGCTCGGCGCTGCCGGTGTCGCCGGTGCGCAGACCGATGCTCCAGTTGATGCCCAGATCGTCCAGCGGCGCCTGCAGCGCGCGGGCCGTGTCGGCGGCCAGGGCGCGCATGGGGGTGATCCAGAGGACGGTGAGCGGGGCTGGTTTGTCTGATGGGCTGGCAGGCGTTTGCGGTGCTGTTCCAGGCGGATGAGAGCCCGGCGAAGCGAAACGATTAAGCGCCCCCATCCAGACGGCGTAGGTTTTGCCCGAGCCGGTGGTGGCGTGGAGCAGGCCGGATTCACCCTGGTCGATCGCTTGCCAGACGTCGAGCTGAAAAGGAAAGGGCTGCCAATCGCGGGTGGCGAACCAGCGTCCACCCAAGCGATCGTTCGTATTACTCATTGGCAGTTCGGCCGGGTAGAAAGGTCGATGGGGCCAAGGAGCGCCCAATGCGGCGAGGCCACACAATGCCGTGTGAACCGGATGACTTCCAGCGGCCCGCCTTCCCCCTCACCCCCAGCCCCTCTCCCTCAGGGAGAGGGGAGCGGTTGCGTAGCAGGTCTGTTACTGCCTGCGCGGCTGCTCTGCTTTTGCTCACTCTCCCTCCAGGAGAGGGTTGGGGCGAGGGCGGTTTGCGTGCGAAGCCCCGGGTCGTTTTGGCGACCGCTGAGACTGCTGCCTCGGCCAGATCAGTGCAATTGCTCCGCAAGTCTGAGCTGCGACGCGCGACTGCTCCGCTTTTGCTCCCTCTCCCTCCGGGAGAGGGCTGGGGTGAGGGCGATTTGCGTATGGAGCCTTGGGTCTTTCTGGCGATCACCGTCGCTTCTATCTCGGCTAGATCAGGGAGATTACGCCGCGAATCTGAACTGCCAGGCGCAGCTGCTCCGCTTTTGCTCCCTCTCCCTCCGGGAGAGGGTTGGGGTGAGGGCGGTTTGGGCGCGGTGGTCGCCAGGTGCGTCAACGTCATCCCAGCAATTCCTTCAGCGTTTCCAAGGTATCGGCCTCGTCCACCGGCTTGTCGAGGCGCCAGCGCATCATGCGTGGGAAGCGTACGGCGATGCCGCTCTTGTGGCGGCTGCTGGCGGCGATGCCTTCGAAGCCGAGTTCGAACACCAGGGTCGGGGTCACGCTGCGCACCGGGCCGAATTTTTCCACCGTGGTCTTGCGCACGATGGCGTCGACCTTGCGCATTTCCTCGTCGGTGAGGCCGGAATAGGCCTTGGCGAACGGCACCAGCTTGCGCTCCGGATCGCCCGGTTCACCGTCCCAGACGGCGAAGGTGTAGTCGGTGTAGAGGCTGGCGCGGCGGCCATGGCCGCGCTGAGCGTAGATCAGCACGGCGTCGACCGAATACGGGTCGATCTTCCACTTCCACCAGACGCCGACGTCCTTGGTTCGGCCGACGCCGTATTGCGCGGCGCGCGCCTTGATCATCATGCCCTCGACGCCAAGCGCGCGTGACGCCTCGCGCTGGCGCGCCAGGTCAGCCCAGTCGTTGCCGGTGACCAGCGGCGAAAGCATCAGCCGCGGGTTGGGGCATTGCCCGACCACCGTTTCGAGCTGCTGCCGGCGGTCACGATGTTCGCGGTGCCGCCAGTCGTCGCCCTGCCATTCGAGCAGGTCGTAGGCGAGCACCGCGACCGGGGCGTCCTGCAGCACTTTTGCAGTCAGGTTTTTGCGGCCGATCCGTTGTTGCAGCAGGGCGAAGGGTTGCACGCCGAAACGCTCGGTCGCCTCACCGTCGCCTTCTGGTTGCTCAAAGAGCTCTGTCGCGGGCTCGCCAGGTGCGTGTTTCCAGACCAGGATTTCCCCGTCTATCACGGTACCGTCCGGCAAGCAGCCAGCCAATTCGCAGAGCTCGGGAAACCGCTCGCTGACCAGCTCCTCGCCGCGCGACCAGACCCAGATCTGCCCGTCGCGCTTGACCAGCTGGGCGCGGATGCCGTCCCACTTCCATTCGATGAACCAGTTTTCTGGCGCCCCGAGCAGGGCGTCGAACTCCTCGACCGGCGCCTGCAATGGATGGGCGAGAAAGAAGGGGTAGGGCTGACCGCCACGCTGCGCGTGCTCGTGTTCGGATTCATCGGCGACCAGCGCGCGATAGCCCTCGGCGCTGGGGCGGTGCGACAGGTCGGTGTAGCCCACCAGCCGCTGCGCCACTCGCTTGGGATCGAGATCGACCAGCGAGGCCAGGGCGCGCGTGACAAGCAGCTTCGACACGCCGACGCGAAAGGCGCCGGTGATCAGTTTGATGCAGACCATCAGGCTCTGGCGATCCAGCTGAGCCCAGAGTGCCGGCAGACGCTCGGCCAGTTCTTCTGGCGGCTGGCCGCGCAGGGGCAGAAGCTTGTCCTGCATCCACACGGCCAGCCCGTCGTCGGAGCTGTGCTCCGCTTCAGGCATCAGCAGTGAAATCGTTTCGGCCATGTCGCCAACCGCCTGGTAACTCTCCTCGAACAACCATTCCGGCAGGCCCGAGGCCTGCATGGCGGTCTCGCGCAGCACGCGGGTCGGCACCAGTTGGCGTGGGCGACCACCGGCCAGGAAGTAAACCGCCCAGGCGGCGTCGGCGGGGTCGGCCTCGCGAAAATAGTCGCGCATCGCCGCGAGCTTGGCGTTGCTCGAGGTGGTGGCGTCGAGGCGGCTGTACAGGGTGGCGAAGGCTTTCATGTGGCGCCTCCGTACCGGCGTGGTGCGGCCGGTTCGCCAGCAAGCTCGCTCCTACAGGTATGGCGTCGTGCTGCTACGCGGGTGTTCTTCTGTAGCAGCCAGCTTGCCGGCGAACCGTGGCGGCGCGAAGGATCCGGTCTGCGAGCAATGTCGCACCTGCAAGCGAGGTGTGGTGGTTCCGCAACGGTACCTTTCGGCACCAAGCGCAAGGCCTGGCTGAGGATCATTCGGCCTCCTGAGGCGTGGCGTCATCCTCGTCACCGTATTCGGTCTCGAAGGCCTGGGCGTCGAGGCCGCATGTCTCGCGTAAATAGCGCACCAGAACCGGCACCGAACCATGGGTCACCATTACCCGCTCGGCGCCGGTCTGCTCGATGGCCCAGAGCAGGCCCGGCCAGTCGGCATGATCGGAGAGCACGAAGCCGCGATCGACCCCGCGCCGACGACGGGTGCCGCGCAGCATCATCCAGCCGCTGGCAAAGGCGTCGGCGTAGTCACCGAAGCGGCGCATCCAGGTGCTGCCGCCAGCGGATGGAGGAGCCAGGATGATCGATTGTTTCAGCCGTGGGTCGGCCTTTTTCAGGTCGCCGGCATAGACCGTCGGCGGCAGGTACACACCGCCTTCGCGGTAGACCTTGTTCAGCGGCTCCACCGCGCCGTGGACGACGATGCTGCCGATGCTCTCGTCCAGGCCGTGCAGGATGCGCTGCGCCTTGCCGAAGGCGTAGCAGAACAGCACGCTCGCGCGTCCGGCGGCGGCGTTGGCGCGCCACCAGTCGTTGATCTCGCGGAACACCTGCGCCTGTGACGGCCACTTGTAGATCGGCAGGCCAAAGGTCGATTCGGTGATGAAGGTGTGGCAGCGCACCGGCTCGAAGGGCGCGCAGGTGCCGTCCGGCTCGACCTTGTAGTCGCCCGAGGCGACCCAGACTTCGCCTTTGTATTCCAGCCGTACCTGGGCCGAGCCGAGCACGTGACCGGCAGGGTGGAAGCTGAGCTTTACGCCGTGATGCTCGATGGATTCGCCGTAGGCCAGCGTCTGCAATGGCATGTCGGCAGCGATCCGCGAACGCAGGATGCCTTCGCTGTCGCGAGAGGCCAGGTAGTGGCCCATGCCCCAGCGTGCGTGATCGCCGTGGGCGTGGGTGATGACGGCGCGATCGACCGGGCGCCAGGGATCGATGTAGAAATCACCGGGCGGGCAGTAGAGGCCTTCGGGGCGGGCAACGACGAGGTCCATGAATACAGGCACTTTGCGGGCTTGTAGGGTTGGAGCCCGGGTCGGCGTTGGGAGTTCGCCTGCAAGGTCGCGTCGGAGGGCTGAAGCCCACCCTACAGGGCCGGGATGTCGCCTCTGGTCAGGTGGGTGAAGTGGAAGCCATCCTACGGGGCGGGGATCAGTCCACCAGCTTCAAGTGAGAGGTATCCGGCACCGGCGCGTCGCTGGTGCGGCGCCCCTCACCCATGTCGCTGCCCACCGGCGCCAGGCTGAACTGGGACAGGTCCACGGGCGGTGCCTTGGGCTCGGGTTGTGCGTCCTGCAGGTCCACGCCGACCGGAGCGATGCCGAAGTCTGGCGCTTCGACGTCGACGAACGCCGCCATGTACTCGTCCCGTGGGGTTACCTTCAGCGGTCGAGGTGATGCTGGATTGGCAGAAGCCTGCGCTGCTGGGGCCGGCTCCTCGGGTGGCGGAGGAGCCAGTTCGATTTCCTCGACTTCAACCGGCATCGGGCGGACCTCGGCGATCGCACCGGCGCGGGCCATGGCCTGGCGGTATTTCTCGACGCTGGCATGGTCCAGGTCCTGCTTGATCACGATTCGCCGCCCGGAAAACAGCACGGCGATGCGCTGTGCGTCGGCCTGAAACAGGCGAGTCAGGTTGGCCTCGACCTGCTCCAGCTTTGCGCCCGGAGCGAGTTCGCCGGAAAAGGAGATCTCGTAGCGGCTCATGGGTTTGGGTCCTTTCTTGTGTGCAGGGGGTGGGCGGTCATGATGAGTCGATCATAGAGGCTGTGCACGGGCCACGAAAGTCGAGTCCCGTGCTTCGGTAGCGCGGTCACGTTTGGCGGGCACTGTGGCCCTTGGTCGGGGTGCGGCGCTATCGTTCAGGCGTTTAATCACTGTCCCGCGTCAGCGTGCCCGTGGCGTGCTGGGTGATAATGCAGCCCCTTTTCTGCAACCTGCCAATCTAGGATCGCGAACATGGTGGTATTCGAAATCAGGCCGCTCGACCCGGTCGTCTATCGTCGGCAGACCCGCCGCAGCACAGTGGTGGTGGTTGCCACCTTCGCGGTCCTGGCGATGGGGTTGTCCGCGCTGGCTGTCGCGCTGTTCGGAGAACCGGGCGCGGACAACCTGCGCTGGAATATCGGCGGCGTCGTGCTCGGGTTGCTTCTGACCGCCACGCTGGTGCGCTTCGTCTATTGGCACCAGGCGTGGATGGACGCTGCCGCCTACGGTTGGCGCCTCAAGCGCAGCCTGATGCGTGTGACCAACGTCATGCACCACGTCACTGCGGGCGTCGCCGCGGACGATCCGGATGCGCTCAGGCTGCTGCGCTTCTATCACCTGGGGCTGATCCAGATGCACGAACTGGACGGCAACACCGCGTCGCTCGGCGAGGTCAGGGGCGATATCGAGCGGCACCAGGAGCGGCTCGAAGCCCTCGGCATATCGCTCGAGCAGCGCGAACTGGACGATGCCTGGCTAACCTCGGTCAAGCGCTTCGCCGCGAGCCGCTGAGGAGGCTGCCTGGCGGGTCCCGGCGCGGGGACTGCCGGGGCCGCGCGGCGAAGGCGGCATCCGACGGCAGGAACTTTTCGCCGGCCCGCTAGTGGTTGGCTGCGGCAATGCCCATACTCTGCTGGCTCGAGCCGGTGTCGGCTGCTTGCCGGCTTGCCCATCGCATCAACGCCCCGGGAACGTTCCAATCATGAAAAGGCTGTATCTGTTCGGTCTGATGGCCGGTCTATCGCTGCATGCGTTCGCTGCCGCGTCCCCGTCTCCGTTGCTGGAGGACAAGCCGGCGTTCATCGCCCATCTCATGGAGCAGATGAGCCTCGAGGAAAAGATCGGCCAGTTGCGCTTGATCAGCATCGGCGGCGACATGCCGCGCGAACGTATCCTCGACGAGCTGGCCGCCGGCCGCATTGGCGGCACCTTCAATACGGTGACGCGGCACGATAACCGGCCGATGCAGGAAGCGGCACTGCGCAGCCGGCTGCACATCCCGATCTTCTTCGCCTATGACGTGGTGCACGGCCACCGGACCGTCTTTCCGATCGGACTCGGCCTGGCTTCGAGCTGGAACCTCGACAGCATCGCGCTTAGCGGGCGGGTCCAGGCCATCGAGGCCAGCGCCGACGGGCTGGACATGACCTTTGCCCCCATGGTCGATATTTCCCGCGACCCACGCTGGGGGCGGACCTCCGAAGGCTTTGGCGAAGACCCGTATCTGGTCTCGCAGATCGCTCGCACCATGGTCCACGCCTACCAGGGCAAATCCCAGGCGGCAGCCGACAGCGTGACCGCCAGCGTGAAGCATTTCGCCCTCTACGGCGCGGTGGAAGGCGGACGTGACTACAACGTGGTGGACATGAGCCCGATGCGCATGCACCAGGATTACCTGCCGCCCTACCATGCCGCCATCGAGGCGGGCGCGGGCGGGGTGATGGTGGCGCTGAACTCGATCAATGGCGTGCCGGCCAGTGCCAATACCTGGCTGCTTCAGGACTTGCTGCGGCGCGACTGGGGCTTCAAGGGCGTTGCGCTCAGCGACCATGGGGCGATCAGCGAGCTGATTCGCCACGGCGTGGCAAAGAACGGTCGCGAGGCGGCGCGCCTGGCAATCAAGGCCGGCATCGACATGAGCATGGCCGACTCGCTGTACCTGCAGGAGCTGCCGGGGCTGGTGGCATCGGGCGACGTCGAGGAGCGGGAAATCGACGCCGCCGTGCGCGAGGTGCTCGGCGCCAAGTACGACATGGGCCTGTTCCACGACCCGTTCCGCCGCATCGGCCGTGCCGCCGACGATCCCGCGGACGTCAACGCCGAAAGCCGCTTGCACCGTGAGGAGGCGAGGGCGGTGGCGCGTGAGTCGCTGGTGCTGCTGGAAAACCACGATCGCACGCTGCCGCTGGCCAAGCGCGGCACCATCGCGCTGGTCGGCCCGCTGGCCGATTCACCGATCGACATGATGGGCAGTTGGTCGGCCGCCGGGGTGGCCAAACAGTCAGTGACGCTGCGCCAGGGCATGCACGATGCCCTGGGCTCCAAGGCTGAGCTGCGTTATGCACGAGGCGCGAACATCACCGACGACAAGCACATGGTCGATTACCTGAACTTCCTCAACTGGGACAACCCCGAGGTGGTGCAGGACCCGCGCTCGCCGGAGGAGATGATCGCCGAAGCCGTGGCGGTGGCCGAGCAGGCAGATGTGATCGTCGCCGCGGTGGGCGAATCGCGTGGCATGTCCCACGAAGCCTCCAGCCGCACCAGTCTGCAAATTCCGCAGAGCCAGCAGGCGCTGTTGCAGGCATTGAAGAAAACCGGCAAGCCGCTGGTGCTGGTGCTGATGAATGGCCGCCCGCTGGACCTGAACTGGGCCAAGGCGAATGCCGATGCGGTCCTCGAAACCTGGTTCAGTGGTACCGAGGGCGGGCATGCGATTGCCGACGTGCTGTTCGGCGACTACAACCCTTCCGGCAAGCTGCCGATCTCGTTTCCGCGTTCGGTGGGGCAGATCCCGACTTACTACAATCACCTGCGTGTCGGTCGGCCCTATGTCGAGGGCAAGCCCGGCAACTACACCTCGCAGTATTTCGAGGAGCCCACCGGACCGCTGTATCCGTTCGGCTACGGCCTGAGTTACAGCGACTTCGCGTTGTCGGAGATCCGCCTGTCGAGCCCGACCATGAACCGCGACGACGGGCTGCGCGCCAGCGTGACGCTGAGCAATACCGGCAAACGCGACGGTGCGACCGTGGTGCAGTTGTACATCCGTGATGAGGTCGCCTCGGTGATCCGCCCCGTGCAGGAGCTCCGGGCGTTCCGCAAGGTTTTCCTGAAGGCCGGGGAAAGCCGGGAGTTGCGTTTCGACCTCCGTGAGGAAGATCTGAAGTTCGTCAATGCGCAGCTCCAGCACGTCGCCGAACCCGGTGATTTCGAACTGCAGATCGGACTCGATTCGCAACAGCTCCAACGTGTCAGCTTCACGCTTCAATAACTCGCCGCATTCCGCCCTGGCGCTGCCGGCTTCGCTCTGTCGGGCCGGCGTTTCACCGCTTTCGAAACGCTGAAAAAAGACCGCTGCAGGTAGCTATCCGGCGTTCATCCGGCATGGGATGATTCGCCGCTTGGCTTGGCCTGCAGGGAATCATTTGCCCGTGCGGTAGACCAACGTCTGCAAACCGCGCCGCGGTAGGGTCGGCGGTAATCGTGATAGCTCAGGAGGCGATGTGTCACGTTCCTTTCATTTCGCAACAGGCGCCCGCAACCGTCGGGCACTGGGAATGACGTTGAGTCTTTGCCTTGGGCTGTTCGCCAGCCAAGGCTGGGCGTTCAGTCTCGATGATGTGGCAGCCAAGGCTGAAAAGCTGGCCGCGCAGGACTATGCGGTGCCGCAGAGCAACTTGCCGTCGGCGTTCCGCAATATGGCGTTCGCCGATTATCAGCAGCTGCGTTTCCGTGCGGACAAGGCGCTCTGGCATGACGATCCGACGCCATTCGAGGTGCAGTTCTATCACCAGGGCATGCATTTCGACGTGCCGGTCAAGATCAATGAGATCACGGCCACCGGTGTCGAAAAAGTCCGCTATTCACCGGAAATGTTCGATTTCGGCAATGTCCATGTCGAGCCGCCTGCGCTGGAAAATCTCGGTTTTGCCGGCTTCAAGGTGCTCTATCCGCTGAACAAGGCGGACAAGGCTGATGAGGTGATGACACTGCTCGGCGCCAGTTATTTCCGCGTGATCGGGAAGGATCAGGTGTACGGCCTGTCGGCCCGCGGTCTGGCCATCGACACTGCCCTGCCTACCGGGGAAGAATTCCCCCGTTTCAAGGAGTTCTGGATCGAGCATCCGCAGGCTGACCGCCGCAACCTGGTCATCTATGCGCTACTCGACTCCGCTCGCGCCACTGGTGCCTATCGCATGGTGCTGACGCCGGGCAAAGACAGCACGCTGGATGTGCAAGCGCGCATCTATCTGCGTGAGCCGGTGGAGAAACTGGGTATCGCGGCGCTAACCAGCATGTACCTGTTCGGTTCCAATCAGCCGAGCGAGCTGCTCAACTATCGTCCGCAGCTGCACGATTCCGAAGGGCTGGCAATCCACACCGGCGCTGACGAATGGATCTGGCGCCCACTGAACAACCCGAAGCGGTTGGCGATCAGCAGCTACAGTGTCGAGAACCCGCGTGGCTTCGGCTTGCTTCAGCGCACCCGAGACTTCGGTCGCTACGAAGATCTGGACGACCGTTACGACCTGCGTCCCAGTGGCTGGGTCGAACCGAAGGGCGATTGGGGCAAGGGTCGTGTGGAGCTGATCGAAATTCCCACCCCGGATGAAACCAACGACAACATCGTGGCCTTCTGGGTGCCGGAGCAACGCCCGGAGCCGGGCCAGCCGCTGGACCTGTCGTATCGCCTGCACTTCACCATGGACGAGCCGGCACTGCACGACCCGGCGCTGGCCTGGGTCAAGCAGACCCGTCTGTCCACGGGAGACGTGAAACAGTCCAACCTCATTCGCCAGCCTGATGGCAGCACGGCGCTGATTGTCGACTTCGTCGGTCCCAACCTGGCGGAGCTGCCCAGCGACGCGCCGGTCAGCACGCGCGTCAGTGTTGATGAGAATGCCGAGCTGGTTGAAAACAACCTGCGCTACAACCCGGTCACTCAGGGGTGGAGGCTGACGCTGCGGTTGAAGGTCCGTGATGCAAAGCGGCCGGTCGAGTTGCGAGCAGCACTGGTGGACGGTGAAAAGACCCTGTCCGAAACCTGGAGCTACCAGATCCCGACCCATGAATAACTCTTCCCCGTCTTCGCCTACCGGCGGCTACCTTGAGTGGCTGCCGCTGGATGCCGAGCAGCGCCAGTCGCTTGCTGATGACGTGACGCAGGCCGGCGGCGAGCTCCCGGCGCTGCATCAGGCGCTCGCCCGCAGTGAAGCGACTGACGTCGATGCCGATGCCCGCAGTGGTTTCCTGGCGTCGGTCGCAGCGCGGCTGCGCCTTGGTTGGGGCGATACCTTCGAGCGTGCCGGCGCGCTGGCACGTGACCATCAAGGGCACGTCTGCATCCGCTCGACGCCGCCAATCGTACGCACCCGAATGGTCCCCGAGCCGTGGCACACCAACGTGTTGCGGCTTAGCTGGTGGCGTTTCCTGCGAAAGAAAAACCGCGAGGTGGAGATGCCACCGCCGCAGTTGGTCGACCGCTCGGGCTGGCGCAAGGTCGCTGCCTTTCGCCGATCTACACTGCTTATCCTGATGCTGGTGCAGACGGTCATTGCGACATGGCACATGAAGTCCGTGCTGCCTTATCAGGGCTGGGCACTGGTCGACTTGCAGGAGGTCTTCGCCCAGCCCCTGGCGGAGTCCGCGCGCCAGATCCTGCCGTACGTGGTGCAGACCAGCATTCTGCTGCTGTTCGCGCTGCTGTTCTGCTGGGTCTCGGTGGGATTCTGGACGGCCCTGATGGGCTTCGTGCAACTGCTCAAGGGGCGCGACCGCTACAACATCTCGGCCACCACGGTGGGCGATGAGCCGATCCCGCGCGAGGCACGTACTGCGCTGGTGATGCCGATCGCAAACGAAGACGTGCCGCGCGTGTTCGCTGGATTGCGCGCGACGTATGAGTCGCTCAAGGCAACCGGACAGCTCGCGCATTTCGACATCTTCGTGCTCAGCGACAGCAACAACCCCGACACCTGTGTGGCTGAGCAGAAGGCCTGGCTGGAGCTATGCCGGGAGGTCGACGGATTCGGCCATATCTTCTACCGCCGCCGCCGGCGGCGAGTGAAGCGCAAGAGCGGCAACATCGACGACTTCTGCCGCCGCTGGGGCAGCAGCTACCGCTACATGGTGGTGCTGGATGCCGACAGCGTGATGAGCGGTGACTGCCTGACCAGCCTGGTGCGGCTGATGGAAGCCAACCCCGGGGCGGGCATCATCCAGACCGCGCCGAAGGCCTCGGGCATGGACACGCTGTATGCGCGCATGCAGCAGTTCGCCACGCGGGTGTATGGTCCGTTGTTCACGGCCGGGCTCAATTTCTGGCAGTTGGGAGAGTCCCACTACTGGGGCCACAACGCGATTATCCGGGTCAAACCCTTCATCGAGCACTGCGCTCTGGCACCTTTGCCCGGCAAAGGTGCCTTCGCAGGCGACATCCTGTCCCATGACTTCGTCGAAGCGGCGCTGATGCGTCGTGCGGGGTGGGGCGTGTGGATTGCCTACGATCTGCCGGGCAGCTATGAGGAACTGCCACCCAACCTGCTCGACGAGCTCAAGCGCGACCGTCGCTGGTGCCACGGCAACCTGATGAACTTCCGGCTGTTTCTGGTCAAGGGCATGCACACCGTGCATCGCTTCGTCTTCCTGACGGGTGTGATGTCCTACCTGTCGGCGCCGCTGTGGTTCATCTTCCTGGCGCTGTCCACGGGGCTGCTGGCGATTCACACGCTGATGGTGCCGGAGTATTTCCTGCAGCCCAACCAGCTGTACCCGCTTTGGCCGCAATGGCATCCCAAGGAGGCGATCGCGCTGTTCTCCGCGACCCTGACTCTGTTGTTCCTGCCCAAGCTGCTCAGCGTGCTGCTGATCTGGATCCAGGGCGCTCAGGAGTATGGGGGGCGCCTACGGCTGCTGATGTCGATGCTGCTGGAGAGCCTGTTCTCGATGCTGGCTGCGCCAGTGCGAATGTTGTTTCACACCGTATTCGTCAGCGCTGCATTCCTCGGCTGGTCGGTGCAGTGGAATTCGCCGCAGCGGGCCGACAACGCCACGCCCTGGAGCGAAGCGTTGCGTCGGCACGGGCCGCAGATGCTCCTGGGCGCGCTTTGGACTGGTCTGGTCGGCTGGCTCGACCCAGCGTTTCTCTGGTGGCTGGCGCCGATTGTGGTGTCGTTGATGTTGTCTGCGCCGGTCTCGGTCCTGACCAGCCGGACGGCACCAGGGCTGGCGACGCGCCGCCTGAAGCTGTTCCTCATTCCCGAGGAGCACAACCCACCGCTGGAGCTGGCCTCGACCGATCGCTATACGGCGCAGAACCAGACGCAGGCGCTGACCGACGGCTTTCTCGCCGCGACGGTCGATCCGATCTACAACGCGCTGGTGTGCGGCATGGCCCGGGCACGTCACGCGAAGGTGGTGCCGGGCGCCGAGACGCTACGCGAGCAGCGGATGCAGCAAATTCTCGACGCAGGCCCGCGTGGTGCGGCCGAAGCGGCCCGCTGGCGGCTCTTGAACGATCCGGCCGGCATGTCGCGACTGCATCAGCGCGTCTGGGAAGATCCGCAGTACCAGAGCTGGCGTGACGCCTATGCGCGCCCGGCGCCTGAGGCGCCCGTCGCTCAGGACTGACCGCATACCGGGCTGGTAGCCTGCGGCCAGCCCGGTATGGGTACAGGTACTGGCTGGGGTCAGTGGTGAGCGTCGCCGTCGTGGCTGTGCTCATGCTGTTGCCCGTGCGGATCGGCTGCAGCGGCCGACGGTGCGCCGAGCTGCTCGGCTCCAGCCGGATGCTGACGGGGCGATGCCTCAGCCTTGATCGCACCGGCGGCGATTCCCTGCATTGCGCCGCCATCGTGCGCATGGCCACCGCTGGTGGCCACCAGCGCGCGATACTCCCTGGCAGTCAGCGCCGGCAATTGCTCGAGCAATGCGACCAGGCCCCAGACGTAGGGGTCGGACATGCTCCGGCCCCACGCCGGCATGCCGGTGGCCTGGATGCCGTGCTTGATCACCCAGAAATCCTCTGCCGGCTCGTGCTTGCGGTTGGCATCGGTGAGGTTCGGCGGCGCGGGGTTGAGGTTCTGGCTCAGTTCGGTGCCCTCCAGCCCGGGTGCGAGGTGGCACGAGGTGCACATGGCGTCGTAATTGCCGGCACCGCTGCGAATCAACTCCGGATCGCTCAGGTCGGGCACCTCGATGCGGGCGGCGCGGACCTCGACGGAGCGATCGCGCGCGAACGCCAGCAAGCCTCCAAGCACTGCTCCGTGGGGTTTGTCCGCGCCCACGTTGACCACACCCAGGTACACCGCCGCCCCGCCCAGCACGGCCAGAACCAGAAGGGTGAGCAGCAGTGTCGTCAGGGTTTTCAACATAGGCTTTTCGTTCTCAGAACCAGAAGCGGACGCCCGCCACCAGGCGGGCTTCGTCGATGTTTTCGTCCTCGGCACGCCGCAGGTCGGCACTGTGGCCGTAGGAGCGGGTCCAGTCTACGCCGATATAGGGCGCGAATTGCCGGCTGATCTCGTAGCGCAGCCGCAGCCCGAGGCTCGCATCGCCAAGACCGGCGCCCACCCTGCGCTCGTCATCGTCGCGCCCGTACAGGTTCGCTTCTGCCCGGGGCTGCAGCACCAGACGCTGGGTCAGCAAGATGTCGTAGTCGGCTTCCAGGCGCAGCGCAGTCTGCCCGCCCTCGCCGAGGTAGGCCGTGGCTTCGGTCTCCAGGCCATACAGTGGCGTGCCCTGTACGCCAAATGCGGCCCAGGACTGCGGCGAACCGGGCTTGAAGTCCTGGCGCAGGCCTGCAACGGTTTCCCACCAGGGGCCGATGGCATGGCTCCAGAGCAGCTGCAGCTCGGCTTCTTCGGTCTTCCCCTCACTGCGCTCGCCCTCTGAGCGAAACGCCAGGCGGTCGATGTCACCGCCCACCCAGCCGGAGAAATCCCAGGCTAGGGCGCTGCCGTCGTCGGCATCCTGCCATTCGAGCCGGTCGGCGAGGAACAGCGCGTGAGTGCCGGCCCGGTGCATAGCGTGCGCCGGCAGCGCGGGAAAGGCGGCAGCCCAGTCCTTGGGGCGGAGGGTCGGCACCGGTGGTCGCACGGCCTGCCCGGGAGGAATGCCAGTGGCCGGCGGAAGCGGCATCGCATGGTCCATGTTGCCGTCATCCATGCTCCCGTGGCTCATGTCCCCGTGGTCCATCTGCATGCCCGGATGATCCGGCGCACCGTGTTCCGGCAGCGATGCGCCGTGGCCGCCGTGCATCACGGGCTGCTGCGCCTGAGCCGCGGTGGCGACGCAGGCCAGGGCGAAGACGATGTGCAGCGGCCTAGCGCTCATGGGCATGATCCTGTTCGGCATGGCTGGGCAGATTCTGGGCCGTTCTGCCCGCTTTCGCGGTGCGTGGGGCGGTGCATGGGCTTCTCCGTCATTCATCGACGCGGACTTCGCGGAACATGCCGAGGTCCATGTGCATCAGCATGTGGCAATGGTAGGCCCAGCGCCCCAGCGCGTCGGCCGTGACACGGTAGCTGCGGCGCGACCCGGGCGGCATGTCGATGGTGTGCTTGCGTACCTTGAACCGGCCCTGCTCGTCCTCCAGGTCGCTCCACATCCCGTGCAGGTGGATGGGGTGGTGCATCATGGTGTCGTTGACCAGCACGAGGCGTACGCGCTCGCCGTAGTGCAGGCGGATTGGTTTGGCATCGGCGTAGGGAATGCCGTCGAACGACCAGCTGTACCGCTCCATGTGCCCGGTCAGGTGCAGTTCGAGGGTGCGAATGGGCTCGCGGCCGTCCGGATCGGTGAAGGCGCTGCGCAGGTCGGCGTAGGTCAGCACCCGGCGGCCGTTGTCGCGCAGGCCGATGCCGGGATCACCCAGCTTGGCCTCTGGCATCATCGTCTGCATGTCGACCAGCGGGTTGTCGGTTTCGCTGGCCGGGTGGGTCTGCATCGGGCTGCCGGACGTGGTAGCACCGTATTCCATCCGCCCGTGATCCATCGAACCACCGGCCATACCGGCATGATCCATTCCCGAATGACCGTGATCCATGCCTGCCGCCACCGGGCTCACCGTTCCCGACTGCGGGGGCACGCCGGTCTCAGGCATCGCTTGGCGTGGTGCGCGGCGGTGGTCCATCCCGGGCATCTCGCTGGCGCCGCCATGGGTGCCGTGGCCCATGTCCGCCATGCTCAGGTCCTGGCGCGGATCCGGTTCGGGCACCGAGGCCTGCAGGCCCTCGCGCAAGGCCAGGGTGCCGCGCGCATAACCGCTGCGGTCCATCGATTGGGCGAAGAGCGTGTAGGCGTCGCGGCTGCCGTCTGGCTCGACGAGCACGTCGAGCGTCTCGGCCACGGCCAGGCGCACCTCGTCGACCTCGACCGGCTCGACCGGCTGGCCATCTGCAGCGACCACGGTGAGCTTGAGGCCAGGGATGCGGAAGTCGAAGTAGGTCATGGCCGAGCCGTTGATCAGGCGCAGGCGGATTCGCTCCCCCGCCTGGAACAGGCCGGTCCAATTGCCATCCGGCGCCTGGCCATTAAGCAGGTAGGTATAGGCGGCGCCGCTGACGTCGGCCAGGTCAGTGGGCGTCATCCTCATGCGGGCCCAGGCCCAGCGCTCTTCAAGGGTGTCGCCCCAGCCGTGCGCGGCCACGTCGGCGATGAAGTCGCCGAGGGTGCGCCGGCCCTGGTTGTAGTAGTCGGACTGCTTCTTCAGCCGGTCGAGCACCCGCCCGGGGCCTTCATCGGCCCAGTCGCTGAGCATCACGACGTAGTCGCGTTCGTAGGCAAATGGCTCGGGTTCGAGCGGATCGATCACCAGCGGCCCGTAGACCCCGAGTTGCTCCTGAAAAGCGGAGTGGCTGTGGTACCAGTAGGTGCCGCTCTGCCTGACCTGGAACCGGTACTCGTACATCCCGTCGGGGGCGATACCGGCGAAGCTGAAGCCAGGTACGCCGTCCATGTTGGCCGGCAGCACAATGCCGTGCCAGTGAATGGATGTGTCTTGTGGCAGGCGATTGCGCACGCGCAGCGTTACGGTATCGCCTTCGCGCCAGCGTAGCAGCGGGCCGGGGATGCTGCCGTTGATGGCCATGGCAGTAGTGCGCCGGCCGCTGAAGTCGACGCTCATCGAATCAATCGTCAGGTCGAATTCGGTGCCGCTGAGCACGGTCGGCTGGCCAGGGCTGGTCAATGCCCAGACCGGCTGGCGCCAGAGGCCGAGTCCGGCAAAGGCGCTACCCGCGGCGAGGCTCTTGACGAAGGTGCGACGCGAACTGGTCAATTGCATTCAGGTCCTGTTCAGTTGATCGTCCAGCCGGAAGCCATCCGTCGGGCGCGGCTGCCACCCAGTCGGAGTTTCCGCCGGCCGGCTGATCGCGGGATGACGGTTCAGTCAGTTGATCGGCGGCTACAACAATTCGATACCGACACGGCGGAGCAACAGCGCCAGCAGCCCGAAGCAGGCCAGGGTCAGCAAAGCGCCGGCCAGCAGCGCGGGCCAGAAGCCCAGCCGCGACAGCAGGCGCGGGAACACCAGAAACATCGGCAAGGTCGGCACGACATACCAAAAGGTGTACCAGGCGTGGTTGGCGATCTTTTCCATTGGTTGCCGCTCCACGTACAGCCAGATCATCGCGAGTACCGTGACCAGCGGCAGGGCAGCAAGAAAGCCACCCAGCCGGTCACTGCGCTTGGCCGCTTCGGAGACCAGCACCACCACCGCGGCGGTCAGCAGGTACTTGGTGATGACCCAGACCATATCCGGCGACTCAGTGCGCCAACTGGTCGCCCTGGTAGTCGCCCAGCGCCAGGTCGCGGCCCGCGGTAGTCAGGCCGACCACTTCGTAGCGTTGCGCTGTCTGGCCATAGTCCATTCCCGGCGAGCCGGCGGGCATGCCGGGCGCGGCGACACCGAGCAGATCATCGCGCTGCTGCAGGTCGCGAATCACGGCCACCGGCACATGGCCTTCGACGAACTTGCCGTCGATCACGCCGGTGTGGCATGAGGCCAGCCGCGGAACCACGCCCAGCTCTTGCTTGACGGCAGACATGTTGGCCTCGACATGGTCGCGCACCTCGAAGCCGTTGGCCTGCAGGTATTTGATCCAGTCCTTGCAGCAGCCGCAGTTGGCGTCGCGGTGAACGTCGATCACGTCGGCTGCGTGCGCGGCGCCGGTCATCAGCAGGGCAGCGAACAGGGTCAGATGAGCTTTCATGCGGTTTCTCCAGATGGAATTCAGTTGCAGCAGCAGCCACCGTTGCCGCCGCAGCCAGTCTTGGTCGGCGTGGCCTGCCCGGCGGCGACTTCGGCGGGGTAGCCGGCGGCGTCGAGCGCGGCGATCAGCGTGGCAGGGTCGGCCGGGCCCTGGACCTTCACCAGGCCGGCCTGCAGGTCGACCATCAGCGTGTCGACGCCGTCGAGCGGTTGCAGGGCGTCGGTAACGTGGCGAACGCAGGCGCCACAGCTCATGCCAGATACCTTAAGGGTGTTCATGGTGTTCCTCCGGTGCCGTCATATCGGACTGGGCGGATCATCAACCTTTACCTTGTGGGAAGGTCAAGGCCCCGTTTGTCGCGGCACGGACTGGTATTCCCGACGCCAACGCGCGGCGGCTTGAAACGCATCAGGTCCGCTGCTCGGCGAATCGCCGGGTGAGGTGCAGCCGATCGGTGCGGGGTTAGCCTAACGCGCCGCGGCTGACGCCGGGCTGATGAGAAGATTACATTTTTGTCAGCGAGTGGCCGCTGCCGGACGATCGCTGCACACTGGGCGCCCGCTGACGAGGACCCACCGATGAAACTGCTGGTAGCCGAAGACGAACCCAAGACCGGAATCTATGTCCAGCAGGGGCTTGCCGAGGCGGGCTTCTCGGTCGACCGTGTCACCTCCGGCACCGAGGCGCTGCAGTATGCGCTGGGTGCCACCTATGACCTGTTGATCCTCGACGTGATGATGCCGGGCCTGGACGGCTGGGAAGTGTTGCGCCGGGTGCGAGCGGCCGGCCGGGATGTGCCGGTGCTGTTTCTCACTGCGCGCGACCGGGTCGAGGACCGGGTCAAGGGTCTGGAACTGGGTGCGGACGACTACCTCGTCAAGCCCTTCGCGTTTTCCGAGTTGCTGGCCCGCGTGCGCACGCTGCTGCGCCGCGGACAGGGCACCGCCGTGCAGACCCGCCTGTGCATCGCCGACCTGCAGGTCGATCTGCTCAAACGCCGCGCGGTCCGCGGTGGCCAACGCATCGACCTGACTGCCAAGGAGTTCGCCCTGCTCGAACTGCTGCTGCGCCGGCGAGGCGAGGTGCTGCCCAAATCGCTGATCGCCTCGCAGGTATGGGACATGAATTTCGACAGCGATACCAACGTCATCGAGGTGGCGATCCGTCGCCTGCGGGTGAAGATCGACGACGGCTTCGAGCCGAAGCTGATCCACACCGCGCGCGGCATGGGCTACATGCTCGACGAGCCGGACGCCCTGTGAGGCCGCTGTCGCTGACGGCCAGGCTCAGCCTGATGTTCATGCTGGCGGTGACCGGCGTGCTGGGCGCGGCGGGTTTTTTCTTCCACCAGCTTAGCCAGCACCATTTCGACGCGCTCGACCAGCACACCCTGGAAGACAAGCTCCAGGCCAGCCGAGTGTTACTGGAAGGCCTGGACGACCTGACGCAGTTCGACGCGCTGCGCCCGCAGTTGCAGGCCCTGCTGGGCGGGCACAGCGACTTGGCGGTGCGGGTCGTCGGCGGCGACGGCCGGGTGCTGTTCGCCGGGCAGGGCGCGAGTCCGGACGGGACGGAGGCGTCGGCTTCCGACACACGGGTCTGGCGCCGCCGCAGTGGGATGATTGACGTGGCGGGGCGACCGTTGCGCATCGAGTTGGCGCTGGATGTCACCACCCACAAGGTGTTTTTCCAGACGCTGGCGGGCTGGCTCTGGGCCGCGCTGGTGCTCGGGGCGCTGCTGAGCGGGCTGCTCGGCTGGCTGATGGCGCGCAGCGGGCTGCGTCCCCTGCGCGAGGTCACCCAGGTGGCGGCATCGGTGTCAGCCAGGTCGCTGACCGAGCGTATCCCTGCGGAATCGACGCCGGCCGAGCTGCGCGAACTGGTGTTGGCGTTCAATGCGATGCTGGCGCGCCTCGAAGAGTCCTTCGTGCGGCTGTCAAACTTTTCCGCGGATATCGCCCACGAGCTGCGCACCCCGCTCAGCAACCTGATGACTCACACCGAGGTGGTGCTCAGCCGCGACCGTGATACGGCGCAGTACCAGGAGAACCTGCATTCCAATCTCGAGGAGCTCAGGCGCATGGCACGCATGATCGACGACATGCTGTTCCTGGCCAAGGCCGACAACGGCCTGATAGCCCCGGTGATGCAGCCGGTGGAGCTGCACCGGCTCTGCGCCCGGCTGATCGAGTTCCATCAGCTGGCCGCCGAGGAACGCGGCGTGGGCATCGAGCAGCACGGCGCGGCGTCTCTGGACGGCGATCCGGCGATGCTGCGCCGGGCGGTATCGAACCTGCTGGCCAACGCGCTGCGCTACACCCCGGACGGTCGTGTGATCCGCCTCGACATCGAGAGCCGTAACGGCGAGGTGTGCCTGCGTATCGTAAACCCGGGCGCGCCCATCGCCGCCGAGCACCTGCCGCGGTTGTTCGACCGCTTCTACCGGGTCGACCCGGCGCGGCGCGAGGGTGAACCGGGCAACGCCGGGCTCGGATTGGCGATCACCCGGTCGATCGTCCAGGCGCACCGGGGCGACATCCGTTGTTCCAGCGAGAACGGTGTGACGTGCTTCGAGATCCGCTTTCGCACCGGCGCCTGAGCGCTTCGTCAAACCACGTAGCGCAGGATCGCGACGAAGTGCGTCAGGCTGCCGGCCATGACGAACAGGTGCCAGATGCCATGCCAGTGGCGGAAACGCTGGTCGTAGGCGAAGAAGATGATGCCCACCGTGTAGAACACCCCGCCGGCGACCAGCCAGACGAAGCCGGCTGTGCCGAGTGCCGCGAGCAGGGGCTTGACCGCCACCAGGACGATCCAGCCCATTACCGCGTAGATGATGATCGACAGCACGCGCGCTTCGGAGCGCGGCTTGATCTCCTGCAGCATGCCGATCACCGCCAGCGACCAGACGATGCCGAACAGCCACCAGCCCCAGCTGCCGCGTAGCGTGACCAGGCAGAAGGGCGTGTAGCTGCCGGCGATCAAGAGATAGATTGAGAGGTGGTCGAGCTTCTGCATCACCGTCTTCGCACGGCCGCGCACAGAGTGATAGAGGGTCGAGGTGCTGTACAGCAGCACCAGGGTAAAGCCGTAGATCGCCACACTGACGATCCGCGTCACGTCGCCGGTCATGGCGGCCAGGACCAGCAGCCAGACGGTGCCGATCAGCGCCAGTACGCCGCCGGTCAGGTGCGTCCAGGCATTGAGTTTTTCGCCGTGATACATCGTTGTCCAACCCTGGATCCGAGCGGTAATCAGTTGCCCATGAGCACACCGAAGACCTTCTTCGCGATGCTGGTGGCGGCCTGCGCCGGGTTCTCGCGAATGCTCGCCTCCTGTTCGGCGATAACAGTGAACAGGCCGTCCAGCGCCTGCTCGGTGACGTAACCCTCGACCGAGCCATAGCGCGAATCGACCGCCCCGAGCCCCGACGCCTTGCCCGCCAGCGCATTGTACTGCTGAGCAACGCCGACCTTGTCGGTGGCCCGCTTGATGATCGGCAAGAACTTCGCCCGGATCTGATCGCGGCTGCTCTTGTTCAGGTACTGCGTTGCCGAATCCTTGCCGCCGGCGAGGATCGACTTGGCGTCCGCCACCGTCATATTCCGCACCGCCTCGAGCAGCAGCGCCTGGGCCTCCGGCACGGCGGCCTCGGCCGCGATGTTCATGCCGTCTTCCAGCGCCTCGACCTGGCTACCCATGCCCATCATCTTCAGCATGCGCGAGGCCTTGCCGATATTGCCCGGCAGTTCGATGCGCACGTCGGGATCGTTGCTGAAGCCGCCCGGGCGGCCCAGTTGCTGGACGGCAACCTTTGTCCCCTGGCTCAGGGCGTCTTTCAGCGCCTTGTTGGCGTCGCCCTGGCTAAGGTCAGACAGCGAAAGCGCCCAAGCGCTGGCGGAGAGCATCAGGCAGGTGAGCAATGCAGTGGTGCGCAGCATGAAGATATCCTCTGAGTGATGCAGCAGGCGGGCGCAAAGCTTAAAGGGCCAGGGGCAGCGTGCCAAACGGGGGCGGCAGTTTTGTGTCGAGCGTTTCGTTGGGCCGCGTGCGCGACATTGTCTGCCCGCGGGCGGCAGCAAAGATATGGGCCGCTCGGTCTACTGTCAGTGTAGTAGCGCTATAACGGTCGCGTTGGTGCAACTTATGTGCGCTTCTCGGTTACGAAAACCCATCATGTGGTGGCTTTATCCAGCCAGGATGAACATCCGCGACGCGCTGGACGAACGACACGATCGCAGCTGAACCTTGGTCGCGGACCCGTTTGCGTATCAACCTGTGCAGAGGAACGAAACCATGCTCAAAGCACTCAAGTCGCTGTTCGATCTCAGTGGGGACGACCAGGCTACGCCATACCGTGTTGAGGTGGCCGCTGCGGCGCTGCTGATCGAACTCGGCCGCGCGGATTATGAAAGTGATGCAGACGAACACAAAGCCATCATCGATGCTATCCGCCTGGGCTCTGGATTGGAGGAGGCCGAGCTTGCATCGCTGATCGCCTCGGCGCAGGAATCTGCCGAGCGATCAACCTCACTGTACGAATTCACCTCGTTGATCAACTCGCAGTATTCGGCGGATGAAAAATTCGCCTTGATCAGCGCTCTTTGGCGCGTCGCCGCCGCTGATGGCGATATTCATCGATACGAAGACCACCTGATACGCCGTATCGCCGATCTATTGTATGTGCCGCATTCGGACTTCATACGCGCCAAGCTGGAGGTTCTCGGCGGCTGATTGCCTGTTCCAGGCAGGATAGGAGCCCCCAGTGCCTGGTGATCACTCGGCAAGCGGCAGTAGCCCAGGGCGTGCGCTGTATCACTCAGTCCGAGGGCTGTTCCTCATCGTGCCGCTCCAGCGCGACCTGGCGGATCGAGAGACGAATCTCGGCCGGAAGCACGCGCTTGGCAACGCCCTCGGCCAGCTCGCCCAGCTTGTCGTGGTAACCGAGCCGGCCCTGGCCATCCTGGCGCAGTACATCCTGGTCCTGCAGGCTCTTGATGAAATGGCGGAACAGGCTCTTGTCGAAAAACTCCGGTGCGTTCAGCCCATGCAGGATCGACAGCCGCTGGGCCATCACCGTGCAGAGGTTTTCCAGCGCCTCGGCGGTCAGGCTGTGCTGGCCGCTGTTGAGCAGCAGCGAGATGGCCATGTAGAAGCGCTGCAGGGTTTGCACGATGACCCGCGCCAGCAGCGTCAGCAGCACGAATTCCCGCGAGCTGGGTGCCGGCCGGATGTAGGTTTCGCCGTCCAGGCGGAGCAGCCCATGCTCGACGAAAGCCGTCAGCCATTGGTCGACCACCGCCTCGAGGGCGTCGGGTTCCCAGCGCATGAAGAGTTCGGCGCGCAGGTAGGGATATAGCGCCTCGGTATAGCGCAGCATCTGTTCCCGGCTGATCCGCGCGCTGCTCTGGAAAAAACTGGCGAGCAGCGCCGGCAGCGCGAAGATGTGCATCACGTTGTTACGGTAGTAGGTCATCAGGACGGCGTTCTGCTCGTCGAGGTAGAGGATGTCGCCCAGCGCATCCTTCTGTTCGGCCAGCAGACCGAGGTCTTGCACGTAGCGGATCAGCGTTGCCCCGTCGCCCTCGGGCAGGGTGACATGGGGCGAGTAGGGCACCGCGCGGAGCAGGCTTTGGTAGAGATCTAGCACGCGGGCGAGGGAGCGGCTGTCGAGGGCCTGGCGGGTGGTCGACAACATCGCCAGTGCCACCAGGTTGACCGGGTTGATCGCGGCGGCGTCGTTGAGTCGCTGGGCGATGCGCTCGGACAGCTTGTTGGTGGTCCCGTTGAGCCAGTCGGGGCGGAAGTCCGGCGCCAGTTGCTGCTGTCGCCAACCGGGCTGCTGCTGATCGAGAAACGCATTGAGCGCGAGCGGTTCGCCGAAATTCACCCAGACCTGGCCAAAGCGCTGTTTCAGCGCGCCGATGACCTTGAAGATGTCGAAGATCGACTCCTTCTTTTTCGCCGCCCCGCGCAGCTCGCCCAGATAGGTGCGACCTTCCAGGACCCGCTCGTAGCCGATGTACACCGGCACGAAGAGGATCGGCAGGCGCGAGGAGCGCAGGGTGCTGCGCAGGGTGATGGCGAGCATGCCGGTCTTGGGTTGCAACATGCGTCCGGTGCGCGAGCGGCCGCCTTCGACGAAGTACTCCACCGGGAAGCCGCGACTGAACAGCGTGTGCAGGTACTCGTTGAAAACCGCGGTATAGAGCGGGTTGCCCTTGAACGAGCGGCGCATGAAGAAGGCACCGCCGCGGCGCAGCAGCCCGCCGATCACCGGCATGTTGAGGTTGATCCCCGCCGCGATGTGCGGCGGTGTCAGGCCACTGCGAAACAGCAGGTAGGAGAGCAGCAGGTAATCGATATGGCTGCGGTGGCAGGGTACGTAGATGACTTCGTGCCCCTGCACGGCTTCCTGCAGGGGCTCGAGGTGGTTGACGCGGATGCCGTCGTAGATCTTGTTCCAGAACCAGGACAGCACTACCTCGAGAAAACGGACCGCCGTGTAGGCGTAGTCCGAAGCGATCTCGTTGCCGTAGCGCAGGGCACGGGCCTCGGCCTTGTCCAGCGCGATGCCCTCGCGCTCGGCTTCGTCACGAATCGCCTGGCGCACCTGCGGCCCATGCACGAGGCCTTTGACCAGGTTGCGGCGGTGCGACAGGTCGGGCCCGATGACCGCGGTTTTCTGGTGGCGGAAGTGAACCCGCAGCATGCGCTGCGCCATGCGCAGGGTACGGGCGTGGCCCTTGTTCTGCGCCACCAGTTCGTTGAGCTGGATGGGCGTGGAGAATTGCACACGGGTCTTGCGCCCCAGCATCAGGATGCTGAGCAGCTTGCGCAGCCGCCCGGTGACCGCCCAGCTGTCGGCGAACAGCAGTTTCCACGGGCTGGTCTCGCGCGCGGGATTCTGTCCCCAGAACACGCTTACCGGCACGATCTGCGCGTTGTCGACCGCGTTTTGCTCCAGCGCCGCGACCAGGCGCACCAGCGGCGCCGGCGTGACTGCCCGCGGGCGGGTGCCGAACCAGCTGGCGGCCGGGTTGAGAAAGATGAACGCCGCCGGCTCGATGTGATCGCCCACCGCGACATCGGCTACAGGACGCGGCAGCCCGGCCTTGCTGCACTCGTGGTCGAGCACCGCCAGATCGCTCAGCGAAGCGCGTTGCAGTACGTAGAACACTGGCTTGCTGCGGTCCAGCTTGAGGGTAAATGCGGACTGGTTGATCGTCTCGGAGCGCACCCAGAGATACAGCAGGCGACGCACGACGGAGAAAACGAGACGGCGAAATGGAGAGCGGGTCATACGACAGATTCGACTGTGGAAGGGTTGGTGCCCTTGAAGCGCGCCAGTGTGCCGCATGCGGTGTTGGCGGGCAAAAGTCTGGTGAAACAAGTGCGTTGGTCGGTGTGCTGGCTTGACGGGTGATGGGCGTTCGAAGCGGGCGAGGGCAACTGTTCTGTTTGCAGAAGGGCGAGCTGCTATTCGATAGTCGCCCAGGTTTACCCCATGTTTTTCCATGCATAGACGGCTGAAAACACGACCAGGCTTACGGCCGCCCCAAAATAGAGGGTTTCCAGCTGAGCGCCCGCTTCGACGGCATGCTCGAGAAACAGGATGATAATGATCACTACCGAAACCTGAATCAGGGTTTTCTTCAGGTCATGGAAAGACCTGATATCCAGCGGCCCGAGCGAGGCGCTCTGTTCGACCGGCACCGGCTTGATGAACAGTCGATACAGGCTGATGGCAATTAGCTGAAAGGTAATGGCGATCAACAGCAGATCTAGCAGCTTCAGTAGTTTGATGGCGAGGCTTTTGCTGTCGTTTGCGGTGTTGGGGAACTGATGGGTCAGCTCTAGCAGCAGATGAACCATGGTATTCAGGCTGACGCCGTACAACAGCACGGCCGAGATCGCCGTCGTTGCAACGGCAACCAGTACCAGGAAACGGCTGCTGCGAAAGATTCGTTCGATCATGTTTTAACATCCGGGTCGCCTATTGCTCTCGCTTGAGGCTAGTGCAAGTCGAGGCAATGCGGCGTAGCCGCGCAATAGCCACCTGGCCCGGTTGCAATAGCGTTGGGGCTCTCCTTATAGTCCGGCGCGCATTGGGCCGGTATGCCAAACGTGGCTACAGCCCGTCAGCACGGATGAAAGTTGATGATCGAACTGAACAATCTGACCAAACGATTCGCTCAGCACACGGTAGTTGACGCCTTGTCATTCTCCGTCGAATCGGGCGAAGTGCTCGGTTTTCTCGGGCCCAACGGCGCCGGCAAGTCCACCACTATGAAGATGCTGACCGGCTTTCTCGCGCCGAGCGCGGGCACGGCGAGCATTTTTGGTTGCGACATCCGGACCCAGGCGCTGCAGGCCCGCCGGCAGATCGGCTACCTGCCCGAAGGCGCCCCCTGCTACGGCGACATGTCGGTTCGCCAGTTTCTCGAGTTCATTGCCGAAGTGCGTGGTTACCGCGGCGCGGACAAGCGCGTGCGCGTCGACACCGCCGCCGGCCAGGTCGAGCTGGAGAGCGTGCTGGGCCAGACCATCGACACCCTGTCCAAGGGTTTCAAACGTCGCGTCGGCCTGGCCCAGGCGATACTCCACGACCCGCGCGTGCTGATCCTGGACGAGCCCACCGACGGCTTGGATCCGAACCAGAAGCACCAGGTGCGCGAGCTGATCCGGGGGCTTTCGCAGGACAAGATCGTGATCATCTCGACGCATATCCTCGAGGAGGTCAGCGCGGTCTGTACCCGCGCCGTGGTGATCGCCCACGGACGGCTGGTGGCCGACGGCACGCCGCTCGAACTGCAGAGCCGTTCGCGCTATCACCAGGCGGTGACCCTGGTCGGTACGGCGCCGCTGGACGACATCGCCCTGGCCGCGTTGCCGGGGGTCGCTGGCGTGGAGCGCAACGAGCCGGAACACAGCCTCACCGTGCTGGCCAAGCCCGGCGAGGTGATCTTTCCGCAGATCAATGCGCTGATCACCCAGCAGGGGTGGGCGGTGAAAGAGCTGGATGTGGAGCGCGGGCGGCTCGACGAGGTGTTTCGTACTCTGACCCGGGGAGAGGGGCAATGAGGCAGTTGCCGGTAATCTTCAAGCGCGAGCTGGGCAGCTATTTCGCCACGCCGCTCGCCTATGTCTTCATCCTGATGTTTCTGGTGCTGTCCGGGGTGTTCACCTTTTACCTGGGTGGTTTCTACGAACGGGACCAGGCCGACCTCGATCCGTTCTTTGGTTTCCACACCTGGCTGTATCTGTTCCTGATCCCGGCGATAGCCATGCGGCTGTGGGCCGAAGAGCGCAAATCCGGTTCCATCGAGCTGCTGATGACCCTGCCGGTCAGTCTGTTCGAGGTGGTGACCGGCAAGTTCCTTGCCGCCTGGGTGTTCGCCGGGATCGCGCTGGTGCTGACCTTTCCCATGGTGATCACGGTGAACTACCTGGGCGAGCCGGACAACGGGGCCATCGTTGCCGGCTACTTCGGCAGCTGGCTGCTGGCGGGCGGTTTCCTGGCCATCGGCTCGTGCATGTCGGCACTGGCGAAGAACCAGGTGATCGCCTTCATCCTGTCGGTCAGCGTCTGCTTCCTGTTCATCGTCAGCGGCTTGCCGATGGTCCTCGACGCCTTCGCCTGGGCGCCGCAGTGGCTGGTGGACGCCATCGCCTCGCTGAGCTTTCTGATCCGCTTCGATGCGATCAGCAAGGGCGTGATCGACCTGCGCGACCTGCTGTATTTCGTCACGCTGATCGCCGCCTGGCTCACGGCGACCGCCGTGGTCGTCGATCTGAAGAAAGCGGACTAGGGGCGCCCTCATGAAACGACTGATGTATTCCGGCGTCGGGCTGCTGCTGATCGCCCTGATCTTCCTCGTGGTCAACGCTGCGGCCGGCCTGCTGCTCACCGATGCGCGCCTGGACCTGACCGAACAGAAGCTGTACACCCTGTCGGACGGTACCCGGGCCATCCTCGACGGGCTCGACGCGCCGGTGACCCTGCAGCTGTTCTATTCCGAGCACGCCACCAAGGACCTGGTCGCCGTGCGCAACCATGCCCGGCGGGTCGAAGAAATGCTACACGCATACGCGCGGCAGTCCAGGGGCAGGCTGAAGGTCCAGGTAATCGACCCGCAGCCATTCTCCGAGGAAGAAGACCAGGCCGCGGAGCTCGGGCTGCAGGCCGTGCCGCTGGACCGCGGCGGGGACAAGGTCTATTTCGGACTCGCCGGGCGCAACGCCGAGGGGCAGACGCAGAGCATTCCGTTCTTCCCGCTGGACCAGGAGGCCTTCCTCGAATACCAGATCAGCCGCCTGGTGCAGTCCCTGTCGGAGGCGAAGCGGCCGGTGGTCGGCGTGCTGTCGGCGCTGCCCCTGACCGGTGGGTTCGATGTCCGTACGCAGCAGGCCAGCCAGCCGTGGATGGTGCTGGAGAACATCCGTCAGCTGTTTCATATCGAAAGCCTCAAGCGCGACGTCGACATGATCCCGGCGAATGTTTCGGTGCTGCTGTTGGTGCATCCGAAGGAACTGCCCGAGCAGACGCTTTACGCCATCGACCAGTTCGTGATGCGGGGCGGCAAGTTGTTGGTCTTCCTCGATCCGTACAGCGAAACGGATCCGGGCATGGGCATCGGCCCGGGCGAGATCGACGAGCGCGCGTCCGGCCTCGAGCCGCTGTTCAAGGCATGGGGCGTACGCATGCCAGCGGACCAGGTGGTGCTGGACGCGGCCAATGCCATGTCGGTCGGCGTGGGTGAAGCGCGTCGGCCAGTGCGCCATCCGGGCTGGCTGAGCCTGCCGCAGGAGGCGCTGGACACCGATGACGTGACCACCGCTTCGCTGGAAAATCTGACGGTGGGCACGGCCGGCTACCTGGAGCCGTTGCCGCACGCGACCACCCGTTTCACGCCGCTGGTGCAGAGCTCCAGCTATTCGATGCCAGTCGCCACTAGTCGCTTCACCACGCTGGAGAGCCCCGCCCAGCTGCTCAAGGGACTGGTGCCGACCGGCGATCGCTATACGCTCGCGGCGCGTATCCAAGGGCCGGCGCGTTCGGCCTATCCGGACGGCATCGAAGGTCGCAAGGATGGGCTGAAGGAGAGCGCGGGCATCAACGTCATCGCGGTGGCGGACACCGATATCCTCGCCGACCGCATGTGGGTGCAGGTGGAGGATTTCTTTGGCCAACGCATGCCGCAGCCCTGGGCCGACAACGGCACCTTCGTGGTCAATGCACTGGATAACCTTTCCGGTACCGACGCGCTGATCAGCGTGCGCTCGCGCGGCCGCTTTGCTCGTCCGTTCGTGGTGGTCGAGGCGCTGCGGCGCCAGGCCGAGAATCGTTTTCGCGAAAAAGAAGACGCGTTGCAGCAACGCCTGGCGGCGACCGAGGCCCAGCTCGCCGAGTTGCAGGGGCCGGATGCCGACGGCCAGCTCCAGCTGACCCCGCAACAGCAGGCAGCGTTGCAGGGGTACATGGAGGAAAAGCTGCGGATCCGCAAGGAACTGCGCGAGGTGCGCTACCAGCTGGACGCCGATATCGAGGCGCTGGGGCGCACACTGAAATTCCTCAATATCGCCCTAGTGCCGTTGCTGCTGACGCTGGCGGTAGTGCTGCGCTGGCTGTGGCGGCGCCGACGGGCCGCGTACTGACGCCGCAACTCATCGCGCCACCGGCCTTGCCCAAGCCGCCACCCCGCCCGCGAGGTGTCGGCTTGCTGGAGCGGCACGCCAGCCGATCTATACTCGATTGCGATCGCGCTGAAACCCACGTGTCACGCCAGCGGCCTAGACTGGTCCGGCACTGACCGCTCAGGGTCAGGCCCGATCACTCCCGTCGCGGGAATAACAATAATCATGTTGGAGAAGCAGTATGGCTGAGCGCGAGACCGGAACCGTCAAGTGGTTCAACGACGCCAAGGGGTATGGGTTTATTCAGCGGGGCAGCGGGGCAGATGTGTTCGTCCACTACCAGGCGATCCGGGGTCAGGGGCACCGCTCGCTGGCTGAGGGACAGCAGGTCGAGTTCTCCGTCACGCAAGGCCAGAAAGGCCTGCAGGCCGAGGATGTCGCCGGGCTCTGATTCTGCGGATGCATCGGCGCGCGGCTGACGGTCGCCCGGAAACGCGAACCCCGCCAGCAGGCGGGGTTCGTCGTACAGCAGGTGCCGATCTTACATGTTGGGGTAGTTCGGCCCCCCGGTGCCTTCCGGGGCTACCCAGGTGATGTTCTGGGACGGGTCCTTAATATCGCAGGTCTTGCAGTGCACGCAGTTCTGCGCGTTGATCTGGAACCGCTTGCTGCCGTCATCGTTGTCCACCACCTCGTACACGCCGGCCGGGCAGTAGCGCTGCGCGGGCTCGTCATACAGCGGCAGGTTGCGTTCGATCGGAATGCTCGGGTCGATCAGCTTGAGGTGGACCGGCTGCTCTTCCTCATGGTTGGTGTTCGACAGAAAGACCGAGCTGAGCTTGTCGAAGCTGAGCTTGCCGTCAGGCTTGGGATAATCGATCTTCTGCGACTCGGCGGCCGTCTTCAGGCAGGCGTAGTCCGGCTTGGTGTCGTGCAGCGTGAACGGAATCTTGCCGCCGAAGATGTTCTGGTCAATGAAGTTGAAGGCGCCGCCCTTGACCGCACCCCACTTGTGAATCGCCGCCCCGAAGTTGCGGCTGGCGTGCAGCTCCTCGTACAGCCAGCTGGCCTTGAAGCCTTCCTCATAGCCGGTCAGCTCGTCGCCACCCTCGCGGCCGGCGAACAGTGCGTCGGCAACGGCTTCGGCCGCCAGCATGCCGGACTTCATGGCGGTGTGGCTGCCCTTGATTTTGGCGAAGTTCAGGGTGCCGGCATCGCAGCCGATCAGGGCGCCGCCATTGAACACCATCTTCGGCAGCGAGTTGAGGCCGCCCTTGGCGATCGCGCGCGCGCCGTAGGAGACGCGTTTTCCGCCTTCCAGGTACTGCTTGATGACCGGGTGGTGCTTGTAGCGCTGGAACTCGTCGAACGGCGACAGGAACGGGTTGCTGTAGGACAAGTCGACGATCAGGCCAACCACGACCTGGTTGTTCTCCAGGTGGTACAGGAACGAGCCGCCGGTATTGTCGTCGTTCAGCGGCCAGCCCGCGGTGTGCACGACCAGGCCCTGCTCGTGCTTGGCGGGGTCGATGTCCCAGAGCTCCTTGATGCCGATGCCGTAGTGCTGCGGATCGACGTTGGCGTTGAGCTGGAAACGGTTGATCAGTTGCTTGCCGATGTGGCCACGGCAGCCTTCGGCGAACAGCGTGTACTTGGCACGCAGTTCCATGCCGGGGGTGTACATGCCTTCCTTCGGGTTGCCTTCGCGGTCGACACCCAGGTCACCGGTGACGATGCCGCGTACCACTCCCTGTTCGTCGATCAGCGCTTCCTGGGCGGCGAAGCCGGGGTAGATCTCGACGCCGAGGTTCTCGGCCTGCTGCGCCAGCCAGCGGCAGAGGTTACCCAGCGAAATGATGTAGTTGCCTTCGTTGTGCATGGTCTTGGGAACCAGTGCATTGGGCAGCTTGCGCGCGCCGTCAGCGCTCTTGAGCAGGTAGATGTCGTCTCGCTTGACCGGCGTGTTCAGCGGAGCCTCGAGCTCTTTCCAGTTGGGAAAGAGTTCGTTGAGCGCGCGCGGCTCGAACACCGCACCCGATAGAATGTGGGCGCCTACCTCGGAACCCTTCTCGACGACGCAAACGCTGATTTCCTTTCCGGCATCGGCGGCGCGTTGCTTCAGCCGGCAGGCAGCGGACAGGCCCGCGGGGCCGGCGCCGACGATGACTACGTCGAATTCCATGTATTCGCGTTCCATTGGCTATCTCCTACTCGAGGCTTGATTGTTTTATAAAAGTGGAGGGCTGAGTCGTATCCCTGACCAAGCCGAGCTGGCGCATTATATATAGACACCCGGAAGGGTCCAATACAAACGTTTGTTTGAATTTCCCGTTAGCCTGTTAGAATCCGGAAACTGCGGCTCATCAGACCGGGTGAAAACGTAGCGAGCGACGGTTAGGCGAGGCGAAAACAGGCGAGGAAGTGGAGTTAACGGGCTGTAAATGAGCATCCCGAGCGTGTTTTCAACGCGGCATAACCGAGCGCAGCAGTTTTTACACGGCCTGTTATGGCGGGTCATTCGCATTGTTGACCCCGGCTTGCGGCTGCAGTCAAGATACGTGCAGTTTTGTGCTCGCCGAACGGGTTCAGTGGCTGAATTGACGGCGCTGGATCTCGAGCATGGCTCGGTTCGCCTCGGCGAAATTCTATTCACCGGAGAGTAACGAGGAATCCATGAAGATTCTTGTAGCTGTCAAACGAGTGGTCGATTACAACGTCAAGGTCCGCGTCAAGGCGGACAACTCCGGCGTCGACCTCGCCAACGTCAAGATGTCGATGAACCCCTTCTGCGAGATCGCCGTGGAAGAAGCCGTACGCCTGAAAGAGAAGGGCGTGGCCAGTGAGATCGTCGTGGTTTCCATTGGTCCGACCGCTGCCCAGGAGCAGCTGCGTACCGCGCTGGCGCTGGGCGCCGACCGTGCCGTGCTGGTCGAGTCGAGCGAAGAGCTCAACTCCCTGGCTGTGGCCAAGCTCCTCAAAGCCGTGGTCGACAAGGAACAGCCGCAACTGGTCATCCTTGGCAAGCAGGCCATCGATAGCGACAACAACCAGACCGGCCAGATGCTCGGCGCCTTGACCGGCTTCGCCCAGGGCACCTTCGCCTCGAAGGTCGAGGTGAGTGGAGACAAGGTCAATGTCGAGCGTGAAATCGACGGCGGCGCACAAACCGTGGCGCTGAACCTGCCGGCCATCGTCACCACGGACCTGCGCCTGAACGAGCCGCGCTACGCCTCGCTGCCGAACATCATGAAAGCGAAGAAGAAGCCGCTGGAAGTCCTGACGCCCGATGCGCTGGGCGTATCCACCACCTCCACCGTCAAGGTCCTCAAGGTCGAAGCGCCAGCCGCACGCAGCGCCGGTATCAAGGTCAAGTCCGTGGAAGAACTGGTCGAGAAACTGAAGAACGAGGCGAAGGTAATCTAAATGACTATCCTGGTTATCGCTGAACACAACAACGCTGTCCTGGCTGCCGCCACGCTCAACACTGTGGCTGCCGCAAAAGCCATCGGTGGCGACCTCCATGTGCTGGTCGCCGGTAGCGACTGCGCCGCCATCGGTGAAGCGGCTTCGAAGATCGAAGGCGTCTCCAAGGTTCTGGTCGCCGACAACGCCGCCTACGCCCATCAGCTGCCGGAAAACGTCGCGCCGCTGATTGCCGAACTGGCGAAGAATTACAGCCACGTGCTGGCCGCGGCCACCACCAATGGCAAGAACTTCCTGCCGCGCGTTGCCGCACTGCTGGACGTCGATCAGATCTCCGAAATCATCGCCGTTGAAAGCGCCGACACCTTCAAGCGCCCGATCTATGCCGGCAACGCCATTGCCACCGTGCAGTCCAGCGCCCCGATCAAGGTGATCACCGTCCGCGCCACCGGTTTCGATCCGGTCAACGCCGAAGGCGGCTCGGCAGCCGTCGAGCAGGTCTCCGGTTCGGGCGACGCAGGCGTCTCCAGCTTCGTCGGTGAAGAGCTGGCCAAGTCGGACCGTCCCGAGCTGACCGCGGCCAAGATCGTCGTCTCCGGCGGCCGTGGCATGCAGAACGGCGACAACTTCAAACACCTGTACTCGCTGGCCGACAAGCTCGGCGCTGCGGTCGGTGCCTCGCGTGCCGCGGTCGACGCCGGCTTCGTGCCCAACGACATGCAGGTCGGCCAGACCGGCAAGATCGTCGCGCCGCAGCTGTACATCGCCGTCGGCATCTCCGGTGCGATCCAGCACCTGGCGGGCATGAAGGACTCCAAGGTGATCGTCGCGATCAACAAGGACGAGGAAGCGCCGATCTTCCAGGTCGCCGATTATGGCCTGGTGGGCGATCTGTTCGAGATCCTGCCGGAGCTTGAGCGTCTCGTCTGACCGAGCCGCAGCCAAAAAACCCGCTCCTGCAGCGGGTTTTTTATTGGGCGCTCGCCGGGGTTGGCCGATGGTAATATCCGCGCAGGCGTCGGTCGGCGCCTGCCCGACTCTCCCGACGAAGAGGTTTTCCATGCGCTGTGCCGTTCCGCTGACCTTCGCCCTGAGCGCCGTGCTGCTGGCCCTTCCGCTGGTGGCGAATGCGGCGGCTGCCAAGTGCGACCGGCTGATCGCCACCGGTAGCGCTGACAACCCGCCGTTTCTCTGGCGTGATCCACAGAATCCCAAGCGCCTGATCGGCGCTAACGCGGACCTGCTGAAACGCATCACCGACGACCTCGGCCTGAAACTCGAAGTGCTCTACACCGGCGATGCCCAGGAGGCGCGCAAGCAGGTGCGCAGCGGACGAGTGGATATTCTGGCCGATGCGGTGCTGGCGCCCGACGAGCTCGCCTACCTGGACTTCGTGCACCCCTCCATCGCTGCGTTGCAGGTCTCGGCCTGGGTCCGCATCGCGCCGGGATTGTTCTATGCCGGCAAGCAAGACCTGGCCGGACGTGCCGGAAGCTATGTCCGTACGACACCATTCGACGCCGCGTTTCAGCGCTACGCCCAGGAGTCCCTGCGCCTGCAGTCGGTTCCCAGCTTGAGCGAGGCCCTGCAGCGGCTGCTCGCCGGCAAGACCGACTATGTGCTGCACGAGCGCTACAGCACCGTCGCCAGGGCTGGTCAGCAGAGCGTACTCGACAAGATCCAGCGCCTCGATCCGCCGGTCTCGAGCCGCGGCCTGCATTTGGCCATTGCCCATGACTCGGCCTGTAACGGGCCATGGTTGCGCGGACAGCTCGCCATAAAAATGACAGAATTGCGCGCCGCCGGCGTACCCGAGCAATTACTGGTGGATAATCTCGAGCGCTGGAAGCAGCAGTAACCGCCGCCAGCCCTGCCTTGGAACGATCCGTATCGATGAAGACACCTACCTGCCTCATGACATTGGTGGTGATCGCCGGCTGTGCCAGCGATCCGCTGCCCACCGAGCAGTTGCGCCTGACCGAGGCGGCGCTGAGCCAGGCGCGTTCGGTGGGCGCGTCGGCGCAGACGCCCGAACTGGCAATGGCCGAGCAGAAGCTGCAGGCCGCGCGCGCCGCGCTGGACGATGACGATAACCGGGCGGCCCGGTTGTACGCCGAACAGGCGGAACTCGATGCGCGGCTGGCCGAAGCCCGGGTCCTGAACGACAAGAGCGCGCTGCAGGTCATCGAACTCAGCCGTCGCATTGCGCGCCTGCGCGAGCAGTTGGGGGAGGTGCAGTGAAACCCGTCCATGTAGTAACCGTCCTGTTCGTTGCGCTTGGCACGCTCCAGGGGTGTACCTCGGCGCCGTCCGGCGAGCTCGAGCAAGCCGCGGCGACGCTTCAGCGCGTCAGTGCCGATCCACGCATTGGCCGTGACGCCCCCAAGGATGTCGAGCGCGCCGAGGAATCGCTCGAGCGCGCCAGGCGCTTCTCCGGTTATTGGGGCAGCGCCGAGGATGTCGCTCATTACGCCTACCTCAGCAGGCGCTACAGCCAGATCGCGCGCCAGCACAGCGAGCAGTTGCAGAACCAACAGCGGACCACCCAGCTGGCTATGGAGCATGAGCGGCTGCGGCGCGCCCTGCAGGACGCCAAGGCTGCCGAACAACAGAACCAGGGGCGCCTGCCGGAAGACCCGCTGATCACGCTCGCGGCCGAGGAAACCGACCGCGGCCTGGTGATGACCCTCGGCGATGTGCTCTTCGCCGCGGCCAGTGCCGAGCCGCGTGCCTTGGCGAACCCTACGCTGCTTAAGGTGGTGCGGTTCCTGCAGCTCAACCCCAGGCGACGGGTGAGGATCGAGGGCTACACCGACAACCGTGGCGATGCCGCCGGTAATCTGGCCCTGTCCCAGGCGCGAGCGCAGGCGGTGGCTGACTTCATCCGGGGCTTTGGTGTCGAGGCCGGGCGCATGGACGTGATCGGCTATGGCGAGCAGTTCCGTGTTGCCGAGAACGCCTCGGCGCGCGGCCGCGCGCAGAACCGTCGCGTCGAGATCCTGTTTTCCGACGAGCAGGGGCGGCTGAGCGCGCCGCGCTGACGGAAGGTCGTGGGCTGACTGTTTCGCCGAGTTATCCGGCAACTGTATCGGTTGGGCATAACAGTGTTGTACTACTGTTATGGTCCAGTTGGCGGAGACGGACGATATGACCAATCTGTTGCTTTATCAGCGCATCGCTCATCAGCTCGCCGAGGACATTCGGCGCGGTGTCTACCGCCCGGGCGAGCGCGTCCCCTCGGTGCGCAAGATGAGCATGCAGCTCAACGTCAGCCACGCCACGGTGCTGCAGGCCTACGCCAACCTCGAAGACCAGGGCATGATCCGCGCGCGTCCGCAGTCCGGCTTCTACGTGCATCACACGCCGGCATTGACCGCGCCGACGCCGGATATCGCCCAGGTCGAGCGGCCTACTCTGGTGACACGCAGCAGCATCATTAACCAGGTGCTCAGCGAATCGCGCCGCGACGGGTTGATTCCCCTAGGCGCCGCCGTGCCCCACGTGGATTATTTGCCGGCACGTGCCCTGCACCAGCAACTGGCCAAGGTCACCCGCTTCCAGAGCCAGCGTGCGTTCAGCTACATGTTCAGCCCCGGCTACGAGCCGCTTCGCCGCCAGGTGGCCATTCGCATGCGCGATGCCGGCGTGGTGGTCGGCCCGGACGAAGTGGTGATTACCCACGGATGCGTGGATGCGCTGCAGATGTCCCTGCGTGTGCTGACCAAGCCCGGCGACCTGATTGCCGCCGAATCGCCGAGCTATTACGGGCTGCTGCAACTGGCCGACCTGCTCGGGCTGAAGGTGATCGAGATCCCCTGCGACCCCGATACCGGGCTCAGCCTTGAGGCGTTGCAGCTGGCCGCCAGCCAGTGGCCGATCAAGGCGCTGGTACTGACTGCGCGGTTGAGCAATCCGCTCGGTGGCAGCGTGCCCGACGCGCGGCAGAAGCAGCTGCTCAAGTTGGCGGCGAATTTCGACATTCAGATTGTCGAAGACGATATCTACGGCGAATTACTGTTCGACGTCGGCTCGATCAGGGCACTCAAATCGAACGACCTGGACGGGCGGGTGATCTACTGTTCGAGTTTTTCCAAGACCATTTCGCCAGGCGTACGGATTGGCTGGATCATTCCCGGGCGATACCGTGACGAGGTCCAGCGCCTGCAGACCTTCAGTACGCATTCGGCCTGCAGCGTCACGCAGATGGCGGTCGCGGCCTACCTGGAAAATGGCGGCTATGACCGGCATCTGCGCTACATTCGCCACGAGTACCGCAAGAACCTCAGTGCCGTACAGCTTGCGGTGCAGCGGTACTTTCCGGAGGGCACCCAGATGACCCGGCCAACCGGCGGCTTCATCCTCTGGGTAAGCCTGCCGGCTCGGGTCAACACCAAGGAGCTTCACGTGCAGGCGCTGGCGCGCGGCATCAGCATCGCGCCAGGGCTGATCTTCAGCAATACCGAGCAGTTCAATCACTGCATCCGGCTTAATTGCGGGTTGCCCTGGACCGCCGAGGCGGAGCGTGCACTCAAGACACTCGGCGACCTGGCAGGGGCGCTGTGCCGACAGTCGAACTGAGCGGGACAAGGGAGGCGATGGCGTATGAAACACCTGTGGCTGTTCTGCGTGGCGCTGCTCGTGGCCGCGTGCGATGCGGACAAGGTGCCGGACCGGCCCGCGTCGCCGCCGGCGAAGCCGACCGTCGAGCGGTCGGCCGAGCCTGCCAGCAAGCCCAAGCCCGCTGCGCCACGTGTTTCGAACGCACCGGGAGAGTCCGCAGGCGAGCCTGCCGAGCCGCCGGCAGCTCTGGAGGTGACGCTCGATCCGCTGCCCGAGGGCGATCCTGAGACACTGCCGTCCAAGCGCACCGAGGAGGCTTCGGCTGCCAGCAAACGCCCCGCGCCGGCGCCCGTGCCGGAGCCGGTGAAGAAAGGGAAGGCGGTCGCCGTCGAGAAGGTCGATCTACCCGAAGCGGAGCTCGACCTGAGCCTGCCCGATGACTGGACCGAGGAACTGGAGCCGGAACAGGAGCCTGCCAGCAGCGACCTGTTGCCGCCGCTGTTCGGCGCCGAGGGGCGCTCGGGCGGTGTTCAGTTGAGCGGCAGACTGCTGCCCGGCGATACCGAGAACGAGGCGCTGATCGACGGCGCCGAGCTTAATTTCGAATTCAAGCGCTGAGCACGGTCACGCGGGCGAAAGACCGGGCCGTTCGCGGTCGTCGAAGCCGACCAGCAGGCCGCGCAGCTCGGCCGCCGGCAGCGGATGGCTCATGTGGAAGCCTTGAAGTTCGCCACAACCGTCGTCAACCAGGCGCTGCAGTTGCGCCAGCGTCTCGACCCCCTCGGCCGTCACCCGCATGCGCAGCCCGTTCCCGAGGTCGATGAGCGCCTTGACGATGGACTGGTCCTCAACCGAATGCTCCATGCCGGCAACGAAGCTGCCATCGATCTTGATTGCATCGAAGGGGTAGTTGCGCAGGTTGCTGAGGGACGAATAGCCGGTGCCGAAGTCGTCCATGGCCAGACGCACGCCCAGCGCCTTGAGCTGGCGCAGTACTTCGAGGGTACGCTGGTTTTCCTGCAGTAGCGCCGTCTCGGTGACTTCCAGCTCGAGGCGCCCTGAAGGCAATCCGCTCTCGTCGAGGGCCGCGGCCACCAAGGCGCACAGTTCGTCGCTGCGCAGCTGCAGTGGTGACAGATTGACCGATACGCCAATCTCGCTCGCCCAGCCGGCCGCCTCCAGGCAGGCCTGGCGCAGCACCCAGCCGCCGAGCGGCACGATCAGGCCGGTTTCCTCGGCAAGCGGGATGAACTGCTCGGGCAGCAACAGGCCGCGTATCGGGTGCCGCCAGCGCAGCAGGGCCTCGGCGCCGTTAATGCGCATGCCCTGGCTCAGGTAGCGCGGCTGGTAGTGGATCTCGAACTGTTGATCGGCAATGGCCTGGCGCAGCTCCTCCTCCTGTGCGTGCCGCTCGAGCAGGCGCTTGTCCAGTTCCCGGACATAGCTTCGCCAGGTTCCGCGGCCGTCGGCCTTGGCCTGGTAGAGCGCGATGTCTGCGCAACGCAGCAGCTCATTGGCCTGCAGCGAATCCATCGGCGCCAGCGCGACGCCAATGCTCGCGCCGATGAAGATTTGCGTGTGCTCGTAGACGAAGGGCTCGTTGATCGCCGCAACGATGCGCTGGCAGAGCTTTTCCAGGTCTTCGTCGTGCTGCACTCGGCCCATCACGATGACGAACTCGTCGCCGCCCAGTCGTGCCACCAGATCGTCGCCCCGGATGCACTGCTTGAGGCGATTCGACACCCCGATCAGCACCTCGTCGCCGGCGCCGTGCCCGAGGGTGTCGTTGACCGGCTTGAAGCGGTCCAGGTCAATGTACAGGACCGCCAGCCGGGAGCCTTCGTTGAGTGCAGCCAGGCGCGCATCCAGATGGTCGCGCAGGCGGTTGCGGTTGGGTAGGCCGGTCAGGGCGTCGTGCTGGGAGAGGTATTGCACCCGGGCCTGGGCCCGGGTTTCCTCAGTGATGTCGCTGGCAGTTCCGCGGTAGCCCAGCAGCTGGTCGTCGCGGTAGATCGCCCGTGCCGAGAGCCGGCAGGTGCGCTCGCAGCCGTTGGCTGCCTGGTAGCTGCAGCGCAGCGCGGCCAGATGCGGCGCGGCCAGCCACTCCTGCAGGGCGGCGTGGTCGCTGATGATCAGGTCGATGAGCGGGCGGCCGATCCAGGCGTCCGGCAGGTGCCCGGTGATGGTTTCGAAGCGGCTCGACAGGTAAGTCAGGCGTGCATTCTGGTCGGTTTCCCATATCCAGTCCGAAGCCGCTTCGGCGACATCGCGGAAGCGCTCCTCGCTGGCAGCCAACGCCTGCCGGCTCCTGGCCAGGCGGGTGTAACTGACTTCCATCAGCCGCAGGTTCCGGTAGGCCTGGCGCAGCAGCAGCCAGGCGAGGATTGCAAGACCGATCGCAACCACGCCGAGCACCGGCAGGGTGGTCCACAGCAGCAGGCGTCCCGGCTGCGACAGGGTCCAGCTGAACGCCTGCGGCGACCCATCGAGCCGCTCCAGCGTGACCCTGGCGGCCAGGGCATCGGCGCGGTCGTCGGCGACCCGAAGGCCCGCGACCGCATAGTCCTCACCCAGGGCGATCAGCCGTTGCGTGTCCAGCCGGTCGACGAACAGCAGCGTCGCAGCCGGGCCCGGCATCTCTTCTATGTCGCTGCCACCGACCGTCATGACCGCGGCGGACACCATGGCCGGCGCGCCCTCGGCCGTCAGCAGCCCGGCGGCCGTTTCATCCTGTTCGACCGCTTGGCGCGCGCTGGCCAGCAGCCGGTCGAGGCCGTGACCGAGCCACTGATGGGCGTCGACGTCACTCAGGGCGCCGCGAATTACCGAGTAGGTCGTCCTGCCTTGGGCGTCGACCACGAACACCGCCTCGTAGCCGAAATCGTCGAACAGCGACGGGCCGAGATTGGCCTGCTCATAGGCCCAGTCGAGATTCACGGTTTTGCTGAGGTTGGCGTAGGCATCACCCCAGAAGGCGTTGTCCGCCACGTGCCGGGACATGCCCTGCAGCTGCGCGGAAAAGGCCTTGCCGATCAGGAAACGTTCCTGCTCGAGGTCGTCATGGTCGATGTTGCGGGCGATCAGGACGATGGCGGCGGCGGCGATCAGCAGGGCAATCGCTAGCAAGCCGGCCACGCCTGGCAGGAACCGTCGGGCGAAGCGGGTATGCGCGTCGACTGGGGGATCGCCACGCGGGGAGAGGACTGATGCCATCGGTACATCCTGAAAGGAGACGGAATGATCCCTTGAGTGAAGGCAAAAAGCCATGACTGACTGATCGGTCAGCTTGGCGGAGCGCCGGCCCCATGGCGGCATCTCGGCGCGGCGTACCGGACAGGTCGCTAGCGGTTGCGGGCGTCCTTGGCGTCGGCTTCGGCGTTGCGCTCGGCGATCCGCTGCTTCTGCTCTTCGTTCAGCGGGACCTTGTAAGCCGTGGCGCGCAACATCATCAAACCGCCGACGATCGAACCGATCACCACGATGATCAATAGCCAGATATACCAGGGCATGGCTGCCTCCTGAAGGAATCAAAGGGACGTCACATTCAACCTTACGCCAGGCCCTGCGGGGAGGCCATTGCGCGTTACCTGCGGCTCAGTCCTGCGGGCCCGGATGCTGCGGGCTGCAGCGCCGCGCAGGAGTTTTTCTGCGACAATGCGCGCCGAAAATCGCCGAGGACTCGCCATGACCTGCCAGACCCCCATCATCGTTGCGCTCGACTTTCCTTCCCGTGAGGCTGCACTGGCGCTGGCCGATCGGCTCGATCCGGCGCTCTGCCGCGTCAAGGTCGGCAAGGAGCTGTTCACCCGCTGCGGTCCGCAGGTCGTCGAGGCGCTCCAGTACAAAGGTTTCGAGGTCTTTCTCGACCTTAAATTCCATGACATCCCCAACACCACGGCGATGGCGGTGCAAGCCGCGGCGGAACTGGGTGTCTGGATGGTCAACGTGCATTGCTCCGGCGGCCTGCGGATGATGAGCGCATGCCGCGAACGTCTGGATCGAAGCGGCGGTCCGAAACCGCTGCTGATCGGGGTCACGGTGCTGACCAGCCTCGAGCAGGCCGATCTGGCAGAAATCGGCCTGGACATTGAGCCGCAGCAGCAGGTCCTGCGCCTCGCCGCACTGGCGGCCAAGGCCGGGCTCGACGGCCTGGTGTGTTCGGCCCAGGAGGCCGAATCGCTCAAGGCCGGTTTCGCCCAGCTGCAACTGGTGACGCCCGGTATCCGTCCCGCCGGCAGCCAGGCCGATGACCAGCGCCGGATCCTGACGCCGGCGCAAGCCATGGCTGCCGGCTCGGATTACCTGGTGATCGGCCGGCCCATCGCCCAGACGGCCGATCCGGCGCAGGCGCTGGCAGCGGTGGTCGCCGAGCTGGCCTGACGTCGCAAACCAGGCCCGCCCGTTGCGGGCGGGCCCGGCGGTCAGTCGACCTTCAGCACCAGCTTGCCGAAGTTGCCGCCGGTGAACAGCTTCATCAGCGTCTCGGGGAAGGTTTCCAGCCCCTCGACCATGTCCTCCTTGCTCTTCAGCTCGCCGCTCTGCAGCCAGCCGGCCATGTCACGCATGGCTTCGGGGTAGCGTGAGACGTAGTCCATCACCACCATGCCCTGCATCCGCGCACGGTTGACCAGCAGCGACAGGTAGTTGGCCGGCCCCTTGACCGCTTCCTTGTTGTTGTACTGGCTGATCGCACCGCAGATGACGATTCGCGCACCAACGCTGAGGCGGGTGAGCACGGCGTCTAGGATGTCGCCGCCGACGTTGTCGAAAAACACGTCGACGCCCTTCGGGCAGGTACGTTTCAGGCCCGCGGCGACGTCTTCGCTCTTGTAGTCGACGGCGGCATCGAAGCCCAGCTCATCGACCAGGAAGCGGCACTTGTCGGCACCGCCGGCGATGCCCACCACCCGGCAGCCTTTGATCCTGGCGATCTGTCCGGCCACGCTGCCGACCGCCCCGGCCGCGCCGGATATCACCACGGTTTCGCCCGCCTTGGGCTCGCCCACGGCCAGCAGGCCAAAATAGGCGGTCATCCCGGTCATGCCGAGGGCCGACAGATAACGCGGCAGCGGCGCCTGCTTGGGGTCGACCTTGTAGAAGCCCTTGGGCTCGCCGACGAAATAGTCCTGGACCCCAAGTGCGCCATTGACACAGTCGCCTTCGGCGAAATCGGGGTGGTTGGACGCGACGACCCGACCCACGCCCAGCGCACGCATGACTTCGCCGATGCCCACGGGCGGGATGTAGGACTTGGCGTCGTTCATCCAGCCGCGCATGGCCGGATCGAGGGAGAGGTACTCATTGCGCACCAGGATCTGGTTCGGGCCCGGCTCGGGCAGGGGCTTGTCGACGAACTCGAAGGTGTCGCGATCGGGCGCGCCCACCGGGCGCTTGGCCAGCAGAAACTGGCGGTTGGTCTTGTTCATGGATACCTCGGGGTCGGTGCGAAAACCTTGGTGTAGCCCGCGCGGAGCCGTGTCGCAAGCAAGAGGGGATGGCTGGAATGCACAGGCATCCGCCTGAGTGATATCGCCGCCCTGCGCTTAAGCGGGACCGGCGAAGGCGGTATAACCATGACCCGCGGGTTGCTTGTAGTCATTTTCGGACGCGGCGCCGCGATTCCATTCGACTTCAGCTATCAGGGTGCGAGCATGAGCATGTGTTTTTCCGGGCAGGTGGCGCTGGTGACAGGCGCGGCAGCGGGTATCGGTCGGGCAACCGCGCTGGCATTCGCCGCCGAAGGGATCAAGGTGGTAGTGGCGGACCTGGACGAGGCGGGCGGGGCGGCCTGCGCCGCGGCAATCATCGAGGCTGGCGGCGAGGCGCTGTTCGTGCGCTGTGACGTGACCCGGGACGCCGAAGTCAGGGGGCTGGTCGAGCAGGCCGTGGCCCGCTTCGGCCGGATCGACTACGCGTTCAACAATGCCGGGATCGAGATCGAGCAGGGCCGGCTGGCGGAGGGCAGCGAGGCCGAGTTCGACGCCATCATGGGTGTCAACGTCAAGGGCGTCTGGCTGTGCATGAAGCACCAGTTGCCGGTGATGCTCGCCCAGGGCGGTGGCGCCATCGTCAACACCGCGTCGGTCGCCGGCCTGGGCGCAGCCCCGAAGATGAGCATCTATGCCGCGTCCAAGCATGCGGTGATCGGCCTGACCAAATCCGCCGCGATCGAATACGCGAAAAAGAAGATCCGGGTCAACGCGGTGTGCCCCGCCGTGATCGACACCGACATGTTCCGCCGTGCCTACGAGGCCGACCCGCGCAAGGCCGAATTCGCCGCCGCGATGCACCCGGTCGGGCGCATCGGCAAGGTCGAGGAGATCGCCGCTGCCGTGCTCTACCTCTGCAGCGATGGGGCGGCCTTCACCACCGGGCATGCGTTGGCGGTGGACGGCGGCGCAACCGCGATCTAGCCGCGCCGCCCAATCCTGGCGCCTTCGCGGCGCCGGCGTCCCGCTCCGGCGGGCCGGTTCAATCCGGGCGGTGCAGGATCAGCAGCGTCGCGACCCCCGCTATCAGCCCCCACAGCGCCGAGCCGATGCCGAACAGCGTCAGCCCCGATGCGGTCACCATGAAGGTGATCAGTGCTGCCTCACGCTGGCGCGCGTTCTGCATGGCCTGGGTCAGGCCCGACCCGATCGAGCCGAGCAGGGCCAGGGCGGCGATGGACAGCACCAGCGCCGTGGGAAACGAGGCGAACAGCGCAGCCAGGGTGGCGCCGAAGATGCCGGCGATGCCATAGAAGACGCCGCACCAGACCGCTGCGGTGTAACGCCGTGCCGGGTCCGGGTGCGCTTCCGGACCGCTGCAGATGGCCATGGTGATCGCCGCCAGGTGGATGCCGTGGGAGCCGAACGGCGCCAGCAGCAGCGAGGCGATGCCGGTCACCGAAATCAGCGGTGATGCCGGCACGGCGTAGCCTTCGGCGCGCAGCACGGCCAGGCCCGGCATGTTCTGCGACGCCATGGCGATGACGAAGAGCGGGATGCCGATGCTCAGGATCGCCGCGACTGACAGGCTTGGCGTGGTCCAGATTGGCACCGCCAGCTCCAGGCTGAACCGGCTGAAATCCAGCAATCCCAGCAGGGCCGACAGGGCGCCGCCAACCAGCAGTGCCGTCAGCACGGCGTAGCGTGGCGCCAGCCGCTTGGCCAGCAGGTAACTGAAGAACATGCCCAGCACCAGCAGCGGCTGGACCTCTACCGCACGAAAGATCTCGCTGCCGATGTTGAACAGCACGCCGGCCAGGAGCGCGGCGGCCAGCGAGGCAGGCACGCGCCGCATCAACCGTTCGAAGCTGCCGGTGAGCCCGCACAGCACGATCAGCGCCGAGGCGAATATAAAGGCGCCGATGGCCTCGCCATAGGGCACGCCGGGCAGGCTGCCGATCAGCAGCGCCGCGCCCGGCGTGGACCAGGCGATAACCACCGGGGTCCGGTAGCGCCACGACAGGCCGATGCTGCACAGCGACATGCCGATCGACAGCGCCCAGATCCACGACGAGATCTGCTCGGCACTGAGCCCGGCGGCCTGTCCGGCCTGAAACATCAGCACTAGCGAACTGGTATAGCCGGTTAGCATGGCGATGAATCCCGCCACGACGGTGGATACGGAACTGTCGGTGAGCAGCTGGGGTTGCGAATGAGTGGTGGCCGGCATGGCGGTTCCCTTGAAGTCTGGACGCCTAGGCTAGGTGGCCTCGCGCCCGCCGTCACGGTACAGCGACCCGGCCGATCGGCGGAACAGCTGGTGCAGGCGCGCGCGTCGCGGCCCTAAGCGCGGCTTGTCGGGTGCATCGTCCCTCTGCGTCGGCCTTGGGGAAGATCTGGCACCGATGTTGCTATTACCTCCATGCCTGCTGCGAGGCGTCAAAAAAACCGCAGCTGTTGGAGGAACGATGAGTCAGGGTATCGAATTCAATCGCTTGATGCTGGAAATGCGGGCCATGCAGACCGATGCCATGGCGCGCGCCAAGCCCGTGACGGCGGCCCCCGAGGTTGGCGCACCGAGCTTTTCCGACATGCTCGGCCAGGCCGTCAACAAAGTGAACGAAACCCAGCAGGCCTCCAATCAACTGGCCACCGCGTTCGAGATGGGCCAGGGCGGCGTCGACCTCACGGACGTGATGATCGCGTCGCAGAAAGCCACTGTTTCCTTTCAAGCCATGACCCAGGTCCGTAACAAGCTGGTCCAGGCGTATCAAGACATCATGCAGATGCCGGTTTAAGGCAGGGTTTGAACAATGGCTGAAGCACTTAGCAAGGTTCCCGTACCGGTCGATTCGGAAGCCCCGAAGAAGCCGTTGCTGGGACTGTCGTTCCTGGAAAATCTCGCCGAGATGTCGATGCTGCGCCAGATCGGCCTGCTGGTCGGCCTCGCCGCGAGCGTGGCCATCGGCTTTGCCGTGGTGCTCTGGTCGCAGCAGCCCGACTACCGGCCGCTGCTCGGCAGCCTCGCCGGGATGGACGCCAACCAGGTCATGGAGACGCTGGCCGCCGCGGACATCGCCTACACCGTCGAGCCCAATTCCGGCGCCCTGCTGGTCAAGGCCGATGACCTGGCCCGTGCACGCCTGAAACTCGCCAGCGCCGGTATTGCGCCGACCGACAGCAACATCGGCTTCGAGATCCTGGACAAGGACCAGGGCCTGGGAACCAGCCAGTTCATGGAAGCGACCCGCTATCGCCGCGGCCTGGAAGGCGAACTGGGCCGCACCATTTCCAGTCTGAACAACGTCAAGGGCGCGCGCGTGCACTTGGCGATCCCGAAGAGCTCGGTGTTCGTCCGCGACGAGCGCAAGCCCAGCGCCTCGGTGCTGGTCGAGCTGTACCCCGGCCGCAGCCTCGAGCCGAGCCAGGTGATGGCGATCATCAACCTGGTCGCCACCAGTGTGCCGGAGCTGGGCAAATCACAAATTACCGTGGTCGACCAGAAGGGCCACCTGCTGTCCGACCAGCAGGAGCTCACCGAGCTGAGCATGGCCGGCAAGCAGTTCGACTACAGCCGCCGCATGGAAAGCCTCTACACCCAGCGCGTGCACAACATCCTGCAGCCGGTGCTGGGCAGCGGCCGTTACAAGGCCGAAGTGTCGGCGGACGTGGATTTCAGCGCGGTCGAGTCCACCTCGGAAACCTTCAACCCCGATCAACCGGCGCTGCGCAGCGAGCAGAGCGTCAGCGAGCAGCGCCAGAGCAGTCTTGGTCCGCAGGGCGTGCCCGGTGCGCTGAGCAACCAGCCGCCGGGCCCGGCGAGCGCGCCGCAGAACGCCACCGCCGCCCAGGCCGCACCCGCCGGCGCCATCGCCTCGGGGCAACCTTTGCTGGACGCCAATGGTCAGCAGGTCATGGACCCGGCCACCGGTCAGCCGATGCTGGCGCCGTATCCGGCGGACAAGCGCGAGCAGGCCACGCGCAATTACGAGTTGGACCGTTCGATCAGCCACACCAAGCAGCAGCAGGGGCGCCTGCGTCGCCTGTCGGTCGCCGTGGTGCTCGACGACCAGGTAACGGTCTCGGCCGACGGCCAGACCACACGGGTGCCACGGACCGCCGAAGAACTGGCACGCTTTACCCGCCTGGTTCAGGACGCGGTCGGCTACGACGCCAGCCGGGGCGACAGCGTCAGCGTGATCAACGCGCCGTTCGCCGACGACTCGCTCGACGAAGGCATCATCGACATACCGTTCTATTCGCAGCCCTGGTTCTGGGACATCGTCAAGCAGGTGCTCGGCGTGCTGTTCATCCTGGTGTTGGTGTTCGGCGTGTTGCGGCCGGTGTTGAACAACCTGACCAACGCCGGCAAGGGCAAGGAGCTGCAGACCACCGGTGGCGACGCCGAACTGGGCGATATGGACGGCGTGGACGGCGGCCTGGCCAGTGATCGAGTCAGCCTGAGCGGGCCGCAGAGCATCATGCTGCCGAGCCCGACCGAGGGGTACGATGCGCAATTGAATGCCATCAAGAATCTGGTAGCTGAGGACCCGGGCCGGGTGGCTCAGGTTGTCAAAGAGTGGATTAACGCAGATGAATGACGCTCGAAATCCGGCCAAGCTGAACAAGGTCGACAAGGCTGCGGTCCTGCTGCTCTCGCTGGGCGAGGCCGATGCCGCGCAGGTGCTGCGTCACCTCGGCCCGAAGGAAGTGCAGAAGGTCGGTACGGCCATGGCGCAGCTGCGCAACGTGCAGAAGACCCAGATCGAACAGGTCATGGGTGAATTCGTCGATATCGTCGGCGACCAGACCAGTCTAGGGGTCGGTTCGGACGGCTACATCCGCAAGATGCTCACCCAGGCCCTCGGCGAGGACAAGGCGGGCGGCTTGATCGACCGCATCCTGCTGGGCGGCAATACCAGCGGCCTGGACAGCCTCAAGTGGATGGAGCCGCGTGCCGTGGCCGACGTGATCCGCTACGAGCACCCGCAGATCCAGGCCATCGTCGTCGCCTACCTCGACCCCGACCAGGCCGGCGAGGTGCTGTCGCACTTCGATCACAAGGTGCGGCTCGACATCGTGCTGCGCGTGTCCTCGCTCAACACCGTGCAGCCGGCGGCGCTGAAGGAGCTCAACCTGATCCTGGAGAAGCAGTTCTCCGGCAACGCCAACACCACGCGGGCGACATTGGGCGGCGTCAAGCGCGCGGCCGACATCATGAACTACCTCGATAGCTCGGTCGAAGGCCAGCTGATGGACGCCATTCGCGATGTGGACGAAGACCTCTCGTCGCAGATCGAGGATCTGATGTTCGTCTTCGACAACCTCGCCGATGTCGACGACCGGGGCATCCAGGTGCTGTTGCGTGAAGTATCCTCCGACGTGCTGGTGCTGGCGCTCAAGGGTGCTGATGACGCGATCAAGGAAAAGATCTTCAAGAACATGTCCAAGCGTGCCGGCGAACTGCTGCGTGACGACCTGGAAGCCAAGGGTCCGGTGCGTGTCAGCGAAGTCGAAGGCGCCCAGAAGGAAATCCTCACCATTGCCCGCCGCATGGCCGAAGCCGGCGAGATCGTGCTCGGCGGCAAGGGCGGCGAAGAAATGGTCTAGAGCTAAGCGAGCCATATGTCCAAGGAAAACCCCAGCGATGTGATCCGCGCGAAGGACGTCAACGTCTTCGACCGCTGGGCCTTGCCGAGCTTCGACCCGCTGGGCGCCGAGCCGGCCGAGCCGGAGGCCGGCGAACCCGCCGTGGAGATCGTCGACGAGTTGTCGCGCAGCGAGGACGTCCCCGTCGAGGAAGTCAAACCGCTGACGCTGGACGAGCTCGAGGCCATCCGTCAGGAGGCCTACAACGAAGGCTTCAGCACCGGCGAGAAGGACGGTTTCCATGCCGGCCAGCTCAAGGCGCGCCAGGAGGCAGACGCCGCCCTGGCGCCCCGGCTCGAGAATCTGGAGCGGCTGATGGCGCAGTTGCTCGAGCCCATCGCCGACCAGGACCGCAACCTCGAGCACGCCATGGTCACCCTGGTCAGCCAGCTGGCGCGTGAGGTGATCCAGCGCGACCTGCTGATCGATTCCAGCCAGATCCGCCAGGTACTGCGCGAAGCGCTCAAGCTGCTGCCGATGGGCGCCAGCAACGTGCGCATCTACATCAACCCGCAGGATTTCGACCTGGTCAAAGCCCTGCGCGAGCGCCACGAAGAAACCTGGAAAATCGTCGAGGACAGCGACCTGCTGCCCGGCGGCTGCCGTATCGAGACCGAGCAGAGCCGCATCGACGCGAGCATCGAGACGCGCCTGGCGCAGGCCATCAAGCAGCTGTTCGAACAGCAGCGAGAAAACGCCACCAGCCCGCCGGAGGCCGATCTGCATCTGGAGCTGAACCCTGGCGTGGAGCCATCCGATGCGCCTTGAACGCACCAGCTTCGCCAAGCGCTTCGACACCTACGGCGAGGCGATCCGGCTGCCCAGCCAGCCGATTCTAGAAGGCCGCCTGCTGCGCATGGTCGGCCTGACGCTGGAAGCCGAGGGCCTGCGCGCCGCCGTGGGCAGTCGCTGCCTGGTGATCAACGAGGACAGCTACCACCCGACTCAGGTCGAGGCGGAAGTCATGGGCTTCTCCAGCGGCAAGCTGTACCTCATGCCGGTCGGCAGCCTCGCGGGCATTGCACCAGGCGCTCGCGTCGTGCCGCTGGCCAACACCGGCCGTCTGCCCATGGGCACCTCGATGCTCGGCCGCGTGCTCGACGGCGCCGGCCGCGCGTTGGACGGCAAGGGCGGGATGAAGGCCGAGGATTGGGTGCCGATGGATGGGCCGGTGATCAACCCGCTCAAACGCCACCCCATCAGCGTGCCGTTGGACGTCGGCATCCGCAGCATCAACGGCCTGCTCACCGTGGGCCGCGGCCAGCGCCTCGGCCTGTTCGCCGGTACCGGTGTGGGTAAATCGGTGCTGCTCGGGATGATGACGCGCTTCACCGAGGCCGACATCATCGTAGTCGGGCTGATCGGTGAGCGGGGCCGCGAGGTCAAGGAGTTCATCGAGAACATCCTCACCGAAGAAAGCATCAAGCGCTCGGTAGTGGTCGCCTCGCCAGCCGATGACGCGCCGCTGATGCGCCTGCGCGCCGCAATGTACTGCACCCGCATCGCCGAATACTTCCGCGACAAGGGCAAGAACGTGCTGCTGCTGATGGACTCGCTGACCCGTTTCGCCCAGGCCCAGCGCGAAATCGCCCTGGCCATCGGTGAGCCGCCGGCGACCAAGGGCTACCCGCCGTCGGTATTCGCCAAGCTGCCGAGCCTGGTGGAGCGCGCCGGCAACGCGGAGGAGGGCGGCGGTTCGATCACCGCGTTCTATACCGTGCTGTCCGAGGGCGACGACCAGCAGGACCCGATCGCCGACGCCGCGCGTGGTGTACTCGACGGGCACTTTGTGCTGTCTCGCCGCCTGGCTGAGGAGGGGCACTACCCTGCCATCGACATCGAGGCTTCCATCAGCCGGGTCATGCCGCAGGTCGTCAGCGCCGAACATATGCGCAACGCCCAGCGCTTCAAGCAGCTCTGGTCTCGTTTTCAACAGAGTCGCGACCTGATCAGCGTCGGCGCCTACGTGCCCGGGGGCGATCCGGAGACCGACCTGGCTATCGCTCGGCAGGCGGAGATGGTGCGCTACCTGCGTCAGAGCCTCGACGAGGCCGAGCATCTGACGCAAAGCGAGGCGCTGCTGGCCAGCGTGTTCAACCCGAAGGCAGCGAGCTAACCCTTGCCCGCGAGCCGTGCGGCGCGTCTGGCGCCGGTCATCGACATGGCCGAGCGTGCCGAGCGCGAGGCAGCCCGGCTGTTCGGCCAGGGCCAGGCCCAGGTCGCCCAGGCCGAGGCCAAGCTCGGGGAGCTGCGCCAGTATTTCAGCGATTACCAGCAGCAGTGGCTGAGCCAGGGCAGCCAGGGCGTGTCCGGCCAGTGGCTGATGAACTACCAGCGATTTCTCTCCCAGCTCGAGTCGGCCATCGGCCAGCAGCAGCGCAGCGTCGACTGGCACCGCAACAACCTCGACAAGCTGCGCGAGCAGTGGACCCAGCGCCGCGCCCGGCTCGATGGTCTGCGCAAACTGGTAGAACGCTATCTGCAAGAGGCGCGCACCGCCGCCGACAAGCGCGAGCAAAAGATCCTCGACGAGTTTTCCCAGCGCCTGGCAGGCCGGAGCAGACAGGAATGAAGCTTGCTGTAGCGGGCGTTGGGTGCTAAATCTTCCTTCACTTGCGTGCCCGGGCGATGCCGTCCGGCGCTGCGGTGCCGGTTGGCCCGCGCGTCGGTTCGATCCGTCAGCAACCTTCCGCCGTCGCGGCCGCCACGTTACCGTTTTGCAACAGGAGTGCTAGATGACCATCAGTTCACGGCTGTCGGCGGATGGGGAGCAGCTGACGATCTCCATCCAGGGGCGCTTCGACTTCAACACCCACCAGGCCTTTCGCGACGCCTACCAGCGGCTCGCCGCGACGCCGCGGTGCTATGTCGTCGACCTGGACGGCGCGACCTACCTGGACAGCTCGGCGCTCGGCATGTTGCTGCTGCTGCGCGACCACGCCGGCGGTGACGAGGCCGACATCCGCCTGACCCATTGCAACGCGGCCGTGCGCAAGGTGCTTTCGGTGTCGAATTTCGAACAACTGTTCGCCATCTCCTGAATGCCTCGCCGGCTATCCATACTCATCGCCGAGGATGGTGCGGCCGATCGCATGCTGCTGGCGGCGATTGTTGGCCGCCAGGGGCACCGGGTCACCACCGCCTCCAATGGTGCCGAAGCCGTGCGGCGGTTCGAGAGCGAGCGTCCGCAACTGGTCCTGATGGACGCGCTGATGCCGGTGATGGATGGCTTCGAGGCGGCCCGGCAAATCAAGCGCCTGGCCGGCAACGAGCTGGTGCCGATCATCTTCCTGACCTCGCTGACCGAGCACGAAGCGCTGGTGCGTTGCCTCGAGGCGGGCGGCGATGACTTCATCGCCAAGCCCTATAACCCGATCATCCTCGAAGCCAAGATCCAGGCCATGCACCGCCTGCGCCGGTTGCAGGCCACAGTGCTGGAGCAGCGTGACCTGATCGCCCGGCGCAACCAGCAGCTGCTGGACGAACAGCGCGCGGCCAAGGCGATCTTCGACAAGGTGGCCCATGCCGGCTGCCTCAACGCGCCTAACATCCGCTACCGGCAATCGCCGCGCGCGCTGTTCAACGGCGACTTGCTGCTGGCGGCACAGGCGCCGGCCGGGCGCATGTTCGTGCTGCTCGGGGATTTCACCGGCCACGGGCTGCCGGCGGCCATCGGCGCGATGCCACTGGCCGAGACCTTCTACGGGATGACCGCCAAGGGCTACACAAGCAACGAGATCCTTCGCGAGATCAACGCCAAGCTGAAGCTAATCCTGCCGGTGGAGATGTTCTGCTGCGCCACGCTGCTGGATATCAACCTCGAGCAGGGCTCGCTGCGGGTGTGGAACGGCGGGCTGCCCGATGGCTACCTGCTCAAGGCCGGCAGCCGTGAACGGGTGGCGTTGCCCTCGCGGCACCTGCCGCTGGGCGTGCGCGAGGCGTCGAGTTTCGACGACAGTTTCGAGACCCTGCCGCTGGCCGTCGGTGATCGCCTGCTGCTGCTCTCCGACGGCGTGCTGGAAAGCTTCAACGCCGATAACGAGCTGTTCGGCGAGGGAAGGCTGCTGGAGGTCCTAGAGGCCAACCGGGAACCCGCGGCATTGCTTGACGAGATCCAGGCCGCGCTGCACGCCTTCCATGGTCAAATCCTTGACGACCTGAGCCTGGTGGAAGTGAGCGTGCTCGCCGAACGGCCACAGCTGGCCGTGCAACCGCTCGAACCCTATCCGCTGGGCGCCAAGGCGCTGCGCGCCAGGGACTGGAGCACTGCGTTCGAACTGCGGCCCAGCAGCCTGCGACAGGCCAATCCGCTGCCGATGGCGATGCAGCTGCTGTTGCAAATCGCTCCGCTGCGCCACCGCGCCGGCATCATCTACACGGTGCTCACCGAGCTCTATTCCAACGCGTTGGAGCACGGCGTGCTGCACCTCGATTCAGCGATGAAGTGCGACGCACAGGGCTTCTCGGCCTACTACGAGGCGCGCCGGCAGCGGCTCGAGGCGCTTGAGCAGGGCTTCGTCGCTATCGAGCTGAGCGTCAAGTCCGATGGCCCCAGCGGCGTGTTGTGCATCGTCGTGCGCGACAGCGGCTCCGGCTTCGACGTGCAGGCCACTCTGGACCGGCAGTACAGCGCCGAGTGCCTGGGTGGGCGCGGGCTGCGCATGATTCATCAGCTGAGCGAACGCTTCTACTGGGAGCCGGACGGCAGGCGCCTGAGCGTGGAGTTTCATTGGGGCGCTCATGCATAATCCGCCGTTTCCGGCCAGGAGCTGAGCCGTGGATCATCTCGACAATCGCGTACTGGCGGTGCTGCAGGATGTGATGGACGCGGAGTACCCGGTGCTGCTGGACACCTTTCTGGTCGACTCGGAAGAGCGCCTGCGCCTGTTGCAGGCGGCCACCGAGGCGGGCCAGGCGGACGACCTGCGCCAGGCCGCGCACAGCTTCAAGGGCAGCTGCAGCAACATGGGCGCCACGCTGTTGGCCGAACTGTGCCGCGAGTTGGAGGAGAGCGCCCGCCGCGAACAGCTCGAGGCTGTGCCCGAGCTGATCGAGCGGATCGAGCGCGAATTCGCCATTGTGCGGATTCTCTATCGCGCCGAGCGCCAGCGCTGGAACGCCCGGGGCTGACGCGCGGCAGACAGAATCCTGCCGCCGCTGTTTTTTGGTGCTTGCACTCGCAGCGGTATTCAGGCCGCCCGCCCCGCCGGCTGTGGCAGGCGGGATTTTCGCTCGACCGGGTGACGGTAGAGTTGGCGTGGAGCTTGCTTAGGTCAAGACACGTCAACCTTTCCAGCGGAACGACCCATGGCTGTCTCACCTGATCTGTTGCTTAACCTCAAGGCACCGGCTGCGGTTGCCAAGGCCGCCGGCGCCGCGGCCAGACCCGCCACGCAACCCAGCCGGGACGAGCCTTCCAGCTTTGCCAACGTCTATGCCCGGGAGCGTCAGGCCAAGCCTGCCGAGCCCCAGCAGGCGGCTGCCAAACCCGCCCGCGACAAGCCGGTGGCCGACAAGCCGAGTCAGGAAACCGACGAGGCGGGCGGCACGGATGCGCCGGCCGCCGCCGAAGACGGCAAGGACTTGCCTGTCGAGGCATCCGCCGATGCCGGGTCCGATACTGGCGAAGGCACGGAAGACGGCGCCGAGGACGGGCTCGAGGCCGAGCTCGACCCCCTGCTGCTGTTCGGCATGGGCACCAGCGCGCCGGCCGAGACGACCGAAGCCCTGCCCGAGGACCCGGCGGTCACCGGTGAAGCGCTGCTCGCGAGTCTGTCGTTGACGTCCGCGACTGCGACGCCGGATGGCGACGCGCAAACCGCGACGGCCGCCACCCGCACGGCGGGCATCGAGCCAGGCGGTCAGAAGGGCGGCAGCGTTTCGTTGCTGCCCGGACAGGCGCCCGATGCCGATGCGGCGCAAGCACTGCCCGCCGAAGAGCTGGTCTTGGGCGAAACGCTGGGCAAGGACGCCGAGGACTCGTCGCTGGAGCCGGACTTCGGCGACGTGCTGGACAGTCTCACGGCGCCAGGCGAGAGCCGCACGGAGGCTGGCGACGCGGCGCTCAACCGCCTCAGTCCGCTGACCCAGGCGATCACCCAGCAGAACCAGGTGCTGCAGACGGCGCGGCCGACCCTGGTGCCGGGCCAGCCGGTACAGGTGCAGCAGTCCGGCTGGAGCGAGGCGGTGGTCGACCGGGTTATGTGGTTGTCGAGCCAGAACCTCAAGTCGGCGGAAATTCAGCTGGATCCGGCCGAGCTGGGGCGCATGGAGGTTCGCATCGACATGAACAAGGACCAGGCCCAGGTCACGTTCATGAGCCCTCACGCCGGCGTACGCGACGCGCTGGAAGGCCAGATGCAGCGGTTGCGCGACATGTTCACCCAGCAGGGCATGAGCATGGACGTCAACGTCTCTGACCAGTCCCGCGGCTGGCGTGGCGAAGGAGGCGGTGACGGGGATGGACGCGGCCGGCGGGGCGCGGGATCGGCGGTGGCCGGCGACGAGGAGGTCGTGCGCGGCAGCCTGGAGATTGGCAGCAGCCGCGCCACCGGTGGCCGCGGGCTGGTGGACTATTACGCCTGACAGCGCCCTGTGCAACGAACGAGACCCCGCCGCGCTGGCGGGGTTTGTGTTTGCGGCCGCGGAATTCGGCGAGGGCGCGGTTACGGCGGGCGGCCCTTTTGCCAGAGCGTCGGCCACTGTTCGTCAGCAAATACGGCACGGCACCGGCGAATCGTTTACGGCGGCCGGTCGCGTGGCCGATACTTTGGCACAGCAGTTGCTCGTAATGCGCTGATGCATCTAAGAACTTCGGTAATGACGGATATTTGGCATGGCTAAGAAACAGGGACCCCCGGACGTACCCAGCCCCGCCGCTCCTGCCGACGGAAAGGGCAAGCTGAAGCTGATCATCCTGGTCGTGCTCGGGCTGTTGCTGGCCGTCGGGCTGTCGATCGGCGGTACGGTCTACCTGATGTCGCGAAACGCTGGCGAGGCTCCAGCTGTGGAGGAGGCGGCTTCCGGTGAAGCGGCCAATGCGCATCCGGCGGCCATCTACGAGGTGCTGGCGCCGGCGTTCATCGTCAACTTCGCCAATGCCGGCGGGCGTCAGCGCTACATGCAGGTGAGCGTGGCCCTGATGTCGCGCGACCAGGCGGCACTCGACGCGCTGAAGGAACACATGCCGCTGTTGCGCAATCAACTGGTCATGCTGTTCTCGAGCCAGGACTTCGCTACGCTGGCGACCCCGGTGGGCCAGGAAATGCTCCGTCAGCAGGCCACGGCCAGCGTCCAGCAGCTGGCGCAGAAGGAGGTCGGCAAGGTCGCCATCGAGCAAGTGCTGTTCACCAACTTCGTATTGCAATAGAGGCCGCCGCAGATGGCTGTTCAAGACCTGCTCTCGCAAGACGAGATCGACGCGCTCCTGCACGGGGTCGACGACGGTCTGGTCGACACCGAAAGCGACGCCGAACCGGGCAGCATCAAGAGTTACGACCTGACCAGCCAGGACCGCATCGTCCGCGGGCGCATGCCCACCCTGGAGATGGTCAACGAGCGGTTCGCGCGCTACACCCGCATCAGCATGTTCAATCTGCTGCGCCGCTCGGCCGATGTGTCGGTGGGCGGCGTACAGGTGATGAAGTTCGGCGAGTACGTGCATTCGCTGTACGTGCCGACCAGCCTCAACCTGGTGAAAATCAAGCCGCTGCGCGGCACCTCGCTGTTCATCCTGGACGCCAAGCTGGTGTTCAAGCTGGTGGACAATTTCTTCGGCGGTGATGGTCGCCATGCCAAGATCGAGGGTCGCGAATTCACACCCACCGAGCTGCGCGTCGTGCGGATGGTACTGGACCAGGCCTTCGTCGATCTCAAGGAAGCCTGGCACGCGGTGCTCGATGTGAACTTCGAATACGTGCACTCGGAGGTCAACCCGGCGCTGGCCAACATTGTCAGTCCCAGCGAGGTAGTGGTGGTCTCAACCTTCCACATCGAGCTGGAGAGCGGCGGCGGCGACTTCCACGTGACCATGCCGTACTCGATGATCGAACCGATCCGCGAAATGCTCGACGCCGGCTTCCAGTCGGATGTCAGCGACCAGGACGAGCGCTGGGTCAACGCCCTGCGCGAAGACGTGCTGGACGTGAGCGTGCCGCTCAGCGCCACGGTCGTCCGGCGCCAGCTCAAGCTGCGCGACATCCTCAACATGCAGCCGGGCGACGTGATCCCGGTGGAGATGCCGGAAGACATGATCATGCGTGCCAACGGCATGCCGGCGTTCAAGGTCAAGCTTGGCGCACACAAGGGCAACCTCGCCCTGCAGGTGCTTGAATCGGTACTGCGACCCCGTTGATTCAACTTCCACACACTATCAGCCGGTCGAGGATTAGCGATGGCAGACGAACAGAACACTTCCGCTGAAGAGCAGGCGCTGGCCGACGAGTGGGCCTCGGCACTGGCCGAGGCGGGCGATGCCAACCAGGACGACATCGACGCCCTGCTGAACCAGGGCCCGGCCGCCGCGCCTGCCCCACCGCGGGCGCCGCTGGAGGAGTTCGGCAGCAGCCCGAAGGCCGCCGGCGTGCCGGCCGGCCTCGAAGGGCCGAACCTGGACGTGATCCTCGACATTCCGGTGTCCATCTCCATGGAGGTGGGCAGCACCGAGATCAGCATCCGCAACTTGCTGCAGCTCAATCAGGGCTCGGTGGTCGAGCTGGACCGGCTGGCCGGCGAGCCGCTGGACGTGCTGGTCAACGGCACCCTCATCGCCCACGGCGAGGTGGTGGTGGTCAACGAAAAGTTCGGTATCCGGCTGACCGATGTGATCAGCCCGAGCGAACGCATCAAGAAGCTGCGCTGACATGCGAATCCTGGCCTTCGTCCCGCTGTTGATCGCCTTGCCCACACTCGCCGCCGAGCCGGCCGCGAGCATGAGCAGCACCGGCATGGGCTCGCAGATGACCAAGCTGCTGGTGGGGCTGCTGCTGGTGATCGGGCTGATCTTCCTGCTCGCCTGGATGCTGCGCCGCGTGCAGCAGATCAACCCGCGCAGCAACCAGGCCATCAAGCTGATCTCCAGCCATGCGCTGGGGCCGCGCGAGCGGCTGGTGCTGGTCCAGGTCGGTAGCGAACAGGTCCTGCTGGGCCTGAGCGCCGGCCGCATCACCCCCTTGCACGTGCTTGAGGAACCGGTGCACCTGCCGGATGCCGAGCCCGCCAACCCGGAGTTTGCCCAGCGCCTGATGGAGCTGCTCGGCAGGGACCAGAAGGACAAGCACTGATGCTTCGATTGTTGCTGGCGGCCCTGCTGGTGCTGGCCGCCCCGTTCGCCATGGGTCAGGACGCCGGCGGCCTGATCAGCGGGGGCGACAACCCGCTGTCGATCCCGGCGATTACCCTGAGCACCGATGCGGCGGGGCAGCAGGAATATTCGGTCAGCCTGCAGATCCTGCTGATCATGACGGCGCTGAGCTTCATTCCGGCGTTCGTCATGCTGATGACCAGCTTCACGCGCATCATCATCGTGTTTTCCATCCTGCGCCAGGCGCTGGGCCTGCAGCAGACGCCGTCGAACCAGATCCTCGTTGGCCTGGCCATCTTTCTGACGCTGTTCATCATGGCGCCGGTGTTCGAGCGGATAAACACCGAGGCGCTGCAGCCCTACCTGAACGAACAACTGTCGGCCCAGGACGCCATCGCCCGGGCCGAAGTGCCGCTCAAGGGCTTCATGCTGGCGCAGACCCGCGAGAGCGATCTCGAGCTGTTCGTGCGGCTGTCGCGGCGCACTGACATCCAGACGCCGGATGCCGCGCCGCTGGTGATCCTGGTGCCGGCGTTCGTGACGTCGGAATTGAAGACGGCGTTCCAGATCGGCTTCATGATCTTCATTCCGTTCCTGATCATCGACATGGTGGTCGCCAGTGTGCTCATGGCCATGGGCATGATGATGCTGTCGCCACTGATCATTTCGCTGCCGTTCAAGATCATGCTGTTCGTGCTGGTCGACGGCTGGGGGCTGATCATCGGGACGCTTGCCGGCAGTTTCGGCACGCTCTAGCCACGGGGGAGACGCGCATGACGCCAGAAGTTGCGGTTGACCTGTTTCGCGAAGCCTTGTGGATGACCGCGATGATGGTCGGTGTGCTGGTGGTCCCCAGCCTGCTGGTGGGCCTGGTGGTGGCGATGTTCCAGGCCGCCACGCAGATCAACGAGCAGACTCTGAGCTTCCTGCCGCGCCTGCTGGTGATGCTGCTGACCCTGATCTGGGCCGGGCCCTGGCTGGTCCGCGAGTTGATGGAATACACCCAGGGGCTGATCCAGAACATCCCCCTGATCATCGGCTGACCGGATGATCGCCCCGCAGATGGCCGGCCCCGATGCTTGAACTCAGCGATGCGCAGATAGGCGCTTGGGTCGGGCAGTTCCTGCTGCCGCTGTTTCGCATCGCCGCGTTGCTGATGAGCATGCCGCTGATCGGTACCCAGCTGGTGCCGATGCGCGTGCGGCTGTACCTCGCCGTCGCCATTGCCGTGGTCGTGGTGCCGGGCCTGCCGCCGGTGCCGGTGGTCGAGGCACTGAGCGCTCAGGCGCTGGTGCTGATCGCCGAGCAGATTCTGATCGGGGTGATGCTCGGTTTCGTGCTGCAACTGTTCTTCCACGTGTTCATCGTGTCCGGGCAGATGCTGGCGATGCAGATGGGCCTGGGCTTTGCCTCGATGGTCGACCCGGCCAACGGCATTTCGGTGCCAGTCATTGGCCAGTTCTTCAATATGCTGGTGATCCTGCTGTTCCTCGCCATGAACGGCCATCTGGTGGTGCTGGAGATCCTCACCGAGAGCTTCACCACCTTGCCCATCGGCGGCTGGCTGGTCGGCACCAATCACTTTTGGGAAGTGGCCGGCAAGCTGGGCTGGGTGCTCGGGGCCGGGCTGTTGCTGGTGTTGCCGGCGATTACTGCGCTGTTGGTGGTGAACCTGGCCTTCGGTCTGATGACCCGGGCGGCGCCGCAGCTGAACATCTTTTCCATTGGCTTCCCGCTGACCCTGGTGCTCGGCCTGATCATCGTCTGGATCGGGATGGCGGACATCCTGGCGCAGTACCAGACCTTCGTCAGCGAGGCGCTGGCCATGCTGCGCGAACTCATCGGGCTGCGCTAATGGCGCGGCTTTCCATCCTGTGTCCGGAGGCCCCTGATGGCTGAAAGCGAAAGCGGCGCCGATAAAAGTGAGGAACCCACAGAGAAACGCCGCCGCGAATCACGGGAAAAAGGGCAGCTGGCGCGCTCGCGTGAGCTGAACACCGTGGCGGTGACCATGGGCGGAATCGGCGGCCTGCTGGCCTCCGGCGGCAGCCTGGCCGGCAGCCTGATGGCGATGATGCAGGGCAGCTTCGAGCTGAGCCGCGAGACGCTGCTGGACGAAGGCGCCATGGTCCGGTTGTTGATGAACAGCGGCATGATCGCCCTCGACGCGATCATGCCGCTGCTGATCGTGCTGCTGCTGGTCTCTATCATTGGCCCGATCTCGCTGGGCGGCTGGCTGTTCTCGGCCCAGGCGATGGCGCCGAAGTTCAGCCGGATGAACCCCGGTCCCGGGCTCAAGCGGATGTTCTCGACCAAGGCGCTAGTTGAGCTGCTCAAGGCGCTGGCCAAGTTTCTCGTCGTGCTGCTGGTTGCACTGGCGGTGCTGGCGGCCTATGAGGACGACCTGCTGTCCATCGCCAAGCAGCCGCTGGACCTGGCCATCATGCACAGTGCCGAGGTGGTGGGCTGGTGCGCGTTATGGATGGCCTGCGGGCTGATCCTCATCGCCGCGGTGGACGTGCCCTTCCAGCTCTGGGACAACAAGCAGAAGCTGATGATGACCAAGCAGGAAGTGCGCGACGAGTACAAGGACAGCGAGGGCAAGCCCGAGGTCAAGTCGCGGATTCGCCAGCTGCAGCGTGACGCGGCACAGCGGCGGATGATGCAGGCGGTGCCGGAGGCCGACGTGGTCATCACCAACCCGACCCACTTCGCGGTGGCGTTGAAATACGACGGCAGCAAGGGTGGCGCGCCGATGCTGGTGGCCAAGGGCGGCGACTTCGTCGCCCTGAAGATCCGCGAGATCGCCAGCGAGCACCAGGTGACCGTGCTCGAATCCCCGGCGCTGGCGCGGGCGGTGTACTACTCCACCGAGCTCGATCAGGAAATCCCGGCGGGCCTGTACCTGGCCATTGCCCAGGTGCTGGCCTACGTCTATCAACTGCGCCAGTACCGCTCGGGCAAAGGCAAACGCCCCGACCCGCTGGGCAATCTGCCGATTCCGCCGGATCTGCGCCGCGACGAATGACCGTGCCGTGCCCGGCGCCTCTGACACGCTCTCCAGCGGTGAGCGCATCTCGCCTTGGTGGGCTGGAGCCCACTCTATGGGTAGCGCGGATCAGTAGGGTGGGCTTCAGCCCACCGTGTCTCGGGCCGCTCCCCGGACGCGGCTGGATCTGCAGCACAGAGATTGGTCGATCTTCGAAGGGTTGCAGGTAGGCAGGGATACGTAGCGCAGAGGCAAGCCATGTTCGAAGCCTACACGCATGTGCAATCCGCCGAGAGTACCCCCGGCGGGGTATTCATGCTGTCGCCTTGGTGGGCTGAAGCCCACCCTACGCGCAGCGTGGCTCGGTAGGGTTGGCTTCAGCCCATCAGCTGCACCCAGCTCGAGCCGGCAGCGGCACGGTTTGCCGCAACGCCGCCTCTATCGCTGGATCGCAGCTTCCGGCCGTTCTTACTCGATCACCCCGCAGGCGACTCGCGCGCCGCCGCCGCCCAGGGGCTGCGGGTGGTCGGAGTGGTTGTCGCCGCCCTTGTGCACCATCAGGGCGTGGCCCTTGATCTCGGAGAGGTCCTTCAGGCGTGGTGCGAGGACCGGCTGGTTGGCCTTGCCGTCGCTGCCGACCATCAGGGCGGGCAGGTCGCCCATGTGGCCGTCGCCCCAGGGTTCGCCATGCTTGCCGGTGTCCTTCGGGTCCCAGTGGCCGCCGGCGGCGCCCGCCGCGATGGTCTCGCCGTCCTTGTCGGCGGGGTCGCAGCTGCCTTTGGCGTGGATGTGAAAGCCGTGGGCGCCGGCTTCGAGGCCGGCCAGTTCCGGCCGGAACACCAGGCCGTATTCGGTGCGCTCGATCTTGACCGTACCGACCGACGCGCCGACGCCATCGGCACTGACCGCCTTGACCGGGACGCTGAGGGTTTCGGCATGCAGGCCCATGGCGGTACAGCCGGCAAGGGCTGCGATGATCCACTGTTTCATGACGAGTCTCCTGTTGAGTGATGCCGCAATCGGGGCAGGCGAGGGCGGATACGTGTGGCCCTGTTATCCCGCTTCCGATGAGACTGCCCGCTCCCGGGTCGGTTCGCCCCGATGATCCTCTGCAGCCGTCTGGCGCGCCGGTCGCGGCGCAGAAAAGTTGGACCCCTTCTTGCTATAGCCCCGACAGGACGCGTTTTCGCGTCAATTCTTTGGTTATGTTCAGTCGGGGTCTACGTGGATCGCACGCAACTCATCAATATTCGCAACGGCCTGACCGGCGCGGGGCGCGGCAACCTCGGTGTGCCGCTGCTGCTGCTGGTGATGATGGGCATGATGATGTTGTCCGTCCCGCCGTTCCTGCTGGACCTGCTGTTCACCTTCAACATCGCCCTCTCGATCGTGGTCCTGCTGGTCAGCGTGTACGCCCTGCGTCCGCTGGACTTCGCGGTGTTTCCCACCATTCTGCTGGTGGCGACGCTGATGCGCCTGGCGCTGAACGTCGCCTCGACGCGAGTGGTGCTGATCCACGGGCATGACGGCGGCTCGGCGGCCGGCCACGTGATCGAGGCGTTCGGCAACGTGGTGATCGGCGGTAACTACGTGGTCGGTATCGTGGTGTTCGCGATCCTGATGATTATCAACTTCGTGGTGGTGACCAAAGGCGCCGGGCGGATCTCGGAGGTCAGCGCACGCTTTACCCTCGATGCCATGCCCGGCAAGCAGATGGCGATCGACGCCGACCTCAACGCCGGCCTGATCGACCAGGCCGAGGCGAAGATCCGCCGTGTCGAGGTGGCGTCCGAGGCGGATTTCTACGGCTCGATGGACGGTGCCAGCAAGTTCGTACGCGGTGATGCCATCGCCGGCCTGCTGATCCTGTTCATCAACCTCATCGGTGGCGTCGCCATCGGCATGGCGCAACACGGCATGAGCTTTAGCGAGGCGGGACAGGTCTACGCCTTGCTGACCATCGGCGACGGCCTGGTCGCGCAGATCCCTTCGCTGCTGCTGTCGACCTCGGCCGCGATCATGGTCACCCGGGTGACCAGCTCCGAGGACATGGGCCAGCAGGTCAACCGGCAGATGTTCGCCTCGCCCAAGGCGCTGGCGGTCGCGGCGGCGATCATGATCGCCATGGGCCTGGTGCCGGGCATGCCGCACCTGTCGTTTCTCGGCCTCGGTGGGATCGCCGCGGGCGGCGCCTACTGGATCTGGCACCGCCAACGGCAGGTCAAGCAGCAGACTGAGCAGGACGTGCAGAAGCAGCAGGAGCTGCTGCCAGCGCAGCGCGCGGCGGAAACCAAGGAGCTGGGTTGGGACGACGTCACGCCGGTGGACATGGTGGGCCTGGAGGTCGGCTACCGGCTGATCCCGCTGGTCGACCGCAACCAGGGTGGCCAGCTGCTGGCGAGGATCAAGGGTGTGCGCAAGAAGCTCTCCCAGGACTTGGGCTTCCTGATGCCGTCCGTGCATATCCGCGACAACCTGGACCTGCTGCCCAACGCCTATCGCTTGACGCTGATGGGTGTGAGCCTGGCCGAGGCCGAGGTCTATCCGGATCGCGAGCTGGCGATCAATCCGGGGCAGGTATTCGGTCCGCTCAACGGTATCGCCGCCAAGGATCCGGCGTTCGGCCTGGAGGCCGTCTGGATCGAGGCCAGCCAGCGCGACCAGGCGCAATCGCTCGGCTACACCGTGGTGGATGCCAGCACTGTGGTGGCCACGCACCTGAACCAGGTCCTGCACAAGCACGCCCATGAACTGCTCGGGCACGAGGAGGTCCAGCAATTGCTCCAGCTGCTGGCCAAGAGCTCGCCGAAGCTGGCCGAAGAGCTGGTGCCGGGGATGATCTCGCTGTCGACCTTGCTGAAGGTGCTGCAGGCATTGCTGCAGGAGCAGGTGCCTGTGCGGGACATCCGGACCATCGCCGAGGCCATCGCGAACGTGGCCACCAAGAGTCAAGATCCCGCCGCGATGGTGGCGGCGGTGCGGGTCGCGCTGTCGCGTGCAATCGTGCAAAACGTTGTGGGGCTTGAGCCGCAGCTGCCTGTCATCACGCTCGAGCCCAGGTTGGAACAGATATTGCTCAATAGTCTGCAGAAGGCAGGTCAGGGCTCGGAAGATGGCATTCTTCTGGAGCCCGGCATGGCCGAGAAGTTGCAACGTTCTCTGGTAGATGCGGCACAGCGTCAGGAAATGTTGGGCAAGCCGGCGATTCTGCTGGTGGCCGGTCCGGTTCGCGCGATGCTGTCGCGCTTCGCCCGGCTCGCGGTACCCAACATCCAGGTCCTGGCCTATCAGGAAATACCGGATAACAAGCAGGTCACCATCGTTGCGACGGTGGGTCAGAATTAACTGAGGGTTACAGGCCATGCAGGTCAAACGTTTCTTCGCAGCCGACATGCGTATCGCCATGAAGATGATTCGTGACGAGCTGGGCGCCGACGCCGTGATCACGGGAAACCGTCGCGTGGCCGGAGGCGTCGAGCTGACCGCGGTGCTGGATTATCCGATGGAAGCGCCGGCGGCCAAGCCGCAGCCCAATGCCGCCCTCGAAGCCGAACTGCGCAAGACTCAGGCGCGCATCGCCAGTGCTCATGCCGAAATGAGCGCGCCGGCACGCAGCCCGGCCGGCCAGGATCGTCAACTGCTTGACGAGAAGCTGGCCGTCCCTGCACAGCCGGTCGCCGCGCCCGCCGCTTCGCTGGATTCGCGTGCGGTCGAAGCGATGCAGTCCGAACTGCAGGGTCTGCGCGAGCTGATCGAAGTGCAGCTTGGCTCCATTGCCTGGGGGCAGGAGCAGAGCCGTCGCCCGCAGCAGGCCGGCCTCTGGCGGCGCCTGCAGCGCATCGGCCTGCCGGCCGAGCTGTCGCGCAGCCTGCTGGAAAAGGTTTCGACGGTGGCCGAACCCCGCCAGGCCTGGCGCATGCTGTTGGCGTACCTGGCGCAGTCAATCAAGGTGACCAAGGTCGAGCCGCTGGAGGAGGGTGGGGTTATCGCGCTGGTCGGCCCGGCCGGTGCCGGCAAGACCACCACGCTGGCCAAGCTCGCCGCGCGCTATGTACTCAAGCACGGCTCGCAGAGCATCGCCCTGGCCAGCATGGACAACTACCGTATCGGTGCGCAGGAGCAGCTCAAGACCCTGGGACGCATTCTTGACGTTCCGGTCGTGCAGATCGACCCGACGCAGCCGCTGAGCCAGTCGCTGGCGTCGCTGGCGCGCAAGCGCGTAATCCTGATCGATACCGCCGGCCTGCCGGCGGGCGATGCGATGATGCGCGTGCAGCTCGAGGCGCTGGCCGATCGTGGCATTCGTGCCAGGAACTACCTGGTGCTGCCGGCCACCAGCCAGAGCCAGGTGCTCAAGGCGACCTGGCACAACTACCGTCGTTGCGGGCTCGCCGGCTGCATCCTGACTAAACTGGATGAAGCGGGCAGCCTGGGTGACGTGCTTGGTCTGACCATCAGTCAGCACCTGCCGATTGCCTACCTCGCCGACGGGCCGCGCATCCCCGACGACCTGCACCTGCCGCGCAGCCACCAACTGGTGAGCCGTGCCGTGAGCCTGCAGGCCGAAGAGAATCCAAGCGAGGAAACCATGGCCGACCTGTTCTCCGATCTGTACAACGGTTCAAGGAAGGTCGGATGACCAGGTTGCCTGGCGAGCGACACAACGAAGACGCGTTCGGGCAGAACGCATCGATGGCCCAAGGGCTCCAGCAAGAGATAGGCGTGTGAACATGGGTATGCATCCCGTACAGGTTATTGCAGTGACCGGCGGCAAGGGTGGCGTCGGCAAGACCAACGTATCGGTCAATCTGGCGCTTGCGCTGGCCGAGCTCGGTCGCCGGGTGGTGCTGCTCGACGCGGACCTCGGTCTGGCCAACGTCGACGTGCTGCTCGGTCTGACCACCAAGCGCACCCTGGCCGACGTGATTTCCGGCGAGTGCGATCTGCGTGACGTGCTGATCCAGGGGCCTGGCGGCATCCGCATCGTGCCGGCGGCGTCCGGCACCCAGAGCATGGTGCAGCTGTCGACCCTGCAGCATTCGGGGCTGATCCAGGCCTTCAGCGACATCGGCAGCGACATCGACGTGCTAATCATCGACACCGCCGCCGGCATTGGCGACGGGGTGGTTAGCTTCGTCCGCGCGGCCCAGGAAGTGCTGCTGGTGGTGACCGACGAGCCCACGTCGATCACCGACGCCTACGCGCTGATCAAGCTGCTCAACCGCGACTACGGCATCAGCCGGTTCCGCGTGCTGGCGAACATGGCGCACGCTCCGCAGGAGGGTCGCAACCTGTTCGCCAAGCTGACCAAGGTCACCGAGCGCTTCCTCGACGTGGCGTTGCAGTACGTCGGCGCGATTCCCTACGACGAGGCCGTGCGCAAGGCGGTGCAGAAGCAGCGGGCGGTCTACGAGGCCTATCCGCGTGCCAAATGCTCGCTGGCCTTCAAGGCCATCGCGCAGAAGGTCGATACTTGGCCGCTGCCGGCGACGCCGCGCGGCCACCTCGAGTTCTTTGTGGAGCGCCTGGTCAGGCCCGCCACCGAGCCTAACGAATAAACATCGGGCTGGATTCGGTATGTATTACAGCAAAGCTCAGGCGAAAGACTCGCAATACCAGCTGATCGACCAGTACGCGCCGCTGGTCAAGCGCATCGCCTACCACCTGTTGGCGCGGCTGCCGGCGAGCGTGCAGGTCGATGACCTGATGCAGGCCGGGATGATCGGGCTGCTGGAAGCGTCCAAAAAATACGATGCGGGCAAAGGTGCGAGTTTCGAGACCTACGCCGGTATTCGCATCCGCGGGGCGATGCTTGACGAGGTTCGCAAGGGCGACTGGGCACCGCGTTCGGTGCACCGTAATTCGCGAATGGTCAGCGAGGCGATCCGGGCGATCGAAGCCAGAACGGGTCGCGACGCTAAAGATCAGGAAGTTGCGGCCGAACTTAAATTGAGTCTCGATGAGTACTACGGCATTCTGGGCGACACCCTGGGCAGCCGCCTGTTCAGCTTTGATGATCTGCTGACCGAAGGCGAGCATGGGGAGTTCGACGAGGACGCCGCCAGCACGCATCCGGAACCGTCGCGCGATCTGGAGGACGAGCGCTTCCAGCAGGCGCTGGCCGAAGCCATCAGCCACTTGCCCGAACGCGAAAAGCTGGTGCTGTCGCTGTACTACGACGAAGAGTTGAACTTGAAGGAAATCGGCCAGGTGCTGGGCGTCAGTGAATCGCGGGTCAGCCAACTGCACAGCCAGTGCGCGGCGCGACTGCGGGCACGGCTCGGCGAATGGCGCAGCCGCTGACGGCCGGTTTCACAACAGCGTTTTATCGACCGCTTACGAGCTTCATGCATGAGGCCCGCCACGGACCGTGAGCAGGTTCTGAGATTCGGGTTTTACGGAGGTGTACTTGGACAAGAACATGAAAATCCTCATCGTCGACGACTTCTCGACCATGAGACGGATCATCAAGAACCTCTTGCGCGATCTGGGCTTCACCAATACCGCCGAGGCAGACGACGGCACTACGGCGCTGCCGATGCTCAAGAGCGGAAGCTTCGACTTCCTGGTCACCGACTGGAACATGCCTGGCATGAGCGGGATCGACCTGCTGCGCGCGGTTCGCGCCGACGACCGCCTCAAGCACCTGCCGGTGCTGATGGTGACCGCCGAAGCCAAGCGCGACCAGATCATCGAAGCCGCCCAGGCCGGTGTGAACGGGTACGTGGTCAAGCCATTCACGGCGCAAGTGCTCAAAGAGAAGATTGAAAAGATCTTCGAGCGCGTCAACGGCTGAAGCAGTAACGCCGCGAGGGCACTATGACGCAAGCAGACCAGAGCCTGTCAGAGTTCGAAGCAACTCTGAGGGCGCATGCACCCCAATTGATCGAAAGTCTGCAGCAGGGTCGCTTCGACGAAGCCGCGCAGATGTTCAACGAGCTCAACCAGGCGCGTAACCACGGCCTCTACCAGGAAGTTGGCAAACTCACCCGCGAGCTGCACAACGCCATCGTCAAGCTGGAGATGGACACCTGCGCCACGGGCGGCGACCCGTCGCCGATCACCGACGCCACCGATCGCCTCTCCTACGTGGTTGAGATGACCGAGAAGGCCGCCAACCGCACCATGGATCTGGTGGAGGAATCCGCGCCGCTGGTCAACTATGTGAGCTACGAGGCCCAGAGCCTGACCGCCGACTGGCAGCGCTTCATGCGCCGCGACATGAACGCTGAGCAGTTCCGCGAACTGGTCAAGCGAATCGACCAGTTCCTCCAGCGCAGCATGAACGACAGCAGCCAGCTCTCGCAGAACCTCAGCGAAATCATGCTGGCCCAGGATTTCCAGGACCTGACCGGTCAGGTGATCAAAAGGGTGACCCGGCTCATTACCGAACTCGAAAGTAACCTGCTTAATCTGGTGCTGATGGCTGGCCAGGTCGATCGGGTGGCGGGCATCCAGCATGACCGCGACGCGATGCGCGCCGAGCAGGAAAAGAAAAAACAGGAAAAAACGCCTTCCAATGGTGAAGGTCCGCAGATGCATGCCGATATACGTGAGGATGTCGTATCCGGGCAGGACGATGTCGATGATCTGCTTTCGAGCCTGGGCTTTTAAGGGAAGGTGACTATGAGCTTCGACGCCGATGAAGAAATCCTCCAGGATTTCCTGGTAGAGGCCGGCGAGATTCTCGAATTATTGTCAGAGCAACTGGTGGAGCTGGAAAGCAGCCCCGACGATACCGCCTTGCTCAATGCGATCTTTCGCGGTTTCCACACGGTCAAAGGCGGTGCCGGTTTCCTACAACTGCACGAGTTGGTGGAGTGCTGTCACATTGCTGAAAACGTCTTCGACATCCTGCGCAAGGGTGAGCGTCGCGTCGACTCGGAATTGATGGACGTCGTGCTGCAAGCGCTGGACGCCGTCAACGAAATGTTTGCCCAGGTGCGCGAGCGCACCGAAGTCACACCCGCCACGCCGGAGTTGCTGGCCGCGCTGGCTCGCCTGGCCGAACCGGCCGGTGCGGCGCCGCAGGAAGCTGCCGCGCAGCTCGAGCCCGAGCCGGTCGCCGAAACGGCAGACAGCGAATTCGAGCAGTTCCTCGGCGCCCTGGACGAACCCGCGGAGGCTCCCGCTGGTGGCACCACCGACGAGATCACCGACGAGGAATTCGAGTCGCTGCTCGATCAGTTGCATGGCAAGGGCCAGTTCGCCGCGGAGACCGGTGCGCCAAGCGCTGTGGCTGCCCCGGTGACCAGCGATGCCCCGGCGAGCGACGAGATCACCGACGAGGAGTTCGAGGCGCTGCTGGACCAGTTGCACGGCAAGGGCCAGTTCGCCGAGCCGGCTGCCAGCGAGCCGGCGCCAGCTGCCGACCGCGAGGCCAGGCCCGCCGCTGCGGCAGGGGATGATATCTCCGACGACGAATTCGAGGCATTGCTGGACCAGCTGCACGGCAAGGGCAAGTTCGAGCCCGAAGTCGTGGCCCCAGCTGCCGCACCCGCTGCTGCACCGGCTCCGGCGACCAAAGCGGTTCCCGCCGCTGCCGCGAAGCCCGCGCCGTCCAAACCTGCCGCGGCCAAGCCGGTATCTGTCAGGCCCGAGGCGGCGGCGAAAGCCGCCCCGGCGGCGGAAAAACCAGCGAGCGAGGCCGAGACGACCGTGCGCGTGGACACCGCCCGACTCGACGAGATCATGAACATGGTCGGCGAGCTGGTGCTGGTGCGCAATCGCCTGGTACGGCTGGGCTCCAACAGCGCCGACGAAGCCATGGCCAAAGCCGTGTCCAACCTGGACGTGGTCACCGCCGACCTGCAGAGCGCGGTGATGAAGACCCGCATGCAGCCGATCAAGAAGGTCTTCGGGCGCTTCCCACGACTGGTCCGGGACCTGGCGCGCAGCCTGAAGAAAGAGATCAACCTGGAGCTGGTCGGCGAAGAGACCGACCTGGACAAGAACCTGGTCGAGGCCCTTGCCGATCCGCTGGTGCACCTGGTGCGCAACGCGGTCGACCACGGCATCGAAACACCCGAGGAGCGCGAAGCCGCCGGCAAGCCGCGCATCGGCAAGGTGGTGCTGTCGGCCGAGCAGGAGGGTGACCACATTCTGTTGATGATCAGCGACGACGGCAAGGGCATGGATGCGGACATTCTGCGCGCCAAGGCGGTGGAGAAGGGCTTGCTCGACAAGGACGCCGCCGAGCGCCTGAGCGACCTGGAGTCCTACAACCTGATCTTCGCCCCGGGCTTCTCGACCAAGACGGAAATTTCCGACGTTTCCGGTCGCGGTGTCGGCATGGACGTGGTCAAGACCAAGATTTCCCAGCTCAACGGCACGGTCAACGTGTTCTCCAACAAGGGCCAGGGTTCTCGCGTGGTGATCAAGGTGCCGCTGACCCTGGCGATCATGCCGACCCTGATGGTGATGCTGGCCAACCAGGCCTTCGCCTTCCCGCTGGTCAGCGTCAACGAGATCTTCCACCTCGACCTGTCGCGCACCAATGTGGTGGACGGCCAGGAGGTGGTCATCGTGCGCGACAAGGCGCTGCCGCTGTTCTACCTCAAGCGCTGGCTGGTGCAGGGGGCGGAGCATGAGGAGCAGCACGAGGGCCACGTGGTGATCCTCAACGTCGGCAACCAGAGCATCGGCTTCGTCGTCGATCAGCTGGTCGGCCAGGAAGAAGTGGTCATCAAGCCGCTCGGCAAGATGCTCCAGGGCACGCCGGGCATGTCTGGCGCGACCATCACCGGCGACGGGCGCATCGCCCTGATCCTGGATGTACCGAGCATGCTCAAGCGCTACGCGCGCCGGATCTGATCACTGGTGGCGGCCGCTACGGGCCGCTGCGGCTAGGAGTGCGTTATGGCTGTAAAGGTGCTGGTGGTGGACGATTCGGGGTTTTTCCGCCGCCGCGTCTCGGAGATACTTTCCTCAGATCCGAATATCCAGGTGATCGGCACCGCCACGAACGGGCGCGAGGCCATCGACCAGGCGCTGGCATTGAAGCCGGACGTCATCACCATGGACTACGAGATGCCGATGATGGATGGCATCACCGCGGTCCGCCAGATCATGCAGCGTTGCCCGACGCCCGTGCTGATGTTCTCTTCGTTGACGCATGAAGGCGCCCGGGTCACCCTCGATGCGCTGGACGCCGGCGCGGTGGATTTCCTGCCGAAGAACTTCGAGGACATCTCACGCAACCCGAACAAGGTCAAGCAGCTGCTGTGCGAGAAGATTCATACCATCTCGCGCAGCAACCGCCGCTTCAATAGCGCGCCTGCCGTCCCGTTGGGCGCGCGTCCGCTCGGCCAGTCGCACGCCACCGCCGCCACCTCGGCGCGGCCGGCGCCCGCACCGGTTGCGCCGGCCGCGGCGCCTCGACGCAAGGCCTATCGCCTGGTTGCCATCGGCACCTCGACCGGCGGGCCAGTGGCTTTGCAGCGCGTGCTGACGCAGCTACCCGCCGCTTTTCCTGCACCGATCGTGTTGATCCAACACATGCCGGCGGCCTTTACCAAGGCGTTCGCCGAACGCCTGGACAAACTCTGCAAAATTCGTGTGAAGGAAGCCGAAGACGGCGACCTGCTGCGTCCTGGCCTGGCATTGCTGGCCCCGGGCGGCAAGCAGATGATGGTCGACGGGCGCGGCACGGTGCGTATCCTGCCGGGCGATGAGCGGCTCAACTACCGGCCCTGTGTCGATGTGACCTTTGGCTCCGCGGCCAAGGCCTACGGCGACAAGGTGTTGGCGGTAGTGCTGACCGGGATGGGCGCCGATGGTCGCGAAGGCGCGCGGATGCTCAAGCAGAGCGGTAGCCAAGTCTGGGCGCAGGACGAAGCCAGCTGCGTCATCTATGGCATGCCGATGGCGGTGGTCAAGGCGAACCTCAGCGATGCCGTGTACGACCTCGACGAGATCGGCCGCCACCTTGGCGAGGTCTGCATGTAATGGATGTCCTCAGCCTGATCGGGCTGGTCCTGGCGTTTGTCGCCATCGTCGGCGGCAACTTCCTCGAGGGCGGCCACGTGTCCGCCCTGGTCAACGGCCCGGCCGCACTGATCGTGCTGGGCGGCACCCTGGGCGCGGTGCTGCTGCAGACGCCGATGGCCGTGTTCATGCGCGCGATGTCGGTGATCGGCTGGATTCTGTTCCCGCCGCGGATTGACATGGCCCGAGGCATCAGCCTGGTGACTGGCTGGAGTGCCACGGCCCGCAAGGAAGGGCTGCTGGGCCTCGAACCGGTCGCGGAGTCGGAACCGGACCCCTATGCCCGCAAGGGCCTGCAACTCCTGGTGGACGGCGCCGAGCCGGAGGTGATCCGTAGCATCCTCGAGGTTGACCTCTATACCCAGGAAACCCGTGACCTTCGTGCGGCCAAGGTGTTTGAAAGCATGGGCGGCTACTCGCCGACGGTGGGCATCATCGGTGCGGTAATGGGATTGATCCACGTGATGGGCAACCTGGCCGATCCCGGCCAGCTGGGCAGTGGTATCGCCGTGGCGTTCGTCGCCACCATCTACGGCGTGGCCTTCGCCAACCTGCTGGTGCTGCCGATCGGCAACAAGCTCAAGAGCGTGGTGCAGAAGCAGACCGCCTACCGCGAAATGCTCCTCGAGGGGGTGCTCTCGATCGCCGAAGGCGAAAACCCGCGATCGATCGAAATGAAGCTGCAGGGGTTTATCGATTGAACGGCGCATGCTGCAGGACCGCCGGGGCAGGCGCCTCCACGACGGCGGATCGCCAGCGGTCCGGGCATGAGCCCGGCCGGGCCGCGCTGCCCGTTGCCGCCGAGCGACGCTGATCATGGCGCGCCGCAGAACCCACGAGGAACCGGAGAACCACGAACGCTGGCTGGTTTCCTATGCCGACTTCATTACCCTGCTGTTCGCCTTTTTCGTAGTCATGTACTCGATCTCTTCTCTGAACGAGGGCAAGTACCGCATCCTCTCCGATTCGCTGGTCGGCGTCTTCAACCAGGCCGACCGCGCCGTCAAGCCGATCCCGATCGGCGAGGAACGTCCGCGTACGACCCAGCCCGATGTTTCCGAGGTGGACGAGGCGCAGTCCTCGTCAGATGCCAACGATCCGCTGCAGAGCATCATGCGCAGCATGCAGACGGCGTTTGCCGACCTGATCGGTTCGAAGGAGCTCACCATTCGTGGCAACGAGATGTGGGTGGAAATTGAACTGAACTCGAGCCTGCTGTTTCCCAGCGGCGATGCCCTGCCCAACGACCACGCCTTTGACCTGCTGGAGAAAGTTGCCAGAATTTTGGCGCCCTTCGATAACCCGGTCCACGTTGAGGGCTTCACCGATAATCTGCCGATCGCCACCGACAAGTTTCCCACCAACTGGGAGCTGTCCGCGGCGCGCGCCGGCAGCGTCGTGCGCATGCTTGCCGCCGATGGGGTGGCCCCGTCGCGCCTGGCCGCGGTGGGCTATGGTGAGTTCCAGCCGATCGCCGACAACGCAACGGCCGAGGGCCGGGCACGCAACCGGCGCGTAGTGCTGGTGATCTCGCGCAACCTGGACGTGCGCCGCAGCGTCACCGGTGGCGGCAGCGCGAATGCCCGCGCCGCGGTGGCCACGCCCGGTTCTGGCACATAATGTGCTGCGCGTTACGGTCATCGGGCGCCACGGCGTGGCGCCGTCAAATGTTCGTCGTGGGCCGAGCCTGCGGCGCTGTTCCCGGTCTGCTTCGATCCGGTTGGAAGAAGAGTTATGAGAGTCTGGGCTGTTGCCAATCAAAAGGGTGGGGTGGGCAAGACCACCACCTCCATCGCGCTCGCCGGGTTGCTGGCCGATTCAGGCAAGCGCGTGGTGGCGCTGGATCTGGATCCGCATGGCTCGATGACGAGCTATTTCGGACATGATCCGGACAACCTCGAGCACAGCGTTTTCGACCTGTTCCAGCACCAGGGCTCGGTGCCCGAAGGACTGCCGTGGCAACTGCTGCTGCCGACCAGCCACGAGCGCGTTTCGCTGCTGCCTTCGAGCACCGTGCTGGCCACGCTGGAGCGCCAGTCGCCGGGCCAGAATGGACTGGGCCTGGTGATCGCCAAAAGCCTGTCGCAGCTGTGGCAGGATTTCGACTACGCGATCATCGATAGCCCGCCGCTGCTTGGCGTGTTGATGGTCAATGCGCTGGCCGCCAGCCAGCAGCTGGTGATTCCGGTGCAGACCGAGTTCCTCGCGATGAAGGGGCTGGAGCGGATGGTCAGCACCCTGAGCATGATCAACCGTTCACGGCGTCAGGCGCTGCCCTACACCATCGTGCCGACGATGTTCGACCGGCGTACGCAAGCCTCCATGAACACCTTGAAGGTGCTGCGCAACGGCTATGCCGAACATCTCTGGCAGGCGTTCATCCCGATCGATACCCGATTGCGCGACGCCAGCCGCGCCGGCCTGACGCCCTCGCAGTTCGATCCGGGCAGTCGCGGCGTGATTGCCTATCGGGCGTTGCTCAAGTCATTGCTGGCGTCACAAGCCTCGCCACAGGTGGCCTGAATGGCGACGTGTGGTGTCGTTCCCGGTTCAAGTTCGCTGCGGTGGCGGCCGATAGCCTCACCAGTGGGTTCGCACGAGTCTTTTCCATGAGCCGTACCGTTCTAAAAGAAAGCCGCTCGCAACAGACGCTGCAGTCGTACCTCGACGCGCTGCTGCAGGATGCCGTGATTGGTCTGGCCGAATCGGTCAGCCAGGACGAGTTCCAGGCCGCCGTGCTCGAGGAGCAGCAACGCGACATCCAGCGTGTGGTGCCCTTGCGCCAGGTGGTCGTCGCCGAGGCTGCGCCGGTTGCCGTACCGCCGGTGGTGCCGACAGTCAGCGAGCCGCTGCCCCTGTTGGAGCTGCCGCCCGAGATGCCGGTGCGAGCGCCCGTCGAGCCGGTCGCCGAGCTGGTGGTCCAGGGGCAGACGCCTGGCGGGCCGCCGGCGACGCGCAGCGCCCAGCCCGAATGGGGCGAGGAGCCCTTCGAATGCCTGCTGTTCGACGTCGCGGGGCTGACCCTTGCGGTGCCGCTGGTGTGCCTCGGTTCGATCTACCCGCTGGCCGGCCAGGAGCTCACCCCGCTGTTCGGACAGCCGGCCTGGTTTCTTGGCATCCTGCCGAGCCAGGCCGGCAACCTGAAGGTGCTGGATACGGCGCGCTGGGTCATGGCCGAGCGCTACCGCGATGATTTCCGCGAAGGCTTGCAGTACGTAATCTCGGTGCAGGGCTACGAGTGGGGGCTGGCGGTGCATCAGGTCAGCCGTTCGATCCGCCTGGATCCGAAAGAGGTGAAATGGCGTTCGCAACGGTCCCAGCGACCCTGGCTGGCCGGAACGGTGATCGATCACATGTGCGCGCTGGTGGACGTCACGGCGCTCGCCGAGCTGATCGCCAGCGGCGCCACCCGACATCTCAAGGGCGTGCCGTCTTAACTGTTTGACTGAATCTCGGGCGCACTGCTGCGGCCGACTAACCGATAGAATCGACCGCCATCGCGGTAAGAAAAGAGGTGGGCTATGAAGATGACTTCCGCGCAGGGTTCCGACGATCCGGTCCTGCAATGGGTAACCTTCCGTCTGGATAACGAGACCTACGGCATCAACGTGATGCAGGTCCAGGAAGTGTTGCGCTATACCGAGATTGCGCCTGTCCCGGGTGCGCCGAGCTACGTGTTGGGCATCATCAACCTGCGCGGCAACGTGGTCACGGTGATCGATACGCGTCAGCGCTTCGGGCTCGATCCCGCGCCGGTCTCGGACAACACCCGCATCGTCATCATCGAGGCCGATCGCCAGGTGGTTGGCATTCTCGTCGATAGCGTGGCCGAGGTGGTCTATCTGCGGCAGTCGGAGATAGAAACGGCGCCCAACGTCGGCAACGACGAGTCGGCCAAGTTCATCCAGGGCGTGTGCAACAAGAACAACGAGCTGCTGATTCTGGTCGAACTCGACAAGATGATGAGCGAAGAAGAGTGGGCGGAACTGGAGAGCATCTGATCCATGATCGCGTCGCTGGTGGTGGCGATCGTCGCATTGGCCCTGTGCTGCCTGGCACTGCTCGGCTGCTGCGTCTGGCTGTTTCGCCGCCAGCGCCAGCAGGCCGAGCGCCAGGCGCGCGAGGATGCAGCCCGTGATGAGCGGATCAAGGCCCTTGGCGCACGACTCGACACCTATCTGCAGGGCAGCGTGCGCATGGGCAATGAGCTCCACGAGCTGTCGCGCCTGGTGGCGCCGCTGCCAGACAAGCTCACTCAGCTGGAACAACGTGACCCGAACAACTTCGCCTTTTCCCAGGCGGCAAAGCTCGTCGGCATGGGCGCAAGCGTCGACGATCTGACCCAGTCCTGTGGCCTGTCGCAGTCCGAAGCAGAGCTGATGCGCAAGTTGCACCAGAGCCGAAGAAAACCGGACTGAGCACCCTCGTCGTCTCGTGGGGCGGCCGGCGGTCGCCCTGGCCGCCCCGGCCTGGCTGCCACTTGAACCATATCCCCCTCGATTCCCTCCAAACTGGACAAGGTGTCGCCGTGTCTGGCGCATCTCGACGCCTGCGGGCGAGGAGGGTCGATGCTGCGCACTCTGATGCTGTGCCTATTGTTGGGACCTGCGGCGGCAGGAGCGGCTGAAGCCCCGGTCGGGGTAGATGGGGCCATGACCATCAACCTGTACCAGGCCCGTCAGTTGCACGACCTGGGCGCAGTGTTCATCGACGTGCGGCCGCGGCAGGCTTGGGCCTGGGGGCATGTCGTTGGTGCGGTGCATCTCGATCTGGCGCGTGACTTCGTCGGCCTTGCCCGGTCCGAATGGCCACGCAGCGTGCCGCTGGTGGTGTATTGCGACAGCGATGTCTGCCCGGAGAGCGCCGAGGCGGTGCGGCTGGCGGTCGGCTGGGGTTATACCCAGGTGTTCTATTTTCGCCAGGGCTATTTCGCCTGGATGCTTGCCGATTATCCGCAAGAAAAGGGACGTTACGCCGAAATCGATACGCTCAGCGCTCAGGCGCATTGAGCCGGGGCAGCGGCAGGGGCGGAGCGTCCTCGCGTTCGCTGAAGCCCGGCGGGCACTTGCCTTTCAGGTACCAGGCGAAAGCGATGATCTCGGCGATGGTGCGGTACAGCGCCTCGGGTATCGCGTCGCCCAGCTCCAGGCGCGCCAGCAGCCTGACCAGTTCGGCGTTCTCGTAGATCGGCACCTCGTGTTCCCGGGCGATTGCCAGGATCGCTTCGGCCAGCTCATCGTCACCCTTGGCCGACAGCGTCGGTGCGCTGGCGCCGTCATAGGTCAGCGCGATGGCCTGGCGTGGCGCGCTGTGCTTCATGCGGTTTCATCCACGAAACGTTGGTCGAGGGTTGTGCGCGGGCCTTGCGGCGGCATGCCCTGGCGGCAGGCCAGTTCGCCGATGTTCAGGCCGGCGCCGACCAGCCGCTGGCGCAGCTGATCCAGCTCCGCGGAGATCAGCGCGGCGGTCGTGCCGCGCTCGGCCCATATCTGGCCTGACAGAGTTCCCTGGGCGAGCTGCGCCTGGACCTGAAGTGGGCCGAGCGGCGACACGTCGAACGCCAGTTCCACCTTCCATAGCGTTTCTGGCTTGTCCTTGCGGTTGTGCGGCGGATCCTGCTCACTCTGGAACTTGACCTGCAGCGGAACGATATCGCGCTGGTCGCGCATCGGCACTTCGATCTGCCAGGTGGTCACCTGGGTGCCATCGGCCTGGGTTTCGGTCTGCGCCAGGCTGGACAGCTGGTGCGTCTGCAGCCTGGACACCGCCGCGGCGGCGAGTTTCAGCAACTGCTCGAGGTCCGCTTCTTCTTCACCGGTGAGCGGCGAACGACTGGGCAGCGGGAACTGCTGGGCGAGCATTCTGCCGTTGGGTTGGCCCAGGGCGCCAAGCGCGTTGCGGGCAAAAGCTGGTAGCGCCTGCCCCAGGGCGGCGCCGGCCTGCGCGGTGGCCAGCGGCGTGCTCCCGGGCAGGCCGGGCAATTGGGCGATCAGGCGCAGCAGCACGGCCTTCATGTCGCTGGGCAGGCTTTCGGTCTCTCCACCGAGCAGGCCGGCCTCGAGAAACATGCCGCTGCGCGCCAGGACCTGGGCCAGGGTCTTGGCATCGCCAAGCTGCTGCATCTCCGGGACCAGTCCGAGCAGCCGCTCGGCGGCACCGCGCAATGGCTCCGACAGTCCGCTGGCGGCGCCCAGCAGACCAAGCAGACCTTCGATCGAACCCTGCCGGCCGTGCTGCGCGGTGAGTTGCTGGCCCAGCGCCAGCTGGTCGAGGCGACCGCTGAGCGGCATGAACGCCAGCGACTGGTCGCCCTGGACGCGCGCGGTGACCAGTGCGCCGGAGGCCAGCGGCAATGCCGATTCGACGTTGAGCTTCTGTCCGGCGAGTGGCGAGTTGAGCAGTGTGATCACCACCTTGAACAGCGGCTTGCCGTCCTGCAGGGTCTGCTGGCTGGCAGTCACCTTGCCCTGAACGACGCTGCCCAGCGGCAGCCGGGAGAGGTCGAGGCTGCCCAGCGGCTGGCGGCCGGGCGGCTGCAGGGCGGCCATCAGGCGGGTATCGGACAGTGCCGTGACGAGCATCGCCGCCCCGGGTGGCGTTGGCTTTGGGCTGCTGGTCTCGACGGTCGCCTGGCGTCCGCTGCCAAGGGTCAGGCGCAGCGTCAGCTGAAAGGTCTGCAGCGCTTCCTTGATCTGGATGACCTCGGCATCGGCGGTTTCTCCCGCCGCCAGAAGCCCCTGCATCGGCTGAAGCAGCTTCAGGGCCAGCTCCGCCGATGACGTCACGGGACGAGACGGGCCGGAGGCGGCAATTGCCGGGGTGCTTTTGATCTCGGTCATTTTCCTTAAATGCTCTTACAACCTTTCGACGTTGTGGTCTTTGGTGCCGGGGCCCGGCATGTATAATTCCGGCCGCCCGAGCTGCCACGCTGTAGCGGCCGGGCTTCTTTCATCTTGAGGTGGTCCTAGCGTGTCCAGTCCCTTTCTAGAAGCAGTGGCGCTATCGTGCGAACGGGACTGGCGTCTCCTGTTCGAGCGGTTGGACCTGCAGATTGCCGCGGGGGACATGCTGCAGATCGCCGGTCCCAACGGCAGCGGCAAGACCAGCCTGCTGCGCCTGCTGTCCGGGCTGATGCAACCGACCGCCGGCGTGGTCATGCTCAAGGGTCAGGCGCTGGACAGCCAGCGCGGCGAACTGGCGCGCAACCTTCTCTGGATCGGCCATGCCGCCGGTATCAAGGGGCTGCTCAGCGCCGAGGAAAACCTCACCTGGCTGTGTGCGTTGCACCAGCCTGCAACGCGCGAGGCCATCTGGCAAGCACTGGCCGCGGTTGGCTTGCGCGGCTTCGAAGACGTGCCTTGCCATACGCTGTCGGCCGGCCAGCAGCGGCGTGTCGGCCTGGCCCGGCTGTTTCTCTCCCCGCCACCGCTGTGGATCCTCGACGAGCCCTTCACTGCGCTCGACAAGGCCGGCGTCGCGCAGCTCGAACGGCACCTGGCCGCGCACTGCGAAGGCGGTGGCATGGTGGTGCTGACGACCCACCACACTCTGGTGGAGAAGCCGGCCGGCTTCCGCGAGCTCGACCTGGGGCAGCGCGCCGCATGAGCACGGTCTTCACGCTGTTGCTGGCGCGTGAATCGCGCCTGCTGTTTCGCCGGCCGGCGGAGCTGGCCAACCCACTGGTATTCTTCGCCATCGTCATTGCGCTGTTCCCGCTGGCGGTCGGCCCTGAATCGCAATTGCTGCAGACGATTTCACCCGGGCTGATCTGGGTCGCCGCCTTGCTCGCTGTACTGTTGTCGCTCGACGGCCTGTTTCGCAGCGACTTCGAGGACGGCTCGCTCGAGCAGTGGGTCGTTTCGCCGCACCCCCTGGCGCTTCTGGTGCTTGCCAAGGTGCTGGCACACTGGCTGTTTTCCGGGTTGGCGCTGGTCCTGCTGGCGCCGCTGCTCGGCCTGATGCTGGGAATGCCGGCCAGCGCGCTGCCGGTGTTGCTGATGTCGCTGTTGCTGGGCACGCCGATCCTCAGCCTGCTGGGCGCGGTCGGCGCGGCGCTGACGGTCGGGCTCAAGCGGGGCGGACTGCTGCTGGCGCTGCTGATTCTGCCTCTCTATATCCCGGTGCTGATTCTGGGCAGTGGCGCGTTGCAGGCCGCGTTGCAGGGACTGCCCGCGGCTGGTTATCTGCTTTGGCTTTCCAGTCTCACCGTCCTGGCGGTTACCCTGACGCCTTTTGCGATAGCCGCCGGCCTGAAGATCAGCGTCGGCGAATGACGGATTGCACGAAGCGATGCGTAGCCGGTGCCGCCATGAAGGGAAGGGCGGCCGGACAATGATGGATTTATTGATTGCGAATAAGCGGCGACTGCCCGGTTTCGGCGCAGCATCGGTTCGCGTGGTCGAGGTGAGGCAGGCGCTATGAACTGGACATGGTTCCACAAGCTGGGTTCGCCCAAATGGTTCTACGAGATCAGCGGCCGGTGGTTGCCGTGGCTCGCCTGGGCGGCCGTGCTACTGGTCACTGCCGGCGTGGTGTGGGGCCTGGCTTTTGCCCCGCAGGACTATCAACAAGGCAACAGTTTCCGGATTATCTATATCCATGTGCCGGCCGCGTTTCTGGCCCAGTCGATCTACGTCATGCTGGCCATCGCCGGCGCGGTCGGGCTGATCTGGAAGATGAAGCTGGCCGACGTCGCGCTGCAGCAGGCCGCCCCGATCGGCGCCTGGATGACCTTTGTCGCGCTGGTGACCGGCGCAGTCTGGGGCAAGCCCACCTGGGGCGCCTGGTGGGTCTGGGACGCACGCCTGACCTCGATGCTGATTCTGCTGTTTCTGTATTTCGGGGTGATCGCCCTCGGCCAGGCGATCAGCAACCGCGACAGCGCCGCCAAGGCCTGCGCCGTGTTGTCCATCGTCGGGGTGGTGAATATCCCGATCATCAAATACTCGGTCGAATGGTGGAATACCCTGCACCAGCCGGCCACCTTCAGCGTGATGGAAAAGCCCGCCATGCCTGCCGAGATGTGGTTGCCGCTGCTGGTCATGGTGGTCGGCTTCTATTGTTTCTTCGCCGTGGTGTTGATGATGCGCATGCGTCTGGAAGTGCTGCGGCGCGAGGCTCGCAGTAGCTGGGTCAAGGCCGAGGTCAAGTCGCTGGTGGGCAAGGCATGAATTTCTCGTCGTTTTCCGAATTTATCGCCATGGGTCACCATGGCCTCTATGTCTGGACCTCCTATGGCATCAGCCTGGCGGTCCTGATCCTGAACGTGGCGTTGCCGATGCTGGCCCGTCGTCGTTACCTGCAAGACGAGGCGCGTCGTTTGCGCCGGAGGAAATGAAGTGAATCCTGTGCGCAAGAAGCGTCTGTACATTGTGCTGGCCATCCTCGCGGGGGTCGGTATCGCGGTGGCACTGGCCCTGTCGGCTTTGCAGGAGAACATCAACCTGTTCTATACGCCGACCCAGATTGCCACCGGCGAGGCGCCGAAGGGCACGCGCATCCGCGCCGGTGGGCTGGTCGAAGTCGGTTCGCTGACGCGCAGCAGCGACTCGCTCACCGTTTCCTTCCGCGTCACTGACAATCACGAAACCGTCACCATCCAGTACCAGGGCATCCTGCCCGACCTGTTCCGCGAGGGGCAGGGCATCGTCGCGCTCGGTCGCATCAATGACCAGGGCGTGCTGGTGGCCGACGAGGTGCTGGCCAAGCACGACGAAAACTACATGCCGCCGGAAGTCAGCCAGGCACTGGAAAAGAGCGGCATGATGAAGCACTACGAAAACGGCAAGCAGGAGTATGCGAAATGATCCCCGAGCTTGGTCATCTGGCCATGATCCTGGCGCTATGCCTGGCCGTGGTGCAGGGAACGCTGCCGCTGATCGGCGCCTGGCGCGGCGATCGTCAGTGGATGGGCCTGGCCCAGCCGGCGGCCTGGGGGCAGTTTTCCTTCCTTGCGTTCGCCTTTGCCTGCCTGACCTATGCCTTCGTGGTCGACGACTTCTCGGTTGCCTACGTCGCACAGAACTCCAACAGCGCATTGCCCTGGTACTACAAGTTCAGTGCGGTCTGGGGTGCGCACGAGGGTTCGCTGCTGCTTTGGGCGTTCATTCTGTCGGGCTGGACCTTTGCCGTGTCGATATTCTCCCGCCAGCTACCGGAGGACATGCTGGCGCGGGTGCTCGGGGTGATGGGGCTGATCAGCACCGGCTTCCTGCTGTTCCTTATCGTCACGTCCAACCCCTTCGATCGCCTGCTGCCACAGGCGCCGATGGACGGGCGTGACCTCAACCCGCTGTTGCAGGACTTCGGTCTCGTGGTCCATCCGCCCATGCTGTACATGGGCTACGTCGGTTTTTCGGTGGCCTTTTCCTTTGCCATCGCCGCGCTGCTCGGCGGCCGCCTTGACGCTGCCTGGGCACGCTGGTCGCGGCCCTGGACGCTGATCGCCTGGGCCTTTCTCGGTACCGGCATCGCGCTTGGCTCCTGGTGGGCCTACTACGAGCTCGGCTGGGGCGGCTGGTGGTTCTGGGACCCGGTCGAAAACGCTTCCTTCATGCCATGGCTGGTCGGGACCGCGCTGATCCACTCGCTGGCGGTCACCGAAAAGCGCGGTGCGTTCAAGAGCTGGACGGTACTGCTGGCGATCGCCGCCTTCTCGCTCAGCCTGCTCGGCACCTTCCTGGTGCGCTCAGGCGTCCTGACTTCGGTTCACGCCTTTGCGACCGATCCGGCGCGCGGCGTGTTTATCCTCGCCTTCCTGCTGGTCGTGATTGGCGGCTCGCTAACCCTGTTCGCACTGCGTGCCCCGGTGGTCAAGAGCCAGATCGGCTTCGGCCTCTGGTCGCGCGAGACGCTTTTGCTGGTCAACAACCTACTGCTGGTCGTCGCTACCTCGATGATCCTGCTCGGCACCCTTTACCCGTTGCTGCTCGATGCGCTATCCAACAGCAAGCTATCGGTCGGTCCGCCGTACTTCAACGCCATGTTCCTGCCCCTCGTCGGCGCGCTGATGCTGACGCTCGGTGTCGGCGTGCTCGCTCGCTGGAAGGACACCCCGGTGAAATGGCTGGTGGGCATGCTCACGCCGGTGCTGATCACCAGTGCCGTGCTTGGCGGGCTGGGCTCGATGTTGTTCGGTGACTTCCACTGGGCTGTGCTGGCAGTCTCGCTGCTGGCGGCCTGGGTGGTCAGCGCCGGGGTGCGCGACTTGCTCGACAAGACACGCCACAAGGGACTGTTCCGCGGCATGCGCAGCCTGGCGCCGAGCTACTGGGGCATGCAGCTGGCGCATTTCGGTCTGGTAGTCTGTGCGCTGGGTGTCGTCCTGACCAGCCAGCAGAGCGACGAGCGGGACCTGCGCCTGGCGCCGGGCGAGTCGACCGAACTGGGCGGCTACCACTTCGTCTTCGACGGGGCCAAGCATTTCGAAGGACCGAACTTCACCTCCGACCGAGGCACCATCCGGGTCTTCGATGGGGACAAGCAGGTTGCGACCTTGCATCCGGAAAAGCGGCTCTACACTGTGCAGCAGATGCCGATGACGGAGGCCGGCATCGACGCCGGTCTGTTCCGCGATCTGTATGTCGCCCTGGGTGAGCCACTGGGCGATGGCGCCTGGGCGGTGCGCGTGCACGTCAAGCCGTTCGTCCGTTGGATCTGGCTCGGCGCCTTGCTGATGTCGCTCGGGGGCGTCTGCTGCGTCAGCGACAAGCGCTACCGCGTGAAGGTGCGTGCGCGGGTCCGTGACGCGCTCGGCCTGGCACAGCAAGGAGCCTGAAATGAAACGACTGTTGATGCTGTTGCCGCTGGCGATCTTCCTGCTGGTGGCGGTGTTTCTCTACCGGGGCCTGTTCCTCGACCCGACCGAGCTGCCTTCGGCGCTGATTGGCAAGCCGCTGCCTGCGTTCTCGTTGCCTTCTGTGGAAGACCCGAACCGCCTGATCAGCGCCGAGGACATCAAGGGCAGGGCGGCGCTGGTCAACGTCTGGGCAACCTGGTGCGTGGCCTGCAAGATCGAGCATCCGGTGCTCAACCAGCTGGCGAAGCAGGGCGTGAACATCTACGGGGTGAACTACAAGGACGACACGGCGGCGGCGCAGAAATGGCTGCGCGAATTCCACGATCCCTACCGGTTGAACATCAGCGATGCCCAAGGCAGCCTCGGGCTCGATCTTGGCGTATACGGCGCGCCAGAGACCTTTCTGGTCGACAAGCAGGGCATCATCCGCCACAAGTACGTGGGGGTCATCGACGAGCGTGTCTGGCGCGAACAGCTGGCCGCGTTGTATCAGGAGCTCGCCGACCAATGAAGCAGCTGATCTGCGGCATGCTGCTGGCGCTCTGCCTGGCGGGCAGCGTACAGGCGGCCATCGATGCCTACGAGTTCAACACTGACGCCGAGCGCGAGCGCTATCGCACGCTGGTCGAAGAGTTGCGTTGCCCCAAGTGCCAGAACCAAAACATCGCCGATTCCAACGCGCCCATCGCAATGGACCTGCGCCGCGAGATCTATCGCATGGTCGAGGCCGGGCAGAGCAACGAGCAGATCGTGGACTACCTGGTCGCCCGCTACGGCGACTTCGTGCGCTACAAGCCGCCGGTCAACGCCAAGACTCTGGTGCTCTGGTACGGCCCTTTCGGGCTGCTGCTGCTGGGCCTGGGCGTGCTCGCCTACATTCTGGTGCGCCGCCGCCGCGGTTCGAGCGACCCCTCGTCGAATTCACTCTCAGAGGCCGAGCGTGCGCGCCTCGCCACGTTGCTGGATAAAAAACAACCATGATCGATTTCTGGATAGGTGCCGGCCTGCTGGTGCTGGTCGCCCTGGCGTTCCTGCTGTTGCCCCTGATGCGGGGGCGTCATGTCCAGACGGAAGAGGACCGCACGGCCCTCAACGTCGCCCTTTACCAGGAGCGCCTGGCCGAACTCGCCGCGCAACAGGCCGCCGGAACGCTGAGCGCCGAGCAGTTCGAAGCGGGTCGGGCCGACGCCGCGCGTGAGTTGCTCGATGACACCGAGGGCAGCGAGACCCAGCGCCGTAGCAGCCTTGGGCGGGCCATCCCGCTTATCGCCGCGTTCATGATGCCGTTGCTGGGCTACGGTCTCTATCTGCACTGGGGCGCCAGCGACAAGCTGGAACTCGCCCGCGAATTCGCCGACCAGCCGCGGACCATGGAAGAAATGGTCGGCCGACTGGAGCGCGCAGTGAAAGCGCAACCCGACTCTGCGGAGGCCTGGTACTTCCTGGCGCGCGCCTATATGCGCGAGGAACGTCCCGGCGATTCCGCTGCGGCCTACGAGCAGCTGATCAGGCTTGCCGGCCGCCAGCCCGACCTGCTCGGGCAGTGGGCGCAGGCACTGTACTTCGCAGGTAATCGCCAGTGGTCGCCACAAATCCAGCAGCTAACGGACGAGGCGCTGAAGGGCGACCCGCATGAGGTGACGAGCCTCGGCCTGCTGGGAATCGCCGCGTTCGAAGAACAGCGATTCGAAGAAGCGATCGGATTCTGGGAACGCCTAGTGGCGACCCTGCCGGTCGAAGATCCGTCGCGGGCGGCTATCGAGGGCGGTATCGCCCGGGCACGCGAGCAGCTTGGCGCGCCGGCCAGCGCCGGAACCGGGCAGCCTGTGGACAAGCCGACAGCGGCTGCGGCGGCCAGCCTGAGCGTCGAGGTTCGGCTCGATGCCTCCTTGAGCGACAAGGTGCTGCCTTCCGATACCGTGTTCGTGTTTGCCCGGGCGCTCTCCGGCCCGCCGATGCCGCTCGCGGTGAAGCGGCTGACCGTGGCGGATCTGCCGGCGACGGTCGAACTTGGCGACGCCGATGCAATGACTCCGCAGCTTCGCTTGTCCAATTTCGAACAGGTCAGGCTGGTCGCGCGGATTTCACGCGATGGCAACGCCACCCACGGCCAGTGGCAGGGCAGCAGCGAGCCCCTGGCGCCTGGCGCGGCCGGCGTCACCCAGCTGACCATCGATCAACCCGAAGCGCCCTGATCCGCAGGGCTCAGAGGTCCTTGCCATGAAGCGTGCTTGCGTTCCGTCCATCCCCTATCGGTTAGCCCGCCTTAGCGGGGTGGCGGCACTGGCGCTGCTGCTGGGCGCCTGTGCCGGTAATCCGTATGAATCATCCGAGCCGGCGCCGCGTCGGCCCGCACCGCCGGCCTCGGCGCCGCGCGAGCCAGTCACGGTGCCGCCGCCGGTGCGGACCCCGCCGGCGCCGCGCCCGCCTGCCACGCAGAAGAGCCATCCGCGCTATGCGCCGCCGCCGGATGCCGCCGCGCATTGGGATAATCGCCTGGGTGTGTACGTCGTCGAGGGACGCGACCTGTACTACCGTGAGCGGCTCTACTACCGCTGGGACGGCGACTGGTACTGCGCGGGCCGCCCGAGCGGCCCCTGGGATCCGGTTGCGCCACCAAGCGTGCCGCCCGGCCTGCGCGGGTTGCATTGAGGCCTGGCAGGGGAATATTCCGTCCCGGTCGCTAAAGCCGGCCAGGCGCTGGCCGATAAGCTTCAGGTACCGGCAAAGCCGTCCCATCGACACGGCGCGCCACCACCCCTTCCGGAGCGGATTCATGAGTGCAGCAGCCAAACGTCTCGAGGAAACCGGCAACGCGCTACGCAGCGCCATGGCCCAACAGGACTGGACGGCGATCAGCGTGCTCGACCTGCAGTGTCGGCAGGTGGTCGAAGCTGCACTGGTCGAGCCGCGCGAAGACGAGCCCGCCATCCGCCAGCGCCTGCAGGAGCTGGTCAACCTCTACCGCGAGCTGGTGAACACCTGCCAGGCCGAGAAGCGGCGCGTGGCCAACGAGATGATCCAGCTCAACCAGTCCCGGCAGGGCGCCCAGGTGTACAAGCTCTACGGCTGATCGGCGCCTGCAGTCGGCAAGCCGTCATCCGAACCCGCCCCAATGGCATACCTCTCTCTGTTCCCGTGCCACAGTAGTAAAGCCGGCGGCCAGCTGCCGCCAGGCTTGCTTTGGATCAATTGACAGACGGCAAAACCAGTCGTTTTGTCGTTGAATCACGTCATAAATTTGACTCGACTGGTTTTTTTTAATTAACTACCGGGCATCTGCCGATGACGCCGCCGTTTCTGCCGAGACGGCGTGGGCCTCTTTTCAGCCTCCAGAGCAAAAAACAAGATGTGGCGTGAAACCAAGATTTTGCTGGTCGACGACGATCAGGATCGTCGCCGTGACCTTACGGTCATTCTCAACTTCCTCAGCGAAGACCACCTGGCCTGTCCCAGTACCGACTGGCAGGCCACGGTGGACTCACTGGAGTCGAGCCGCAGCATCCTGGGCCTGATGCTCGGCGACGTAGCGGCGAAGGGTGGTGCTGTCGAGCTGCTCAAGCAGATCAGCAAGTGGGACGAGAACCTGCCGATCATGCTCATCGGCGAACCCGCACCTGCTGATTGGCCGGACGAGATCCGCCGGCGGGTGCTGACCAGCCTGGAGATGCCGCCCAGCTACAACAAGCTGCTCGACTCCTTGCACCGCGCGCAGATCTACCGGGAAATGAACGACCAGGCGAAGGCGCGGGGGCGCCAGCGTGAACCCAATCTGTTTCGCAGCCTGGTCGGCACCAGTCGGGCCGTCCAGCACGTCCGCCAGATGATGCAGCAGGTGGCCGATACCGAGGCCAGCGTGCTGATTCTTGGCGAGTCGGGTACTGGCAAGGAAGTGGTCGCACGCAACCTGCACTACCATTCCAAGCGCCGCAGTGGCCCCTTCGTGCCGGTCAATTGCGGTGCCATTCCGGCAGAGCTGCTCGAAAGCGAACTGTTCGGCCATGAGAAAGGCGCCTTCACCGGCGCGATCACCTCGCGCGCCGGACGTTTCGAACTGGCCGAGGGTGGGACGCTGTTTCTCGACGAGATCGGCGACATGCCGCTGCCGATGCAAGTCAAGCTGCTGCGGGTGCTGCAGGAGCGCACCTTCGAGCGGGTCGGCAGCAATCGTACGCAGAATGCCGATGTGCGCATCATCGCCGCGACCCACAAGGACTTGGAGAAGATGATCGTCGACGGCAGCTTCCGCGAGGATCTCTACTACCGGCTCAATGTCTTCCCCATCGAGATGGCGCCACTGCGCGAGCGGATCGAGGACATTCCCTTGCTGATGAACGAGCTGATCTCGCGCATGGAGCATGAGAAACGCGGTTCGATTCGCTTCAACTCTGCGGCAATCATGTCGCTGTGCCGCCATGACTGGCCGGGCAACGTGAGGGAGCTGGCCAACCTGGTCGAGCGCATGGCGATCATGCATCCCTATGGGGTCATCGGCGTCATGGAGCTGCCGAAGAAATTCCGCCACGTCGACGATGATGACGAGCAGTACGCCACCAGCGTGCATGACGAGATGGAAGAGCGCGCCGCGATCAACGCGCCCATCGTCGCCAGTGACGCCCATGCCATGCTTCCGGCCGAGGGGCTGGACCTCAAGGACTACCTGGGCAACCTCGAGCAGGGCCTCATCCAGCAGGCACTCGAGGACGCTGGTGGCGTCGTAGCGCGCGCTGCCGAGCGTTTGCGGATCCGCCGCACCACCCTGGTCGAGAAGATGCGCAAGTACGGCATGAACCGCCGCGACGACGACCTCGACGACTGATTGCCGCGCCCCGCCCTCCGTTCGGGCGGCGGGGCCATCTCCCGGCGGTCTCCGCCTCGCGGCATGATCCTTGCTGGCCAGAACCACACAGACCATCTTTTTGACGGATACGTGTGCCGTGACTTCAGCAATCGCTCCCGCCGCACCCACATTCCCCACCCCCACCCGCCCCGGGGATGAAGACCTGGCCCGTTCGCTCGAACGGTTCACGCAATTGTCTGGGCGGCTGAGCGAATCCCGGCAGCTGCTGCATTCGCGGGTCGCCGACCTGAAGGGCCAGTTGGCCGAGAGCGCTGCGCAGCGGCTGCGCGAGTTCGACGAAAAGGAGCGCCTGGCCAACCGCTTGCAGAGCCTGCTGGACCTGCTGCCGGGCGGGGTGATCGTGATCGATGGCCAGGGTGTCGTGCGCGAGGCCAATCCGGTGGCGGTCGAACTGCTCGGCACGCCGCTTGAAGGTCAGCTCTGGCGTGACGTCATTGCCCGCAGCTTTGCGCCCCGGCGTGACGACGGCCACGAGATTTCCCTGCGCGACGGTCGCCGTGTATCCATTGCCACCCGCTCGCTCGGCGCTGAGCCCGGCCAGTTGGTATTGCTGACCGACCTCACCGAGACACGCCGGTTGCAGGAACAGCTGGCGCGGCATGAGCGGCTCTCGGCGCTGGGCCGGATGGTCGCCTCGTTGGCCCACCAGATCCGTACGCCGGTCTCCTCCGCGTTGCTCTATGCCAGTCATCTCGAGCAGGGTGGGTTGTCCGAGGCGCAGCAGCGACGGTTCGCCGGCCATGTGAAGGACCGCCTCAAGGCGCTGGAGCATCAGGTTCGCGACATGCTGGTGTTCGCCAGGGGTGACCTGCCGCTGGAGGACCGCCTCGTCCCGGCCGAATTGCTGGCCGCGCTGCGCGCTGCCGCCGAGGCGCGGTTGGACGGTTGCGCCGTGCGCTGGCAGTGCGATGCGCATGCCGGCGCGCTGCTGTGCAACCGCGACACACTGGTGGGCGCGCTGCTCAATCTGATCGAGAACGCGCTGCAGGCGGTCACCTGCACGCCGCGGCTGAAAGTGCACTGTTTCGCCCGGGAGGGCCAGCTGCGGATCTGCGTCAGCGATAACGGCATCGGCATCGATGCGGCTACGCAGGCACGGCTTGGCGAGCCGTTCTTCACCACCCGGGCGACCGGTACCGGGCTGGGCCTGGCGGTCGTCAAATCGGTGGCGCGCGCGCATTCCGGCAGCTTCCACCTGCGCTCACGTCCTGGCCGCGGCACCTGCGTGACGTTTGAATTGCCCCTGCTTCAGGGCGGCGCTCCGGGAGCGGCAGGATGAGCGTCATGGCTGCGAAGGTGCTCCTGGTTGAGGACGACCGTGCGCTGCGCCAGGCGCTTGCCGACACCCTCGAACTGGCCGGTTATGCCTATCGGGCAGTCGATTGTGCCGAGGCGGCGTTGCGGGCGCTGGAGCAGGAACGTTTCGGCCTGCTGATTAGCGACGTGAACATGCCCGGCATGGACGGCCACGAGCTACTGCTTGTGGCACGTCAGCGCTATCCGCACTTGCCGGTGCTGCTGATGACTGCCTATGGCGCCGTCGAGCGGGCTGTCGAGGCGATGCGCCAGGGCGCGGTGGATTACCTGGTCAAGCCGTTCGAGCCAGATACCTTGCTGGCGCTGGTGGCGCGGCATGCCTGCGGCCACCCGGGCGCGGACGACGGCGAGGGACCGGTGGCAGTGGAGGCGGCCAGCCGGCAACTGCTGGCGCTGGCAGCCCGGGTCGCTCGGAGCGACTCGACCGTGCTGATTTCCGGAGAGTCGGGAACCGGCAAGGAAGTACTGGCGCGCTATATCCATCAGCAGTCGGACCGCGCGAGCCATCCGTTCGTCGCTATCAACTGCGCCGCGATCCCGGACCAGATGCTCGAAGCGACGCTGTTCGGCCACGAAAAAGGCGCCTTTACCGGCGCCATTGCCGCCCAGCCTGGCAAGTTCGAACTGGCCGATGGCGGCACCTTGCTGCTCGACGAGATCTCGGAGATGCCCTTGGCGCTCCAGGCCAAGCTGCTGCGCGTGCTGCAAGAGCGCGAGGTCGAGCGGGTCGGGGCGCGCAAGCCGATCGCCCTGGATCTGCGCATCCTCGCCACCACCAACCGCGATCTAGCGGCGGAGGTCCGCAGTGGTCGGTTTCGCGAGGACCTGTTCTACCGGCTCTCGGTATTCCCGCTGGCCTGGCCGCCGCTGCGCGAGCGTCCGGCCGATATCGTCCCGCTCGCCGAGCGGCTGCTGGCCAAGCATGCGAAGAAAATGCGCCAGCCGTCGGTCCGGCTGACCGCCGAGGCCCGGCAGTGCCTGCTGGGCCACGCCTGGCCAGGGAACGTGCGCGAGCTGGACAATGCCATCCAGCGCGCCCTGATCATGCAGGACGGCGGCGCGATCCGTCCCGCTGATCTGTGTCTGCAAGCTGCGCCGGGACTGACTCTGCCGCCTTTGCCGCCGACCCCGGGGGTCGCGCCATTGCCGTCGGCCGACCTGGCCGAGCCGGCCGGTGCGCTCGGCGACGACCTGCGGCGGCGCGAGTTCGAACTCATCCTCGAAACCCTGCGCGCCGAACGCGGGCGGCGCAAGGAAACCGCCGACCGGTTGGGCATCAGCGCGCGCACCCTGCGCTACAAGCTGGCGCAGATGCGTGACGCCGGCATGGACCCCGAAGCCATGCTCGCCGGTCGCTGAGCGGATCCGGCGGCTCTGATAAGCTGCCTCGATCACCGTCGACGAGGATCGGGTTATGGATGAAGGATTCTGGCAGCGCCGCTGGGCACGCAACGAGATCGGCTTTCACCTGCACGAGGTCAATCCCTACCTGCGCCGTCACTGGTCGGCGCTCGGGCTGCCCGCAGGCGCCCCAGTGCTGGTGCCGCTGTGTGGCAAGAGCCTGGACATGCCGTGGCTGGCCGCGGCGGGTTATCCGGTGCTGGGTGTCGAGCTGAGCGAGCGCGCCGTGGAGGACTTCTTCGCGGAGCAGGAACTGGTGCCCGAGGTGAGTGAACAGGGTGCGTTCCGGGTCTACCGCGCCGGTACGCTGGAGCTTCGCTGCGGCGACTTTTTCGCACTGCAGGCCGCTGACGTCGCGCATTGCCGGGGGTTCTACGACCGTGCCGCGCTGATCGCCCTGCCGGTGGAGATGCGCCAGCGTTACGTCGCTCATCTGGTACGGATCCTGGCGCCGGCCACCGTGGGATTGCTGGTGACCCTCGACTATCCCCAGGAGCAGATGGCCGGTCCGCCGTTCGCCGTCGGTGACGCCGAGGTCCGGCAGCTGCTGGGCGCGCACTGGTCGCTGCAGTTGCTGGAGCAGGCCGACGTGCTCGATGAGAGCAACTGGAAATTCCTGCAGCGCGGGCTGACTCGCCTGGAGGAGCGTTGTTACCGGATCGGTACGCCGGTTCCGGCATAACGGGTGAGACGCCCCGTTAGGCGGTGTCGTGCGCTGCATGAGAAAGGGCGGCCGAAGCCGCCCTTTGTTGTCCGGTCGCCGATTCAGCCGCGCTGGCGCAGGGCTTCGATACGGTCTTCCAGGGTCGGGTGGGTCATCAGCAGGCCGGCCAGGCCGTTGCGCAGGGCGCCGTTGATGCTGAACGCCTTCAGGCTGTCCGGCATGTCCACCGGCACGCCCTGTTCGGCACGCAGGCGCTGCAGCGCGCCGATCATCGCCGAGGTGCCGGCCAGCTGCGCGCCGGCCTCGTCGGCGCGGAATTCGCGTTTGCGCGAGAACCACATCACGATGATGCTCGCCAGGATGCCCAGCACCAGCTCGGCGAAGATCGTGGCAACAAAGTAGCCGATGCCATGGCCGTCCTCGTTCTTGAGGATCGCCCGGTCGACGAAGCTGCCGAAGATCCGCGCAAAGAACATCACGAAGGTGTTGACCACGCCCTGGATCAGCGCAAGGGTAACCATGTCGCCGTTGGAGACGTGGCCGATTTCGTGGGCCAGCACGGCCTTGACCTCATCCGGCGAGAAGCGCTCCAGAAGGCCCTGGCTCACGGCGACCAGCGCATCGTTCCGGTTCCAGCCTGTGGCGAAGGCGTTGGCCTCGTAGGCGGGGAAGATGCCGACTTCCGGCATCTTGATGCCGGCCTCGCGGGAAAGCTGCTCGACGGTCTGCAGCAGCCATTGCTCGTGGCGCGTGCGCGGCTGGCTGATGATCTCGGTCCCGGTGCTCATCTTGGCCATCCACTTGGAGATGAACAGCGATACCAGCGCACCGGCGAAACCGAACACGGCGCAGAAGATCAGCAGACTGCCGTAATTCTGGCCGGTGTAGCGATCCACTCCGAGAAGCTTCAGGGTGATGCTGGCAACGACCAACACAGCAAGGTTGGTGGCCAGGAACAAGAAAATGCGCATCATGTTGCGGCAGACTCCAGGGAGAACAGTAAAGAACGATAGGCTATATAAGGGGCGGGGCGGTGCTATTCAACCGGGCGACTATTTCAAGCTATGTCGCCTGTCGCCGCTGGCGTCAGGGCTCGCCGCGCAAGCCGGCGCCGAGCAGCTGATGGGTCAGCTGGGCGAGCCGTTCGCCATCGCCATCGCGCAACGCCTGGCGGAGCTCGTTGGCCAGGCTCGATCGGACGCGTCGAACGCTTGGCGGTAATGGCTCGCGCGAATCCGCGCCGGCAGCGGTGGCGGTCAGGCGCAGGAAGGCCTTTTCGGTGAGTACGGCCTGCTCGAGCGCGAGGTACTGGAGGGTGCTGTCGAACCGAAGATAGCCTTCTTCGGCGAGCCACAGCAGGGCGCCGAGGCAGCTCTGGTGGCGTGTGCTGGGCAGGCCGAACTCATCGAACTCCTGGTGGCCGATCAGGTCGTCGACGTAGAGCGTGATCTTGCGCGGAAAAGCCTGGTAAAGGATCAACAGGCCGGCCGCGGCGTCACGGTAGAAGTCGTCGACCTGCAGATCCATCGCCGGTCACTGGCTGTAGGTTTTGAGGAAGCTGCCGATGCGGCCGATGGCCTGCTCCAGGTCATCGACGCGGGGTAGGGTGACCACCCGGAAGTGATCCGGCCACGGCCAGTTGAACGCGGTGCCCTGGACGATCAGCAATTTTTCCGACAGCAGCAGATCGAGCACGAATTTCTCGTCGTTGTGGATTGGACAGACCTTCGGATCGATTCGCGGGAAAGCATAGAGCGCGCCCATGGGCTTCACGCAGCTGACGCCGGGAATGTCGTTGAGCAGTTCCCAGGTACGGTTGCGTTGATCGAGCAGGCGGCCCGGCGGCAGCACCAGGTCGTTGATGCTCTGGTAACCACCCAGTGCGGTCTGGATGGCGTGCTGGGACGGCACGTTGGCGCATAAGCGCATGTTGGCCAGAATGTCGATGCCTTCGATGTAACTCTGCGCCTTGTGCTTCGGGCCGGAAATCACCACCCAGCCGGAGCGGAAGCCCGCCACCCGGTAGGATTTCGACAGACCGTTGAAGGTCAGGCAGAGCACGTCGGGAGCCAGCGAAGCGGTGCAGACATGGACCGCGCCGTCATAGAGGATCTTGTCGTAGATCTCGTCAGAGAACAGCACCAGCTTGTGCTGGCGGGCCAGTTCCACCATCCCTTCCAGCACCTCGCGGGGGTAGACCGCGCCCGTGGGGTTGTTGGGATTGATCAGCACCAGCGCCTTGGTGTTCGGTGTGATCTTGGCCTTTATGTCGGCCAGGTCGGGCCACCAGTTGGCCTGCTCGTCGCACAGGTAATGCACTGGCTTGCCACCGGCCAGGCTAACCGCGGCGGTCCACAGCGGGTAATCGGGCGCCGGGATCAGCACTTCGTCGCCGTTGTTGAGCAGGGCCTGCATGGACATCACGATCAGCTCGGACACACCGTTGCCGAGGTAGATGTCCTCGATGGTCACGCCTTCCACCTGCTTCTGCTGGTAGTACTGCATGATCGCCTTGCGCGCGCTGAACAGGCCTTTCGAATCGCTGTAGCCTTGTGCGGTCGGCAGGTTGCGGATCACGTCCTGAAGGATTTCCTCGGGGGCTTCGAAACCGAACGGCGCCGGGTTGCCAATGTTCAGCTTGAGGATGCGATGGCCTTCCTCTTCCAGGCGTTTGGCGTGCTTGAGCACCGGCCCGCGGATGTCGTAGCAGACATTGGCGAGCTTGTTCGATTTGCTGACCTGCATGATCGTGAGTGTCCCGAAATGAAGGCGCGTCCGGCAGGAGCTGGCCGGCAACGGTGGCGTGAATCCGGGCGCCTTGGCAGCTGGAATCCCCACTGCCAGACTAGGCGTCTGAGAGCCACGCATCATACGTGCGGCCCGACCCCCGGAAAAGGTACAGATCCGGCTTTTTTGAGAACACGAGGTGTACCGATGGACAAGCTTGAAAAACCGCTGGAAGCCTGGCGCGCCGAGCTCTCCGACGAGCAGTTCCAGGTCTGCCGCCTGGGCGCCACCGAACGGCCCTACAGTGGCCGCTACAACGACACCCGGACCCCCGGCATCTACCACTGCGTCTGCTGCGACGCGCCACTGTTCGATTCGGACGCCAAGTTCGATTCCGGTTGCGGCTGGCCGAGTTACTTCCAGCCGGTCAGCGAGACGGCGATCGCCAGCCTCGACGACTACAGCCACGGCATGCACCGCATCGAAATCCGCTGCGCCCGCTGCGAGGCGCATCTGGGCCATGTGTTCCCCGATGGCCCGGCGCCGACCGGGCTGCGCTACTGCATCAATTCGGCCTCTCTCAACCACAAGCCGCGCGAGGCCTGACGGCCCTGTAACGCCTCATCAGGACGCCGCCATGCGCGACCCTCTGTTCGACATTCCCTGCCAGACCATCGACGGTCGGCAGGTCACCCTTGGCGATTTCGACGCCCGGGCGCTACTGGTGGTCAACACCGCGAGTCAGTGCGGGTTCACCCCGCAGTACAAGGGGCTGGAGGCGCTCTGGAGCCGCTACCGGGATCGCGGTCTGGTCGTGCTCGGCTTTCCCTGCGATCAGTTCGGCCATCAGGAGCCGGGAGACGAGGCGCAGATCGTTACCTTCTGCGAGCGCAACTTTGGGGTGAGCTTTCCGTTGTTCGCCAAGGTCCGCGTCAATGGCGGCGATGCGCACCCGCTGTTTCGTGAATTGAAGAAGCGCGCCCCCGGTTTGCTGGGCAGCAAGGCGATTAAGTGGAACTTCACCAAGTTTCTCATTGCCGATGAGGGCCGTTCTGTCGAACGCTTCGCTTCGCGCACCGCGCCGGACGCGCTGGCGGCGCCGATCGAGGCCCGCCTGTAACGCACCACGAGCCCCTCTTTCTGGAGTAACCGAATCCACTATGGACCAAGAACTGAAAGCCTTTCTGCAACAGGCCAGCAGCCTGATGAGCCGCCTGGAGCCGTTGCTGCCGGCCGCGCGAACGGCTATCGACTGGACCGCCAGCCTGGCGGCACGCTGGCACCGGGAAGGGGCGGGTGGCTATCTGCAGCCGCTGAAGGTCTCCCTCGATCTGGCGCTGAGCGACCTGATCGGCATCGATCGGCAGCGCGAGCTTCTCGCCAACAACACCCGACAGTTCGTCTCCGGCCTGCCGTCCAATCACGTGTTGCTCTGGGGCGCGCGCGGCACCGGCAAGTCGTCGCTGATCCGTGCGCTGCTGGCCGAGCACGCCGCTGCCGGCCTGCGGCTGATCGAGATCGAACGCGATCACCTGGCGGACCTACCGCGGGTGGTCGAGCAGCTTGCCGGCCAACCGCAGCATTTCGTGGTGTTCTGCGACGACCTGTCCTTCGAGGCCGGGGAGGGCGACTACCGGGTGCTCAAGTCGGTACTGGATGGCTCGCTGGAGCGCGCGCCGGAGAATGTGCTGCTCTATGCTACGTCCAACCGCCGGCACCTGGTGCCCGAACGGCAGAGTGACAACGATCACTGGCAGATGGTGGATGGCGAGCTCCATCCCAACGAAGCGGTGGAAGACAAGATTGCGCTGTCGGACCGCTTCGGCCTCTGGCTGTCGTTCTATCCGTTCAGCCAGGAGCACTATCTGGACGTTGTGCGGCACTGGATCGACTCGCTCGCTGCCCAGGCTGGGTTGCACTGGAAGTGGGACGAGGCGCTGGAAAAGGAAGCCATCCGCTGGGCCACCGCGCGCGGCAACCGCAACGGCCGCTGCGCCTACCAGTTCGCCCGGCAATGGGTTGGCATTCGCCTGCTCTGAGCGGTGCCATGACTGGCCGGCGCCTGCCTGGCGGGGGTGCGTACCTTGAACCGCTCCAGGTCGAAGAGGCCATTCGCCGCGGGCCGCGTTCCCGCAACGACTCCTCGCGCATTCGCTGCGCTTGTGCCGATCTCACGGCGCGTCTTTGTTGCTCTTCGACAGGGCGCGCCGCGTTGGCGTCAGTTAGGCTGCGTAGCCTTCTTGCCCATTTCGATGAGCTTGGCGGTCATTCGTTGTTCGCCGGGAAGCAGGCTTTGCACCGAGGCGAGCGCTTTCATCCGGTCAAGGTGCGCTGCCAGTGCCGGCCAACGTTCGGCATCGATCGGTTCGCCGCCATGCTCCATGTTGATCACCTGGCAGGCAAAGGCCAGGTCGGCCATGCTCAACCGCTCGCCGACGAAATAGGCCCGTTCACCCAGCTGTCGCGCCAGGTAGTCGAAGTGCGGTGGCAGCTTCTCGTTGAGCGCAGCCTGCACGCTTTCCTCATTGCAGGGGTGGCCGCTGCTCGGCTTGAGCAGGCGGTTACGGAACACGCCAAAGGTGGTCAGGGGCGCCAGCTCGTAGTCGGCGTATTTTTCCAGCCAGCGGATCTGCGCGCGCTCGGTGGCCGTGTCGCCGTAGAGGTGAGTCGTCTGCGCATAGGTTTCCTCGAGGTACTGGCAGATGACGCTGGAGTCGGCCAGCGTGATATCACCGTCCTTGAGGGCCGGGATGCGGCCGAGGGGGTTGAGCTGCAGGTACCAGTCGGGCGGGGTGAAGGGCATGACCATCTCGAGGTCGTATGCCAGGCCTTTCTCCAGCAGGCACAGCCGCACCTTGCGGACGAAGGGTGACAGCGGGGCACCGAAAACCGTAATCGACATAGAAATCTCCGTAGCAAGTCGTGCGCGTGGCGGCGCTGCATAGTCGCCGGCGTCCTCGGCCCGTGGGCCTGTACGCCGCACGTCAGTAGATGTCTTTCTTCTTCCAATCTTCATCGCTTTCAAAGCTCTTCAGACCTTCGGCCAGCTCGCTGGGTTCGTCAGGCTGGGGTTTGTGCTGGGTCTGTTCGAGCTTGTTGGCGTGGGCGTAGTTGGCTTCGAGGGTTGCCAGCTGTGGCTGGTAGTCCGCAGCGTTTGCCTGCTTGCGGACATGCTGGATGCCGCGTTCAAAGGCCAGCCGGGCCTTGTGGGCGCTGCCCTGCTGCAAGGCCTGCTGGCCAACGTTGGAAAAGTATTCGACGTGCAGCAAGACCATCATGCGCTGGATCTGCTGGATCCAGCCCTTGGCCGACCGGGTATCCAGCTGATTGTGCTGGTTGGCCCATACGATCTGTGCGTGCAGATCTTCGAGTAGCAACCGTATCTCCTTGGCCTGGGCCTCGGTGAGTACCTTGACCGGCGGGTTCTCGAGCGGAATGTCCTCGCCCTTGGCCAGGGCAACGCGCAGCTTGCTAAGGCGCGCCTCGAGCGCCGTGTTCTTCTTGTCGAGCGGCTGCAGGCGCTCACCCAGGTGCAGTTCGAGACGGCTGAGCAGCAACTTGAGCGCGGGCGTCATCATTTGTCCTGGAAAACCATCCGCCAGATTGGCGCAGCGACGCATGCGGTCGTTCAACTCCGCACGCGTTCGGGCCTTCTCGAGATTGTTCTTCTCGACAATCTGATTGATGACGCCGATGGCTATCAGTACGCACAAGCCAGCGATGACCAATCCCGCAATCAGAACTGGAGACACAATTCCCACCTCTCTTACTGCACGGTTTTGGCCGAGTGTAGAGCCTTGTATGGCAAGCTGATAGCTCGATGCACGCAGCATTCGGCCAGTGTAATTTTTTTCGAGATGGTGCTTGACGACCCCGAACGACGTCCATAGAATGCGCGCCACTTGCAGCGTGAAGCACATCGCAACGCTGAAAGCCGGAATGAAAGCTATAAGCTTCCGGGCTGCGTCCCCTTCGTCTAGTGGCCTAGGACACCGCCCTTTCACGGCGGTAACAGGGGTTCGAGTCCCCTAGGGGACGCCACTTTTGCTGCAAGTAATGCGGGAATAGCTCAGTTGGTAGAGCACGACCTTGCCAAGGTCGGGGTCGCGAGTTCGAGTCTCGTTTCCCGCTCCAAATCTGCACCATGCTTTTATGAGCGTGCTGCCAAAGAAAGCGACCTTAGGGTCGCTTTTTTCGTTTCCGCGCACCTAAGGTTTGCCCTCATCGTTCCAGCAGTGCGCTGCCCCGCGTTCCCGCTACCCGCTCACGCTGCAGCGGACCTCCGCCAGCTCACCCGGGCCTCACGCTTGCGCCATGCTCCATGCGCCATGCGCAGCCGCACCTTGGACGTCCCCCATCCCGAACAATCTCGCGTTGCCTTTCAATATATCTAGGAATATATTGTGTTCATGTAGATTGATTGGTCGCGCCGACGGCGTCCGTGCCGGGCAGGGCGATGCGGGATGGGCTTTGTGCCGGGCATTCCGGCGTGTTTGAAGACCGGGAGGTCATGATGAAAAGCAACGTAGGAAGCATCGATCGGACACTGCGAATCGTCGTTGGGCTGGCGCTGATCGGCCTGAGCCTGGCGGGAGTCATTGGACTGTGGGGCTGGATCGGCCTGGTGCCGCTGGCGACGGGTATCTTCCGCTTCTGCCCGGCCTACCAGCTGCTGGGCTTGAAGACCTGCGGGCGCTGCCAAAGCCAGCCTTGAGCGACCCTCGGGTTGCCGTTGAGAAGAGGCCGGCCTGCGTGTCGGCCTCTGCCGTTTCGGGAGCGGGCCGAGCCGGGCGCGACCTAGGGTTCAATCGTCGGAGCGCCATTGCCGACGATCTGTCCGTCGACCAGCTGGATGATGCGCTGGCAATCGGCGGCCAGCCGCGGGTCGTGCGTGACCACCAGTACCGCGCAGCCAAATTGCGCGTTGATGCGGTGGAACAGTTCGAACACGCTCTGGGCGGTGCGCGTATCGAGGTTGCCGGTCGGCTCGTCGGCCAGCAACAGCGGCGGGCGAGTGACCAGCGCCCGGGCAATGGCGACCCGCTGCTGCTGGCCGCCTGAGAGCTGGGAGGGTTTCTTGTCGGCGAAGGCGCTCAACCCGACCTCGTCGAGCAGGCTGCGCGCCAGTTCGACGTCGGTGCGTGACGGTTTGCCCTGGCGGATCATCAATGGCATCAGCACGTTTTCCAGCACACTGAACGCCGATATCAAGTGGTGAAACTGAAAGACGAAGCCGATGGCACGGTTGCGCAGATGCGTGCGTGCGCGGTCGTCGCTGTCGCGTGTCGGCTGGCCGAGCAGAAACAGCTCGCCGGCGCTGGGCGTGTCGAGCAGGCCGATCAGGTTCAGCAGCGTACTCTTGCCCGAGCCGGACGGGCCGATCAGGGCCACCAGTTCGCCCGGCAGCAGCTGCAGGTCGATGCCATGCAGCACCTCGGTCTCCAGCGCGGTGCCTGGGTTGAACACCTTGCGCAGCCGTTCGAGGCGGAGCACCGCATCGACGGAAGAACGGGCGGCGCGATCAGACATAACGGATCGCCACTGCCGGATCGTAGCGCGCCGCTCGCCGCGCCGGCATGGCCGCCGCCAGCACCCCGGCAGCCGTCGCGATCAGCATGGCCAGCGGCACCAGGGTCGGGTCGACCGGGATAAAGAATAGCCCCGGGCCGAACAGGTTGAAGACCTGCACCAGGCCCCAGCCGACCGCGCCGCCGCAGGCGGAGCCAACCAGCCCGAGCAGGCCGCCCTGAAGCAGAAACACGCGCAGTATCTGCGCGCGCGGGCTGCCCATGGCGCGCAAGATGCCGATTTCCCGGGTGCGCTGCACCACGCTCACCGCCAGCACGCTGGCGATGCCGAAGGCCACCGAAATGCCGACGAACAGGCGGATCATCTCGGTGGTCATGCTCTGCGAGCTGAGGGCGTTGAGCAATTGGCCGTTGGTTTCCATCCAGCTCTCGGCGCGCAGTCCGGTGAGGCGGGCGAGCCGCCTGGCGATGCGGTCGGCCTCGAACAGCTCGGCTACCCGGGTGTCGATTACGGTGACCCCGCCCGGCAGGTCGAGCAGCGTCTGCGCCTGCTTCAGGTCCAGGTAAACATAGCGGGCGTCCAGGTCGCGTACGCCGAGTTCGAAGATCCCGGTGATATCCACCACCGCCTCGCGCCCGTCGCCGGCGTCCAGGCGCAGCTTGTCACCGATACCGAGCCCCAGGTCCCGTGCCAGCTCCTTGCCGACCACCGCATGGCCGGCGCCTACCTCGAAGCGACCGGCAACCAGGTCGTCCGCCAGCGGGATGATGTGCTGGTAGCGCGGTGGGTCGATGCCGAGCAGCGCCACGGATGCGCGCGCCACACCGCGGCGGGCAATGGCCGGGCCGCTGATGACCGGTGAAACGGCGAGCACCTCGGCGTCCTGGTCGAGCACGTCGCGCACGGCCTGCCAGTTAAGGATCGAGCGCAGGCGCTGCGCACGCGGGCTTTCGAGTACCAGCGACCAATTGCCGGGTTCGCTGGCTGGCGCGCGATTGACCTCGTCCGGCGGCAGGATGCGGATGTGCGCCTGCGTGCCCAGCGTGCGTTCGATCACATTGGCCTGCAGGCCGGTGATCAGCGCAGTGATGAACACGATCACGGCGGAACCGACCGCGATGCCGAAGACGATCAACAGCGATTGCATGCGGTTGTCGAGCAGGAAACGCACGGCGATCGTCCACTCGGTCCACAGCGATTCGGTCAGGCGCACGGCGTCACTCCTGGCGAGGCCCGGGAATCGGCTGCTCGCGCAGGCGCACGCGCTGGCCTTGTTCGGCTTCGCCGGCCAGCACCCAGTCACCGCTGGACAGACCGTCCGCCACCTCGCTCAACGCGGTGCCGAGTAGGCCCAGGCGCACCTGCACCCGTTCGATTCGGCCGTCGGCGACCCGCAGCACCTCGGCGCGGCTGCCCTGGCGCGCGCGCAGGACGTCGTTGGGTACGACCAGTGCGCTGTCGCGGCGGCCGGTCTCGATGGTCACCGAGACTGTCATGCCCTCGCGCAGGAAGTCCGCGGCTTCGAGCAGTTCCAGGTGCACGTCAAGGGTGCCGCGGGCCTTGTCGACACGGGGCGCAATGAAGCTGACCCGGGCAAGCAGTGGGCGTTCGGGATAGGCATCGGCGATGACCTGGGCCTCCTGCCCAAGCCGGACCGGGGCGAGGTTCTTTTCATCCAGCGGCAGGAGGATCTCGCGGCTGCCCGACCGGGCAATGGTCAACAGCGTGCGCCCGGGCTGGACCAGGTCGCCAGGCTCCACATCGCGCGTCTGCACGATGCCGTCGACCTGCGCCTGGATACGGGTTTTGTCCAGCGCCGCACGAGCCGCGGCCAGACGCTGACGCAGTAGCTGCTCCTCGCTGCCGCCCTCGGCCAGAGCCGCCGCGGCGAGTCGGGCACGGTCGCGGGCGACCTGCGCGCTCGATTCCGCCCGACGGGCCTGCTCCAGCGCTTCGGAGGCGAGCAGCTTGCGGTCGAACAGTTGCTCGCGGCGGCTGCGCTCGCGGCGGGCCTGTTCCAGGTTGTGCTGCGCCTCGCGCAGGCTCGCCTCGGCCTGGGGGCGCGTGGATTCGACCAGCTGCCGCAGTGCCGCCTCGGCTTCGGCCAGCCGCGCGCGCGGCTCGTCGTCGCGCAGGGTCAGCAGCAAATCGCCGGCCTTGACTACGGCGCCCTCGCGCACCTGGCGCGTGGCGACGACGCCGGTGATTTCGCTGCCGACCTGCGCCAGGGACTGGCTGTCGACCTCGCCGCTGGCCACCACCTGTTGCACCAGCGGTCGGGCGTCGACGCGGTAGGCCGGCAGCAGCGGGCCTTGCAGGTGACGCCAGGCCAGCCAGCCGCCCAACAACAGGAGGGCGACAAGCGGCAGCACGGCGCGGCGGATGGTATGTGCGGCAGGCAAGTTGGACCACTCCTCGAAACGGCCCTTGACGGCCAAAAGACCCTGGCAAGCTTACGGACAAATACCGCCGCTGGGTACAGGGCGCCGTGCAGGTCGGCGGCGCGGAGCCTGCCGCGTGGAATCATCGGCCGCTATCGCCACTCGAATGACAAATCGACAATGTCGGAATGCATTGCTGTCCCGCTCCGCGAGGCCAGCGGCAGCGGTGCGTTTCCAGGATCAGGTGATCATGGCGTCCACAGTGCAAAGCCCCTCCGTCCCGACTCCCTCGCGCCGCCATGCGGCGCGCCTGCGTGCCGTCTGGCTGGCCCAGGCGCAAGCCAGCCCGCTGATCACTGCGAGCCTCATCGCCACGGCGGTGGCGATCCTGGCGCTGCTGGTGGCCGGCGGCGTAAACGCCTTCCGGTTGAGCGAGACCGGCCATGTTCGCTACGCCATGCTGGGCGGCAGCGCCGGGTTCGCTGCGACTGCGGCCGGCGCCTTCCTGGCCATCGGGCTGCGCGATATCTCGACCCGGGCGCAGGACAGCATGCTCGGCTTCGCTGCCGGCATGATGCTGGCAGCGAGCATGTTTTCGCTCATCCTGCCGGGCCTTGCGGCCGGTCGCGAACTCTTCGGCAACGGTCCGGCCGCGGCGCTGACCGTGGTGGTCGGGCTCAGTCTCGGTGTGCTGCTGATGCTCGGGCTGGATTACTTCACGCCGCATGAACACGAAAGCACCGGCCCGCGCGGACCGGAGTTCGAGCGTCTCAACCGGGTGTGGCTGTTCGTGCTCGCCATCGCGCTGCACAACATCCCTGAAGGTATGGCCATCGGTGTGAGCTTCGCCAAGGGCGACCTGAGCGTCGGCCTGCCGCTGACCACCGCGATCTCGATCCAGGACATTCCCGAAGGGCTGGCCGTGGCCCTGGCCCTGCGCACCACCGGATTGTCGGCGCGCAGCTCAGTGCTGATTGCCATCGCCTCGGGGCTGATGGAGCCGCTGGGTGCGCTGGTCGGCATCGGCATGTCCAGCGGTTTCGCCATCGCATACCCGATCAGCCTCGGGCTGGCGGCCGGCGCGATGATCTTCGTGGTGTCCCATGAAGTCATCCCGGAAACCCACCGCAACGGGCATCAGACCCCGGCGACGCTGGGCCTGATGCTGGGTTTTGCGGTCATGATGTTCCTCGATACCGCGCTGGGCTGAGGCGAGCCGGCGGGCGGGGCGCCTGCCGATATGCAGACGCCGGATATCGCTACAGCTGTTCGAGCAGCCGGCGGGCGGCTTCCTGGCCGCTGAGCCAGGCGCCTTCGACGCGGCCGGACAGGCACCAGTCGCCGCAGGCATACAGGCCCAGATGGGCGTCAGCCAGCGCGCCCCATTCATGGGACTGGCTGGGGCGCGCGTAGAGCCAGCGATGCGCCAGGCTGAAGGCCGGCGCCGGCACCACGCAGTCGATCAGCTCGGCGAAGGCGCCGTGCAAGCGTTCGATCACCGCTTCGCGGGGCAGGTCCAGGTGTTGCCGGCTCCACGCGCTGCTGGCGTGAAGCACCCAGAGATCCAGCGGATCGTCCCGGCCCGGGCGACTGTGGTGGCGGGCCAGCCAGTCGAGGGCGTCGTCCTGGATGAAGCAGGCCTCGACGTCGGTCTCGAGCGGCTGCGCGAAGCCCAGTGCAGCGGACCAGGTCGGCTCCATGGCGACGCTGGCGGCCACCGCGGCCAGCTTGGGCGCCGAGGCCAGCAATCCGGCCGCCTGAGGTGCCGGAATGGCGACCACCACCTGGCTGAACGGGCCGTGATTGCCGCCGCCGGCATCGACCAGCGTCCAGTACTCCTCGCCGCGGAACACCTCGGTGATCCGGCAGGAGAGGGTGACCGGCAGCTCGCCGAGCAGGCCGGTGGCGATCGCGCTCATGCGCGGGATTCCCACCCAGCGAAATTGCTCGTCGGCCGACGGCGATAGCTGTCCCTCACGCGCCTGGTAGAGATTCGGCGACCATTCGGCGGTCCAACCATTCGCCTGCCACTGGCGGACGGCTTCGGTGAAACGACGATCCCTCGCGGTGAAGTATTGGGCGCCCAGGTCGAGATGACCCACCTCGCTGCGCTTGCTCGCCAGGCGGCCGCCCAGGCCACGACTCTTGTCGAATAGCTGGACGCTCTGGCCGGCAGCCTGCAGTGCCTGGGCCGCTGAAAGCCCGGCAATACCGGTGCCGATGATGGCAATGGGTGCGTTGCTCATGCTTACCTCGTTCGATCGCGCCGTCAGGCTCCGCTGCACGACAACTGCGCTGGTTCGTTCGGTCCTGGTGCCGCTTGCCCGGTCGAGAAACGGCAAAGCTGATGCACGTCCTATCCTCAAACAGACCACTGCGTTTGCATAGGGGTTCGGTTCGCACGTCACGGCGCGGCTGGCGTGTTTTCGTCCGTGAGCTGACCAGCGGTGGCGGGCGTGCGGTCACCCCGTCGAGCGCCTGCCGGATACCGTCAGCTGCAGCTGTCGTCGTCGCTGCGCCCGGCCGCTGAGCGCGGTCGAGGCGCGGCTGCAGGCACTGGTTGTAAGTTGGGAATAAGCCGGTACAATGGCGCCGCTCGCCGCCAGGCGGGTTTGTCATGGTGGGCCCTGCCGGTCCCCCCGCAACGATCAGCCGTGAACCCGGTCAGGCCTGGAAGGGAGCAGCCGCAGCGGTGACATTGTGTGCCGGGGTGTGGCTGGTAGGGTTCACCTCCATGACGTGCTTTTCTCCTCCCCCTTTTGATATGCCGCACGAACGGGCCTTCGGCTCAGCTCGGGCGAAGCCCTGTGTCCTATCGCTGGCCGTCGCGCTTGAACCCTTTGCCATGACGGCGCCGCGGCCGGAGGGTGGATGCGGCGGTGAGCGCCGCTTCGGCTCGCCCGGCGGCCAGTGCCACAGTGCGAGCCGTTCACCGCGGATGCCATGCAAGGGAGCTGCGTTAAGCTATCCAGCCGGCCCACTTGGGCGCGGCATTTTCATTTCCGAGGGGCATGGTCGTGTCGATCAAGGCGAACTGGGACATCTTCTGCGTCGTGGTCGACAACTATGGCGACATTGGCGTGACCTGGCGCCTGGCGCGACAGTTGGTGGCCGAGCACGGGCAGCGGGTCCGGCTCTGGGTCGATGACCTGCAGACCTTCGCCCGGCTCTGTCCCGGCACCAGCGCGACGGCGGCGCAGCAGTGGCACGAGGGCGTCGACGTGCGGCACTGGCTGCCCGAGTGGCCGGATGCCGAACCGGCCGACGTGGTCATCGAAGCGTTCGCCTGCCAACTGCCCGCCGCCTATATCCGGCGGATGGCAGGCAGCGGTCGACGCATCCTCTGGCTGAACCTTGAATACCTCAGCGCCGAGGACTGGGTCGTGGGCTGCCATGCGCTGCCATCGATGCAGGCGGATGGGCTGCAGAAATATTTCTTTTTCCCCGGTTTCGCACCGGGCACCGGTGGGCTGATTCGCGAGGGCGACTTGCTGGCTCGGCGCGAAGCCTTCCAGGCCGATCCGTCGCTGCGCGAAGCCTTTCTCGAGAGTTTTGGCCTGCAACTGCAGCCCGGCGCGCGGCTGCTCTCGCTGTTCGCCTACGAGAACCCGGCCGTCGCCGGCTGGCTCGACGCGCTGGCGGCGGATTCGCGCCCGTCGCAGTTGCTGGTGCCCGAAGGACGGGTGCTGGGAGACGTCGCACGCTGGCTGGAGCTGGACGGGTTGCAGGCCGGTGAGCGGCACCGGCGCGGAGCGCTCGAAGTGGCGGTGCTGCCGTTCATGACGCAGAACCGTTATGACATGCTGCTGTGGTGTTGCGACTTCAATGCCGTGCGCGGCGAGGAATCCTTTATCCGCGCGCAATGGGCCGGGCGCCCGCTGGCCTGGCACATCTACCCGCAGGAAGAGGATGCGCACTGGGACAAGCTCAACGCCTTCCTTGATCTCTACGTGCGGGGCCTGTCCGCCCAGGCTGCGGCGGCGCTGCGTGGGTTCTGGCGCGCCTGGAACGACGGCGTCGACAGCGGTAGCGCCTGGCGCGGCCTGCTGGAGCACGAAGCCGAGCTGCGTGAACACGCCGAGCACTGGACGCACCAGCAGGTCGCCCATGGCGACCTGGCCGGCAAGCTGGTGCTGTTCCACGCGGAGTGGGCTGTTGCAGCGCGCGCCTAGGTCGCCGCCGCAACTCGCCCCTTAGCCTGCACCGAACCTTCTTAGCGCGGCGCCCGGCCTGACGCCCGGCACCGCAACGTGGCTTGCGACCAGGCGGGCACAGACCCTATGATACGCGGCCTGTTTTTTGTCTCTAATTCCTTCGGATATTTCGTATGAAAACCGCACAAGAGTTCCGTGCCGGCCAGGTGGCCATCATCAACGGCGCACCCTGGGTCATCCAGAAAGCCGAGTTCAACAAGTCCGGCCGTAACAGTGCCGTCGTCAAGATGAAGCTGAAGAACCTGCTCAACGGTTCGGCCACCGAGACCGTCTACAAGGCGGACGACAAGCTCGAGCCGGTCATCCTCGAGCGCAAGGAAGTGACCTACTCCTACTTCGCCGACCCGCTCTACGTGTTCATGGACGACGAATTCAACCAGTACGAAATCGAAAAAGACGACCTCGAAGGCGTGATGACCTTCATCGAAGACGGCATGACCGACGTCTGCGAAGCCGTTTTCTACAACGACAAGGTGATCTCGGTCGAACTGCCGACCACCATCGTTCGCGAAATCGTCTACACCGAACCGTCCGTGCGCGGCGACACCTCCGGCAAGGTCATGAAGACCGCCCGCCTGAAGAACGGTGCCGAGCTGCAGGTTTCTGCTTTCTGCGAAATCGGCGACTCGATCGAAATCGACACCCGCACCGGCGAGTACAAGTCCCGCGTCAAGGGCTGATCCGCCCGCCTGGACACGCCCGGCCCCGTGCCGGGCCGCCGGATAACGAACCCCGCCTCGGCGGGGTTTTGTGTTTTCAGGGCACGGGTTCGGTGTCGCCCGCTATCGATCTGATGGGAGGCCGACCCGGGGCGAAGCTTTTGCTTTTTCGTGATGTGAAGGCCGCATTCGCCGCGGGGCGCGCCTCCCACTAGAAACGGGCAGGGTGCCAGGCGCTTTTGCGCTTGGTGGGAGGCCGACCCGGGGCGAAGCTTGTGCTTTTTCGTGGTGTGAAGGCCGTATTCGCCGCAAGGCGCGCCTCCCACTAGAAGCGGGCAGGGTGCCGGGCGCTTTTGCTCTTCGTGGGAGGCCCGACCCGGGGCGAAGCTTGTGCTTTTTCGTGGTGTGAAGGCCGTATTCGCCGCAAGGCGCGCCTCCCACTAGAAGCGGGCAGGGTGCCGGGCGCTTTTGCTCTTCGTGGGAGGCCCGACCCGGGGCGAAGCTTGTGCTTTTTCGTGGTGTGAAGGCCGCATTCGCCGCTGGGAGCGCCTCCCGCGAGAATCGGGCAGGGTTCCGGGCGCTTTTGCGCTTGGTGGGAGGCCGACCCGGGGCGAAGCGTTGCTAGCCTGACCCGCACGAGAGCCGGCCCCCGTACCCAGGCGTTCCCAATAGCCAACAACGTACCCACTAGCCTCAGCTCCGCCGTACCTGCTTGAGGGTCTCGGCGATCATGAATGCCATTTCCAGCGACTGGTCGGCATTGAGCCGCGGGTCGCAGTGCGTGTGGTAGCGATCCGACAGGCTGTCCTCAGTGATCGGCCGTGAACCACCGATGCACTCGGTGACGTTCTGCCCGGTCATCTCGATGTGGATGCCGCCCGGGTAGCTGCCTTCGGCGCGATGCACGTCGAAGAACTGCCGCACTTCGGCGAGGATGCGTTCGAAATCCCGCGTCTTGTAGCCACTGGAGGCCTTCATGGTGTTGCCGTGCATCGGGTCGGAGCTCCACAGCACCTGTCGGCCCTCGGCCTGGACCGTGCGGACGAGGCGCGGCAACCCGGCCTCGACCTTGTCGGCGCCCATCCGCACGATAAGGTTGAGGCGGCCCGGGTCGTTGTCCGGGTTGAGGATGTCGATCAGCCGGATCAGCTCGTCGCTGGCGATGCTCGGCCCGACCTTGACCCCGATCGGGTTGCCCACCCCGCGCAGGAACTCGACATGCGCGCCGTCGAGTTGCCGCGTTCGGTCGCCGATCCAGAGCATGTGCGCCGAACAGTCGTACCAGCCACCGCTGAGGCTGTCCTGGCGTACAAAGGCCTGCTCGTAGTTGAGCAACAAGGCCTCGTGGGCGGTGAAAAAACTGGTTTCGCGCAGCTGCGGCGCGTTGTCCATGCCACAGGCGCGCATGAAGCGCAGGGCCTGATCGATCCGTGCGCCGAGCTGGTGGTACTTCTCCGCCATCTGCGAATGGGCGATGAAGTCCAGGTTCCACTGGTGCACCTGATGCAGGTCGGCAAAGCCGCCCTGGGCAAAGGCGCGCAACAGGTTGAGGCTGGACGTGGACTGGTGATAGGCCTGCATCAGGCGCTCCGGATCGGGAACGCGGCTGGTCTCGTCGAAGTCGATGCCGTTGACGATGTCGCCGCGGTAGGCGGGCAGGCTGACGCCGTCGATGGTCTCGCTGTCGGAGGAGCGCGGCTTGGCGAACTGCCCGGCCATGCGGCCTACCTTGATCACCGGGCAGCCGGCGGCAAAGGTCATCACCACGGCCATCTGCAGCAGCACCTTGAAGGTGTCGCGGATCTTTGGCGCGGAAAACTCGGCGAAACTCTCGGCGCAATCACCGCCCTGGAGCAGGAAGGCGCGGCCCTGGGTGACCTCGGCGAACTGCCGGCGCAACTCGCGCGCCTCGCCGGCGAATACCAGCGGTGGCAGGCCCGCCAGGGTGCTTTCGACCCGCTCGAGGTGCGTGGCATCCGGGTAGGTGGGCTGCTGCTGGATCGGTTTGGATCTCCAGCTGGTAGGGCTCCAGGCTTGGTTCATGGACATGGTTCCGTCAGCGAAAAGTGTGCGGATTTTACCCGATGCGCCGGGCCTGCGCTGGTGGCTGCCGCGATTCGGGCTGCTACCATGCGCCGACCGGTTTGGAGTGCCCATGATGGACAAGCAGGAAGTGTTGCTGGCCGAGGTAAAGGATGCGTTCGGCTTGATCCGGGTGCTGGAAGTGGGCGACTACCGGTTCCTCGAGTTCGGCGCGGCAGTGGAGCAGAGTTGCGTCTTTACCCGCGACCCGGCCTGGTTGGAATACGACTACACCCGCGCCATGCTGATGGGCGCGCTGCTGCACCCGGCGCCCGAGACGGCGCTGTTTCTCGGTCTCGGCGCTGGCACCTTGACCCAGGCTTGCCTGCAGTTCCTGCCGCTGGAAGATGTCGAGGCCATCGAGCTGCGCCCCGCGGTGCCTGAGCTGGCCATGCGCTATCTCGGCCTGCAGAACGATCCACGGCTGTACATCCGCATCGGCGATGCGGTGGAGCTGCTCGATTCGGCCGAGACCGCCGACCTGATCTTCGTCGACCTCTACACCGACGTCGGCCCGGCGGCAGCGCATCTGGCATGGCGCTTCCTCGAGCGTTGCCAACAGAAGCTAAACCCCGAGGGCTGGCTAATCATCAACCAGTGGGGCACTGACGACGACAAGCCGTTGGGCGCGGCGCTGCTGCGCGGGTTGTTTCATCGTCACTACTGGGAATGCCCGGTGAAGGAGGGCAACGTCGTGCTCTTTGTGCCCGCCGACCTGGAGCAGAGGCTCGACAGCGCCGCCCTGCGCGAGCGCGCCGCCGCCCTTTCCCCGCGCTTGGGCTACTCGTTAAATACCCTGATCGACGCACTACGTCCGGCGAGTTGAAGCACGGGGGTGATCTCCGGGGGCTCAGGCAACACAAGACCAAAAGCTTCGCCCCGGGTCGGGCCTCCCACAAAGCCAGTGCCAAAAGCCAACCTCACTGACTGCACCGATCCGCTCTCGTGGGAGGCGCGCCCCGCGGCGAAACGGACGCTCGGGCAGCTCAAGAGCAAAAGCTTCGCGAGCAAGCTCGCTCCTACGGATCGCCAACACCTGAGCAGGGGATGGTCGGGACGCGCACTGACGCTGTAGGAGCGAGCTCGCTCGCGAAAAAGCGGCGGCACGAAGCACGCAGCTCAACAGCAAAAGCTTCGCCTTGGGTCGGGCCTCCCACAAAGCCAGTGCCAAAAGCCAACCTCACTGACTGCACCGA
>DAMBNU010000012.1:0-845 GCA_032064305.1 Pseudomonas sp. | reverse complement strand
TCCGCTCTCGTGGGAGGCGCGCCCCGCGGCGAAACGGGTCGATGTACGGCTCGCAGGTAAGCGCGTCACCCCAGCCCAGCCGCTCCGCATATACCAAAACGCCGCCTTTGAGTCAGCCCACTGGCACCGCACTCTGCCGGCGTTCGGAACCTAACCTTCAAGACAAATTACACGCACAGCTTCACAGAATTCCGGTATAGTACGCGCCGGCTGAAACTCAGCCTGCGTTAGGTACTGCAACACACGAAGCGCTGCTTCGGCTGCTGTCCGCTTCTCGCGGCTGTCCTTGACGATTCATCATTCATACGTTTTCGCAAACCCCGCCGACCAGGCTGCCAGGGTGACCTTCGGGTTTTGCATGGCATGCGCAGCTTCGGAACATGGGTCTTTGCGGAGCATCAGGAAAAGACCCATGACCCAGGAAATCGGCGGCTTTGCCGCACTCGGTATTCATCCCTCCGTACTCGCTGCCGTCGTCGCAGTCGGTTACGAAGAGCCTTCGGCGATCCAGAGCCAGGCTATTCCGGTAATCCTCGGCGGCCACGACATGATCGGCCAGGCCCAGACCGGTACCGGTAAAACCGCCGCCTTCGCGCTGCCTATCCTCTCCAAAATCGATCCGGCCAAGCGTGAGCCGCAGGCGCTGATTCTCGCGCCGACCCGTGAACTGGCGCTGCAGGTCGCCACCGCTTTCGAAACCTATTCCAAGCAAATGTCCGGCGTGGGCGTCGTCGCCGTCTACGGTGGCGCACCAATGGGCCCGCAGCTCAAGGCCATCCGCCAGGGCGCGCAGATAATCGTCGCCACCCCAGGTCGTCTGGTCGACCACCTGAGCCGTAACGGCA
>DAMBNU010000011.1:0-143423 GCA_032064305.1 Pseudomonas sp. | reverse complement strand
CAGCGGTGGCCGAAGAGAAACTTAACCCACTGTCCGGGATGGGTTGACCACTACAATCTCCATCTCCATCTCCATCTCCATCTCCATCTCCATCTCCATCTCCGGTGGAACGACAAGCACCCCGGGCAGAGGTGCATTTTTATCGAGCGCCAAGAGGTTAACTACTGCTCATCTCGGCCACATCCCCTGCGTAATGGGTCGCTCCATCGGCTTAGGTGGAAACCACTTCACAGTCGACTTCACCCTTCCTGCTTAGCATTCGCACCTCAATGACGTGCAGGGTTTGGCACGTAGCAAGTCGTTGCGCATGAGGCGCACCTGCAAAGCACACGCTGAGGCAGGCATCAGTCGAGTCAGGGAATGACGTTTTCAAGCAAGCTAGCCGCCCATGTACTGGCGCTAGCAAGAGCTCCCATTACAGCCACCTGCTTCGCGGGTGACGACGTTCGATACGCCTCTGAATATGAAGTGCTGGAGCAGGAGCTAGGCAAGGCGTCATCGTTGCACTCCGCCGGGGCCGTCGATTGGGAAACCGTGCGACAAGGCTGTGAAAGCCTGCTGAACACCCAGACAAAGGATCTGCGCATTGCGGCTTGGCTGACTTGGGGCCTGTACCAGCGCGATTCGTTTCTAGGGCTGCATGCCGGCCTGTCCATGCTCGGCTTCTTCTGTCGCGACCATTGGGAGGATGTTTACCCGCGCAAGGGCCGCACTCGTGCAGCCGCGATCACCTGGCTGGTTCCTCGCATGGAACAGGTGCTCGCGGACCATGTGGCAATGGGCGAACAGCTCCCACTGTTCGAGCAGATCGCGGTCGAACTACGCGCTCTCGAGAGCTGCCTAGCGTCGAGGTTAGGAACACAGGCGCCGCTTCTTCTACCTCTATGCCGTCGGCTTGAGGAAATGGTCAAGCGAGCCGGCGCCGCGCATCCGCACCCTGGTGCTGTGGGCGCAGCTATAGCCCAGGTCAAACAGGTGGCTGCGCAAGTGTTCACGGCTGCAATACCGGTAGAGCACGACAAAGACGCCCATAAGAGCCTGCGCAGCCTGCAGGATCAGGCCAGACCGCTCTGCGGCTGGTGGCTCAAGCAAAAAGCTACCGATCTCAAGCCTCTGCGGCTGGCTCGCACTCTTCTGTGGCTACCCATCGACTGTCTCCCCGAACGCAACGCCGATCAGATCACCGCACTACGCGGCATCCCGGCAGACAAACTCGCCAGCTATCGCGAGCGCTTCTCGCAGGGGCTATACGCCGACTTATTAGCTGACCTAGAAGCCAGCATTGCCCGCGCGCCGTTCTGGCTCGATGGTCAGCGCCTGGCCTGGGAATGCTTGAGCGAGCTCGACGCCGAACAGGCAACGCGCGAGGTAGAAATCCAGCTCGCGCTCTTCCTGCACCGGATGCCGGGGCTAGAGGAGCTGCGCTTTCATGACAGCACACCCTTTGCCGACGCAGAAACTCGCGCCTGGATCAGCGCCCAAGTAATGCCTCATGTACAGCCCGCGCAGGCTGCAAGCGAATCGCCAACCAACCGGGGCGGTACTACGCCCGTCTGGGAAGAGGCGCTGCAGGAGGTACTCCCTCACTTACGCAAAGACGGCCTCAAAAGCGCTGTAAAAAAGCTCAAGCTCGGCCTAAATCAAGCGCGCGGTGGGCGGGAGCGTTTCTACTGGCAACTGACTTTGGCCCGGCTGTGCTTCCAGGCCAAGAAATACGACCTGGCCAAGATCCAACTCGAATCCCTCGATCAGACGCTGCAGGCCAAGGGCCTGGGCGACTGGGAACCCGATCTCGCCCTCGAGGTACTGCGTCTGTTGCATAGCTGCTGTGAGCTGCTGCCACAGAACCACGCCGTGCGCGAAAGCAAGGATGAGATTTACCGCAGGCTGTGCCACCTCGATCTCGAAGTGGTACTCGATTAGGCCCCCGGGCCGTAAACACAAGGAGAAGACCCATGGCCAAAGAAGGCTCGGTAGCCCCCAAAGAACGCATCAATGTCACCTTCAAGCCTGCCACCGGTGGCGCTCAGGAGGAGCTGGAGCTGCCACTGAAATTGATGGTGCTCGGCGATTTCACCCAGCGAGCCGACGATCGAAAGATCGAAGACCGCAAGCCGATCGCCATCGACAAGAACAGCTTCGATGAGGTCCTGGCCAAGCAGGAGCTGAACCTGACCTTCTCGGTGCCCAACCGCCTGCAGGACGAAGCCACCGACGAAGAGCTGGCCGTGCAGCTGAATATCAACTCGATGAAGGACTTCAACCCGGCCAACTTGGTCGAGCAGGTTCCGGAATTGAAAAAGCTGATGGAACTGCGCGACGCCCTGGTCGCCCTGAAGGGCCCGCTTGGCAACGCCCCGGCTTTCCGCAAAGCGATCGAAAGCGTGCTCGCCGACGACGACTCGCGCGACCGCGTACTCGGTGAGCTGGGCCTCGCCGCGAAAGAACAACTGGACGCCTGATTCCCCCGACAAGGAAAGCCAACACAATGAGCACTAGCGCAGCAGCCGTCGAAAGCGGCAACAACCTCGCCGAACTCGGCATCCTCGACCGCATCATCGCCGAAACCAAGCTGACTCCAGATGACGAGGCTTACGACATCGCCAAGCGTGGCGTATCGGCCTTCATCGAAGAACTCCTCAAGCCACAGAACGAGCACGAGCCGGTCAAGAAGGCCATGGTCGATCGCATGATCGCGGAAATCGACGCCAAGCTCAGCCGCCAGATGGACGAGATCCTCCACCACCAGCAATTCCAGGCGCTGGAATCGTCCTGGCGCGGTCTCAAGCTGCTGGTCGATCGAACCAACTTCCGCGAGAACATCAAGCTCGAAGTCCTCAACGCTTCCAAGCAGGACCTGCTCGAGGACTTCGAAGACAGCCCGGAAGTAATCCAGTCCGGCCTGTACAAGCACATCTACACCGCTGAGTACGGCCAGTTCGGCGGCCAGCCGGTCGGTGCCCTGATCGCCAACTATTTCTTCGATCCGAGCGCACCGGACGTCAAGACGATGCAGTACGTGGCGTCGGTCGCGAGCATGTCCCATGCACCCTTCATCGCCGCGGCCGGCCCGAAGTTCTTCGGTCTGGAAAGCTTCACAGGTCTGCCGGACCTGAAGGATTTGAAAGATCACTTCGAAGGCCCGCAGTTCGCTAAATGGCAGAGCTTCCGTGAGCAGGAAGACGCCCGTTACGTCGGCCTGACCGTACCGCGCTTCCTGCTGCGTAACCCTTACGACCCGGAAGACAACCCGGTCAAATCCTTCGTTTACAAGGAAAACGTAGCCAACAGCCACGAGCATTACCTGTGGGGCAACACCGCCTACACCTTCGCCAGCCGCCTGACCGACAGCTTCGCCAAGTTCCGCTGGTGCCCGAACATCATCGGCCCGCAAAGCGGCGGCGCGGTGGAAGACCTTCCTCTGCACCATTTCGAAAGCATGGGCGAGATCGAAACCAAGATCCCGACCGAAGTCCTGGTGTCCGACCGTCGCGAGTACGAGCTGGCCGAGGAAGGCTTCATCGCCCTGACCATGCGCAAGGGCAGCGACAACGCCGCGTTCTTCTCGGCCAACTCGGCGCAGAAGCCGAAGTTCTTCGGTAACAGCGAAGAAGGCAAGAACGCCGAGCTCAACTACAAGCTGGGCACTCAGCTGCCTTACCTGTTTATCGTCAACCGCCTGGCGCACTATCTAAAGGTGCTGCAGCGCGAGCAGATCGGCGCCTGGAAAGAGCGCACCGACCTGGAGCTGGAACTGAACAAGTGGATCCGCCAGTACGTGGCCGACCAGGAGAACCCAAGCTCCGAAGTCCGTAGCCGTCGTCCGCTGCGGGCCGCGCAAGTCGTCGTCAGTGATGTCGACGGTGAGCCGGGCTGGTACCGCGTCAGCCTAAACGTGCGTCCGCACTTCAAGTACATGGGTGCCGATTTCACCCTGTCGCTGGTTGGCAAGCTGGACAAGGAATAAGCATCCATGTCCTACGGCAGCCTTTTCGAACGCCTCGGCGGTGACGCCGACAAGCGCGCCGGCTGGAGTCGCGAAGTCGCGGCAATGGCTTCGGTGGCTGCCCATCTGGCCAAAATGCTCAGCACCCGAGCGGGCAGCGTGCAGACGTTGCCCGACTACGGGTTGCCCGATTTGAACGATATGCGCCTGTCGTTGCACGACTCGTTGCAACAGGCGCGCATCGCCATCGAACGCTTCATCGAGGCGTACGAACCGCGCTTGAGCCAGGTCCGGGTGATATCCCTGCCCCGCGACCACGATCCACTGAGCCTGTCTTTCGCCATCGAAGGCCTGCTGGAAATCGACGGATTCAAGCGTCACGTGAGTTTCTCCGCGAGCCTGGATGGCAGCGGACAAGTGAAAGTCCACTAAGGAGAGCCTGATGTCTGGTAAACCCGCAGCCCGCCAGGGAGACCCCACCGATTGCCCGAGAAAGGGCCACGGCACCAACCCGATCGCAGCCGGCTCTCCTGACGTGCTATTCGACAGCATGCCTGCCGCCCGTATGGGCGACCCGACGTCCTGCGGCAGCGCGTTGGCCAGTGCAGTCATCCCAACAGTGCTGATTAACGGCAAGCCGGCTACTACGGTAGGTACGACGGGTGATCACGGCAATCCAGTGATCGCCGGATCCGGCACCATTGTGATTGGCGGTTGACCATGCGTCTTACAGGGATGGCCGGCTGATGTCCTTCAACCATTACTACCAGAGCGAACTCACCGCCCTGCGCCAACTCGGCAAGCGCTTCTCCGAGCGCAGCCCGGCGCTGGCGCCGTTTCTGGGACAAGCGGGGCGTGACCCGGACGTCGAGCGGCTGCTGGAAGGCTTTGCCTTTCTCACGGGCCGGCTGCGGCAGAAGCTCGATGACGAGCTACCGGAGCTGACCCACTCGTTGATGCACCTGCTGTGGCCAAACTACATGCGCCCTCTACCGGCGTTCAGCATGTTGCAGTTCGACCCGGTCAAACGCCCAGGGCCAGCACTCATGGTGCCGCGCAACACGCCGGTCGAATCCAAGCCGATCCAGGGTGTGACCTGCCGTTTTCGCACCGCTTACGCCACTGAAGTGTTGCCGTTGGCGCTCGACGGGCTGGATTATTCGGTCAAGGGCCGCGGCGCACTGCTCAGTCTTCGCCTGCAGATGACGGCCGACGGTCATCTCGGCGAGTTGAACCTCAAGCAGCTGCGCCTTCATCTTGCTGGCGAGCGCTACATCAGCCAGATGCTCTACCTGAGCCTGCTGCGCAATGTCGCTGGCGTGCAGCTGGTCGCGCTGGATGCGAAGGGCAAACCCTTCACCGACGGTTTCGGTGTTGACCTGCCCGCGCTCCATATCGATCCGACGAAGTTGCAACCGGTGGGATTTACCGAAGATCAGGCGCTGATCCCCTATCCACTCAACACCTTCCGCGGGTATCGCTACCTGCAGGAATACTTCGCCTTTCAGGAGAAGTTCCTGTTCATCGACCTGCTGGGCCTCGATGCACTGAGGCGCCTGCCGCAAGAAGTGCTGGAACAGGCGCGTGGCTTCGAGCTGCGCTTCGACATTCACAAGGTTGGCGTGCAGCGCATTCGTCCGACGCTGGATAACGTGCGCTTGCACTGCACGCCGGTGGTCAACTTGTTCGAACACGATGCCATCCCGATTCGCCTGGACGGCAAGCAAGACCAGTATCTGCTGATGCCATCTGAACTCGACAGCACCCAGTGCGGTGTCTTCTCGGTTGACCGCGTCACCGGCTGGAAGCCCGGCGGCATGGGCTACGAGGAATATGTTCCGTTCGAATCCTTCGAGCATGACCCCAGTTTCGACGTTCCGGTGGCGCGCCCTCATTACAGCGTGCGTCAACAGCCCTCAATGCTGGGCGACGGCCTGGAGACCTATCTCAGCTTTGGTCTGCGCAACCTTGACCAACACGAGACGCTGTCCATCGAGCTGACCTGCACCAACCAGAACCTGCCGCGCCAACTTCGTCTGGGTGACATCTGCCTGCCCAGCGAAGACACGCCGGAGTTCCTGACCTTCCGCAACATCAGTGCGATAACCCCGAGCTACGCACCACCGCTACATCGCGACTTCCTCTGGAAGCTGATCAGCAACATGTCGCTCAACTACCTGTCGCTGGCCAACGTCGAAGCGCTCAAGGTCATTCTCGAGACTTACGACCTGCCCCGTTACTACGACCAACACGCAGAAAAGGTCAGCAAACGACTGCTGGGCGGGCTCAAGCAGATCGGGCACCAGCACGTCGACCGCCTGCACCGAGGCCTGCCGGTGCGCGGCGTGCGCACCGAGCTAGTAATGGACCCCGAGGGCTATCTGGGCGAGGGAGATCTGTTCCTGTTCGCCTCGATACTCAATGAATTCTTTGCGCTGTACGCCAGCCTTAACTCGTACCACGAGCTGCGCGTCAGGAGCACACAGGGAGAGGTGTACCAATGGACGCCACGCATGGGGCAGCAGCCCCTGCTCTAAACCGGATCAGCCGGGGCATCCGCGAGTACAGCCTGTTCCAGGGTGTACTACTGGTGATGGACCGTCTGAAAGCCGCACATCCCGATCTGGACGAAGAAGCGCTCTATGAGCACCTTGAGTTCCAGGCCAATCCGAGCCTGGGATTTCCTGGCAGCGACGTCGACCGCGTGCACTTTTTCGAAGAGCAAGGGCAACTGCGCGCGCAACTGCGGATCAACCTGGTCAGCCTCTTCGGGGCCGGCTCGCCACTGCCTGCCTTCTATGGTGAGCAGGCTCTCGGCGATAGCGCCGAAGGCAACCCGACGCGCGAATTTCTGGACTTGTTCAACAATCATCTGCAGCGCCTGATGCTACCGATCTGGCAGAAGTACCGTTACCGCGCGCGCTTCACCAGCGGCGCGCGCGACCCGCTCTCCGAGCAGCTGTTCGCCCTCATCGGGCTGGGCGGTGAGCAGATCCGTGCCGCCTCGGAGCTGAACTGGAAGCGTCTTCTGCCGTATCTGGGCCTACTCAGCCTACGCGCACATTCGGCAGCACTGATCGAATCGGTGCTGCGCTACTACTTCAAGCACGCGGACCTGCGCATCGAGCAGTGCCTCGAGCGCCAGGTCGAGATTCTCGCCGAGCAGCAGAACCGCCTCGGCCGCGCCAACAGCCAGCTCGGCGAGAGCCTGGTGCTCGGCGAGCGCGTACGCGACCGTGGCGGCAAGTTCCGTATCCACATCCGGCAACTCAGTTGGGACCGCTTTCACGAATTCCTACCGGTCGGCACCGGCTATCAACCGCTCTGTGCACTGGTGCGCTTCACCCTGCGCGATCCTCTGGACTATGACATCCGCCTGCAATTGCGCCAGGACGATATTCGCGACCTGCGCATCGGCGCCGAAAACACCTGCCGCCTTGGCTGGACCAGCTGGCTCGGTAGCGAGCGCGCCGACGGCATGGTCACCCTGGGCAGCCAGACTCATTAAGGAAGATGAAGATGATCAACGTAGACCTTCAACAACTGGTCCAGGCTCTGGATGCGCAGACCAAGCATGATCTGGAAACCGCGGCGGAGCGCTGCGTGGTCCGTGGCGGCAACAAGATACTCGTCGAAGACCTGCTGCTGGGCTTGCTGGAGCGCCCCGAAGGCTTACTGAACCGCGCCCTACTGGACGCCGATGTCGAACCCGGCACGCTGGCCCAGGCGCTGCAACCACGTGGCGAGCACAGCGAGTCGCGCAACCCGGTGTTTTCCGCGGAGCTGGTGCAGTGGCTGCAGGATGCGCTGCTGGTCGGCAACCTGGAGCTCGGCCAGAGCCAGATCGACCAGGCCGCGCTGATCCTGGCGCTGTTGCGCAACCCGATGCGTTACGCGGGCAGTCACTATCAGCCGTTGCTGGCCAGGCTCAACGCCGACCGGCTGCGCGAGTTCGCCTTGGCTCAACAGCCGGTGCAGCAACCCGCAGGTACCCCCACTGCCAGCGGCGAATCGAACCTCTCGCGCTTCACCCATAACTTCACCCAGCAGGCCCGTGACGGCAAGCTCGACCCCGTCCTGTGTCGCGATGGCGTCATTCGCCAGATGATCGACATCCTCGCCCGCCGTCGCAAAAGTAACCCGATCGTTATCGGCGAGGCTGGTGTCGGCAAGACCGCCATCGTCGAAGGCCTGGCGCTACGCATTGCGGCCGGCGAAGTCCCGGACGTACTCAAGGGCGTCGAACTCATGGCCCTGGACCTGGGCTTGCTGCAGGCCGGCGCCAGCGTTAAAGGAGAATTCGAGCGCCGCCTGCAGGGGGTGATCGATGAAGTCAAAGGTTCGCCCAAACCGACCATCTTGTTCATCGACGAAGCCCACACATTGATCGGCGCCGGTGGCCAGGCGGGCAGTGGCGATGCGGCCAACCTGCTCAAACCCGCACTGGCCCGTGGCGAATTGCGCACCATCGCCGCCACCACTTGGAGCGAGTACAAGAAGTATTTCGAGAAAGACCCGGCCCTCGCACGTCGCTTTCAACCCGTGCAATTGCACGAACCCACCGTAGACGAAGCGGTCACCATCTTGCGTGGCCTGGCGCCGGTCTACGAAAAGAGCCATGGCATCTATCTACGTGACGACGCAGTGGTGGCCGCCGCCGAACTATCAGCCCGCTACTTGGCTGGTCGACAGCTACCCGACAAGGCCGTCGACGTATTGGACACCGCCTGCGCACGTGTGCGCATCAGCCTTGCAGCTGCACCGGAAGCGCTGGAGCGCCTGCGCGGGGAAATTGCAGAAGGTGAACGCCAACGCGAAGCGGTACGTCGGGACCTCGATGCCGGATTGAGCGTAGACCGCGAAGCGCTCGACGCTTTGGACGTCCGGCTGAGCGAAGCACGTGCCGAACTCGAACAAGTAGAAACCCGCTGGTCCGTCCAGCGCGAACTCGCCGAACGGCTGCTGGACTTGCGCAAGGCCTGCGCGTCGGCCCGTCAGGCGGCCGTTGACGAAGCGTCCACGCAAACGGCGCAGGAGATAGATGCCTTGGAAGCGGAGCTGCGGGACGTGCAGGTCGAGCTGGCCAGCGCCCAGACCCACGAGCGCCTAGTCAGCTTTGAGGTGTGCCCACGCCTGGTGGCCGAGGTGATCAGCCACTGGACCGGCGTGCCGCTTTCGCAACTGGCACGCGAGCACAACAGCAAAGTGCTGACCTTCGCCAGCGACCTGCGCCAACGGGTGCGTGGCCAGGCGCAAGCCGTCGAGGCACTGGACCGTTCGATGCGCGCGACCGCTGCCGGCCTCAACCGCGCCGACGCGCCGGTGGGCGTGTTCCTACTGGTCGGCCCCAGCGGGGTCGGCAAAACCGAGACTGCCCTGGCACTGGCCGACCTGCTCTACGGCGGCGAGCGCTTTCTCACCACCATCAACATGTCCGAGTTTCAGGAAAAACACAGTGTTTCCCGGCTCATCGGCGCGCCGCCAGGCTACGTGGGCTATGGCGAAGGCGGCATGCTCACCGAGGCCGTCCGGCAGAAACCCTACTCGGTCGTGCTACTCGACGAAGTCGAGAAGGCCGATCCGGATGTAATGAACGTGTTCTATCAGATATTCGACAAGGGCGTGGCCAATGATGGCGAAGGGCGTGAGATCAACTTTCGTAACACCCTGATCCTGATGACCAGCAACCTCGCAAGCGACCGCATCGCTAGTCTCTGTGCTGACGGCAAGCGCCCGGCAGCCGACGATCTGGAGCAGGCCATTCGTCCGCAGCTGGCGCAGCACTTCAAGCCGGCACTGCTGGGCCGGATGCGCGTGGTGCCTTATTACCCTATCGAGGGTGACGTGCTGCAGGAGCTGGTGGGGCTCAAGCTCACCCGCTTTGGCGAGCGCCTCGCGCGACGTCAGCTGCAGTTCAGCCATTGCCCGGCGTTGCTGGCGCATCTGGCCGAGCGCTGCACACATAGCGAAAGCGGCGCGCGGCTGATCGACCATCTCATCGACCAGCACCTGCAACCGCTGGTAGTCGACCGGCTGCTCGACGCCATGGCTGGCGGCGAAACGTTGCAACGGGTACACGCCACGCTCGACGGCGACGGAGCAGTTTTCTGTGAGTTCGCTTAAGGTCCCGCCCATGTTCGTCGAACCGCCCTCAATATTTGACCCGCGATCGCTGCTCGAGCGCTTCGCCGAGCTGGCATGGAACACCGACACGAACGCTTGGCTCAATGGGCTCACCGAACTGGTCGCACAACTGGCGCACTGCTCGCTCGCTCAGTTCTACCTGCTCGACGCAACCCACACGCGCCTGACGCTTTCGGCCGAATGGTTGGAGGGAACGCGGGGGCACGAGGCGACCAGCGTGCTCAGCGACTATCGCGACGAACAATTGCTGCAGTATTGCCTCAGCCAAAACCAGCAACTGAGCATCGCGCCACTCGATGCCAGCCTGCACCAGACCAGCTTCCTGCCAGAAACATCGCGCCCATGGCGCAGCCTGCTGTGCCTGCCGCTGCAGGACACTGAGGGCCATACCGCCGGGTTACTGGTGGCTGCCAGCAACACCCATCAAGATCTCGCGGCGGACTCGGCCACGCTGTCCAACCTTGGCCGGTTCGCCCTTGGCCAGACGCAACTGCTCAATCGTTTGCGTGATACTCGGCAACCAGATCTCGCACCCGCTGCATCGACGCGTCCCTGCGCCAGCGGCTATGGCCTGATAGGCGACAGCCCACGGATGCGCGCAGTCTACGGACTGATCAGCAAGGTCTTGCACAACCCGGTAAGCGTTATGCTGACCGGCGAAACCGGCACCGGAAAGGAACTCGTTGCCCGCGCCATTCATGATTGCGGCTCGCGACGCAGCCAGGCCTTCGTCGTCCAGAACTGCGCGGCTTTACCGGAGCATTTGCTGGAAAGTGAGCTGTTCGGCTATCGCAAGGGGGCCTTTACCGGTGCTGATCGTGACCACGAAGGGCTATTCGATGCGGCCAATGGCGGCACGCTGTTTCTAGACGAGATCGGTGACATGCCTCTGACCTTGCAGGCCAAGCTCCTACGGGTCCTGCAGGAAGGCGAAGTGCGGCCGCTGGGCAGCACTCGCACCCACAAGGTCGATGTCCGGATCGTCGCCGCAACCCACCAGGACCTGCACAAGCGCGTCGAGGAAGGCCGCTTTCGTGAGGATCTGTACTACCGGCTTTCCATCTTCCCGATAGAACTGCCGCCCCTGCGCGAGCGCGGGCAGGACATCCTGCGCCTGGCACGGCATTTTGCCGACAACGCCTGTGGCTTCCTGCAACGCGACACCGTGCGCTGGTCCGACGCCGCACTGGAACAGCTCGCCGGTTATGGCTTCCCAGGCAACGTGCGGGAACTGAAGGGTTTGGTCGAACGTGCCGTGCTGCTCTGCGAGTCCGGCGAATTGCTGCCGGAGCATTTCAGTCTGCGCAAACTGGATGATGCGCTCGACAGCACGTTGAACCTGCGTGAGCGTCTCGATCGGGTCGAGCGCAACCTGTTGGTCGACTGCCTGCGCAAGAACGGCGGCAACCAGAGCCAGGCCGCACGCGAACTCGGCTTGCCGCGCCGCACCCTGCTCTATCGCATGGACCGGCTGAACATCAGCCCAGCATCCCTCTAAGGACGGACCGAAGACATGTTCAACCCGGCCAACGAAACTCACTTCAGTCTCGCCATCGATGGCATTGAGCACGACCTGCAGGTTCTAGAATTCAGGGGCCGAGAGGCGCTCTCTCAGCCCTTCGCCTTCGAGCTCGAACTGGTTAGCGAACGCCCTGATCTGGACCTGGAAAGTCTGTTGCATCAGCCAGCTTTTTTAACGCTATCACCGGCTGGCAACGGCATCCACGGTTTGATTTACCGGGTCGCCCAGGGTGATTCCGGCAAGCGCCTGACCCGCTACCACATCACCCTACGTCCGCAGCTGGCCTATTTATCCCACCGTACCAACCAGCGCATCTTCCAGCACCTCACGGTGGAGAAGATCATCGCCCAAGTGCTCGAGGAGCATGGCATCCAGGCCAACGCTTTTCGCTTCGGCCTCGGCTCGGTCTACCCCGAGCGCAATTACTGTGTGCAGTACGACGAAAGCGATCTGCACTTCATCCAGCGCCTGTGCGAGGAAGAGGGTATTCACTACCACTTCCAGCATAGCACTTCGGGCCATGTGCTGGTTTTCGGGGACGACCAGACGGGATTCCCCAAGCTTGCTCCGGTCATTTATCAGCAGGATTCAGGTCTGGTCGCTGACACGCCGGTTATCAAGCGTTTCGCACTGCGCATGGAAACCCGCACCAGCCGCGTTACCCGCCGTGACTACGACTTCGAGAAACCACGACTGACCATGGAAAGCGCTTTCCAGAGCGAGTTCCAGCCAGACCTGGAAGACTACGACTACCCCGGCCGCTTCTCCGAACGCACTCGCGGCAAGCACCTGTCGCAACGCGCCTTGGAACGCCACCGCAGCGATTACGAACTAGCCGAAGGTGAGAGCGACCAACCGAAGCTGGTCACGGGCTATTTTCTCGCGTTGACCGACCACCCGCTCAATGACTGGAACCAGCTCTGGCTGCTCAACGAGATTCACCACGAAGGTAAACAGCCGCAGGTGCTGGAAGAGTCGGTGATGAGCGATGTCTTGTCACGTGACGGGTTCACCCAAGGCTACCGCAACCACTTCACCGCGACGCCCTGGCATGCCCCCTACCGCCCGGCCCTGAAGCATCCGAAGCCTAAGGTTCTCGGTAGCCAGACTGCCGTGGTCACAGGCCCTGCTGGTGAAGAAATCCACTGCGACGAGTACGGTCGCGTGAAAGTCCAGTTCCACTGGGACCGCGAAGGCCAGGCCGACGACAAGACCAGCTGCTGGCTGCGTGTCAGCACAAGCTGGGCTGGTGACCGCTACGGCGGCATAGCCATCCCGCGCGTTGGGATGGAAGTTTTAGTCACCTTCCTCGAAGGCGACCCTGATCAGCCGCTGGTCACTGGCTGCCTGTACCACAAGGAACATGTCGTCCCCTACGACCTACCGGCGAACAAGACCCGCAGCGTCTTCAAGACGCTCAGCTCGCCCGGCGGTGGCGGCTACAACGAACTGCGCATCGAAGACCGCCAGGGCGCCGAGCAGATCTACGTCCACGCCCAGCGCGACTGGGACGAAAACATCGAACATGACCAAAAGATCCGCATCGGCCACGAACGCCACGACACCATCGAGGCCAACAGCTACAGCGAATTCAAAGCCGAGGAACACCGCACCACCCACGCCGACCGCAAGACCGAAATCCGCGCCAACGACCACCTCACCGTGGGCAACACCCAGCACGTGAAGATCGGCACCGGGCAGTTCGTCGAGGCAGGTAACGAAATCCACTACTACGCCGGCAGCAAAGTCGTCATCGATGCCGGAATGGAGCTCACTGCGTCAGGCGGCGGCAGCTTTCTCAAACTCGACCCCAGCGGCGTCACATTGAACGGCGCGGCCATCAAGATGAATTCGGGTGGCGCGCCGGGCACGGGCTCGGGACTGAACATTCTCGCACCGGTAATTCCATGGGCGGCAGATCAGGACAAGGCCGGTGCTAAGCCGAGACTGGCGTTGGCCAATACGCAACTGCAGTTGGCGCGCAAGGCTAGGGAGATCGGCGCCAGCCGCTGCCCGATATGCGAAGCGTGCCGCGCGGGGATGTGTGAAATTGGAGCAAGCCGATGAACGATAGGGTTGAACAATGGCTCAGCGAGCAGCAAGCCCAGCGCCGGCAGCTGCTGCTCGTTGTCGATACCTTGGCAGAACCCGCTCCGCTGCCAGGCTTGTTCTCAGCAGACCTGGTGCACAGCTATGCCAATCTCTATCAGGGCACCGAGGTTGACGAAATGGCCGACATCGGCCCCTGGCTGATAGTGCTGAACGAGCTGAGTCTCACGCAACTACGCTCGTTGACCGATGCACCTGAGCATAACTGGGGCTGGCTCGCCAGCGTCGAACACGCCGAAATGGCCACCCTCACCCAACACTGGCAAGCCCGTATGTTCGCTGACGGACAAGGGCAACGGTCGCTTTATCGATTTCAGGACAACCGCATCGTCGCGCGTCACCTTGGCGAGATGGACGCTTCACAATTTCCTCTGCTGCTTGGTCCACTGGCCAGCGTGCTCTGCTGGGATGGTCAAGACTGGCAGTGGTTCGATAATGGCCGGCCTGGCTACTACCCGGAACCCTTCGAAAAGCCATGGCTGTCCATCACAGAACCCAAGCACGTACGGCGCGCCGTAGCACATCACAACCTCGAGTTGTGGCTATGGCAGAACCACACGCATGCGACCACTCGGCTCGCCGAGACCCAAGTGCTGAGTGAGTGGCTGGACCATCAGTTCGACAAGGCAACGGAATGGAACTGGCACAGCGAGCCGCAACTGCAGTTTCTGCTCCGCTACCAGCTCGACCCCGCACTGGCGGACCATCCAGCCTGGCTGCCGGCTGAACAGGAAACACCAGAAGCCCACTATTCACGAGTCAGTGCAGTGCTGACTTCAAGCCATTTAGCACAGGGTTGATCAGATGACGTCTCACAGCTTTTCTCGAAGCCGCTTCCTGCCCATTCACGCATGGTCTGTACTGTTTGGCCTTCTGCTCAGCGGTTGCAGCACGCTCGGTTCGGTCGGCGCCGAAACCTTTACTTTGAAAGGTGAGCTTCCGGCTGACTTCGCACTGAAAGCCCAAGCGCATTACGGCGGGTCCGAGGAATGCAGTGACCGCAGTCATGTGAAGGGTTTCAAAAAAGATTACGAAAAGGTGCCGCATGGATATCAGTTCGAGATTCCAGTCAGTTATCGAGATGGTCTTTGTGATCTACAACTGATTAGGGTCGGACTGTTTATCTACGGCCGTTACGGAGACAAAGATTGGCAACACACTTATGACAACGGCGAATTACTAGTAGTTGCGAAAGACAATACCAAGGACGTCAAAAATCTACCAAGCCGCCCGACACCTATATACTCTGAGTGCTCATGGTTGTTCCAAGAAAGCAAACTGAACTTAGAGATATCAAAAATACTGAACTGCAAGGGAGCAGGAACTCTTCTCGACAGGAAACAGCTGCCCCACCAGACCGTTAACTTGTCTTTTACAGTAAATCCGAGAGAAGAACCTTATAGGGATAATACTTGGATAGAGTTCCCCGAAGGCTGGAGGCCGTGTCTACCTAAGGAGGGATGGCAACAGTGCCAAGACCCGCCTGTATTTAAGACATTCAGAAATAACAGCAAAGAGTGCACCATCTATCCAAATTGCACGGAATAGCCAAGGATGAAAGGAACGACTGAGCAACTAAGCTGCCCGTTGAAAAACGCTTGGGTTAGCTTTCGCCTCGTGGATGAGCATGGAGAAGGCGCGCCGTACGCTGGGTTGCAGTACCGGTTACATGACAGTCAAGGTCAAGCTACCGAGGGACTTTTAGACAGTGATGGCTACGCGCTCATTAAAGGTGTCCATCCTGGCGCGACTGTTCTCGATCTATCGCAACCCGCAACGGCTTTTACTGATGCTTGGTATGAAGAACTTTTGATTAGAAAGGCTTTCAAATTACCGCTCACAGCTATACAAATGGCAGCTGAACAGTCACCAGCAGGCCCTCGGCGGATTGATGGAAAAACCTATCTAGCACAAGAGCGCGCAACGAAAGAAGATGCTTATTTCATACGAGCCGAAGTAAGCGATTTCGTAGTCAGCAAGGGCCATCTTCCAACGCCAGACCAAGGTTGGACGACACCATCTGCATTGAAACAGAACGCAGGCTCAGCAGCAGACCAGCCTGGTGTTGCGATTGGTTGCAACAGGCACCATCTCATCGAGATAAAGGCGCTACGCGCCTACAGCCCGCTGCTTTCCCGTGGCGCTGATTTCTGCGCGCTGAACGCCTATCACCTTGCGGTCATGAGCGCTTTCGTCTACGCGCCTTTCAGTGCAGCTACCAATCCTTACCACTCAGCGCCGCCGCCCTATACATCGCTTGGCAGCATCGGATACGTCCTTCAGAACCAGCTTGGGCGCCGAATCCGGCCAACGCAATTCAATACCGCCGCCCCCTATCACCTGCTCTGTGAAGAAGTCCCTTATTCGAAGCGTCTCGAGACAATGCCTTACGATCCGACGCGCTACGAAAAGGAAGTACAGGAGGGCTGGCGAAACCCCGAGGATGTGCACTTCCTGCACGATACAGATAACGAAACAAACACAAATACCCAAGCGTTCATCACCCACAGCGACAAGATCGTGTTGATCTCTATTCGGGGCACGCAGGAGCTTCTAGCAGATGCCAGTCGAGACGCAGACGGTCGCCAAGTCCCTTACGAAGAGGGTGAAGGTCAAGCACACCGCGGCTTCTATCGGGGCTTCCAAGCAGCGAAGCCTTTTGTGGAACGTTACCTCAACGCTTTTTTTACGGGCGAGCAAACGCTAGTCGTCTGCGGCCACAGCCTTGGTGGAGCAATAGCGCTTTTAGTCGCCGAATGGCTACGTCGCAAACCCACTAAACCGAAAGTCGTTCTATACACCTTCGGGGCCCCACGCGCTGCCGACGCGGCCTTCGTCAAGGCGGCTCAGTCTCTTACGCATCACCGTATCGTCAACCACAACGATCCGGTCCCAGCCCTTCCACTGCCATGGATGGACGCGGAGTGGAAGCTGGCGCTTCCCGGCGCGGCTTTGGCGTACAGCTCACCGATCACCGGCATTGCGTTACTGCTAGCGGGGATCGTCAATCTTCAAGGCGACCCCTACGAGCATCACGGGGAGCAATGGCATTTTATGCCGCGCATGCCTGGAGGCGGGAGCGAAGCCTCAGTGCTATGGCAACCAGGTTGTGCGCTGGTAGACGAGCAAAGCTGTGCACGCTACGTCGGAGAAATCGGACTGGATGGTGATATGCCGAACCGCCTCGCGCTCGCGGTTACGCACCATCTAGGTGACCGCGGCTATGCACGCGCAGCGCTTACTAACCTGCTGCGCTGGAATACCAGCGTCGAGGAGCGAAACGGAAAGTTATTCACCGAAGCTGAAACCCGTGACATCTATGCCCAGCTTCTGAGCACCGCGCAGCTGCTGGATAGCTGGCAAGCACGCTCGTTCAACGAATTCCGCTGGGAAATCAGGCGCAGGGGTGAGATGCGTTTTTACGGCAAGAGCGATCTGGAACTGCGCGCCATCTATGCCGACGCAGTGGAACAAGGCGAGCGCGTTCGAGCCGAGCAAAGCCCTGCGCTTACCCGAACTCAGCAGCGTCTGCTGGCGCAGGCGGAGCGCGTGGTAACGCGGCGCAGCGTGTTTGGTGAGCACGCGGAAAGAGCCGACCTCGCAGAGCTGGTAGCACAATGGCGGGACATCGAAGATAACAAGATAGCGGAGCGGCTGGCTGCAGTTAAAAGGGACTCGGCCAACGTCCTCGCCTAGAGGCAGCAGCGTCGGCCCGGCGAGCCACATTTATAGCCGTAGCTCTCGTTTCGGTACCGGCCCCGCCCTTTTTCGTGACCCCGTTCACCCATGCAAACAAGCGGGTGAACTTCAATACTCAGCCTGAGTCTCGCTTCGCCGTCTTCGGTTAACGGGACCGTTTGCCCACACGCTTTCAAGGAGGAAATCGCGTGCTAGCCCGCTATTGCGCCCTCGTTTTATTCGCCGCATCCCTCGCGCTCGCCGGTTGCTCCGGCAACTACAAGTTCAACGACGACGAATATCGCCCATTGGGCGATCCGCAGGCGCCTGCCCGCAGCAACTGATCCATTAGGAGAAAGGAACCATGGAACTGGTTTTCGATATGGTCAGTGCTCAGCAATTTGCGCCAGGCCTGATCAGCAGCAAGACGTTCAAGCAGGCCGGCGGCATCATTGGTCGTGCGGAAGAGTGCGACTGGGTTATCCCGGACCGCAAGCGTGTGGTATCCAGTCGCCACGCCGAGGTGAGCTACCGGGACGGGGCGTTTTTCCTTACAGACTCCAGCAGCAATGGCATTCAGCTCAAGGAAACAGGCGCCAGCCTGGACAAAGGCCGGGCGCAGCGAATCGAACACGGAAGCGTGTATTGCCTGGGCGACTTTGAAATCCGGGCTCGTCTGATCCAGGACCCGGCCTCCTTCGAAGGCAATATCGGCCGACCTCAGCCCGCTGGCAGCATCATTCCAGACGACGCATTTCTCGATCTAGACCCGCTTACAGCCCTAGACCAGCAAGAACATGCCTACACCAAAACCGACGATCTGACCGCAGTGCTAGCGCCATCAAGGGTGCAAGCCCAGCAGCGCGACTATGCACAGATCGATGAAGAGAATTTGCAGGTCCCGGAGCTGGTGATGCCAGCACCAGCCACTCAGCCAAAGGCCACGCTCGAACCTGAACGCCTGTCGCCCGACTTCTGGACGCGCTTCAGCGCGGCGTTGGGGGTGGATCTATCGGATCTGAATGAGGAGGCTCGGCAAGCCCTAGCACTGAAAGCTGCGGCCTTGCTCAAGCAAAGCGTTGGCGGTTTGCAACAGGCGCTGCGCACCCGCAGCGAACTGAAAAATGAGATGCGTCTGTCGTTGACGACCGTACAGAGCGCTGGCAACAACCCGCTCAAGCACAGCATCGACAGCGGGGAAGCCCTGAACCTTCTGCTGCGCGGCGGCAAATCGGGGCAGCTACCTGCGGAACAGGCCATGGGGCGCGCTTACCGTGATCTTCAGGCACACCAAGTGGCCATGCTGGCCGCCAGTCGCGCTGCCATCAAAGGCATGCTCGAGCAATTCTCCCCAGACCAGCTGGCACTGCGCTTCGAGCGTGACAACAAGCCGCTGCTTTCCACCTCAGGGAATCGCTGGCGCGCCTATAAGCGCCTGCATCTGGCTATGCAGCGTGACGACGATTGGAGCGAACGGTTGTTTGCTCGAGATTTCGCCCAGGCTTACGAGGAGCAAGTCCGTCTGATCGCAACGCTCCACACAGACCTTCAAGGATGATGTTCATGTCTCGCTTTCTTTCCGCCGCGGTGCTCGCGGCGCTCGCTGTCCTGAGCGGCTGCTCTGCCCTCTCGCCCAACTCGGACCTGACCAAACTGGACCTGTCGCTACAAGGGAGCGTCAGGCTCAACCCCGACCTCAACGGCCGCCCCTCGCCCATCGTGATTCGCCTGTTGGAACTCAAGCACCCGGTGGCCTTCGAGAACACCGATTTCTTCTCGCTCTATCAGCGACCCAAGGAAGCGCTGTCCCCGGACCTGGTGATTCAGGAAGAGCTGGAACTGCGCCCGGGCGAGCAGCGCGACCTCAAGCTGTTTGTCCAGGATGGCAGCCGCTATGTCGGCGTGCTGGCCGCCTACCGCGACCTGCCCGAATCAAGCTGGCGTTTCGTTATTCCTCTGGAACACAGGGCGCAGAACCGAATCGAGCTGAGTCTCGATGAACACGGCATCAAGGCCATCGATCCGCTCGTGAAGGGGGACTGATCGATGAGCATGAATAAAGTCATATGGCAGGAAGGCATGCTGTTGCGGCCGCAGCACTTCCAGCAAAGCGACCGCTATTACGATGCGCAGCTCAAGCTGCGGACCCAGAAGTTGGGCCACTACGCCTGGGGCTTCTTCGAGCTGGAGATCGACCGCCAATTCCTCAACATGGGCAAGCTCGTGCTTAGCCAGGCCAGCGGCCTGCTTCCTGATGGCAGCCTTTTCGAGATCGGCGCCGAGCGTGAGCCACTGGCCCTGGACGTACCACCCAACACCGGCAATACGCCCGTTTACTTGGCTTTACCGCTTGTCACCGGCAACCACATCGAGAGCCGCCGCCCTGAACAGAAGGACGTGTTGGCGCGCTACACCGCGTTTGACGAAGAGGTGGCTGACTCCAATGCCGGCGATAGCAGCAGCAGCCAAGTCAGCACCGGACGGCCGGACTTTCGACTGCTGCTGGGTGAGCAGCAGAGCGACCAGGCTTACGTAAAGCTCAAGCTGTGCGACATTCTCGACACCACGCCGGACGGGGTCATCAGCCTCGACCCGGAGTACATCCCGACCTTCATCGACTTCCAGGCTTCTAGCTATTTGCTGTCCTGTCTGAAGGAAGTGATCAGCATGCTGGGTCATCGCGGCGACATCCTGGCCGAGCGAATTCGCGCCACCGGCAAAGTCGGCGGCGCGGAAGTCGGCGATTTCATGATGCTGCAGTTGATCAACCGCTACGAACCCGTGCTACGCCATTACATGGGCATCGACCGGATCCATCCGGAACACATCTACCGTGAGCTGCTGGGGTTGCTGGGCGAACTGGCGACGTTCTCCAGCGAGACCAAGCGCCCTCAACTGGAGGGTCGCTACCTGCACAACGACCAAGGGCTGTCGTTCCGCAAGCTGATGGATGCGATTCGCCAGGTGCTGTCGATGGTGCTTGAGCAGCACGCCATCGAGCTGCTACTGCAGCAGCGCCAGTACGGCATCCAGGTCTCGCCACTGCACGATCACAAGCTGCTCGGCAGCGCCTCGTTCGTACTCGCGGCCAGCGCCCAGTGCGACTCCGAAGAGTTGCGAACGCGCTTGCCAGCTCACCTCAAGGTCGGTCCGGTGGAGCGTATTCGCCAATTGGTCAATCTTCACCTGCCGGGGATCAAGGTCAAACCGCTGCCGGTAGCGCCGCGGCAGATTCCGTTCCATTCCGGCAAAACCTACTTCGCCTTGGAACTCAACTCCGAGGAGCTGGCGCAACTGGAGCGCTCTGGCGGCTTCGCCTTCCACGTGTCCGGTGAATTCACCGGGCTTGAGCTGAAATTCTGGGCGATCAGGAACTGACCGAAATGATCAGAGAAATGGACTACGGACAGGACGACAAGACGGTCATCCTCAATCGCCACGGCGACGCACCGGCACAGAGCCCGCTGACCGACTTCAGCGCGCCACCCAAATTCGATCAGCTCGAGGAGCGGATGATCTATGCCGCGCGGCTGCGTCCTGCGGAAACCTTCAACATCAGCCTCAACCCGCTGGTCGCGGCCGCTTCTTCGCTGCTCTCGGAAGTGGTGCGGCTCAAGCACAGCTACGAAGGCGAAGACTTGCATGCGCTCCACCAGCGATTGTCCGGTGAACTCAAGCTCTTTGAACACCGCGCACTGCACGATGGCGCCGAAAGCAGCCAGGTCATGGCTGCCCGCTACGTACTGTGCACTGCAATCGACGAAGCGGTGGTCACCACGCCCTGGGGCAACGAGAGCGAATGGTCGCAGATGAGCCTGCTGTCGAGCTTCCACAACGAGACCTTCGGCGGTGAGAAGTTCTTTCAGTTGCTCGAGCGCCTCTCGCGCAACCCGGTCAAGCATCTGCCGATGCTGGAGCTGATGTATCTGTGCTTGTCGCTGGGTTTCGAAGGCAAGTATCGAGTGATGCCGCGCGGCATGCTCGAGCTCGAAGCGGTGCGCGACAGTCTGTACCGGCAGATCCGCCAATTACGTGGGGACGTGCCACGCGAAGTATCGCCGCACTGGCAGGGGCTGCGCGATACGCGTCGGCGTCTGGTGCGTATCGTGCCTTGGTGGCTGGTCGCGCTGTTCACAATGATCTGTTTGGTAACGCTGTATGCGGGCTTCGCCTGGGTGCTGGGTGAACAACGCGATGCCGTACTGCAACCGTATCAACCCGTCGATCCGACCGTTCAGGTCGAGCCCAAGCCGTAACAAGGACGTACTGCCATGAAGGTTTTTTTCGGCAAGCTTGCCGCGTTTTTCCGCAAGACCTGGGTATGGAGCCTGTGCGTCTTGCTGGTGTTGGCCCTGCTCGTATGGTTCGTTGGGCCACTGCTGGCGGTGGACGACTACAAGTTCTGGGAATCCTCGACCAGCCGTCTGCTGACCATTGCCGGCCTCTGCCTGGTCTGGGGCCTATTCATCGTGTTCGCCACCTGGCGCAGCACCCGCCGCAAGCAGGCTGAAGCCAGCGATGACGAAGTGCAGGAGCGCCTGCGTCGCGAAGGCTTGGTCAGCGAAGAGCAAGGCATCCTGAGCCAGCGCTACCGCGACGCCGTTCGTACGCTCAAGAGCTCGAGCCTGTACCGCGGCCGCAGCGAGAAATGGCGCAACGACCTGCCCTGGTATTTGCTGCTCGGTCCTCAAGGCAGCGGCAAAACCTCATTGCTGGACTTTTCCGGCCTGGACTTTCCACTCAACCGCGGTGAAAACCAGCGACTGACCAAGGATGTCTCAGGCACCCGCTACGCAGACTGGTACTTCGCCGACCATGCCGTGCTGATCGATACGGCCGGTCGCTACCTGACTCAGCCCGACTCGGGTGTCGATGGCAAGGCCTGGGAAACGCTACTCGGCCTGCTGCGCCGCCGCCGTGCACGCCCGCTTAATGGCGTACTGATCAACATTCCGGTCGAGCAGCTGCTGCACGCGAGCGAACTGGAGCTCGAAACGCTGGCGCGGCAGAGCCGTCAGCGTCTGCATGAAGTTCACCAGCGCCTGGGTGCCGACGTACCGGTTTATCTGGTGCTGAGCAAAGCGGATAAGGTGCTTGGCTTCGACGAGTTCTTCGACCAACTTTCGCGCGAGGAAAGCGACCAGGTGCTCGGCGCGAGCTTCCGCAAGGAGCAGGACGGTACCGACGTCAACGTGGTTCGGAGCGAATTCGAGGAGCTGCTGCGCCGACTGAACAGCCAGGTCATCCTGCGCATGCACCAAGAGCGCGACACCCAGCGCAGGGGTCGCATCCTTGATTTCCCGCACCAGCTTGGCCAGATTGGCGAGCGTTTATGCCTGTTCGTCGAGCTGGCGTTCTCAGGCAACCGCTACCAGCGTGCCAGCCAGCTGCGTGGTTTCTACCTCACCAGCGCACCGCAACTCCAAGGTGGGCTCGATCCGCTCACCAGCGGCATCGGCCGCAACCTCGGGCTGTCGAGCAGCGCGTTGCCGACGTTCCGCAGCGGACGTGCTCGCTTCATCAATCATTTGCTCAGCCGCGTGATCTTCCCCGAAGCCGACCTCGCCGGTCTTGATCAGAAGGAAGTACGCCGCATCGATTGGGGCCAGCGCGCCCTATATGCCACCGGTTTCGCCTGCCTGGCGCTGTTCGGCGCGCTTTGGGCCAATGGCTTCTCCAACAACCATGAACGGCTCGAGCAGTTACGCGGCCTCGCTGACCAACTGGGCCGCGATCATCAGGGCATCACAGCTCAAGACGATGCACTGCGTACGCTCAAGGCGCTGGATACCAGCTATGCGGCTACTCAGGTATTTCCGGATAAGGCTGACGTGTCCTACTTGCAGCGCGGCGGGCTTTACCAAGGGGAGGTGGTCGATCCCACCGTCCATCAGGCCTACCGCCGTGAGCTGGAAACCCTGCTACTGCCTCGAGTTGCACGTCAGCTCGAAGCCCAAATCCGCGCCAATCTCACTGATCGAGAGCGCCTGCTTGCCAGCCTGCGCGCCTACCTGATGCTCAACCTGGAAGAACGCCGCGACGACGGCTTCCTCAAGGACTGGGTCGCCGCCGACTGGTCGCTACGCTACGCCGGTAACGCCGTCGCGCAGAACGGTCTCAACACCCATTTCGAGCGGCTACTCAATGACGGATTCGCTCCTTATGCGCCTAACGACCAGCTCGTCGCCGAGGCACGTCAGGTGCTGCGCAGCGAGTCGCTAGCCAACGTCGTCTACCGCATGCTGCGCGACCAGGCGCGTAGCCTACCCGACTATCGCTTCAGTCGGCGTCTCGGGCCTCAGGGCGCACTGTTCAGCGGCAGCGACTACGCCATCCCCGGCTTCTATACGCAACACGGTTATCAGAAATTCTACGTCGTACAGGGCAGCGACCTGGTGCGCGAGATTCTGCGCGACAACTGGGTACTCGGCGAAGGCGACAGCCTAAGCCCGAAGGACCTCGGACGCCTGATGGTCGAGATGGAACAGCTCTATTTTCGCGACTACGCCAACTACTGGAGCGAAGCAGTCGCGCAATTGGCGCTGGAGCCGATCGCCAGTGCAGGTCAGGGCTCGGCATTGCTCAGCGGGTTGAGCGCAGCCAACTCGCCGCTGCTGCAATTGCTGGTCGAGATACGCGACAACACACGCTTTGCCGGGGCCGCGGGCACAGCCGAAGCAGCAGCGGAAACCGCCGACGACACCAACGGTAAGCTGGGCAAAGCCGCCACGCTGGCATCAGCCGCTGCCGAGCAGGCCCAGGCCACACTGACCCAAAATCTGCCTGATACCGCGCGCAAGACACTCGAGCGCCGCTTCGAACCGCTGCATCGGCTGCTCGACGAAAACGCAGGCGCCAGCGCCGAGCTGGTCCCGACGCTGCAGGCCCTCGATGCCCTTCAACTGCAGTTGGCTGGGCTGGCCCACGCCAGTGCGCCGGATCAGGCTGCGTTCGAACTCGCCAAGGCACGCATGGGCGGCCAACGTGACGCTATTAACCAGCTGCGAGCCAGCGCAGTACGGCTACCACAGCCGATCGGCAACTGGCTCGGCCTGCTCGCCGAAGACAGCTGGACGCTGGTCCTGAATGACGCCTACCACTACCTCAACCAGCGTTACCAGAGCGAGCTGTACGCGTTCTACAAGGGCTCGCTGCGCGAGCGTTATCCATTCAGCGCCCACAGCGAGAGCGATGTCGCGATCGCCGACTTCCGCGAGTTCTTCAAGGCGCAAGGCGTTGCTGACGGGTTCTTCGATCGCTATCTGAAAGCGTTCGTCAGCGGCAGCGCTGGCCAATATCAGCTCCGTCGCGTCGATGGCCGCGGCCTACCCTTGTCACGCGAATTCCTGTCACAGATGAGTAACGCGCAAACCATCCACCGCAGTTTCTTCGCAGAAAATCCGAACGAGCCGCAGATCCGCTTCAAGCTCGAGCCTTACTCGCTGGATTCGAGCCTGGGCCGCGCTGACTTCCGCTTTGGCAATCAGCAATTGGAGTACCGCCACGGCCCGATCGTGCAGACCGTGTTCAGTTGGCCAGCCGGCGCCGAAGACGGCCGCACCAGCCTGGTGGTCGAGGAGCTCGGCGGACGGCGCGTCGGCATCGAGAAGAACACCGGCCCCTGGTCGCTGTTCCGTCTGCTGGACCTGATGCAGGTCGATTACCACAGCGGTCGCGACGTGCTGATGCTCAAGGCCAATCTGGGCGGCCGCAACGCCAACTACCTGTTACACAGCCAGCGCTCGCCGAACCCGTTCGACATCGCTCTGCTGCGCGACTTCAAATTGCCGGCGACCCTGTGATGTCAGCCACTGCGAGCCAGCCTTACAGCTGGCGCAGCGCCGCGCGGACCGACACGGGCAAAGTCCGCGCGCGTAACGAAGACGCCTTTCTCGACCTGCCCGAGCAAGGCCTCTGGGTCGTTGCCGATGGCATGGGCGGCCACCACAACGGCGCGCTGGCCAGCCGCCTGATCGTCGAGCAACTGGCCGAGCTGCCGACAGGTACCTTGGCCGAACGCCTAGCCAACCTGCGCCGCTGCCTGCACGACCTCAATCGCAGACTCAGCCAGGAACTGACAATCACCGCCGGCCGCCCCGACCCGGTGACCGGCAGCACCGTGGTCGCGCTGCTGATGGAGACCGACCGCGCCGCCTGCGTCTGGGCGGGCGACAGCCGCTGCTACCTCTGGCGCCGCGGACGGCTCTATCAGCTCTCGCGCGACCATTCGCTGCTGCAACAGCTGCTGGACGAGCAAAGCCTGAGCCCGCAGGAAGCTGCACGTCACCCTGCTGCGCATGCCCTCACCCGCGCGATCGGCGCCAGTGAGCAACTGGTGCTGGATATCCTCGAGTTCGATGTCTATCCAGGCGATACCTTGCTGCTATGCAGCGACGGGCTCTACCAGAGCCTGTCACCAGACGCACTGGGTGCGGCACTCAATTCGCCGTCCACGGCGCTGGCGCTGCACCGGCTGTTCGACCAAGCCATGGACGGTCCGGCACGGGACAATCTCAGCGCAGTGGTAGTACGCCTATGAACCAGCCCCTGCGCGCCGAGCCGGCTTCGGACCTGACCTACTTCGCTTTCACCTCCACCGCTGCCGCGCCGGGCGCCGTGGTGTCGCCGGCCACCCGTACCGGTGAGCTGCCTAAGGTGTTGAGCGGACGTTACCTGATCGAACGACTGCTCGGCGTCGGCGGCATGGGTGCCGTCTACCGTGCACGGGACCTGCTACGCGAACAGTTCGGCGATCCGGAACCCTATATCGCGTTGAAAACCCTGAGCGATGATTTCGCCGAGTACCCCGACGCCCATGCGCTGCTCTACACCGAGTTTGCGCTGACCGCACGACTGAGCCATCGGCACGTGGTGCGGCTGTATGACTTTGACGTGGATGCCATGAGCCAGCGCGCCTTCATCACCCTCGAGTTGCTCAAGGGCCCGACGCTGGACCAGTTGCTCAGCGAACGCCCCGAAGGTCTCGCCTGGGATGAGTTGCGCGAAATCGCCGTACCGCTGATAGAAGCACTGGTCTACTCCCATAGCCGCGGCGTCATCCATGGCGACATCAAACCTAGCAACGTAATACTGGCCGAAGACGGGCTTCGCTTGTTCGACTACGGCCTAGGCCAGGCACTCGACGGTGTGCTGAGTAACTTGCCACGCTTGTCCCGCAACCGATTCAAGGCCTGGACCTCGCGCTACGCAGCCCCCGAGCTTCTCGCCGGCGGGGAGCCATCGGAAATCAGCGATGTGTATGCACTCGCTTGCCTGCTCTATGAATTGGCCAGCGGCAGCCACCCGTTCCGGCGGCTAAGCGCCAAGCAGGCAAAAGCAATGGAGCTCGATAAAGAGCTGGTATGCCCTGCGAACCTCACTCAGGGCTGGCCCACTCTGCGCGCAGCACTGGCGTTTGACGCTGATCAGCGCCTAACAAGCGTGACCCAACTGCTGGATCTCTTCTGCAGTCCCGCTCCAAGCCGCCTGCGGCGCTGGTTCGGACGCACCCATGGATGACACGAGAACAAGGAAGCGTCATGTTCAACGCGGCCAACGACACCCACTTTAGCCTCACCATCGAAGGCGTCGAGCACGACCTGCAGGTGCTTGCGTTCTGCGGTCGCGAAGCCATCAGCCAGCCCTATCGCTTCGATCTTGAGCTGATCAGCGAACGCCCCGATCTGGACCTGCAGAGTCTGCTGCACAAGCCAGCATTCCTGGCGCTCTCCCCGGCCGGCGGAGGCATTCACGGGTTGATCCACCGGGTCGCACAGGGCGAGTCCGGAAAACGCCTTACCCGCTACCGGGTGACCCTCGTTCCGCAGCTTGCCTACCTCGCGCACCGTACCGATCAGCGCATTTTTCAGCACCTGACCGTGCTGCAAATCATCACCAAAATACTCGAGGGCCACGGCATCCAGGCGAATGCCTATCGCTTCCAACTTGGCCCGGTGATCTATCCAGAGCGTGACTACTGCACACAGTACGACGAAACCGACCTGCACTTCGTCCAGCGCCTCTGTGAGGAAGAAGGCATCCACTATCACTTCGAGCACAGCCCGCAGGGCCATGTACTGGTGTTCGGTGATGACCAGACGAGTTTTGCCAAAATCGGCCAGCCCACCGCGTACCTGCAGGACAGCGGGCTGGTCGCCGACGAGCCTGTGATCAAGCGTTTTGCCGTCCGCCTGGAGACTCGTACCAACCGCGTCAGCCGGCGAGACTATGATTTCCAGCAGCCGCGCCTGGTGATGGAAGCCGGCCACAAGGGTTCCGAACAGCAGAGCGCACCAGGACCTGACCTGGAAGATTACCACTACCCAGGGCGCTTCATGGATCGCACCCGCGGCAAGCAACTCTCTCAGCGTGCCTTGGAACGCCACCGTGCCGACTATCAGCAGGCTGAAGGCCGCAGCGACCAGCCCACACTCGTCAGCGGTCACCTGCTGGAAATCTCCGACCACCCCCGCCGGGAATGGAACGACCTCTGGCTGCTGACAGAGGTGCTTCACGAAGGCAAACAGCCGCAGGTGCTGGAGGAGTCGATCACCAATAGCTCACGTCAGCACGGGCGCGACCATACAGATCAATCGGACTCAAACCTGAGTTCAACGACTGGCCGCTTCGCCCAGGGCTATCGCAACCGCTTTGTCGCGACTCCATGGGACGTTCCCTACCGGCCTGCACTGAACCATCCGAAGCCTCGCGTGCTTGGCGCCCAGACCGCCGTCGTCACCGGTCCGGCCGGTGAGGAGATCCACTGCGACGAGTACGGGCGTATCAAGGTGCAATTCTTCTGGGACCGTGAAGGCCAGGCGGACGACAAGACCAGCTGCTGGCTGCGCGTCTCCAACAGCTGGGCCGGAGACCGCTACGGCGGTATCGCCATCCCTCGAGTCGGCATGGAAGTACTGGTCAACTTTTTGGAGGCCGACCCCGATCAACCCTTGGTGACGGGCTGCCTCTACCACGCCGAACACCAGGTCCCCTACGATCTGCCGGCGAACAAGACCCGGAGCGTATTCAAGACACTCAGCTCACCGGGCGGTGGCGGCTACAACGAGCTGCGCATCGAGGACCGCATAGGCGCCGAACAGATCTACATCCACGCCCAGCGCGACTGGGACGAAAACATCGAACATGACCAGAAAATTCGCGTCGGACACGAACGCCACGACACCGTCGAAAAGAACAGCTACGCCGAACTGCACGCCGAAGAACACCTGACCGTTGCGGGCGACCGCAAGGTCGAAGTCAAACTCGACGACCACCTTACTGTCGGCCAAAACCAGCACGTCAGGCTCGGCACCGCCCAGCTCACCAAAGCCGGCCGCGAGCTACACCTCAAAGCCGGGCAGAAAATGGTTATCGAAGCGGGTGTGGAACTCACCCTCAAAGCCGGTGGCAGCTTCATCAAGCTCGACCCAGGCGGCATCAGCGTTTCCGGCCCGCTGATCAAAATCAATGCCGGCGGTGCACCGGGCAAGGGCTCGGGCATCCAAATAAAACCGCCCGTGCTGCCTGGGGCTGCGGATAGCGACAGGGCGGGAAGCCTGCTGAAGCAGGCGCGCTCGGTCGACGTGCCTGCCGAGCCGCAGCGGCGCAAGCGCTCGCTCAATTTTTCCGGCTAAGACAAGGACAGGCTGCCCGTCAGGCGGCGCCAGAACAGGACGTATCAGACATGGCCGCAAGCAAACCGATCAACTGAGCTTTTCCCTTCCCAACCAGGGAGCCGAACTGCAATCCACTGCAGCTCCTGACCCACATGGCCATCGCCAAGGGCGGCTACTACCCGACCGGCGAAAACGGCCTATGGCCGGGCGGCGTGCACTTCGACGAGGGCACGGCGGCGTTTTTCGATCAATCGCGTGTGCGCTGCTTGGCCGATGGCAAGGTCATCGCCTCGCGCATCGACGAGCGCTATCCCGTCACCGAGTTCGTTGAAATACCCCTGATTTCGTTGAAATACCCCTGATCAAGGCGCGCCTTTCTCCACTGGGTTCGTCCAAAAGGGCCAACTCCTCACAGCCTGACGCTCTATAGCCCTGTACCTGCACCTGTGGATTGGGCTGGCTACCAGGCAAAACCCGACCTGCCGCGCCCCGGTTTCTGGGAGGCCAAGCGCTATACCGGCGATTGACTGCCAGCTCCGTTCTTCAGCCTCACCGAACGCCATGCAATGGCTGCGACAGTGGCGTCACCGCGCCGGCAAGGCCGCTCGCAACGTCGCAAATTCGTTCTGCAACCTCACCGTCATCTTAGCGTCACAAAGTCGTCCTAGAGTGCTCGCACACCCCGCTCGAAACCAAGGAGTTACGTACATGGGACGCACCTTCCGCCTTTCCGCTCTGCTGTCGGCGCTTTGCCTGAGCTCGCTTGCACACGCCACCGACGTGACCGGCGCCGGCTCCAGCTTCGTTTATCCGATCCTGTCCAAGTGGTCGCAGGCCTACAGCCAGAACTCGGGCAACCGCATCAACTACCAGTCGATCGGCTCGGGCGGCGGTATCGCACAGATCAAGGCTGCCACCGTGGACTTCGGTGCTTCCGACGCCCCGCTGTCGAGCGAAGACCTGCAGAAATCCGGGCTTGGCCAGTTCCCGACCATCATCGGCGGCATCGTCCCGGTGGTGAACATCGAAGGCATCGAACCCGGCAAGCTCAAGCTGGACGGCGAGACCCTGGCCAAGATATTCCTCGGCGAGATCAAAACCTGGAACGATCCGGCGATTGCCAAGCTCAACCCCGACCTGAAGCTGCCGGCTGACAACATCACCGTCGTGCATCGCTCGGACGGTTCCGGCACCTCCTACAACTTCACCAACTACCTGGCCAAGGTCAGCCCGGAGTGGAAGCAGAAGGTCGACTTCGGCACCACGGTCAACTGGCCGGCCGGCGTTGGCGGCAAGGGCAACGAAGGCGTCTCGGCCTACGTCAAGCAGATCAAGAACTCGATCGGCTACGTCGAATACGCCTACGCCTTGCAGAACAAGATGGCCCACGCGCAGCTGAAAAACGCCGCCGGCAAATTCGTTCAGCCGAACTCCGACAGCTTCCAGGCCGCCGCCGATACCGCCGACTGGGGCAACGCCAAGGACTTCAATCTGCTGATGACCAATGCGTCGGGTGAGCAGGCCTGGCCGATCACCGCCACCACCTGGGTGATCATGTACAAGGACCCGAAGAACCCCGAGCGCAGCAAGGCCGCCTTCGATTTCTTCAAGTGGTCGCTGGAGAACGGCCAGAAGGATGCCGCCGCCCTCGACTACGTCGCCCTGCCGGATTCGCTGGTCGACAAGATCGAGTCCTACTGGTCGTCTGATTTCAAGAACTGAACAGCCGCACCTGAAACCACCCCGCGCCGGTAACGGCGCGGGGTGCTTTGCTTGAGGACTACCCATGCCCACCGCCAACCCCATGCCGGTCGCGCACCTGCCGTTGACCCGCGACCAACGTGAACACCGTGCGCAGTGCGACACGCGTCATGACCGCTGGTTTCGACTCATCCTGTTGACTGCCGCCCTGCTGGTGCTGGCGGTCATGCTGGGTGCCGCCGCCTCGACCCTGTGGGGCGGCCGCCTGGCCTTCTCAACCTTTGGCTGGTCCTTTCTGACCAGCAGTGAGTGGGACGTGATCAACGGCCGGTTTGGCGCGCTGGTGCCGATCTATGGCACCCTGATGACCTCCTTCATCGCCCTGGTGCTGGCGGTGCCAGTCAGCTTCGGCATCGCCCTGTTTCTTTCCGAGATTGCGCCGCCGTGGCTGCGGACGCCGGTGGCCTCGGCGGTGGAGCTGCTGGCCGGCATCCCCTCGATCATCTATGGCATGTGGGGCCTGTTCGTGTTCGGCCCGTTCATGGCGCAGTACCTGTCGCCGGTAATCAGCGAATACCTCGGTGCCCTGCCGCTGATCGGCGGGCTGTTCCAGGGGCCGGCACTGGGCATCGGCATGCTCAGCGCGGGGATCATCCTGGCAATCATGATCCTGCCGTTCATCACCTCGGTCATGTACGAGGTGTTTCGCACCGTCCCGCCCGCGCTGAAGGAATCGGCATACGCCCTCGGCTCGACCACCTGGGAGGTCTGCTGGGACATCGTCCTGCCCTACACCCGCTCTGCGGTGGTCGGCGGAATATTCCTCGGTCTCGGCCGCGCCCTCGGCGAAACCATGGCCGTCACCTTCGTGCTCGGCAATGCGCACCAGCTGTCGATGTCGCTGCTGATGCCGAGCAGTTCGATCGCCTCGGTGATTGCCAACGAGTTCAACGAGGCCTACACCGATCTGCATCGCTCATCGCTCATTGCGCTGGGCTTCCTGCTGTTCGTGGTCACCTTTTTCGTGCTGCTGCTGGCCCGCCTGATGCTGGCCCGCATGTCGCGCAGGGCGGGCAACTGATGAACGTAAACGAAAACCTTTACCGCGCGCGTCGGCTCAAGAACGCGCTTGCCATGGTGCTGAGCAGCGGCGCTGCGCTGATTGGCCTCGGCTGGCTGGTGTGGATACTGCTGACGACGCTGATCAAGGGCGGCAGCGCGCTGAGCCTGGACTTGTTCACCGAAATGACGCCGCCCCCGGGGGCCGAAGGCGGCCTTGCGAACGCCCTATTCGGCAGCGTCCTGATGACCCTGCTGGCGCTGGGCATCGGTGCGCCGATCGGCATCCTCGCAGGGTTGTGGCTGGCCGAGTTCGCGCGGACCTCACGCCTGGGCACGCTGGTGCGCTTCGTCAACGACATTCTGCTGTCGGCACCCTCGATCGTGATCGGCCTGTTCGTCTACACCGCCATCGTCATCCCGATGAACCAGCTCACCGGTGGTTCGGTGAGCTTTTCCGGGTTGGCCGGCGGCCTGGCGCTGGCCATGCTCGTCGTCCCGGTCGTAACCCGGACCACCGACGAAATGCTGCAACTGCAGCCCGCCTCACTTCGTGAAGCGGCGCTGGCCCTCGGCATTCCGCGCTGGAAGGTCACGTTGCAGATCCTGCTACGCGCGTCCAAGGCCGGCGTTGTGACCGGCGTACTGCTGTCAATGGCGCGCATCACCGGTGAAACCGCACCGCTGCTGTTCACCGCCTTTGGTAACCAGTTCTGGAATGGCGACCTGCTCAAACCAATGGCCAGCGTACCGGTGACCATCTTCCAGTTCGCCATGAGCCCGTTCGACAGTTGGCAGGCACTGGCATGGGCCGGCGCGCTGCTGCTGACCCTGTTCGTCCTGCTGCTCAGCCTGCTGTCCCGCTTCGTCTTCTCACGCCGTAAAGGTGCGCAATGACCAATCTTCAGACCCACATGCCCGAAATCTGCGCGCGCAACGTCGGTTTCCAGTACCGCCAGCACGTCGCGCTCAAATCCATCAGCCTGGACATTCCGGCCAACCGCATCACCGCGATCATCGGCCCGTCCGGCTGCGGCAAGTCCACCCTGCTGCGTATTTTCAACCGCATCTACGCCGAATACCCGGGGCAGACGGCGACCGGCGAGATCCTGCTGGATGGCGAGAACATCCTCGATCCGAAGTACTCGCTGAGCCGCCTGCGCAGCAACGTCGGCATGGTGTTCCAGAAGCCGGTGCCCTTTCCGATGTCGATCTTCGACAACGTCGCCTACGGGATTCGGCACCACGAACGACTGTCCCGCGGGGAAACTCAGGAACGGGTTGAACAAGCCCTGCGCGGCGCGGCGCTCTGGGACGAGGTCAAGGACAAGCTGCAGCAGAGCGCGCTGGGCCTGTCCGGCGGCCAGCAACAACGCCTGTGCATCGCCCGCACCATCGCCCTGCGCCCGCGCGTACTGCTGCTCGACGAGCCCACGTCGGCGCTCGACCCGATCTCGACCATGAAGATCGAACAGCTGATCACCGACCTCAAGGAACAGTTCACCGTGGTCATCGTGACGCACAACATGCAACAGGCGGCGCGCTGTTCAGATATCACGGCCTTCATGTACCTGGGCGAGCTGATCGAGGTCGGCTCGACCGACATCATCTTCACCCAACCCAAGCAGAAGCAGACCGAGGACTACATCACCGGCCGCTTCGGCTGACGCGGCGCGCCGGGCCAGGTGATGACCTGGCCCCTCGGCTGACCCGCGACGGGGCCGTTACGGCGTGGGCGCCAGCGCCGGACGAAAGCGGCGCACGCTGTCCGACGCCGGGAATAGGCCGGGAATAGGCCGGGAGACGAGCGAGCCGGCAGCTGCCGTCCGCTCGTGCCGGTTCAGAAGCGGTACTTCGCCGAGGCGGTCACGCTGCGGGGCGCCCCGTAGGTCAGAGCACCGTAGGCCTCGAACATGTCGAAATACTCCTCGTCGGTGAGGTTGTCGACGTTGAGCTGCGCCGTCAGGTTCTCGCTTACCTCGTAACGGGCCATGAGATTGACCAGCGCGTAGGCGTCCTGCTCGATTTTTTCCGCATTGCCCGCCGGGTTGGTAGCGTAGGTGTAGATGCTGTCCTGCCAGTTCACCCCGCCACCCAGCGTCAGCTTGTTGAATACCCCCGGCAGACGATAGGTGGTAAAGGTGCGCACCAGCTTCGTCGGGTAGCGGGTACTGGCAGCGCTGCCGTCGGCGTTCTCTGCATCGAACTGGGTGTAACCGGCCATCAGATTCCAGCCGGGGGCCAGCTCGCCGTTGACCTCCAGCTCGAACCCTTCGCTGGTGACATCGGTCGCTTCATAGGCGAACTCACCCGGCATCCCACCGGGCACCGGAAGGCCGGTACTGGCCGCCAGGCCGTTCTGCTTGATCTTGAACACCGCCGCGGAGGCGTTGAGGCGACCGTTGAAGAACTCCGCCTTCAGGCCCGTCTCGTAGTTTTCGCCAATGATCGAGGCCAGCTGCTGGCCGCTGGCGTCCCGCTCGGCCTGGGGCAGGAATATCTCGGTGTAGCTGACGTAGGCCGACAGGTTGTCGGTCAGGTCGTAGATCGCGCCGGCATAGGGGGTCAGTTCGTGCTCGTCAATCCGCGACGGGCTGTCGAAGGGCGTGTCGTCACTGTCCTTTTCATTGCGGTTGTCTCGCGCCCCCACGATCACCTTGAGCGCGTCGGTGACGTTCAGGCGGGTCACCGCATAGAGGCCCTTCTGCGTCAGGTCGCCGTAGCTGTAAGGCGTCCGACCGCCCCAGACCGGCGCCGGGAAATCGCCGTCGTAGGCGTCGAAATTGGCCACGCCCCCGAAGCCGGTCTGCGCGACACGGCTGTCCGCGTCGAAGTCCTGCTCGCTGTGGATATAGCCGACCGCCAGCTCATGCTCGCGACCCAACAAGTCGAACGGGCCACTGAACCGCAGGCTGTAGTCATCCTGCACGGTCCGCGTCTGGTACGAGCCCGGGAAGGAAAACATGGGTGAGCTGCCGTTGCGGCCGGGGTTGCCCGACAGGTAGAGCAGGTAGGAATCGGAGTCGCGCTCGCCGCGGCTGTAGCTCAGGTTCATTTGCCAGTCGTTGGCGAAGACGTGGTCCAGATTGACGAAATAGGTTTCATAGGTGCTGTCCCACTTGCTCCACTCGGCCGAGGTGGTCTTGGAACGACTCCAGTGCGTCCGAGTACCATCGGCATACCAGATCGGCAACCCGCCCCACATGGGTGAATCCGAATCGTTTTCCTGACGACTGAGGCCGAACCACAACGTCGTGTCGGGCGTCAGGTCGATGTCCATGGTGCCGTAGAAGGTCTCGCGCTGGTTGGACTTGAGGTCGATCCAGCTGTCGCCCTCAGTGTATTCACCCACCAGGCGCGCACGCACCGTGCCCGCCTCGTTCAGCGCAAACGACAAATCTCCGGTGGTGCCATAGGTATCCCAGCTACCCCCGCTGACTTCCACCGAGCCAGTCAGCTCGGAGCTACTGGCACGCTTGCGAACCAGGTTCAGCGAGGCAGACGGGTCGCCCGCCCCGGCCATCAGGCCGTTCGCGCCGCGCACCACTTCTACCCGGTCATACATCGCCAGGCTGCTGAAGATCTCGCCCGAACTCCACGGCTGCTCCCAGATGGTGGGCACGCCGTCGACCATCAGCGAATTGATTTCGAAGCCGCGCGCGTTGAACTGTGCGCGGTCGGTCTCGTAGCGGTTTACCGACACGCCGGTGGTGTTGTTGACCACGTCGAGGATCGTCCGCAGGTCCTGATCCTCCATGCGCTGCTGGGTCACCACGCTGACCGATTGCGGCGTCTCGCGCAGCGACATGCTCAGCGGAGTCGACGTGCGCGCGGTGCCGGTGGTGTAGGCGCCTGTGCCTTCTGTCGTATCCAGCACCCGTTCGCCTGTCACCGTAACGGCGTCAAGCGCCGCAGGGCTCTGCGGTTGCTCGCCTGTGGCATCCTGGGCGTGCACAGGCAGCACCGCAAGCGCGGCACCCACCGCCAGTAATTTCACGGCCAACGCCAACGGCCGCAGGGTCATCGGCGAGCCATCGCCAACGTGACGGTGTCTCGGAACATCGAACGAGTGAGGCATAAGTGCGTCCCTTACTGTGAATGCATCTGCGAATTGTTCGCATTATAGATCCACAGATTGCATTACAGGAAGCCTTTCATGCTGGCACCTCGAAACGACAGCAAAGGAGCCGTGCACGTTTTGGCCGGCCAAAGACATCGCCGGTGCGGAAGGGATACGCCTGCGCCGGAGAGGAGCGCCAACCATGGCCCCTCTCCACATCGTGCAAAGAGCCACAACCATTGCGCCTGATTCGTCAGCCGGGTTTGCGAGACCAGCAACAGGTCTGCGTGCGCGTTGCACCCTCCCGCAAAAACAAGAAAGGCGCCGTGAGGCGCCTTCCTTCATCGCTACTTGATCATCAGACTTTGGCGCGCTCGTAGCGCTTGCGGACGTTCTCGTTGAGCAGCTTCTTGCGCAGGCGGATCGACTTCGGTGTCACTTCCAGCTCGTCGTCGTCGATGAGTTCCAGCGCCTGCTTGAGGGTGAAGCGGATCGGCGGGACCAGGGCGATGAAAGGGTTCAGGCAGCTCAGTTCGTTGCTCATCCGAAATGAGCGTCGCCCCTTTCAGACTGATGGCCTGGATGCCGCAGTAACGGTCTTCTTCGGGCACGGCCTCGGTCGTAAACGGACGGCCGCGACGATGAGCGTTGTGCACTACGGAACAACTGCCCTTGATCCTCGATACACGTGCAAAGCGCCAGCCCCTCACGGTTTCTGTCATTAAGCGCGATCTACCGGAACTCATAGGAAATCGTAGCTGCAGGTAAACCCAATCCAGCAAAAAGGCGCCCTAAGGCGCCTTTTTGTTGCAGCTAAGCGGGAATCAAGCCTTGGCTTTCTTCGCAGCGCGGTTGCGCTCGCCTTCGTCGAGGATCTTCTTGCGAAGACGGATCGACTTCGGGGTCACTTCGCAGAGCTCGTCGTCCTGGATGAACTCCAGCGCCTGCTCCAGGGTGAAGCGGACCGGCGGGACCAGGGCGATGGTTTCGTCCTTGCCCGAAGCGCGCATGTTGTCGAGCTTCTTGCCCTTGGTGGGGTTCACGCCCATGTCGTTGTCACGGCTGTTCAGGCCGACGATCTGACCGTTGTAGATCTCCTGGCCGTGCTCGACGAACAGCTTGCCGCGCGCCTGCAGGGTCTCCAGCGAGTAAGTCAGCGCCTTGCCGGTATCGATCGACACCAGTACGCCGTTCTGACGGCCGGACATGTGGCCTGACTTCATCACGTCGTAGCGGTCGAAGATCGAGGTCAGGATGCCCGCACCGTTGGTCAGGGTCAGGAACTGGTTACGGAAACCGATCAGGCCACGAGCCGGGATGTTGTACTCGAGGCGAACACGGCCCTTGCCATCCGGCACCATGTTGCTCAGGTCGCCCTTCCGCAGGCCCATCTCTTCCATGACTTTGCCCTGAGATTCTTCAGGGATGTCGATGGTGACGTTCTCGAACGGCTCGTGTTTGGCACCGTTAACTTCGCGGATGATCACTTCCGGGCGACCCACGGCCATCTCAAAGCCCTCGCGACGCATGGTTTCGATCAGTACCGACAGGTGCAGCTCGCCACGACCGGAGACTTTGAACTTGTCGGCCGAATCGCCTTCTTCGACGCGCAGGGCCACGTTGTACAGCAGCTCCTTGTCCAGACGCTCCTTGATGTTACGGCTGGTGACGAACTTGCCTTCCTTGCCGCAGAACGGCGAATCGTTGACCTGGAAGGTCATGGAAACCGTCGGCTCGTCAACGGTCAGCGGCTTCATCGCTTCGACGTTGTTCTGGTCGCACAGGGTGTCGGAGATGAACAGTTCGTCCATACCGCTGATGCAGACGATGTCGCCGGCGGTGGCTTCGTCGACGTCGACGCGGTGCAGACCGTGGTGACCCATCAGCTTGAGGATACGGCCGTTACGCTTCTTGCCATGCATGTCGATGGCGGTAACCGGCGTGTTCGGCTTGACGCGACCGCGGGCGATGCGGCCTACACCGATGATGCCGAGGAAGCTGTTGTAGTCCAGCGCGGAGATCTGCATCTGGAACGGGCCGTCGATGTCGACGTTCGGTGCCGGTACGTGATCAACGATGGCCTGGTACAGCGGCGTCATGTCTTCGGCCATGTCGGTGTGATCCAGACCGGCGATGCCGTTCAGGGCCGAGGCGTAGACGACCTGGAAGTCCAGCTGCTCTTCGGTGGCGCCGAGGTTGTCGAACAGGTCGAAGATCTGGTCCAGCACCCAGTCAGGACGCGCGCCCGGGCGGTCGACCTTGTTGATCACCACGATCGGACGCAGGCCGGCTTCGAAGGCCTTCTTGGTCACGAAGCGGGTTTGCGGCATCGGGCCGTCTTGGGCGTCGACCAGCAGCAGTACGGAGTCGACCATCGACATCACGCGCTCGACTTCGCCGCCGAAGTCGGCGTGGCCGGGGGTGTCGACGATGTTGATGCGGTAATCGTTCCAGCGAATCGCGGTGTTCTTGGCCAGGATGGTGATGCCGCGTTCTTTTTCCTGGTCGTTGGAGTCCATCACGCGCTCGTCGTTGAGCTCGCCGCGCTCCAGGGTGCCGGACTGACGCAGGAGCTTGTCGACCAGGGTGGTTTTGCCATGGTCAACGTGAGCAATGATGGCGATGTTGCGTAGATTCTCGATCACAGTAGTGGTCTCGTAGTTGGGTCGGGCTACTCGGCAGGTGCATCGAGCGGCCCAACGCGAAAAGTTGGATGAAGCAGAAGGTTCGTTAACAACGTGTCGCAGCAATTCAGCCGCGAAGCGGGTCGGGAGGGCGATGGCGGATACTGCCGCCCAGCAGGCCGGGCTGTTTAGCTCGGACGATAAACGCGCACATTGACATGCCCCTCGCTCAACAAATGATGAGCATGCAGGCGGCTCATGACACCTTTATCGCAATACAGCAGGTACTGGCGGTTCTCATCCAGCTCCTTGAAGCGGTTGTTCAGCGCATAGAACGGCAGCGTTTGCACTTCGATGCCCTGCAGCTGCAGAGGTTCGTCCTCAACAAGGTCGGGGTGGCGGATGTCGATTACCACCTGCCCAGCGCTCGCCTCGACCACTTCTTCAACTTGCAAATCCTGGCCCAGCTCGTCGATCACGCGATCGATGGCCACCTGACGCGTGTTGGCCATGGCACGCTCAAGCACCGCCATGTCGAACTGCTTTTCTTCATGTTCGATGCGATAGCGCTTGGCTTTGGTGGTCGGGTTCTTCGAGATCACGCCACAGTATTCGGGCATGTTCTTGGCGAACTCGGCGGTGCCTATCTCGAACGCGGTGTCGATGATGTCCTGCTTGTGACTGGCGATCAGCGGCCGCAGCACCAGCATGTCGGTGGCCGAATCGATGACCGACAGGTTCGGCAGGGTCTGGCTGGAAACCTGGGAAATGGCCTCGCCGGTGACCAGGGCGTCGATGTGCAGCCGCTCAGCCAACTGGGTCGACACCCGCAGCATCATGCGCTTGAGCACGACGCCCATCTGGCTATCGTCGACTTTCTCGAGGATCTCACCGACGACTTCCTCGAAGGGCACACTGATAAACAGTACCCGGTGCGAACTGCCGTACTTCTTCCATAAATAGTGGGCCACTTCCATCACGCCCAGCTCATGGGCACGGCCGCCCAGGTTGAAGAAGCAGAAATGGGTCATCAGCCCGCGGCGCATCATCTGGTAGGCCGCTACGGTGGAATCGAAACCGCCGGACATCAGCACCAACGTCTGCTCCAACGCGCCCAGCGGGTAGCCGCCAATGCCGTCATGCTGCGCATGCACGACAAACAGGCGCTGATCGCGGATTTCCATCCGCACTTCAATCTCCGGCGCTTTCAGCGAGATACCGGCAGCGCCGCATTGCACACGCAGCTCGCTGCCCACGTGGCGCTCGACGTCCATCGAACTGAACGGGTGCTTACCGGCGCGCTTGCAGCGCACGGCGAAGATCCTGCCGGCCAGCCGCTCGGCAAAGTGCGACTTGCACTTCTCGACGATGTCATCCAGATCCCCCAGCGGGTACTCGTGCACCTCCAGGCAGTGTGCGATGCCTGGTGTGCAGCGCAGCCGTTCGATCATCTCGTGCAGCTGCTTAGGCTCGCTGCAGGCGGTTTCCACCTCGACGTTGTCCCACACCCCTTCCACCCGCAGTTCGGGATCGAGGTCGCGCAACACGGTACGGATGTTCTTCGCCAACTGGCGAATGAAGCCCTTGCGTACCGGTGGGCTCTTGATGGTGATTTCGGGGAAAACCTTGACGATCAGCTTCATGGACAGCGCGGCGCCGGTCAGGCGTGAAAAGAGGGGGGCGGAGTATATCGGAATTTGATCAAGCTTTAGTCAGTTTTATCCATCGCCCGCCGCGCGCACCATTACCGCGCAAACGGCGCCAATACCGCACCAATCTGGTGCCTGGAATGTGCGAAAGTTGTTCCCTTCAACCTCATTAGCCGCAACAGAGGCCCATTAGCAGCGCCTGGACCCATCTCGGAGCACTGGCATGCAATTTGCTCTCTTGTGAGGCAGGTCGCCTTGACGGAGTATCGCCCGCTCGGCTTCACCCCCTAGATTCCGGAAGCATATCTGTCATCGCTTCCACCACTTGGAGAGCACCATGTCGAAGTCGCTTCAACTGATCAAAGATTACGATGTGAAGTGGATTGATCTGCGCTTCACCGATACCAAGGGCAAGCAGCATCACGTGACCGTTCCGGCGCGCGACGCCCACGACGAAGACTTCTTCGAGCACGGCAAGATGTTCGACGGCTCGTCCATCCATGGCTGGAAGGGCATCGAAGCCTCCGACATGATCCTGATGCCGGTCGACGAAACCGCCGTGCTGGATCCGTTCACCGAAGAGCCGACCCTGATTCTGGTCTGTGACATCGTCGAGCCGAGCACCATGCAGGGCTACGACCGTGACCCGCGCTCCATCGCCAAGCGCGCCGAGGAATTCCTCAAGTCCACCGGCATCGGTGACACTGTATTCGTCGGCCCGGAGCCGGAGTTTTTCATCTTCGATCAGGTCAAGTTCAAGTCGGACATCTCCGGCTCGATGTTCAAGATCTACTCCGAGCAGGGTTCCTGGATGACCGACCAGGACGTCGAAGGCGGAAACAAGGGCCATCGCCCCGCTGTCAAAGGCGGCTACTTCCCGGTTCCGCCGTGCGACCACGACCACGAAATCCGTACCGCCATGTGCAATGCCATGGAAGAGATGGGCCTGGTCGTCGAAGTGCATCACCACGAAGTGGCGACTGCCGGTCAGAACGAGATCGGTGTGAAGTTCAACACCCTGGTCAACAAGGCTGACGAAGTTCAGACCCTGAAGTACTGCGTGCACAACGTCGCCGACGCCTATGGCAAGACCGCGACCTTCATGCCCAAGCCCCTGTACGGCGACAACGGCTCGGGCATGCACGTACACATGTCGATCTCCAAGGACGGCAAGAACACCTTCGCTGGCGAAGGCTATGCCGGCTTGTCCGAGACCGCTCTGTACTTCATCGGCGGCATCATCAAGCACGGTAAGGCGCTGAACGGCTTCACCAACCCGTCGACCAACTCCTACAAGCGTCTGGTCCCGGGCTTCGAAGCACCGGTCATGCTGGCCTACTCGGCACGCAACCGTTCGGCCTCGATCCGTATCCCTTACGTTTCCAGCCCGAAAGCCCGCCGCATCGAAGCGCGCTTCCCGGATCCGGCTGCCAACCCCTACCTGTGCTTCGCCGCACTGCTGATGGCTGGCCTGGACGGCATCCAGAACAAGATCCACCCTGGCGATGCCGCCGACAAGAACCTGTACGATCTGCCGCCGGAAGAAGGCAAGCTGATCCCGCAGGTCTGCGGCAGCCTGAAGGAAGCCCTGGAGGAGCTGGACAAGGGCCGTGCGTTCCTGACCAAGGGCGGCGTGTTCTCCGACGACTTCATCGATGCCTACCTCGAACTCAAGAGCGAGGAAGAAATCAAGGTCCGCACCTTCGTTCACCCGCTGGAATACGACCTGTACTACAGCGTCTGATCCAGTCCATGTGACAGAAAAGGCCTCCCTCGGGAGGCTTTTTCGTTTCTGCGATGTCATTAGGCAATGCTGCTGTGTCGGAGGCGCCCAGCCATGGGCCTCCATCTCAAATCGCAGCGTTCGCGCTTGCCTGCTCGCCCACTCGGTGCAAGGCTTGCCCAACCCACCTGCGGAGCTTCCCATGCGCACTGCATTGCTCAGCCTGCTACTCGTGCTTACGGCGCCAGCCCTGGCGCAGATCTACAAATACACCGACGACCGCGGCAACACGGTCTTCACCAACCAGCCGCCCGAAGGCGTGGCCGCGGACGCCGTTGAGCTGCCACCGGCCAATACGGTGAACATCAAGACCCCGGACGCCCCGCCGCCCCTAGCAAACAGGCAGGACGAAGCAGGCCAGCCGCCGTACCGCAGCCTATCGATTGGCGGCATTCCCGACGAGCAGGCGCTGCGGGCGAACAACGGCACCTTCGTGGTCAATGCCCAGCTGGACCCGCCACTGCGCCAGAACCACCGGATCCGCTTCCTGCTCGATGGCCAGCCGCAAGGCGACGCCAGCACCAGCACGGCGCTGCAGCTGAACAACGTCGACCGCGGCACGCATCTGCTTGAAGTCGAGGTGCTGAGCGGCGGCGAGGTGGTGCAGCGCGCCTCGGAGCAGTTCACCGTGCAGCGCGTCCATACCAACAGCCCGGCCCGTCGATGACGCACCTGCCGGGACTCGGCCTGCTCGCGCTGCTGCTGATGCCTGCCCTGCCGGCAAGCGCGGCGATCTACAGCTATATCGACGAGGCGGGCAATCGGGTGTTTACCGATCGCCCCGGCAACCATGCAACCAAGCCGGTCGAGACCAGACCCTCCAACCGAATGCCCGCGCAGCCACTGGCCGAGCCGGCGCCGCCGCCAACGAGGGTCATCAAGGCGCCCACACCGGGCTATGCCGTGCTGGACCTGATCCAGCCGGCGCCCGACGCGACCATCCGCAACAACGCCGGCGAGCTGTCGGTCACCGCCACCAGCGATCCGGGACTGCATCCCGGCCATCGATACCGCCTGCTGCTCGACGGCGCCGCCACCGGGGAACCCACCGAACAGCCGGCCTTCGTGCTGGAGAACGTCGATCGCGGCACGCACCAGCTGACGCTGGAAGTGATCGACGCCCAGGGCGAGCCCGTGCAGAGCAGCCTGCCGCGCACCGTCCACCTGATGCGCACCTCCCTGGCCCAACGGCGCATGGCCCGCCCCTGCAAACGGGCCGATTACGGTGTACGGCCGGAGTGTCCGCTCACGGACAAGCCGAAGGAAAAACGCGACATCCCTTTCGTGCCCTTTCTCTGATCATGCAGCGCACCGCAATGGTGCATACACTGGCATGAGCTGATCCAAACTCATTGGGATCTGCGGTGCCCCGCTCTGGAGCGTGAGTGTTTACGGTGCCGCGCCGAAACGGAGCGCCTTGGTTTGCTTCTTGCATTTCCCGACCTACCCACCGGATGCAGACTGCCATGATCAACGAAGCCCTACAGCGCCTGCTGATCGAGAACCTCACCACCGCGACGCTGCTGCTCGACTCGCGGCTGCGCCTGGAATACATGAACCCGGCGGCCGAGATGCTGCTGGCCGTCAGCGGCCAGCGCAGCCACGGCCAGTTCATCAGCGAGCTGTTCACCGAATCGTCCGAGGCGCTGGCGGCGCTGCGCCAGGCGGTCGAACAGGCACACCCTTTCACCAAGCGCGAAGCGACCCTGACCTCGACCAATGGCCAGGCGCTGACGGTCGACTATGCCGTCACCCCAATCCTGACGCGGCAGGAAACCATGCTCCTGCTTGAAGTGCTGCCACGCGACCGCTTGCTGCGCATCACCAAGGAAGAGGCGCAACTCTCGGCGCATGAAACGACCAAGCTGCTGGTCCGCGGTCTGGCCCACGAGATCAAGAACCCGCTGGGCGGCATTCGCGGGGCGGCGCAGCTGCTGGCACGCGAGCTGCCCGAAGAACACCTGAAGGACTACACCGGCGTCATCATCGAGGAGGCCGACCGCCTGAGGAACCTGGTCGACCGCATGCTCGGCTCGAACAAGTTGCCGTCGCTGTCGATGACCAACATCCACGAAGTGCTGGAACACGTTGCCAGCCTGATCGAAGCCGAATGCCAGGGCAGCCTCATTTTGGTGCGCGACTACGACCCGAGCATTCCCGAGGTCCTGATGGACCGCGAGCAGATGATCCAGGCGGTGCTCAACATCATGCGCAACGCCATGCAGGCGCTCGCCGGGCAAACCGAACTGGGGCTCGGACGACTGACGCTGCGCACCCGCACCCTGCGCCAGTTCACCATTGGTCACATCCGGCATCGCCTGGTGGCGCGCATCGAGATCATCGACAACGGCCCGGGCATCCCCGCCGAACTGCAGAACACGCTTTTCTACCCGATGGTCAGCGGCCGCCCGGACGGCACCGGACTGGGCCTGGCCATCACCCAGAACATCATCAGTCAGCACCAGGGCCTGATCGAATGCGAAAGCCATCCCGGGCATACCGCGTTCTCGATCTTCCTGCCGCTGGAACAAGGAGCACCCACCGCATGAGCCGCAGCGAAACTGTCTGGATCGTCGACGACGACCGCTCCATCCGCTGGGTCCTGGAAAAGGCCCTGCAGCAGGAAGGCATGACCACGCAGAGCTTCGACAGCGCCGACAGCGTGCTGGCCAAGCTCGCACGGCAGCAGCCCGACGTGATCCTCTCCGACATTCGCATGCCCGGCGTCAGCGGCCTCGACCTGCTGGCGCAGATCCGCGAACTCTATCCGCGACTGCCAGTCATCATCATGACTGCGCACTCGGACCTCGACAGCGCCGTGGCGTCTTACCAGGGCGGTGCGTTCGAGTACCTGCCCAAGCCGTTCGACGTCGACGAGGCCGTGTCGCTGGTCAAGCGCGCCAATCAGCACGCCCAGGAGCAGCAGGGCCTGAAGGCGCCGGCCGACCAACGTCACACCCCGGAAATCATCGGCGAGGCGCCGGCGATGCAGGAGGTGTTCCGCGCCATCGGCCGGCTCTCGCATTCGAACATCACCGTGCTGATCAACGGCGAGTCCGGCACCGGCAAGGAACTGGTCGCCCACGCCCTGCACCGCCACAGCCCGCGCGCCGCTTCGCCGTTCATTGCGTTGAACATGGCGGCAATCCCCAAGGACCTGATGGAGTCCGAGCTGTTCGGCCACGAGAAAGGCGCCTTCACCGGCGCGGCCAACCAGCGCCGCGGCCGCTTCGAGCAGGCCGACGGCGGCACCCTGTTTCTCGACGAAATCGGCGACATGCCCGCCGACACCCAGACCCGCCTGCTGCGCGTGCTGGCCGATGGCGAGTTCTACCGCGTCGGCGGGCACACGCCGGTCAAGGTCGACGTACGAATCATCGCCGCGACCCACCAGGACCTGGAAACCCTGGTCCAGGCCGGCAAATTCCGCGAAGACCTGTTCCATCGGTTGAACGTCATTCGCATCCACATCCCGCGCCTGTCCGACCGCCGTGAAGACATTCCGACGCTGGCCGGGCATTTCCTCGCCAACGCGGCCAAGGAACTGGCGGTCGAAACCAAGCTGCTCAAACCGGAAACCGAAGAGTATCTGCAGAACCTGCCCTGGCCCGGTAACGTCCGCCAGCTGGAAAACACCTGTCGCTGGATCACCGTCATGGCATCCGGGCGCGAGGTGCACGTCGATGACCTGCCGCCGGAACTGCTTAGCCAGCCGGCCGACGCCATGCCCTCGAACAACTGGGAGCAGGCCCTGCGCCACTGGGCTGACCAGGCCCTGGCACGCGGCCAATCCAACCTGCTCGACGAAGCGGTGCCGGCGTTCGAACGGATCATGATCGAGACCGCGCTCAAGCACACCGCCGGTCGCCGCCGCGATGCCGCTTTGCTGCTTGGCTGGGGGCGCAACACCCTGACGCGCAAGATCAAGGAACTGGGCATGGGGGGTGACAGCGCCGACGAGGACGACACCGACGAAGGCTGAGCCGGACGCGCCGGTCAGCGCCGCGCGACCTGTATCTCCAGGCGCCAGTTGCCCTCGGTCTGCGCGCCGGACCAGCGGGCCTGCAGGGGCCGCGCGGCCACCAGATGCAGCAGCAGCCCCTTGTCGGTGGTCTGTACCTTCCAGCCGACCGGGGCGCCGTCCAGCATCAGCTGGCCGGCCGCATCGCTGCCGCGGGCCTGGAACAGCATGCCCACCGCACCGCGGACATCCTGGCTGAAGAGCTCCGGCTCGCGGTCGAACCAGAGCTGCAGCCCGCCCGTTATCGGCTCGACCCGCAACAGCGTTACCGGCTCGGGGCGCAGCAGATGGCCCAGCAGCGAGCCGAACAGCAGACCAAGCAGCACCAGCGAACCGAAAAAGCGTCGACGCAGACGCGGTAACGGATCGTCAGCCGCAGGGTCGCCTGCCGCAAGGTCGTTTGCCGCAGTAGAATGCCGGTCGTTTTCAGAGCGGGTGCCGCGCATGTTCCATGTGATCCTGTTCCAACCGGAGATTCCACCGAATACCGGCAACATTATCAGGCTCTGTGCCAATGCCGGCTGCAGCCTGCACCTGATCGAGCCGCTCGGCTTCGAGCTGGACGACAAACGCCTGCGCCGCGCCGGGCTCGACTACCACGAGTATGCCCCGCTCAAGCGCCACGCCGACCTCGACAGCTGCCTGGCGAGCCTTGGCCAGCCGCGGCTATTCGCCTTTACCACCAAAGGTTCGCAACCCTTTCATCAGGTCAGCTTCGCGCGCGGCGATGCCTTTCTATTCGGCCCCGAAAGCCGCGGGCTGCCGCCGGAGATCCGCGACGCGCTGCCCAACGAGCAGCGCCTGCGCTTGCCGATGCGCCCGGACAGCCGCAGCCTGAACCTGTCCAACACCGTCGCGGTTGCGGTCTACGAAGCCTGGCGGCAACTGGACTTCGCCTTGCAATAGCGCCCCCGCGCTTTCGCTGGCATGCCGGACAGTCCGGGCCGCTTTGCCACTCACCGGTTGAAATGCCTGGAAGGGTCCCCCATATCAAGCGCATTCGGGCGACGCTCGCCCCGCTGCGTGGAGACTCTTCTTTTGACCACCATCGTTTCAGTCCGCCGCAACGGCAAAGTCGTCATGGGCGGCGACGGCCAGGTGTCCCTCGGCAATACCGTGATGAAAGGCAACGCCAAGAAGGTGCGCCGCCTCTATCACGGCCAGGTGCTGGCCGGCTTCGCCGGCGCGACCGCCGATGCCTTCACCCTGTTCGAACGCTTCGAAGGCCAGCTGGAAAAACACCAGGGCCATCTGGTGCGCGCCGCGGTCGAATTGGCCAAGGACTGGCGCACCGACCGTTCCCTGAGCCGCCTGGAAGCGATGCTCGCCGTGGCCAACAAGGACGCCTCGCTGATCATCACCGGCAACGGTGACGTGGTGCAGCCGGAGAACGACCTGATCGCCATGGGCTCCGGCGGCGGCTTCGCCCAGGCCGCGGCCATGGCCCTGATGCAGAAAGGCGGCGATCAGATGAGCGCCCAGGAAATCGCCGAGACGGCCCTGACCATCGCCGGCAGCATCTGCGTCTTCACCAACCAGAACCTCACCATCGAGGAGCTCGACAGCGCGAACTGATCGCCCTCGAGCCCCGGAGTACCGCACCATGTCCATGACGCCCCGCGAGATCGTCCACGAACTCAACCGCCATATCATCGGCCAGGACGACGCCAAGCGCGCCGTCGCCATTGCCCTGCGCAACCGCTGGCGGCGCATGCAGCTGTCCGCCGAGCTGCGCCCGGAAGTCACCCCGAAGAACATCCTGATGATCGGCCCCACCGGTGTCGGCAAGACCGAGATCGCCCGTCGCCTGGCCAAGCTGGCCAATGCGCCCTTCATCAAGGTCGAGGCGACCAAGTTCACCGAGGTCGGCTATGTCGGGCGTGACGTCGAGTCGATCATCCGCGACCTGGCGGACGCCGCGCTGAAGATGCTCCGCGAGCAGGAAGTGGTAAAGATGCGCCACCGCGCCGAAGACGCAGCCGAAGAGCGCATCCTCGATGCCCTGCTGCCCCAGGCCCGCCCGGTGGGGTTCAGCGAGGAGCCGGTACAGAGCAGCGATTCGAACACCCGCCAGCTGTTCCGCAAGCGCCTGCGCGAAGGCCAGCTGGACGACAAGGAAATCGATATCGAAGTCGCGGAGAACCCGGGTGGCGTGGAAATCATGGCCCCGCCTGGCATGGAAGAGATGACCAACCAGCTGCAGAGCCTCTTCGCCAACATGGGCAAGGGCAAGAAAAAGAGCCGCAAGCTGAAGATCAAGGACGCGCTCAAGCTGGTGCGTGACGAGGAGGCCGCGCGCCTGGTCAATGAGGAAGAGCTCAAGGCCCGCGCGCTCGAAGCCGTGGAGCAGCACGGCATCGTCTTCATCGACGAGATCGACAAGGTGGCCAAGCGCGGCAACACGGGCGGCGCCGACGTATCACGCGAAGGCGTGCAGCGCGACCTGCTGCCGCTGATCGAAGGCAGCACGGTCAACACCAAGCTCGGCATGGTCAAGACCGACCACATCCTGTTCATCGCCTCCGGCGCCTTCCACCTCTCCAAGCCCAGCGACCTGGTGCCGGAGCTGCAGGGTCGCCTGCCGATCCGGGTCGAGCTCAAGGCACTGTCGCCCGAGGATTTCGAGCGCATCCTCACCGAGCCGCATGCCTCGCTCACCGAGCAGTACCGCGAGTTGCTGAAGACCGAGGGCCTGGGGATCGAATTTACCGATGACGGCATCAAGCGCCTGGCGCAGATCGCCTGGCAGGTCAACGAGAAGACCGAAAACATCGGGGCGCGCCGCCTGCATACACTGCTCGAACGCCTGCTCGAGGAAGTGTCCTTCAGCGCTGGCGATCTGGCGGGCCAGCAGAATGGCGAACCGATCCGCATCGACACCGCCTACGTCAACAGCCACCTCGGCGAGCTGGCGGAAGACGAAGATCTGTCGCGGTATATCCTTTAAGGCAGCTGGAAGCGCGAAGCCTCAAGCCGGAAGTCGAAGCCCGGGCTGCTGGCTTCAAGCTCCTACGGAGTAGGCTATGCACATCCCCACCGCCATCAAGCTGCACAAGCTGTCCAAGACGCTGGAGCTCGAATATGGTCCGGACCAGCGCTACGTGCTGCCGGCCGAATTTCTTCGCGTGCATTCACCGTCGGCCGAGGTCCAGGGGCACGGCAATCCGGTGCTGCAGACGGGCAAGATCAATGTCGCGCTCGAGGGCATCGAGCCGGCCGGGCAGTATGCGTTGAAGCTGACGTTCAGCGATGGCCACGACAGCGGCCTGTACAGCTGGGACTATCTCCATCACCTGGCCACGCACCAAGAGCAGCTGTGGTCGGACTACCTCGCCGCCCTGGCCGCCGCCGGGAAGTCCCGCGACCCGGACATTTCACCGGTCAAGCTGATGCTTTGACAGGAGCGCCCGGCGCGGCCATCTTTCGGCACCCGAACGCACCGACAGCCAGACGTAGGATGGATCACGCGTCATCGATCCACCGATTTATCGATCCGCCAATCCCCCGGCCGACCGACTCGCGTCTGGCGGTCGGCGCGGCGGGGAGCCGCTGCCGCGCCCTTGCGCTGTCTTGTCGCCTGCCGCTTGAAGCCTGCTGCCGCTTTTAGGTTTAGAATGCCGGCACATTCTTCCGGTGACAGTGACATGACCGATCCCCGCAAAGAGCGTGACGCAGAGCCCACCACCCACTTCGGCTACAAGAACGTGCCGGAGAGCGAAAAAGCGCAGAAGGTGGCCGAGGTATTTCACTCCGTCGCGGCCAAGTACGACCTGATGAACGACCTGATGTCGGCGGGCGTACACCGCCTGTGGAAGCGATTCACCATCGAGTTGTCCGGTGCCCGTCACGGCAACCGCATTCTGGACATCGCCGGCGGCACGGGCGACCTGACCCGGCAGTTTTCGCGCATCGTCGGGCCGACCGGCGAGGTGGTCCTGGCCGACATCAACGCCTCGATGCTCAAGGTTGGACGTGACCGGCTGCTGGACAAGGGCGTGGCCGGCAACGTCAGCTTCGTCCAGGCCGACGCCGAGAAGCTGCCCTTCCCCGACAACCACTTCGACGTGGTCACCATTGCCTTCGGCCTGCGCAACGTGACGCACAAGGAAGACGCCATCGCCTCCATGCTGCGGGTGCTCAAGCCGGGCGGCCGGCTGCTGGTGCTGGAATTCTCCAAGCCGACCAATGCGCTGTTCTCCAAGGCCTACGACGCCTACTCGTTCAGCCTGCTGCCGATGATGGGCAAGCTGATCACCAACGATTCGGAGAGCTACCGCTACCTCGCCGAGTCGATCCGCATGCACCCGGACCAGGAAACCCTCAAGGGCATGATGGCCGATGCCGGATTCGAGCGCGTGACCTACCACAACATGACCGGCGGCATCGTCGCCCTGCACCGCGGCATCAAACCCTGATGCTGCGCACGGCCCTGCTGGCCGGCGCCGAGCACGGTATCAACCGTGCGTTGCGCCTGGACCCGACTGCGCTGCCGCGCCTGGCACGGCTCAGCGGCCGGATCATCGAGATCGACTGCCGCGCTCCGGCGTGGCGGGTCTTCGTGCTCGCCGACGGCGAGGGCCTGCGCCTGGCCACTGACTGGGGCAGCGACGCCGACTGCCGGTTGCGCGCGACCGCCAGCAGCTTGGTGCGCCTGGCCACCAGCCGCCAGAAAACCGCAATCCTGCATGGGCCGGACGTCGAGATCGACGGCGACAGCAGCGTGCTGATGAGCCTTGCCGAAGTGCTCCAGGACCTGGAGCTGGACTGGGAATACGAGCTGTCCCGCTTGCTTGGTCCGGTCGCGACCCAGTTGCTCGGTTCCGGACTGCGCGGGCAAGCCGGCTGGTTGCGGCAGAGCGCCGACAGCCTGCGCCAGGACCTGGCCGACTACCTCAACGAAGAATCGCGAGCCCTGGTGGGCAGCGCCGAAGCCAATATGCGCTTTGACGAACTGGACCGCCTCAAGCTCGACCTCGACCGCCTCGAAGCCCGGGTCGATCGGCTTGCCCACTCCCTGAACCCAGATCGATCCGAATGAAGCTGTTCGCCGCGGCCCGCCGCCTGTTTCGCATCCTGCTGGTGGTAATCCGCTACCGCCTGGACGACATCATCCTCGACCTACCCATGCCCTGGTGGCTGCGCGCGACCAGCTACCTGCTGCCCTGGCGCTGGCTGCCGCGGCGCCATTCCGAGCTGTCTCGCGGCGCGCGGCTGCGCCTGGCGCTCGAAGGGCTGGGGCCGATCTTCATCAAGTTCGGGCAAATCCTCTCGACCCGCCGCGATCTGTTGCCGCTGGACATCGCCGAGGAGCTGGCGATGCTGCAGGACCGCGTGCCGCCCTTCGACTCGGCCGTCGCCACCGCGCTGATCGAGCGTCAGCTGGGTGCGCCGGTCGGGCAGATCTTCGCCCGCTTCGACAGCAAGCCGCTGGCCTCCGCCTCGGTCGCCCAGGTGCATGCGGCCAAGCTGCGTAGCGGCGAGGAAGTGGTGGTCAAGGTCGTGCGCCCCAACCTGCGGCCGATCATCAGCCAGGACCTGGCCTGGCTGTTCCTGCTGGCCAAAACCGCCGAGCGCGCATCGAACGAGGCGCGCCGCCTGCACCTGGTCGAAGTGGTGGACGATTACGCCAAGACCATCTACGACGAGCTCGACCTGCTGCGCGAGGCGGCCAACGCCAGCCAGCTCAAGCGCAACTTCCAGGGCTCGCCCCTGCTCTATGTGCCGCAGATCTACTGGGACCTGTGCCGCCCGCAGGTTCTGGTGATGGAGCGCATCTACGGCGTGCCGGTCACCGACATGACCCGTCTGGCCGAGCAGCGCACCGACATGAAGCAACTGGCCGAACGCGGCGTGGAGATCTTTTTCACCCAGGTCTTCCGCGACAGCTTCTTCCACGCCGACATGCACCCCGGCAACATCTTCGTCAGCACCCACCAACCCTGGAACCCGCAGTACATCGCGGTGGACTTCGGCATCGTCGGCAGTCTCACGCCGGAGGACCAGGACTACCTGGCCCGCAACCTGATGGCGTTCTTCAAGCGCGACTACCGCAAGGTCGCGCAATTGCACATCGACTCGGGCTGGGTGCCGGCCGAAACCAAGGTCAACGAATTCGAGGCGGCGATCCGCACCGTCTGCGAGCCGATCTTCGAAAAGCCGCTGAAGGACATCTCCTTCGGCCAGCTGCTGGTGCGCCTGTTCCAGGTTGCCCGGCGCTTCAACATGGAGGTCCAGCCGCAGCTGGTGCTGCTGCAGAAGACCCTGCTGAATATCGAGGGGCTGGGCCGCGAGCTCTATCCCGAACTGGACCTCTGGGCCACTGGCCAGCCGTACCTCGAACGCTGGATGCGCGAACGCATGAGCCCGAAGCAGCTGCTGAAGAATGCCCAGGCGCAGATCGAACAGCTGCCACACCTGGCCGGCATGACCCGCGAGCTGCTCGAGCGCATGTCCGGCCCCCATGCAAAAAACCTGCCGCCACCTTGGCGCGAACACCACCGGCACTGGCCGCTGCGCCTCGTCGGGGCCGCCTTGCTGGCCGGTGGCGCCACCTTGGCGGCGACGGCCGACAGCCTGTCCGCCCTGACCGCCTGGCCGGCCTGGCTGATGCTGGCAGCGGGCGTCTACATCGTGGTGCGCCGATAGCCAGCGGTCGGTCGGACTGGCACACTGCGCGCACTGAGTGGAGAATTCGATGAACTGGCTGGAGCAGATCAACTGGAACGAGGACGGCCTGGTGCCGGCCATCGCCCAGGACCATCGCACCGGGCGCATCCTGATGATGGCCTGGATGAACCGCGAGGCGTTAGCGCTGAGCGTTGCCGAGAACCGCGCCATCTATTGGTCACGCTCGCGCGGCAAGCTGTGGCGCAAGGGCGAGGAGTCCGGTCACGTGCAGCAGCTGCACGAGCTGCGCCTGGACTGCGACGCCGACGTGATCGTGCTGATGGTCGAGCAGATCGGCGGCATCGCCTGCCATACCGGCCGCCAAAGCTGTTTCTATCGCGTGCTGGAGCAGGGCCAGTGGAAAACCGTCGAGCCGGTGCTGAAGGACCCGCACGCCATTTACGCGGAGCACACACATGAGTGACACCTTCTCCCGTCTCGCCGAGGTACTCGAAGCCCGCAAGGGCGCGGCGGCGGACAGCTCTTATGTAGCCAGCCTCTACCACAAGGGCCTGAACAAGATCCTCGAGAAGGTTGGCGAAGAGTCGGTTGAAACCATCCTCGCGGCCAAGGATGCCGCGGCCAGCGGCGATGCCAGCGACCTGATCTACGAGACCGCCGACCTGTGGTTCCACAGCCTAGTGATGCTCGCCGCCCTCGGCCAGCATCCACAGGCTGTGCTCGACGAACTGGACCGGCGTTTCGGTCTTTCCGGGCATGCGGAAAAAGCCGCACGCCCACAATCCTGATAGTCAATTCGGAGTAACGCAGCATGGGTTTTGGTGGAATCAGCGTCTGGCAACTCCTGATCATCCTGCTGATCGTGGTCATGCTGTTCGGCACCAAGCGCCTGAAGGGGCTGGGGTCGGACCTGGGTGATGCCATCAAGGGTTTCCGCAAGTCGATGGGCACCGATGACGACAAGCCCAGCGTCGAGGAAAAACAGAGCCACACCATCGATGCCGAGACCCGCAAGGTCGACGATCCGGCGAAGAAGAACTGATTCATGTTCGATATCGGCTTCACCGAACTGCTGCTGATCGGCCTGGTGGCACTGGTGGTCCTCGGACCGGAGCGCCTGCCGGGCGCGGTCCGCACGGCAGGTCTGTGGGTTGGCCGGGCCAAGCGCAGCTTTGCCAACATCAAGGCCGAGGTCGAGCGCGAGATTGGCGCCGACGAGATTCGCCGGCAGCTGCATAACGAGCGGATCCTCGACCTCGAGCGGGAGATGAAGCAAAGCATCATGCCCAGCGCACCGGGCAACGCCAGCGCGCCGTCCCCGCAGTCGGCGACACCCCCGCCCGAGGCCAGCGACCTGAGCGCCCCGACGAGCGAGGCCCAACCCGTCGACACCCCCTCCGTACCCCGCCCGGACCGATCGCCTGAACCATGAGCAAGACATCCATCGACGACCAGGAAATGCCGCTGGTCGCGCACCTGACCGAGCTGCGCAAGCGACTGCTGCGGTGCGTGGTCGCCATTCTGCTGCTGTTCGGCGGGCTGTTCTATTTTTCCCAGCAGATCTACGCGCTGGTGGCCGCGCCGCTGCGCGCCTACCTGCCCGAAGGCGCCACGATGATCGCCACAGGCGTGGCCTCGCCCTTCCTGACGCCCTTCAAGCTGACCATGATGGTGGCGCTGTTCCTCTCGATGCCGGTGATCCTGCACCAGATCTGGAGTTTCATCGCACCGGGCCTGTACAAGCACGAGAAGCGCGTCGCCGTGCCGTTGCTGATCTCCAGCATCCTGCTGTTCTACGGCGGCATGGCCTTCGCGTACTTCGTCGTGTTCCCGATCATGTTCGGCTTTTTCGCCAGCGTGACACCCGAAGGCGTGGCGATGATGACGGACATCGGCCAGTACCTGGATTTCGTGCTCACCCTGTTCTTCGCCTTCGGGGTCGCCTTCGAGATTCCGGTGGCGACCTTCCTGCTGATCTGGGTCGGCATCGTCGACGTCGCGAGCCTGCGCAAGAGCCGGCCCTACGTCGTCGTCGGCTGCTTCGTGGTCGGCATGGTGCTGACCCCGCCGGACGTGTTTTCCCAGGCGCTACTGGCAATCCCCATGTGGCTGCTGTTCGAGGCCGGGCTGATCTGCGGCAGCATGGTCAAGCAGCGCGAAGAGGGATTCCGCGGCGACGCCGATGCCGAGGATGAGCAACCGCAGCCCGGCAACCAACCGCCCGCACCGCGCCCGTGAACCTGCTGTTGCTGGAGGCGGCCGACTTCGTCGCCGCCGATCGGGTGGTGCTGCGCGATCGGCGCCTTCAACACATCCATGACGTCCACCGCGCCGAGGCCGGGGAGACACTGCGTGTCGGCCTGTTGGACGGTCGCATGGGTAGCGGACGGCTGGTTCGCCTCGATACCAACGAAGCCGAACTGACCATCGACCTGCACCAGCCACCGCCGCCAAAGCTGCCCGTCACGCTGCTGCTGGCGCTGCCTCGGCCGAAAATGTTGCGCCGCGTGCTGCAGACGGTCGCCGCGATGGGCGTGCCTCGGCTGGTGCTACTCAACAGCTATCGCGTCGAAAAGAGCTTCTGGCAGACGCCCTTCCTCGCCCCCGAGGCGATCCGCGAGCAGCTGTTGCTGGGCCTGGAGCAGGCTCGAGACACCCTGCTGCCCGAGGTCAGCATCGAGAAACGCTTCAAGCCCTTTGTCGAGGACCGCCTGCCAGCCCTTGCCGCCGGGACCCGGGGCCTGGTGGGCCATCCAGGCGATTACCCGGCCTGCCCGCGGGCGCTGAGCGAGCCGGTGACGCTGGCCATCGGGCCCGAGGGCGGCTGGATTCCCTACGAGGTCGACAGGCTCGCCGCGGCCGGTTTGCAGCCGGTGCAGCTGGGCGAGCGCATCCTGCGGGTCGAAACGGCTGTTCCCGCCCTGCTGGCACGACTGTTCTAGCGGGCGCTGTCGACGCGCGAGTCATCAGGCCGCAGGCAAGCGCACGAGTCTCAGTCGTTGCGACCGCTTCGTCGGACGCCGGCGCAGCACTGATGAACGTCGTGCACGACCACAGTGCACCGGGGTCAGACACTGTGAATCCCTACAGGCAGCCCCTCGCCATGCGACCTTTGACCATCGACCTGCACCGCCTGGAGTATGCGCTCGACAGCCGCGACGCTACTGCGCACTACCTGGACCTGGAGTCCGGCGAGATCCGCGCGGTATTTCCCGGCGAGCCACCACCTGGCGCGGACGAGAAATACGACGTGCAGGACGACCGCTACCTGCCGATCGAGCCGCTCGGGCTGGCGCAATCGATCGCCATGCGCGAGGCGTTCCTGTTCACCTTGCACGACCCGAGCGCACACGCCGTACTCAGCCACGCGCTGCAGGGCCGCAAGCCGCTGCGAACCTTCGATTTCAAGCTGGAGGATTTCCCCGACGTGCGCCAGGCGTGGCAGAACTACCAGACCGTGCAGCTGCGCGAATACGCGATCACCTGGCTGCACGACAACGGGCTGGAACCGTCGCGACGCTGAGGGGCTGGCGCGCCCTGATCAGCTCTGCAGCAGAAAGGTCACTGGCCCGTCGTTCTGCAGGTGCACCTGCATGTCGGCACCGAAGCGCCCGCAGGCAACGGTCTCGTGCCGGCGCCGCGCCTGCGCCAGCAGGTAGTCGTACAGCGCCTCGCCCGTCTCCGGAGGTGCGGCGCTGGAAAAGCTGGGCCGCAATCCGCTGCCGGTGTCCGCCGCCAGGGTGAACTGGGACACCAGCAGCAGCCCGCCGCCGACATCCTGCAGCGAGCGGTTCATCCGTCCCTGCTCGTCGCTGAAGACACGGTAGCGCAACAGCTTGTGCAGCAGCTTGTCGGCGCGCGCCTGGTCGTCGTCACGCTCGACACCGACCAGCGCCAACAGCCCCTGGTCGATGGAGCCGATGACTTCGCCATCGACCTCGACGCGTGCCTGACGCACGCGCTGGATCAATGCCCGCATCAGGCTTCCTCGGGAGGCACATCCAGCAGGCGCTGGGCAATATCCGCGGCGGCACGCACCAGCGCATCGCAGATGCCGTGCTCGGCGGCCGAATGGCCGGCCTCGCGGATGATCTGCAACTCGCTGTTCGGCCAGGCCTCGTGCAGCTCCCAGGCATTTTCCAACGGGCAGATCACGTCGTAGCGGCCGTGGACGATGATGCACGGCAGGTGCGCCACCTTGTGCACGTCGCGCAGCAGCTGGTTCGGCTCGAGAAACGCCTGGTTGACGAAGTAATGGCACTCGATGCGGGCCATCGCCAGCGCCCGGTGGGTATCGGAGAAGCGGTCGACCACCTGGGTATTCGGGCGCAGGGTCGCGGTCCGCCCTTCCCAGCAGGACCAGGCCTTCGCCGCATGCATCTGGGCGATCTGGTCGGTGCCGGTCAGGCGCTTGTAGTAAGCCTGCATGAGGTCGCCGCGCTCTTCGGCGGGAATCGGCGCGACGAAGTCCTGCCAGTAGTCGGGGAAGATCCGGCTGGCGCCCTGCTGGTAGAACCAGGACAGTTCCTGCTCGCGACAGAGGAACACGCCGCGCAGGATCAGCGCGTGCACGTGCTCCGGGAAGGCCTGGGCGTAGGCCAGCGACAGGGTCGAGCCCCAGGAGCCGCCGAACAGCACCCACTTGTCGATGCCGAGATACTCGCGGATACGCTGCATGTCGGCGATCAGGTGTGCCGTGGTGTTGTTTTCCAGGCTCGCATGCGGCGTCGAACGCCCGCAGCCACGCTGATCGAAGGTGATGATCCGGTACAGGTTGGGATCGAAGAAGCGACGGCTCAGGGCATCGCAGCCGCCACCTGGGCCGCCATGGACGAAGATCACCGGCAGACCTTCCGGCGATCCACTCTCGTCGACGTAAAGCACATGCGGCGCTTCGACCGCCAGCTCATGCCGTGCGTAGGGTTTGATCTCCGGGTACAAGGTCTGCATGGCACACTCCATGATCGGTGCGCGGGCTCGGGGTCCCGCCGGACATTTCCGGCATCATAACGGGGATCGAGAGGTTCGGCATGCCCTGCGGGAAATTAGCCGCGGCGGCCAGGCCGGCAGCGGCGGAGCTCCGGCTGGCCGCGCTGGCACCACATTGCCACGCGTCAGTTCGACTCGCCGCGCCAGATCAGCTTGTCGGTGTCGTAGCCGCGCGCGCGGGCTTCGTCAAGCAGCCGCTCGCGAGTCGCCGAACCGACCTGCTCGGTGCGCGAAAGCAGCCAGAGGTAGTCGCGGTCGGGGCTGCCGACCAGCGCCACGCTGTAGTCATCGGGCAGATAGAGGATCCAGTAATCGCCCTTGGTCAACCCGGGAAAGAGCTTGCTGAACCAGTTGTCGAAGCGCACCCAGAGCTTGTCGGTCTCGCCCGGCTGCTGCGCGAACGCCTCGCCGCTGGCCTGCTCCCATTCGCCGGACGTGGTCTCGCAACGGTTGTTTACCGCCAGGCGACCGTCGTCGCGCAGCCGGTATTCGGCCTGCGACCGCACGCAGTTGCGCTGAAAGAACATCGGCAGGCGCGCCAACTCATACCAGGTGCCCTGGTAGCGCTGAAGATCCACCCGGCCGACGTTGTCCGGCTCGCCGCGCTCGGGCGACGAGCCTGCGCAGGCGGCCAGCAGCAGGGTGCTACACAACACGATCAACAGGCGCATACGCCCTCCTATTTCAGGCCTTGGCCGGAAAACATCATCACTTTATCGCCGGCGAACTGGACGCTGATAAAGCGGTTCTTCTGTCCCCAGGTGCAGCTCGACATGCCCAGCGCGCCGGCACATTCGCCCGGTTTGCCGAGCAGCGCCTCGACTTCGCCGCGCGCCATGCCGGCGTGCAATTTGGCGAAGTTCTCCTGGGTTACCGGGCTGCAGGCTGCCAGCAGGCCGACAACGACAAGCAGCGATAGATGACGCAACGACATGACGGTTTCCTTCTGGCTGGGTGCGGCCGCTGCCCATGCTTGGCCGCGCGCCGGTTATATGAGTGTAGGAAGCAGGCGGCGGGCGAAGGTTCCTTCGCTCACACGGATCAGAAGCGCGAACCCGGCTCGCGCAGAAAGGCCTGCTCGGCGTCCGTGGACGGCCGCCCGAGCGCTTCGTTGCGGTGCGGAAAGCGCCCAAAGCGGGCGATCACCTGCCGATGCCGCTCGGCGAAATCGAGAAAACCCTGGAACAGTTCTCGCTCGTCATCCGGGGCGATACCGAGCAGGCGCTCGAACTGGACCACGGCCTGATCCTGCACGCCCAAGTGCTCGGCGTGCTCGAGCACCAGGTAGATGAACACGCGCTGGATCGGTGACAGCAACATGTCGCCGCCCTGGGCCATGCCATCGCGCACCAGCTGCTGGGCGCGGGCGTCGCCGGCGAAGGCGCGCGGGGTTGTACGGTAAATCATGCGCGGCAGTTGATCGAGCAGCAGCACCAGGGCCAGCCAGCCATCCGGTGATTCGGCCCAGGCTTCGAGCTCGCCGCTTAGTGCCTGCTCGACCTGCGCACCGAAACGCTCGCGCGCCTGGGCATCCTGCGCCGGCTTGTAGCCGAACCAGAGGCCGCTTTTCTCCACGGCGATGGCCTTGGCAGTGGCGCCCCCGCCGAACCACCAGTCCAGCAGATCCGCCCAGGGCGCCGACATCGGTCAACCCCGGTGGTAACCGGTGACGCGATCGACTTCTTCCTTCGAGCCGAGGAACACCGGCACGCGCTGATGCAGCGACTCGGGCTTGATGTCGAGGATGCGTTCGGTGCCGTTGGTGGCGGCGCCACCGGCCTGCTCGATGATGAAGGACATCGGGTTGGCCTCGTACATCAGGCGCAGCTTGCCGGCCTTGCCGGGCTCGCGCGAATCGCGCGGGTACATGAAGACGCCACCGCGGGTCAGGATGCGGTGCACGTCGGCCACCATCGAGGCGATCCAGCGCATGTTGTAGTTCTTGTTCAGCGGCCCCTCGGCGCCGTCCAGCAGCTCACTGACGTAGCGCTGCACCGGGGCTTCCCAGTGGCGCTGGTTGGACATGTTGATGGCGAATTCGCCGGTGGATTCCGGCACGCGCAGATTCTCGTGGGTCAGCACGAAGCTGCCGAGTTCGCGGTCGAGGGTGAAGCCCATGACGCCATTGCCCAGCGTCAGGATCAGCATGGTCTGCGGCCCGTAGATCGCGTAGCCGGCGGCGACCTGGCGGGTGCCCGGTTGCAGGAAGGCTTCCTCGCCGAGCGCGTCATTCTGGGTAAAGCATTCGCCCGGGCAGCGCAGCACCGAGAAGATGGTGCCGACCGACACGTTGACGTCGATGTTGCTCGAGCCGTCCAGCGGGTCGAACACCAGCAGGTAGGCACCCTTGGGGTACTTGCCGGGTATCTGGTAGGCGTTGTCCATCTCCTCCGAGGCCATGCCGGCCAGGTGGCCGCCCCACTCGTTGGCTTCCAACAGGATCTCGTTGGACAGCACGTCGAGCTTCTTCTGCACTTCGCCCTGGATGTTCTCCGTTTCGGTCGACCCGAGCACACCGCCCAGCGCGCCCTTGGACACGGCGTGGCTGATCTCCTTGCACGCTCGGGCCACCACCTCGATAAGGAAGCGCAGATCGGCAGGGGTGTTGTTGCTGCGGGTCTGCTCGATCAGGTAGCGACTCAGGGTTACGCGTGACATGGGATGGCTCCGGAGGATGAAAAAACCCGCGCAGTTTAGCAGGCCAGGGGGAAACTAACCTTCCCTCAGACCCGCCCAGCCCCCGCAGAGTTCAGCGCAGCGGCAAAGTGCCTGCAGCCCTCTCGCCGCCACGCCTGTGCGCTCCTCCCGCCTGCGCTCAGAGCACCTTCCAGATTTCCTGGGCGTACTCGCGGATGGTCCGGTCCGACGAGAACCAGCCGGTGCGCGCGGTGTTCAACACCGCCGAACGCCACCAGCGGTCGGCATCGCGCCAGCGCGCCTCGACGTCCAGCTGGGCCTTCCAGTAGGCCTCAAAATCCGCGCAGACCATGAAGGTGTCGTGCCACTTGAGCCCGTCGATCAGCGCCGTGTAGCGCGCCGGATCGTCGGCCGAGAACGCCCCGTTGCGGATCGCCATCAGCACTTCGTTCAGGCGCGGCGACTCGACGATGGTGGCCTCGGCGTTGTACTCGTTGGCCTGCTTGCGCGCCTCGACCTCCTGGGCGGTCATGCCGAAGATGAACATGTGCTCGCGGCCGATCTGCTCGGACATCTCGACGTTGGCCCCGTCCAGCGTGCCGATGGTCAGCGCGCCATTAAGGGCGAATTTCATGTTGCTGGTGCCCGACGCCTCCAGCCCCGCGGTAGAAATCTGCTCGGAGAGGTCCGCCGCCGGGATGATCCGCTCGGCCAGGCTGACGTTGTAGTTCGGCAGGAACACCACCTTGAGCAGACCGCGCACGGTCGGGTCGTCGTTGATCGTGCGGGCGATGTCGTTGGTCAGCTTGATGATGAGTTTCGCCGTGTGGTAGCTGGCCGCCGCCTTGCCGGCGAAGATCTTCACCCGCGGCACCCAGTGGCCGCCCGGATCGGCGCGGATCGCGTGGTAGAGCGCGACGGTGTGCAGCAGGTTGAGCAGCTGGCGCTTGTACTCATGGATGCGTTTGACGTGCACGTCGAACAGCGCGCGCGGGTCGACGGTGATACCCAGTCGCTCCTGGATCATCCGCGCCAGCAACTGCTTGTTCTCCAGACGCTGCGCGGCGAAACGCGCGCGGAAATCGGGCTGCTCGGCAAAGGGCTCGAGCTGGCGCAACAGGGTTTCCGGCGAATCGAGCAGTTCTTCCCCGACATGCTCGACGAGCAGTCGGGTCAGCTGCGGGTTGGACTGGTACAGCCAGCGGCGAAAGGTGATGCCGTTGGTCTTGTTGCTGATCCGCTTGGGATAGAGCGAGTGCAGGTCGGTGAAGACCGTTTCGCGCATGAGCCCGGTGTGCAGCGCCGACACGCCATTGACGCAATGCGACCCGAGAAAGGCCAGGTTGCCCATGCGCACCCGGCGGCCGTGGTCCTCCTGGATCAGCGAGACCGAGCGCAGCAGGTTGAGGTCGTGAATGCCACGTTCGCGCAGCGCATCGAGATGCTGCGCATTGATCAGGTAGATGATCTGCATGTGGCGTGGCAGCAGACGTTCCATCAGCCCCACCGGCCAGGTCTCGAGGGCCTCGGGCAGCAGCGTGTGGTTGGTGTAGGACAGCGTGCCGACGGTCAGCTCCCACGCCTTGCGCCAGGGGATGTCCTGCACATCGACCAACAGGCGCATCAGTTCGGCCACGGCGATCGCCGGGTGGGTGTCGTTGAGCTGGATCGCGGCGAACTCCGGCAGGTTCAGCAGCGTGCCGCGCTGGTCGAGGTGGCGCCGCAGCAAATCCTGCAGCGAGGCGGCAACGAAGAAGTACTCCTGGCGCAGGCGCAGCTCCTGGCCGGCTTCGGTGCTGTCGGCCGGGTACAGCACGCGGGAAATGCTCTCGGCGCGCGCCTCCTCGGCGACCGCGCCGATGTGGTCGCCGGCGTTGAAGCGCTCGAGGTGGAAGTCCGCCTCGGCGCGCGCGCGCCACAGGCGCAGGGTGTTGACGCTGGCACCGCGCCAGCCCACCACCGGCGTGTCGTAGGCGATTGCCCGGACCCCCTCGGCCCAATGCCAGAAATGCTTGGGCTGGTCCTGGCCGGAACCGTCCGACGGCACCGCCGCCACGCTGCCGCCAAAGCCGATCAGGTAGGTGACCTCCGGTCTCTCGAACTCCCAGGGGTTGCCGAAATTCAGCCAGGTCTCGGTCTGCTCGTGCTGCCAGCCATCGACGATCGCCTGGCGAAACAGGCCGTGGTCGTAGCGGATGCCGTAGCCGTGCGCCGCGATGCCGAGGGTTGCCATGCTTTCCATGAAGCAGGCTGCGAGCCGGCCAAGGCCGCCATTACCAAGGGCGGCGTCCGGCTCGAGCACGCGGATGCGCTCGAAATCGACGTCGACACCGGCGAGCGCTTCGCGCGCCACATCGAGCAAGCCCAGGTTGCTCAGGCTGTCGGTGAGCAGACGCCCGATCAGGAACTCCAGGGAGAGGTAATAGACCCGCTTCTTGCCCTCGCGGTAGCCCTGGCGCGTACGGTCCATCCACTGGTCGATCATGCGGTCGCGTGTCGCCAGGGCGACGGCCTCGAACCAGTCGTGGTCCGAGGCGTGCTCGGGGTCCTTGCCAATCGAATAAGTCAGTTTGCTGATCACGCTATCGCGGAACGCGGCGACGTCATCGCCAGCAGCGGTGGTTGATTCTTGCGTCATGGACAGACCTCGTGCAGCGGAATGAGGAGGATGAGGGGTACATGGCAGCGCCGGGCCACCTCGGCGAAACGGGCAATGCAGACAGGTTTGCAGGTTTCCGTGGAGTTTGCGTGACCGTCTGTCCGGCGTTCGACTCGTCGGATCGGCTGGAAATTCCGCGCCGGCCCGTTATGATCGCGCGCCCTGCCGACCGAAGCCCGCACGTGAAGACCCGACTGATCGCCTCCGCCGACCCCGACCGCCTGGAAACCTGGGCCCGCTACAGCAACGGGCTGTGCGGCGACTGCCGCGCGACCTGCTGCACCCTGCCGGTCGAGGTGCGCCTGGACGACCTGATCCGCCTGGGCGTAGCCGATCCCTTCGAGCGCGACGAGCCGGCCAAGCAGGTGGCGCGGCGCCTGAGCAAGGCCGGCATCATCGAGCACCACAACCAGAAACACGGCGTGTTCACCCTGACCCGCCTGGCCAACGGCGACTGCCTGTACCTCGACCGCCAGACGCGTCTTTGCACGGTCTATGCCAAGCGGCCGGACACCTGCCGCAACCATCCGCATGTCGGTCCACGCCCCGGATATTGCGCCTACCAAAGCAAATCCACGGCGCGCTGAACGGCCTCGGCGCAGGCGGAATCGGACCGCTGCAACCGACAAAAACCGCGGCCGGAAACTGGCAATCTCGTGACTCAGCAGTCATGCTTGGCGTCTGCCTGTATCTGCACCCGATTTAGGAATCGACCCGGCATGAGCCGCGACAGCCGCTACCTGGAAGCCATTCTTCATCACGATATCCCGCTGACCCGGGCAATGGGCCTGCGCGTCGAGCAGTGGGAGGATCACGAGCTGCGCCTGAAGGTGCCGCTGCAAGCAAACATCAACCACAAGAGCAGCATGTTCGGCGGCAGTCTGTATTGCGCCTCGGTACTCGCAGGCTGGGGCTGGCTGCACTTGCGCCTGCGCGAGGCCGGGCTCGAGGACGGGCACATCGTCATCCAGGAAGGCCAGATCGACTACCCGTTGCCGGTGGTGGATGACGCAACCGCCATCTGCTCGGCCCCGAGCGACGAAGCCTGGAACCGCTTCGAGGTGATCTACCGCCGCCGCGGCCGCTCGCGCCTGACGCTCAACAGCCGCATCCTCGCCGCCGACGGCCGCGACGCAGTGCGCTTCACCGGCCAGTTCGTGCTGCACAAGTAGTTTTCGCCCGCCCCGCTTCGGTGCGTGCCGCCCCAGGGCGGCACGCCTGCCCCCTGCTTCGACTGCTGCCGCCCGCGCCGCCCTGGCGCCCGCCGGCTTCGCCTGCCCTGGTTGATCCTTTCTGGCCGCGCTTCGCGGCCGCGCTGGCAACGAGCGGACCGGGGCGCTACGCTGCAACGGCCAACAATAAAAAAACAGCGTCAAGGAGCCGATGCCATGGGCAAGTCCCGCATAGCTGTTCTATCGCTCTGCCTGGTGCTCGCCAGCGCAGCGCAAGCCGAGCTGCCGGCGAACTACCGGATCATCCTGCAGACCGACAACTTCCCGCCCTTCAACATGGGCCCCGACCACAAGGATTTCGCCCGTGGCGACGAGGTCCAGGGCATCGCCACCGACACCGTGCGTGAAGTCTTCAAGCGCGCCGGCATCGGCTACAGCCTGACGCTGCGCTCGCCCTGGGACCGCATCTACACCCAGACCCTGTCGGATACTGGCCACGGCCTGTTTTCGGTCACCCGCACCGCGCAGAACGAAGGCCAGTTCAAATGGGTCGGTCCGCTGGCGCGCTATGACGCCGTGCTACTGGCACGCAAGGGTCGGGGGGCCCTGACCTCGCTGGCCCAGGCCAGGGGGCTGACCATCGGCGTGCAGAAGAGCAGCGGGATTGGCCAGCGTCTCGCCGACGAAGGCCTGCAGCCTGTCGCCAGCCTCAGCGAGGATGAAAACCTGCGCAAGCTGCTCAGCGGCGAGCTGGACCTGTGGGCCTCGGCCGATCCGGTGTGGCGCTACCACGTCAAGGAGCAGGGCACCGAGGAGCTGGTGCCGGTGCTGACCTTTCGCAGCGACGACCTGTATCTGGCGCTGCACAGGGACACCCCGGACGAAGCCGTCGAGCGCCTGCAGACGGCCCTCAACGCCGTCATCGGCGAGGGCTACGCCGGCTGCAGCAACACCCCCGACCTCTGCTACCTGATTCGCGACCGCAAAGTGCCCTGATCGTTCTCGGCGGCGGCGACCCGGCCCGCAACCAGCCACCTGGCTCCGGGCGCGGCTCAGACGTAGCGCGACTTGGGCGTGGCCATCGGCAGCGGGCCATCGCCGATCAGGCGGAATTCGCCCTTCGACGCATCGTAGGCGCGGATCTCGCTGGTCCCGATGTTGTACACCCAGCCGTGGATGAACAGATCGCCACTGGCCAGCCGCGCCGCCACCGAAGGATGAGTGCGCAAGTGGTCGAGCTGCGCCAGCACGTTTTCCTCGGTCAGCACGCCAAGGGTGTTGTGATCGGCGCAACCGCAGTTGGCCTCCACCACCGTGCGCGCCACCTCGGCATGCCGCAGCCAGGTTCTTACCGTCGGCATCTTTTCCAGGCTCGAGGGGTTCAGCACCGCCTTCATCGCGCCACAGTCGGAATGACCGCAAACGATGATGTGATGCACCCCAAGCGCCATCACGGCGAACTCGATGGCGGTGGACACGCCGCCATTCATCACGCCATAGGGCGGGACGATGTTGCCGACGTTACGGGTGACGAACAGGTCGCCCGGCGAGCTCTGGGTGATCAGCTCCGGCAGGATGCGCGAGTCGGCGCAGGTGATGAACATGGCGCGCGGCGTCTGCTCGTTGGCCAGTTTGCTGAACAGTTCGCGCTGCTGCGGGTAGACGTCCTCGCGGAACTGCATGACGCCGGCGATCAGGTTGTCGAGCGCTTCCTGCGCGGTTTCGGGCTTGTTTTCTTCGAGACTCATGGCGTTCTCTCTTCTGGTTGTCGGGTGCGCGCAGGGTTTGCGCCGTACCCGGTTGCACGCAGGCCGCCACCGTCAGCAGCGCCGGCCCAGGGTTCTCAAGAGGCGACAGCGGGTCAGAACACCGACCAACCGATGCGCTGGGACAACTTTTCCAGCGCCGCCATGCCGATCAGCGAATTGCCGGCGCGGTTCAGTTCAGGCGACCAGACGCAGACCGTGAAGCGTCCGGGCACCACCGCGACGATGCCGCCACCGACGCCACTCTTGCCCGGCAGGCCGACGCGATAGGCGAAGTTGCCGGCCTCGTCGTAGAGTCCGCTGGTGGCCATGATCGCGTTGACCTGCTTGGCCTGTCGCGGGCTCAGCACCGGCTCGCCGCCGCCCAGGCAAGCGCCGTCACGGGCCAGGAAACCGAAGGCCCGGGCCAGGTCGATGCAGTTCATGCGCAGCGCACAGTGATGGAAATAGCTGCGCAACACGGCCTCGACATCGTTGTGGAAGTTGCCGAAGGCCTGCATCAGATAGGCCATCGCCGCGTTGCGCGCGCGATGCTGGTACTCCGACTCGGCGACACGGGTGTCCGAGACGATCTGCGGATTGCCCGACAGATGCCGGACGAAATCACGCATGGACAGCGCCGGCACGGCGAAGCGCGACTGGTTGATGTCGCAGATCACCAGCGCGCCGGCGTTGATGAAGGGATTGCGCGGTCGGCCGCGTTCGAACTCCAGCTGCACCAGCGAATTGAACGGCTGCCCTGACGGCTCGTGACCGAGCCGCTCCCACAGCGACTCGCCACCATGCTGGATCGCCTGGACCAGGCTGAACACCTTGGAAATGCTCTGGATGGAGAACGGCGTCTTCGCATCGCCGGCGTGATAGAGCTTGCCGTCAGCGCTGTAGACGGCGATGCCCAGCTGATCGGCCGGCACGTCGGCCAGCGCAGGGATGTAATCGGCTACCTTGCCCTGCCCCAGCAGGGGGCGGACTTCATCGAGGATCTCTTCGAGCAATGCTTGCATGGGGTGCGGCTCCAACCGGTACATCTGGATGGACGCCGCATCGGCGCGCTGCATCACAGCCTGCCGTCCGGGCCGCCACCGGCGCCGCCGGCCACTGACGGATTGCGCTGCCCGCGTTGACTGGAGCCAGGCCCTCATCTGCCGCACCTCCACGAATCGGTCCGGTCGCCGCCGCATGAACGCGGGCGCACGACAGGCAAAAAAAGGGAGCCTTGCGGCTCCCCAGGGGACATCGGTCAGGCCTCGATCTCGATCAGCAGATCGCCCGGGGTCACCCGGTCGCCCTTGGCCACGTGCACAGCCTTCACCTTCCCGGCGATCGGCGCCTGGATCTCGGTTTCCATCTTCATCGCTTCGCTGATCAGCACCGCCTGGCCGGCCTTGACGGTGTCGCCTTCCTTGACCAGCACCTCCACCACGTTGCCCGGCATGCTGGTGCTGACATCTCCCGGGCCATTGGCCTGCTTGCGCTGCCCGCCGCTGCCGCCGCCGACGAAGTTGTTCAGCGGCTCGAACACCACCTCTTCCGGCATGCCGTCGATGGAGAGGAAGAAGTGCCGCTTGCCCTCGCCCTTGACGCCGACGCCGGTGATGTCGACCCGGTAGGTCTCGCCGTGCACATCGATGACGAACTCGGTCGGCACGCCTTCGCCGCTGGCCGCAGTCGCCGTGCTGCCGTCGGGGATCGGCAGCAACACCTCGGGTTGCAAGGTGCCGGCCTCGCGCTCTTCGAGGAACTTGCGGCCAATATCCGGGAACATGGCGTAGGTCAGCACGTCCTCCTCGCTGTGGGCCAACGCGCCGATCTCCTGGCGCAGCTTGTCCAGCTCCGGCTTGATCAGGTCGGCCGGACGAACTTCGATGATTTCCTCGCCGCCAATGGCCTGGCGCTGCAGCTTGGCGTCGATGGTGCCGGGCGCCTTGCCGTAGCGGCCCTGCAGGTAGAGCTTCACTTCGTTGGTGATGGTCTTGTAGCGCTCACCGGCGAGCACGTTGAAGAACGCCTGGGTGCCGACGATCTGCGAGGTCGGGGTCACCAGCGGCGGGTAGCCCAGGTCCTTTCGCACGCGCGGGATCTCGGCGAGCACTTCATCCATGCGGTTGAGCGCGCCCTGCTCCTTGAGCTGGTTGGCGAGGTTGGAAATCATCCCGCCCGGCACCTGATTGACCTGCACCCGGGTGTCGACACCGGTAAAGGCGCTTTCGAACTGGTGGTACTTCTTGCGCACCGCATAGAAGTACAGGCCGATCTCCTGAATCAGCTCCAAGTCGAGACCGGTGTCGTACGGCGTGCCGCGCAGCGCGGCGACCATCGACTCGGTGCCCGGATGGCTGGTGCCCCAGGCCATGGAGGAGATCGCGGTATCAATGTGATCGGCGCCGTTCTCGATGGCTTTCAACTGGCACATGCTGGCGACGCCGGCGGTGTCGTGCGAATGGATGAACACCGGCAGGTCGATCTCGGCCTTCAGCGCGCGCACCAGATCGCCGGTGGCGAAGGGTGTCAGCAGGCCGGCCATGTCCTTGATGGCAATGGAGTCCACACCCATGTCGCGCATCGCCCGGCCCTGCTCGACAAAGAGCTCGACGGTGTGCACCGGGCTGGTGGTATAGGCGATGGTGCCCTGGGCGTGCTTGCCGGTTTTCTTCACCCCCCTGATGGCGGTTTCCAGGTTACGCACGTCGTTCATTGCATCGAAGATGCGGAACACATCGATGCCGTTGTCAGCGGCCTTGGCGCAGAAGGCCTCGACCACGTCGTCGGCATAATGGCGGTATCCGAGCAGGTTCTGCCCGCGCAGCAGCATCTGCAGGCGCGTATTGGGCAGCGCCGCCTTGAGCTGGCGCAGGCGCTCCCAGGGGTCTTCCTTGAGGAAGCGCACGCAGGCGTCGAACGTCGCGCCGCCCCAGACTTCCAGTGACCAGTAACCGACGCGGTCGAGCTTGTCGCAGATCGGCAGCATGTCTTCGGTGCGCATGCGGGTGGCGATAAGCGACTGGTGGGCGTCACGCAGGATGGTGTCGGTAACGGTGATTTTCTTCTGAGCAGTCATTGGTTCGTTCCTCACAGGCCTGCGTGGGCGGCGATAGCGGCGGCGATGGCCAGGGCCAGTTCGCCCGGCTTGCGTTTGATCGAGTAATTCAGCAGTTCCGGATGGTTGTCGACAAAGCTGGTGTTGAACTGGCCGCTGCGGAAATCCGGGTTTTCGAGAATCTTCTGGTAGTAGCTGGCGGTGGTTTTCACGCCCTGCACGCGCATGTCGTCCAGCGCTCGCGAGCCACGCGCCAGCGCCTCTTCCCAGGTCAGCGCCCAGACGATCAGCTTCAGGCACATGGAGTCGTAATACGGTGGGATGGTGTAGCCGGTGTAGATCGCCGTATCGGTACGCACGCCCGGCCCGCCGGGTGCGTAGTAACGGGTGATCTTGCCGAAACACGGCAGGAAGTTGTTGCGCGGCTCCTCGGCATTGATGCGGAACTGCAGGGCGAAGCCGCGGTATTGAATGTCTTCCTGCTTGACCGAGAGCGGCAGGCCGGAGGCGATGCGGATCTGCTCGCGGACGATGTCGATGCCGGTGATTTCCTCGGTGATGGTGTGTTCCACCTGCACTCGGGTATTCATCTCCATGAAGTACACCTCGCCCTCGGCGAGCAGGAACTCCACGGTACCGGCGTTCTCGTAGCCCACCGCTTTGGCCGCACGCACCGCCAGGTCGCCGATGTAGGCGCGCTGTTCGGGGGTGAGCTGCGGGCTGGGGGCGATCTCGATGAGCTTCTGATTGCGGCGCTGGATCGAGCAGTCGCGCTCGAACAGGTGCACGGTGTTGCCGAACGAGTCGGCAAGAATCTGCGCCTCGATGTGCTTGGGCTCGACGATACACTTCTCAAGGAACACATCAGCGGAACCGAAGGCCTTGGTCGCCTCGGAGATGACCCGCGGATAAGCCTGGGCCAGCTCTTCGTGCGAGTTGCAGCGGCGGATGCCACGGCCGCCACCGCCGGAGGTCGCCTTGAGCATGACCGGATAGCCGATGCGCTCGGCTTCGCGCAATGCTTCCTCGACATCGGCCACGTTGCCTTCGGTGCCCGGGGTGACCGGCACGCCCGCCTTGATCATGCTGCGCCGCGCTTCGGTCTTGTCGCCCATGCGGCGGATCACTTCGGCGCTCGGGCCAACAAAGCGGATGCCGCGCTCGGCGCAGATTTCCGCCAGTTCGGCGTTCTCGGAGAGGAAGCCATAGCCCGGGTGCAGGGCATCGCAGCCGGCTTCCACGGCCAGGTTCACCAGTTTGCGCGGGTTCAGGTAGCCGGCCAGCGGGTCTTCGCCGATGAAGTAGGCCTCGTCGGCACCCTTGACGTGCAGTGCATGGCGATCGGGCTCGGCGAATACCGCCACCGAGCGCACGCCCATTTCGGCGCAGGCCCGCACGATGCGGACGGCGATCTCCCCGCGGTTGGCGATCAGCAGCTTCTTGATCACGCTGTCATCCCTCGGATCAGTGAGCAGGCAAACCCCATCCGGGGTTCTTGTACTTGCTGTAGCGCAAGCCCGACCACACTACCCCCGGCTGCGGGATTACCGAAAATGAATAATTGTTTGACCCGGCATAAGTAAAAACTTATACACCGTGCAAAACGCGGGCTCATCGGGCCGCGCCAGCTATCGAATCGGCATACGCAAGAGGCGGCACTCCATGCGCAAGACCATGATGCGAATCACGCTGCGCCAGCTGCAGGTCTTTCGCGCCGTGTGCGAAAGCCGCTCGTACAGCCGCGCCGCCGACGAGATGTCACTGACGCAGCCGGCGGTCAGCCTGCAGATCCGCCAGCTCGAGGAGCTGATCGGGCAGCCGCTGTTCGATTACGTGGGCAAGAAGCTCTACCTGACGGCCGCCGCCGAGGCGCTGCAACGTGCCAGCACGGACATCTTCGGCCGCCTGGACAGCCTCGACATGCAGCTGTCGGACCTGCAGGGCTCGCTGCAGGGACAACTGACGCTGGCGGTGGAATCCAGCGCCAAGTACATCACCCCGCACCTGTTCGCGGCCTTCAAGCAGCGGCACCCGGAGGTCAGCCTGGAGCTCACCGTGGTCAACCATGCACAGGCGGTCAAGCGCCTCTCGGTGAGCCGGGACGATCTGCTCATCATGTCCCAGGTGCCAACGGACATGGACCTGGAATTCCTGCCATTTCTCAACAACCCGATCATCGCCGTGGCGCCTGACGGGCATCCGCTGAACCTGGCGACAGAGCTGACCCTGCAGGACCTGACGGCCTATCCACTGCTGGTGCGCGAACCCGGCTCGGGTACGCGCAAGGCGGGCGAAGAATACCTGCGCCAGAAACGCGCGCATTTCGCCCAGACCGTGCAGGTGGCCTCCCTCGATGCGCTGCGCGAGGCGGTGGTGGCCGGGCTCGGCGTGGCGCTGGTACCGCGCCATGCGGTTTACCTGGAGCTGGCCCACGGCCTGCTGCGGGAACTGCCGGTGCAAGAGCTGCCGCTCTACCGCAGCTGGTGCGTGGTCCATCCGCGATCGAAGCGGCTCAGCCCAGTCGCCCAGGCCTTTTTCGCCTTCATCCGCGGCGAACGCGCGAGGATCAGTGAGCTGGCTGCCCGCTTCGATGGTCCCGCGGCAACCCCTCCAGCAGCGGACTGACCAGCACCAGATCCGGAAACTCCATCAACTGGGCGTGCAGCTGGCGCTGCTCGTCATAGCTTTCAATGGCGCGGCGGAAATGCATGCGACGTTCGTCCTGCTGCTTGCGGCGGGCACGCGCATCGAGATTGACGCCGGCTACACGGTGCTGGGACATGCTGGTCTCCCGGAAAGGTACTGGGAGTTTCAGCATCACCGCGGCGGGTGACGCCTTGACGTCAGGCGCATGACAGCTGCATGACGCCGGCGCGGCTCAGTCCTCGTGCGGCTTCACCGACTTGGGCGACAGGCGCAGGCTGCGCAGGCTGCGCTTGACGCTCTTGAGGTGGTTGACCAGGCTCGGCCCGCGCGCCATGGCCACGCCCATGGCGAGCACGTCGATGACCACCAGGTGGGCAATGCGCGAGGTAAGCGGGGTGTAGATCTCGGTGTCTTCCTGGACGTCGATGGCCAGGTTGATGGTCGCCAGTTCCGCCAGCGGCGTCTGGCTCGGGCACAGCGTGATCAGCGTGGCGCCGGATTCGCGGACCACGTTGGCGGTGATCAGCAAATCCTTGGACCGGCCGGACTGGGAGATGCAGATCGCCACGTCGGTGGGTTTCAGCGTCACCGCCGACATCGCCTGCATGTGCGGATCGGAATAGGCGGCCGCGCTGAGCAGCAGCCGGAAGAACTTGTGCTGGGCGTCGGTGGCCACCGCGCCGGACGCGCCGAAGCCGTAGAACTCGACGCGCTCGGCCTTGGCCATGGCCGCCACGGCGCGCTCCAGCGCATCGGAATCGAGCTTTTCCCGCACTTCCATAAGGGTGTGCAGGGTGGTGTCGAAGATCTTCAGCGCGAAGTCGGTGACCGAGTCGTTCTCGCTGATGGCGAACTGACCGAAGCTGGCTCCCGCCGCCAGGCTCTGCGCCAGCTTCAGCTTGAGGTCCTGGAAACCGAGGCAGCCGATGGCCCGGCAGAAGCGCACGATGGTCGGCTCGCTGACGCCGACGACGTGGGCAAGGTCCGCCATCGAGCTGTGCATCACCGCGGCCGGATCGAGGAGCACGTGGTCGGCCACCTTCAGCTCCGACTTGCGCAGTGAGCTTCTCGATTGAGCGATGTGTTGCAGCAGGTTCACGGGGCGGACTCGCTATGATCAAAGGCAGGCATGCGGGGTCGAATACGGCGCGGATGCGCGCAACCGCCGTGCCGGCTGGCTGTAGTGGGCTTGTAGTTATACTACAGGGCTCGCAGTATCGCCCACCTACCTGCACGCGAAACGTGCGCCAGGCGAGCGGTCGACGCGGCCAGGCAACGGCTCGTCGACCCGCGGCGCAGCATGACCGCGCAATATCGGTCGTTTCCCACGCGACACGCCTTCGAGCCTGTCCATCTTTCGAGGAGTGATGCCTTGTCCATTTCCTGCGACATGCTGGTGTTTGGCGGCACCGGCGACCTGGCGCTGCACAAACTCATCCCGGCGCTGTACTACCTGCACCGCGAAAACCGCCTGCACGGCGACGTGCGGATCGTCGCGATCGCCCGTCAGCCAATGGAGCTGCCGGCCTACCTCGCGCTTGCCGAGCGGCATTGCCGCGCGCAGATCGTGCCCAGCGATTTCGAGGCCGCGACCTGGCAAACGTTCCGCCGGCGCCTCGACTACTACGCCATGGACGCCACCCAGCGCAGCGAATTCCTTGGCCTGGCGCACTACCTCGGCCAGCCGGAAGGGCGGGTACGAGTGCACTACCTGGCGACGGCGCCAAACCTGTTCGAGCCCATCGCGAGCAACCTGGAAAGTGCCGGTCTGGCCGGGGAAAATGCGCGCATCGTGCTGGAAAAGCCCATCGGCCACTCGCTGGAGTCGGCACTCGAGATCAATGCCGCCATTGGTCGTGTGTTCCCCGAATCGAGGATTTACCGGATCGACCATTACCTGGGCAAGGAGACGGTGCAGAACCTCATGGCCCTGCGCTTCGCCAATGCACTGTTCGAACCCATCTGGCGCAGCGGCCACATCGACCACGTGCAAATCACTGTCGCCGAAACCCTGGGCGTGGAGAACCGCGGCAGCTACTACGACCATGCCGGCGCCATGCGCGACATGCTGCAGAATCACTTGCTGCAGCTGCTCTGCCTGGTGGCCATGGAGGCACCGGTGCGCTTTGACGCCAAGTCCATCCGCGGCGAGAAGGTGAAGATCCTCGAAGCGCTCAAGCCCATCACCGGCAACGACGTGCAGGACAAGACCGTACGTGGCCAGTACGCCGCCGGCCGCATCGGCGGTCACGACGTACAGGCCTACTACTTCGAGAAGGACGTCGACAACGACAGCGACACCGAGACCTTTGTCGCGGTCAAGGCCGAGATCGATAATTGGCGCTGGGCCGGGGTGCCCTTCTACCTGCGCACCGGCAAGCGCATGGCCCGCAAGCGCTCGGAAATCATCATCACCTTCAAGCAGGTGCCGCATCAGCTGTTCACCCAGGGCGAGGTGAACCGCCTGGTGATCCGCCTGCAGCCCGAGGAAAGCATCAGCCTGCAGCTCATGGCCAAGGCGCCGGGCAAGGGCATGCAGCTGGAACCGGTGGAACTGGACCTGAACCTGGCCAAGGCCTTCAGCAGCACCCGCCGCTGGGAAGCCTACGAACGGTTACTGCTGGACGTGATCGAGGGCGACTCGACGCTGTTCATGCGGCGCGACGAGGTCGAGGCCGCCTGGCACTGGGTCGATCCGATCCTGCGCGGCTGGCACAGCCATTACCGCAAGCCGCGCCCCTACCCCGCCGGCAGCGACGGTCCGGACCAGGCCCGACAGCTGATCGAGCATCAGGGCCGGCAGTGGTGGCGATAAGCCCGCCGCCGCAATCTGAGCGGCCACCGCAGCGGTCGGCGCCAGCTACCGGGCTAGAGGGCGTGGTGCCGACCTAGCGGCATCGGAAGTTGCCTGGCGAAGAACGCGTCGGCAACTTCCCGCGGCGGCGAGATTATTCCGATGCCACGAAAATTTCATTATTGCGATGAAGTCGCGATCTTCCCGAGGCGCCCGGCGCCGTCTCCCGCCTAATATCCGCAACCGAACTAAGCCACTTCAGGGTTTAGTTGGGTGTCGCCAACGGCCGCTACTTCGCGAAGTTCCTCCCGGTCTGGCGGCGCGCGCCCGGGGAGGTTCGCTCGGCCCCTGTTGACCGAGCTGAAAGCCCCGAAACAAAAGGCCTTCAGCCAAAACATGACCGTCTGCCGACGGCGCCGGTATCGCCCTGACGCTCAGCGGAGCCGGCGTGCGAATCGCACTGCGGATATGAGCTGCGATAGGCTCACCAGATAACGCCCTAAACTTCCCCAGCGAGCAACGCTGTACCAAGAGTTCAACTTTCGCGATAAACGGTGAACTTCGGAGATATCAGCGGCGATTCAATGGTCATGATCGGCGAGTTGGGTTGAGATTAATTTTTCGATGTGTTTATTCTAGTAAAGGATTTCAATCAGCAACCCCAAAGGTCTTGTTTTGAGTGTTCCTACCGTAACGCTCCGTCGCCCCACCGACGGCGACGGTTTTCCCCTCCATGAGCTGGTAGCACGCTGCCAACCCCTGGACACCAATTCGGCGTACTGCAACCTCCTGCAATGCTCCGATTTCGCTGACACCTCCATTGCTGCCGTCAACGCAGATGGCCAACTGGTAGGTTTCATTTCCGGTTACTGCCCCCCTTCCCGCCCGGACACCTTGTTCGTCTGGCAGGTCGCGGTCGACGCTTCGATGCGCGGCCAGGGTCTGGCGCTGCGGATGCTGATGGCATTGATCGCACGCGTCGCCAAGGAGCAGGGCATCAGAAACCTGGAAACCACCATCTCGCCGGACAACGGGGCATCCCAGGCGCTGTTCAAGAAAGCCTTCGCCAAGCTTGGCGTCGACTACAGCACACGCACCCTGTTCTCCCGCGCCGAACACTTTGCCGGCAAGCATGAAGACGAAGTGCTCTACCGCGCCGGCCCGTTCGCCGCACCCCATTCAGAAGAAGAACTAGAGGAAACCGCATGAAAACTTTCGAACTGCACGAATCTGGCGTTCGCAGCTACTGCCGCTCCTTCCCAGTGGTCTTCAAGCAAGCCCGTGGCGCCGAACTCATCACCCGCGAAGGCAAGCACTACATCGACTTCCTCGCCGGTGCCGGCACCCTCAACTACGGCCACAACCATCCGGTCCTCAAGCAGGCGCTGCTCGACTACATCGAAGCAGACGGCATCACCCACGGCCTGGACATGTATTCCGAGGCGAAGGAAACCTTCCTCTCGACCTTCGATCGCCTGATCCTCAAGCCGCGCAACATGGACTACGTCATGCAGTTCACCGGCCCGACCGGCACCAACGCCGTCGAAGCCGCGTTGAAACTGGCGCGCAAGGTGACCGGCCGCAACAACATCATCAGCTTCACCAACGGCTTCCACGGCTGCAGCATCGGCGCGCTCGCCGCGACCGGCAACAAGCATCACCGTGGCGCCGCCGGCGTCCCGCTGACTGACGTCAGCCGCATGCCCTATGCCAACTACTTCGGCGACAAGGTCAACACCATTGCGATGATGGACAAGCTGTTGACCGATCCGTCCAGCGGCATCGACAAGCCGGCCGCGGTAATCGTCGAGGTGGTCCAGGGCGAGGGCGGCCTCAACGCCGCTTCCGCCGAATGGGTCCGCAAGCTGGAAAAACTCTGCCGCAAGCACGAGATGCTGCTGATCGTCGACGACATCCAGGCCGGTTGCGGCCGTACCGGCACCTTCTTCAGCTTCGAAGAAATGGGCATCAAGCCGGACATGATCACCCTCTCCAAGTCGCTCTCCGGCTACGGCCTGCCGTTCGCCATGGTGCTGCTGCGCAAGGAGCTGGACCAGTGGAAGCCGGGCGAGCACAACGGCACTTTCCGCGGTAACAACCACGCGTTCGTCACCGCCGCCGCTGCGATCGAGCACTTCTGGAAGGACGACACCTTCGCCAAGAGTGTCCAGGCCAAGGGCAAGCGCATCGCCGACGGCATGCACAAGATCGTCCGCCGCTATGGCCCCGACTCCCTGTTCGTCAAGGGCCGCGGCATGATGATCGGCATCAGCTGCCCGGACGGCGACACCGCCGCCGCGGTCTGCCGCCACGCCTTCGAGAACGGCCTGGTGGTGGAAACCAGCGGCGCCCACAGCGAAGTGGTCAAGTGCCTCTGCCCGCTGGTGATTAGCGAAGAGCAGATCGACAAGGCCATGAGCATCCTGGACAAGGCCTTCGCAGCCGTGATGTCCGAACAGGCCAGCGAACAGACCGCCTGAGTCGGCGGTACGGCCGACCGCCCGCGCGGCCCTGACCGGCGGCGATGCGAACCGCTTCGCCGCCGCACCGGTCACCTGCCCGCGCCAGGCGCGCCCGCCAACCGCCAGTAACCCGCCTTCAAGAGGACCGAATCCATGATCGTACGTACCCTGGCTGACTGCGAGCAGTCCAACCGCAAGATCACCACCGAGACTTGGGACAGCACCCGCATGCTGCTCAAGGACGACAAGATGGGCTTCTCGTTTCACATCACCACCATCTACGCCAACACCGAGACGCATATCCACTACCAGAACCACCTGGAGTCGGTGTATTGCATCAGCGGTAACGGCGAGGTCGAAACCATTGCCGACGGCAAGATCTACAAGATCGAACCCGGCACGCTCTACATCCTCGACAAGCACGACGAGCACCTGCTGCGCGGCGGCTCCGAGGACATGAAGATGGCCTGCGTCTTCAATCCGCCGCTCAACGGCAAGGAAGTGCATGACGCCAGCGGCGTTTATCCGCTTGAGGCCGAAACCGTCGTGTGAGGCGACCCTGCAGGGCGGCATGTCCGCCTTGCGCATTTATATCGAGGAGAAGTGAAGTGAACCCCGTGCAAGCCGACCTGTACCCTTCGCGCCAGCACGATGAACCCAGCTGGCAGGAGCGTCTGGATCCGGTCGTCTATCGCAATGACTTGGCCAACGCCCCGATCGCACCCGACCAGATCGAACGCTTCGAGCGAGACGGCTATCTGGTCATCCCCAAACTCTTCAGCGCCGAGGAAGTCGCGGTATTCCGCGAGGAGCTCGACCGCATGCGCCAGGACCCGGCCGTCGCCGAGTCCGGCAAGACCATCAAGGAACCCGACAGCGGCGCGATCCGCTCGGTGTTCGCCATCCACGCCGACAACCCGCTGTTCGCCCGTGTCGCCTGCGACGAGCGCATTGCCGCCATCGCCAGCTTCATCCTCGGCGGCGACATCTATGTGCATCAATCGCGGATGAACTTCAAACCCGGCTTTACCGGCAAGGAGTTCTACTGGCACTCGGATTTCGAAACCTGGCACGTCGAAGACGGCCTGCCGCGCATGCGCACCCTGAGCTGCTCGATTCTGCTGACCGACAACGAGCCCCATAATGGCCCGTTGATGCTGGTGCCGGGATCGCACAAGCACTACATCCGCTGCGTCGGCGCGACGCCGGAGAACCACTACGAGAAGTCGCTGCGCAAGCAGGAATTCGGCGTACCGGACCACGACAGCCTGGCGCGCCTCGCCGATCGCTACGGCATCGACACGGCTACCGGTCCGGCTGGCAGCGTGGTGTTCTTCGACTGCAACACCATGCATGGCTCCAACAGCAACATCACGCCCAGCGCGCGCAGCAACCTGTTCTACGTCTATAACCACGTGGATAATGCCGCGCAGGCCCCGTTTTGTGGGCTGTCGCCGCGCCCGGCCTTCGTTGCCGAACGCGAGCGCTTCGAGCCGCTGCACGTGCAGAAACAAACCTATCTCTGATGTACCCGACCAGGCCCGACTACCGGGCCTGATCTTTGTTGGCGGCCGTATAAAGGCGGCCCAGGGATGAAAATTCACCCCAAGACGGGAAGTTGAATCGATGCATACCGTAGAAAAAATCGGCGGCACATCCATGAGCCGCTTCGAGGAACTGCTGGACAACATCTTCATCGGCGGCCGCGAAGGCGATGCGCTCTATCAGCGCGTCTTCGTCGTCTCCGCCTACAGCGGCATGACCAACCTGCTGCTGGAACACAAGAAGACCGGCGAACCCGGCGTCTACCAGCGCTTCGCCGACGCCCGCAACGAGGGCGCCTGGCTCGACGCGCTGGAAACCGTGCGCACGCGCATGCTCGACAAGAACGCCGAGCTGTTCGGCGAGTTCGAGCGGCGGGCGGCCAACCAGTTCATCAACTCGCGCATCGACGATGCCCGCGAGTGCATGAGCAGCCTGCAGCGTCTGTGCGCCTATGGCCACTTCCAGCTCGACGAGCACCTGATGAAGGTCCGCGAGATGCTCGCCTCCCTCGGTGAAGCGCACAGCGCCTTCAACTCCGTGCTTGCACTCAAGCACCGCGGCGTCAACGCCAAGATGGTCGACCTCACCGGCTGGCACCGCGACGCGCCGCTGCCGTTCGAGGAAATGGTGCGCCACAGCTTCGAGGAAGTGGACCTGTCCCGCGAGCTGGTGGTCGCCACCGGCTACACCCATTGCAGCGAAGGCCTGATGAACACCTTCGACCGCGGCTACAGCGAGATCACCTTTGCCCAGATTGCCGCAGCCACCGGCGCCCGCGAAGCGATCATCCACAAGGAATTCCACCTCTCCTCCGCCGACCCGAATCTGGTCGGCGCCGACAAGGTGGTGACCATCGGCCGCACCAATTACGACGTGGCCGATCAGCTATCGAATCTGGGCATGGAAGCGATCCACCCGCGTGCGGCGAAGACGCTGCGCCGCGCCGGCATCGAACTGCGCATCAAGAATGCCTTCGAGCCCGAGCATGCCGGCACCCTCATCAGCCAGGACTACCGCAGCGAGCGGCCCTGTGTCGAAATCATCGCCGGGCGCAAGGACGTCTTTGGCATCGAGGTGTTCGACCAGGACATGCTCGGCGACATCGGCTACGACATTGAGATCAGCCGCCTGCTCAAGCAGCTGCGCCTCTATGTGGTGAACAAGGACTCCGATGCCAACAGCATCACCTACTACGCCTCCGGCTCGCGCAAGCTGATCAACCGCGCCGCACGACTGATTGAAGAGAAGTACCCGGCGGCCGAGGTCACGGTGCATAACGTCGCGATCGTCTCGGCGATCGGCTCTGACCTCAAGGTCAAGGGCATCCTCGCGAAGACCGTGGCCGCGCTGGCCGGCGCCGGCATCAGCATCCAGGCGGTGCACCAGTCGATCCGTCAGGTCGAGATGCAGTGCGTGGTCAACGAGGAAGACTACGACGACGCCGTTGCTGCGCTGCACCGCGCGCTGATCGAGCCGGAAAACCATGGCGATGTGATCGCGGCGGCCTGATTGCCCTGCGCGACCGAAGGGCCGGGCCGGCTCACTGCCAGGTCCGGCCCTTTCTCGAGGCGTCGCGCAATGTGCCGCCACTTGACCGGACAGGGCGAAAACGCCGGATCAACTCGGTAGAATCCGCGCCTTTCCTGTACCGAGTCACCGCACCATGACCCTGCCCCGCACCGAACTGCTGTCGCCCGCCGGCACCCTGAAAGCCATGCGTTACGCCTTCGCCTACGGCGCCGATGCCGTCTACGCCGGGCAGCCGCGCTACAGCCTGCGGGTGCGTAACAACGAGTTCGACCACGCCAACCTCAAGCTCGGCATCGACGAGGCGCATGCGCTGGGCAAACAGTTCTACGTGGTGGTCAACATCGCTCCGCACAACGCCAAGCTGAAGACCTTCATCAAGGATCTCGAGCCGGTGGTGGCGATGGGACCGGATGCGCTGATCATGTCCGACCCCGGGCTGATCATGCTGGTGCGCCAGCATTTCCCGCAGCAAACCATTCACCTCTCGGTGCAGGCCAACGCGGTGAACTGGGCGACGGTGAAGTTTTGGGAAAGCCAGGGCGTCAGCCGCGTGATCCTCTCCCGCGAACTGTCGCTGGAGGAGATCGGCGAGGTCCGCGAGCAGGTGCCGGGCATGGAGCTGGAGGTCTTTGTCCACGGCGCCCTGTGCATGGCCTATTCCGGCCGCTGCCTGTTGTCGGGCTATATCAACAAGCGCGACCCCAACCAGGGCACCTGCACCAACGCCTGTCGCTGGGAATACAAGACCCACGAGGCGAAGGAAAACGAAGTCGGCGACATCGTGCACAAGTACGAGCCGATCGTCGTGCAACCGGCCGAACCTGGCCGGCCCGAACCGACCCTCGGGGTCGGCGCGCCAACTGACGAGGTGTTCCTGCTCGAAGACAGCAGCCGTCCAGGCGAATTCATGTCTGCCTTCGAGGACGAGCACGGCACCTACATCATGAATTCCAAGGACCTGCGCGCCGTGCAGCATGTCGAGCGTCTGGTGCAGATGGGCGTGCACTCGCTGAAGATCGAAGGCCGCACCAAGAGCCACTACTACGTGGCACGCACCGCACAGGTCTACCGCAAGGCAATCGACGACGCCCTCGCCAGCCGGCCGTTTGACAAATCGCTGATGGACACCCTCGAATCCCTCGCCCACCGCGGCTACACCGAAGGTTTCCTGCGCCGCCACGTGCATGACGAATACCAGAACTACGAACGCGGCTTCTCGCTTTCGGATCGCCAACAGTTCGTCGGCGAACTGACCGGCGAGCGTCGCAACGGCCTGGCCGAGGTCAAGGTAAAGAACCGCTTTGCTGTCGGCGACCGGCTGGAGCTGATGACGCCCCAGGGCAACCTCAACCTGCGCCTGGAGCGCCTGGAGAACAGCCGCGGCGAGCCCCTTGCGGTGGCGCCCGGCGACGGTCACACCGTCTACCTTCCCGTGCCGGACGACATCGACCTGCGCTACGCCCTGCTGATGCGTGAACTGGACGGCAGCACCACCCGCGGTTAGCCGCCGGTACGGCGCGCCAGCCAAGACCCGCTCAACCGCGTGGCGGGTTTCGCCGCGACAGTTGTAGGGTGACTTCAGCCCACCAGCACCGGGTCTGGTGCCGAAACAAGCGGTGGGCTGAAGCCCACCCTACAGGACTGTAGGAGCACGCTCTGCGTGCGACCGGGCGCCAAGGATGAGCACGGCATTCTGGTCCGGGCGATCAGCCCAGCAATTTGACGAACTCGTCAGCCGGCACCGGCCGGCTGATCAGATAGCCCTGCACTTCATCGCAGCCGTGCGCCTTGAGGAAATCCATTTGCGTCTGGGTTTCGACGCCCTCGGCGACCACCTTCAGCTCCAGGCTGTGAACCATGGCGATGATCGCGCGGACGATGGCCGAATCCTCGCCGACCTGATCCAGTTCGGAAATGAATGATCGATCGATCTTTACGTAGTCCACCGGGAAGCGTTTGAGGTAGCTGAGCGAGGAATAGCCGGTGCCAAAGTCGTCGATGGCCAGCTTCACGCCGAGTGCGCGCAGCTGTCGGCTGATGTTAATGGCATTGTCGATGTCGTCGAGCAGCTGGCTCTCGGTCAGTTCCAGCTCCAGCCGATCGGCCGGCAGACCGGTCTCTTCCAGCACCTGGCGCACCAGGCTGACGAAGTTGCCCTGGCGCAGCTGCTTGACCGACAGGTTCACCGAGACGCGCAGCGGAGCGTGGCCGTCGAGCTGCCATTGGCGTGCCTGGCGGCAAGCCTGGCGCAGCACGAACTCGCCCAGCGGCAGGATCAGGCCAGTCTCTTCGGCCAACGGAATGAAGAAGCCCGGGGCGACCAGACCTTTTTGCGGGTGACGCCAGCGCACCAGCGCCTCGGCCGCGTCGAGGCGGTCTTCAGCGACGTTCAGGCGCGGCTGATAGAAGACTACCAGCTGATGCTCGTCGAGCGCCCGGCGTAGCTGGTTTTCCAGCTTGAGGTTTTCCAGGCTCGACGCCTGCAGCCGCTCGGTGAAGAACTGCAGGGTGTTGCCGCCCAGGTGCTTGGCATGCTGCATGGCCATGTTGGCTTGCAGCAGCAGCGTCGCCGCATCGCGGGTGTGGTCGGGTAGCAGACTGACGCCGATCGAGGCACTGACGACCAGCTCCTGATCACCGATCAGCATCGGCTTGCTGATGCGCGCCAGAAGCCGGCTGCCGCTGTGCGCCAGGCTGGCCAGGCTGCCATAGCCTTCAAGTACGGCGACGAACTCGTCGCCGGACAGTCGCGCCAGGGTGTCGGCATCCGAGAGGGTGTTGGACAGGCGTCGCGAAACTTCGCGCAGTAACTGATCGGCGGCTTCATGGCCGAGGCTTTCGTTGAGCACCTTGAACCGGTCGAGGTCGATGTAGAGCACCGCCACGCCGCGGTTGCTGGTGCGGGCGCGCTCGCAGGTCAGTTGCAGGCGCTCCTTGAGCAGGTTGCGGTTGGCCAGTCCGGTGAGCTCATCGAAGTGGGTGAGATAGCGCAGCCGCTCCTCCACCTGCCGCCGCACGCTCAGGTCCGAGACGAAGGCCACCACGTTACTGATCTGGCCACGGCTGTCGTGCACCACACGCATCTGCGCCCACTGCGGATAGACCTCGCCATTCTTGCGAGTCTCGATCAGTTCGCCCTGCCAGTAGCCGTCGCGGGCCAGGCATTCGCGAATAGCGGCGTACTGCTGGCGACTGTCCTCCGAACTGGCCAGCCGCGCCACGCTGCCGCCGACCAGCTCGTCGCGTGCGTAGCCGGACAGCGCGCAGCACGCCTGGTTGACCGCCAACAGGCGAAACTCGGCGTCCATGATCGCCATGCCTTCGCCCGCCGCCTCGAACACGGTCGCCGCCAGCCGCAGCTGCTCGGCCTGGCGGTGGCTCTCGCTGATGTCGCGGCGCGTTCCGATCATCCGCGTGGCGCGGCCCGCAGCGTTGCGCTCGATGACCCGGCCGCGGTCCTCGATCCACACGGTGCTGCCGTCGTGCTGCAGCGCTCGATACTGGACCGCATAGGTGTCGGTCTCGCCCTTGAGGTGCGCGATCAGGTCGCGGCGCACCCGTGCGAGGTCATCGGCATGTAGCTCCGGGCGCAACTGGCCGGCCAGGCGCAGGCGGTCGCTCGCCCCGACGCCGAAGATCACCTCCATGCGCGAGTGATGCACCTCGCCGTGGGCCAGGTCCCAGTCCCACATGCCCAGTTCGCTGGCCTCGAGCGCGAGGGTCAGCCGCGCCTCGCTTTCGCCCAGTTCAGCGGTGCGCTCGGCGACGCGTCGCTCGAGGCCGTCGAGCGCCTCTTGCAGGCGGCCTTCGGCCAGCCGCCGCTGTTCGATCTCGCTCGCCAGGTCGCCATTGAGCTCGGCCGCCTGCAGGCGCATGCGCTGCAGGCGCTGGATCAGTTGCTGGTTGTGGCTGCGCTGCTCGAGGCTGGCGCCCAGTAGGCGGCTGGTCTGCCAGGCGATCAGGCCGAGCGTTGGCAACACGGCCAGGGCGAGGATGCCCCAGGCCTGCTGCTGCGGCTGGTCGCGGCTCAGCAGCACGACGCCCGCCGGTAGCAGCGCGGGAATTGCGAACGCTAGGAAGGCGCGAAGCGACGCTCCACTGGTCACACTGCCGGCCACGATCGCCGAACCGGCGGCGCTATAGAGCAACGCCTGGCGCAGCAGGTCATCGCCCGGCACCAGCGCGACGATGCCGTAGCCTAGCGCTGCGGCCGTGGCGGCGCTGCCGAGCAGGAAGGCGTGACGCCAGTAGCAGCGCTGCTGGTCGGCCGCCTCGGCGCGGTCGAATCGCCGTACCTGCTGCAACCGCAGCAGCGCCAGCAGCAGGGTGATGCCGGCCCAGCCCAGCAGCGGGCCAGCGGGCGCGACGCCCAGCAGCAGGCCGACGAAGGCCAGGCAGCTGAACAAGGTCAGCAGCAAGGCAATGGGCGAGCCCTGGTAGAGCAATCGGGTTCGTTCAGTCCGTTGATCGATATCGCGGTGCTCGGCAGGGTCGTCCTGGCCCACGGGCGCCGGCTGGGTGGCCTGGATGGAGTCGATCATCATGCGTTCTTGTTGGCGTGTCCGAATGGCGGAATGGCTTTTTGACGATGCATCCTCCACCCGATGATGGCACGGTGACAGCCGACCGTCCTAGCCCGTTCCGACCAACGAACGAGAACGGCCCGGCAACTCGAGACTCTCGTAGCGTAGCCCGGCCCCGCCGGTGGCCGCCGGATGCCGGTGCGCCCGTCCGTTGCGCGAGCGGTACGCAGCGGTTTGCGGATAGAATGGCGCCCATGCACGACGATCTCTCCCTCCTCCTGAATTCCCTCAACGATGCCCAGCGCCAGGCCGTGGCCGCGCCGCTGGGTCGTCAACTGGTTCTCGCCGGTGCCGGCTCGGGCAAGACCCGCGTACTGGTGCACCGCATTGCCTGGCTCCATCAGGTCGAACGCGCCTCGCTGCACTCGATTCTGTCGGTGACCTTCACCAACAAGGCGGCTGCCGAGATGCGCCAGCGTATCGAACAGCTGATGAAGGTCAACCCGCAAGGCATGTGGGTCGGCACCTTTCATGGCCTGGCGCATCGCCTGCTGCGCGCGCACTGGCAGGAAGCCAAGCTGGCGCAGAACTTCCAGATCCTCGATTCGGACGACCAGCAGCGGCTGGTCAAGCGGGTGATCCGCGAGCTCGGCCTCGATGAGCAGCGCTGGCCGGCGCGCCAGGCCCAGTGGTGGATCAACGGGCAAAAGGACGAAGGCCTGCGCCCGCAGAACATCCAGGCCGGCGGCGACCTGTTCCTGTCCACCATGCTGAGTATCTACCAGGCCTATGAAGAGGCCTGCGCGCGCGCCGGGGTGATCGATTTCTCCGAACTGCTGCTGCGCGCGCTGGATCTCTGGCGCGACAACCCGGGGCTGCTCGACCATTATCAGCGGCGCTTCCGCCATATCTTGGTGGACGAGTTCCAGGACACCAACGCCGTGCAATACGCCTGGCTGCGCCTGCTGGCCAAGGGCGGCGACAGCCTGATGGTGGTGGGTGATGACGACCAGTCGATCTACGGCTGGCGCGGCGCACGGGTCGAGAACCTGCACCAGTTCAGCGAAGACTTCCCGGATGCCGAAACCATCCGCCTGGAGCAGAACTACCGCTCCACCGCCTGCATCCTCAAGGCCGCCAACGCGCTGATCGCCAACAACCAGGGCCGCCTGGGCAAGGAACTCTGGACCGAAGGCTGCGAGGGCGAGCCGATCAGCCTCTATGCCGCTTTCAACGAACATGACGAAGCGCGGTATGTGGTCGAGAGCATCGAAAAAGCCATCCGCGACGGCATGAGCCGCAGCGAAATCGCCATCCTCTATCGCTCCAACGCCCAGTCGCGGGTGCTTGAAGAGGCCCTGCTGCGCGAGCGGATTCCCTACCGCATCTATGGCGGCCAGCGCTTCTTCGAGCGCGCCGAGATCAAGAACGCCATGGCCTACCTGCGCCTGATCCAGGCCCGGGACAACGACGCGGCGCTGGAGCGGGTGATCAACGTGCCCGCACGCGGCATTGGCGAGAAGACGGTCGAAGCCCTGCGCCAGCTGGCGCGCCAGCAGGAAACTTCGATGTGGGCCGCGCTGCATCAGGCGGTCGGCACCAAGGTGGTCTCCGGCCGCGCCGCCAGTGCGCTGAACGGCTTCGTCGAGCTGATCGACACCCTGGCCCTGAAGGTCGAGGGCATGCAGCTGCACGCCATGGCGCAGCTGGTCATCGAGCAATCCGGGCTGCTGGCCTATCACCGCGACGAGAAAGGCGAGAAAGCCCAGGCGCGGGTGGAAAACCTCGAGGAACTGGTCTCTGCCGCGCGCGCCTTCGACCACTACAGCGAAGATGAAGAAGACGAGCAGACCCCGCTCGCCGCCTTTCTCGACCATGCCTCGCTGGAAGCCGGCGAGCAGCAGGCCGGCGACCACGAGGACAGCGTGCAGCTGATGACCCTGCACAGCGCCAAGGGCCTGGAGTTTCCGCTGGTGTTCCTGGTCGGCATGGAAGAAGGCCTGTTCCCGCACAAGATGAGCCTGGAGGAACCCGGCCGGCTCGAAGAAGAGCGTCGCCTGGCCTACGTCGGCATCACCCGCGCCATGCAGCAGCTGATCGTGACCTATGCCGAGACCCGCCGCCTGTACGGCAGCGAGACCTACAACAAGATTTCGCGCTTCATCCGCGAAGTGCCGCCGGCGCTGATCAGCGAAGTGCGCCTGAGCAACACCGTCAGCCGCAGCTTCAACACCCGCGGCATGGGCGGCGGCTCACTGTTCGACGGCGCCAGCGTGCCGGAAACGCCGTTCAGCCTCGGCCAGCGCGTGCGCCATTCGCTGTTCGGCGAAGGCACCATCCTCAACTTCGAAGGCTCCGGGGCCCAGGCCCGTGTGCAGGTGAATTTCGAAGACGAAGGGAGCAAGTGGTTGATGCTCAGTTATGCCAAACTGGAAGCGCTATGACGTTTACGTCAACCTGTACCCATACTAATAAAATCGCCAAAGGAAATAGCCATTCATGAAACGCCGTCACTTGTTTGGTGTTGCCGCTGCCCTGCTTGCTTCGCTCAGCCTCGCCGGCTGCAAAGACGAAAAGAAGGTTGAGCCCACCCCCGAACCGAAGGCCGCCGCTGCCAGCGAAGCGCCGCAAACCTACAACTGGAAGATGGTCACCGCCTGGCCGAAGAACTACCCGGGCCTGGGCACCGCCGCGCAGCGGCTGGCCGATCGCGTCAGCGCCATGAGCGACGGCCGCCTGACCATCAAGGTCTATGCGGCCGGTGAGCTGGTACCGGCGCTGGAAGTGTTCGATGCGGTCTCGCGCGGCACTGCCGAACTCGGCCATGGCGCCGCCTACTACTGGAAGGGCAAGGTGCCGACAGCGCAGTTCTTCACCTCGGTGCCGTTCGGCCTGTCGACCAGCGAAATGAACGCCTGGCTGACCCACGGTGGCGGCCAGAAATTCTGGGACGAGGCCTACGCGCCCTACGGCGTCAAACCCATGGTGGTCGGCAATACCGGCATGCAGATGGGCGGCTGGTTCAACAAGGAAATCAACTCGCTCGACGACCTCAAGGGTCTGAAGATCCGTACCCCGGGCCTCGGCGGTGAAGTGCTGAGCCGCCTCGGCGCGACCACCGTCAACATGCCGGGCGGCGAAGTATTCACCGCGCTGCAGACGGGCGCCATCGACGCCACCGACTGGGTCAGCCCGTACAACGACCTCGCCTTCGGCCTGCACAAAGCCGCCAAGTACTACTACTACCCGGGCTGGCAGGAGCCGCAGGCCGTACTCGAACTGCTGGTCAACCAGAAGGCCCTCGACAGCCTGCCCGAGGACCTGCGCGCGATCCTCACCGAAGCCGCCATGGCCGCCAGCCGCGACATGATGGACGACTACGTCTACAACAACGCCATGGCCCTGGACCAGCTCAAGCAGCAGGGCACCCAGCTCAAGCGATTCCCCGACGAGGTCCTGGCCGCCATGCGCGAACAGTCCGACAAGGTACTTGGCGAACTGGCCGCGCAGAGCGAGTTGAACGGCCGCATCTGGGCGTCGATGAAGGCCTTCCAGGCGCAGGTCACGCCGATGCACGAGATCTCCGAGAAAGAGCTGTACAACTGGCGCTGAGCCGACCGTCTTGCGAACCGCTCGCCTGCCGCCGCAGGCGCAGCGGCGCAAAAGCCCGAAACACTCTGCAACTGGCGCGCCCCACCCGGGGCGTGCACCATCTGACCCGTATCTCCCTTCACCCAGGATTTTCCAAATGCAACGTGTGCTCAGCATTTTCATGGCGCTGTGTATCGGCCTGACCCTCAGCCTCGACGCCAACGCCAAGCGTTTCGGCGGCGGCAAAAGCTTTGGCTCGGCCCCCAGCCATCAGACTCGCCAGGCGCCGCAGCAGACCCAGGCCACGCCGACCCAGGCTGGCCGCCAGACGCCAGCCGCCACCAGCGGTGCCTCGCGCTGGCTCGGCCCGCTGGCCGGCCTCGCCGCCGGCGGCCTGCTCGCCTCGATGTTCATGGGCGACGGCTTCGAAGGCCTGCAGTTCATGGACATCCTGATCTTCGGCGGTATCGCCTTCCTGCTGTTCCGCTTCCTCGCCGCCCGGCGCCGCCAGCAGCAACAGCCGGCCATGGCAGGGCATGCCCCGATGGCGCGCGAGGCCGCCCCGCAGCCGTCGATCTTCGGTGGCAGCGCCGCATCCGCGAGCGCCCCGGTGATCAACGCCCCGGCGTGGTTCAACGAGCAGAGCTTCATCGCCGCGGCGCGTGAGCACTTCATGTCGCTGCAGCAGCACTGGGACGCCAACGAGATGGAAAAGATCGCCGAATTCGTCACGCCCCAGCTGCTCGAGTTCCTCAAGCGCGAGCGGGCCGAAATCGGTGAGGCCTACCAATCGACCTATATCGACGACCTGCAGGTGCAGCTCGACGGCGTGGACGACCAGGCGGACAAGACCGTCGCCACCCTGACCTTTGCCGGCGTGTCGAAGAATTCCCGCTTCGACCAGGGCGAGCCGTTCAGCGAGAGCTGGCGCATGGAGCGCGCGCAGGGCGAGAACCAACCCTGGCTGGTGGCCGGTATTCGCCAGAACGCCTGACCGGCGGCACGTTGACCAGAGACCCGGGCTTGCCCGGGTTTCGTCGTTTCTGGAGGCGCGGCGGTCGTCAGCCAGGCTGAACCCTGCGCCTTAATTGGCGTCTATGATGCTCGCGTCAGACCAACAAGAATGGAGTCCTGCGTGCCAGGCCACCTCAGCGAAGAGCGCGTTCTTTCACCAGCACCCAGGTGCTTGTCCGCCGCCCGCCCCCTTCCGTTCAAGGCCCGTCCCTTATGAGCAGCATCCGCCTGCCGTCGATCGACCGCCTGCTGCGCGCACCCGCCTGTGCACCACTGCAGCAGCGCTACGGCCGCGACGCCCTGCTCGGGACCCTGCGCGACCTGCTCGACGAACTGCGCGAGCCGGCGCGCCACGGCCAGCTGGCGGCGCTGGAGCTGTCCGAAGCGGTCCTCGCCGGCCGCGCCGGTGAGCGCCTGGCCACTCTGTACCGCAGCCGCGTGCGCCGCGTATTCAACCTCACCGGCACCGTGCTGCACACCAATCTCGGCCGCGCGCTGCTGCCCGAAGAAGCCATCGAGGCGATCAGCCTGGCGGCGCGCTACCCGATGAATCTCGAGTTCGACCTGGCCACCGGCAAACGCGGCGACCGCGACGACCTCATCGAAGGGCTGATCCGCGAGCTGACCGGCGCCGAGGCCGTCACCGTGGTCAACAACAATGCCGCAGCCGTACTGCTGGCGCTCAACAGCCTCGGCGCGCGCAAGGAAGGCATCATTTCCCGCGGCGAGCTGATCGAGATCGGCGGCGCCTTTCGCATTCCCGACATCATGGCCCGCGCCGGCGTGAAGCTGCGCGAGGTCGGCACCACCAATCGCACCCATGCCCGCGATTACGAAGACGCCGTCGGCCCGCGCAGCGGCCTGCTGATGCGCGTGCACACCAGCAACTACAGCGTGCAGGGCTTTACCAGCAGCGTCACCACCGCCGAACTGGCCACGATCGCCCACGCCCATGAGCTGCCGCTGCTCGAAGACCTGGGCAGCGGCAGCCTCGTCGACCTGTCGCGCTGGGGCCTGCCGAAAGAACCGACCGTGCAGGAAGCCCTGCGTGACGGCGCCGATATCGTCACCTTCAGCGGCGACAAGCTGCTCGGCGGGCCGCAGGCCGGCCTCATCGTCGGCAGCCGCGAGCTGATCCAGAAGATCAAGAAGAACCCGCTCAAGCGCGCGCTGCGTGTCGACAAACTGACCCTGGCGGCGCTCGAAGCCGTGCTCAATCTCTACCGCGACCCCGATCGCCTCGGCGAGCGCCTGACCAGCCTGCGCCTGCTGAGCCGCCCACAGGCCGAGATCCGCACGCAGGCCGAACGCCTGGCACCGGCGCTGGCCGCGGCCCTGGGCGAGGGCTGGCAGGTAGAGGCGTGCGACGCGCTGGGCATGATCGGCAGCGGTGCCCAACCGGTCGCCCGGCTGCCCAGTGCCGCACTCTGCGCCCGGCCGCAGCAGCCGCGGCGCCTGCGCGGCCGCAGCCTGCGCCAGCTGGAAGAAGCGCTGCGCGGCCTGCCGATCCCAATCCTGGGCCGGGTCGCCGACGATGCGCTCTGGCTCGACCTGCGGCAACTGGACGACGAATCGGCGCTGCTGGAACAGCTGCCGCACCTGCAGCAGGAGCTGGCCCCATGATCATCGGCACCGCCGGCCATATCGACCATGGCAAGACCGCCCTGCTCAAGGCCCTTACCGGGCAGGAGGGCGACCGCCGCCGCGAGGAGCGCCAGCGCGGCATCACCATCGACCTCGGCTACCTGTACGCCGCGCTTGGCGAAAACGAGCTCACCGGATTCATCGACGTGCCCGGCCATGAGCGCTTCGTGCACAACATGCTGGCCGGCGCCTGCGGCATCGACTGCGTGCTGCTGGTGGTGGCCGCCGACGACGGCGTGATGCCGCAGACCCGAGAGCACCTGGCGATCATCGAGCTGCTTGGCATCCGCCGCGCCCTGGTCGCCCTGACCAAGATCGACCGGGTCGAGGCGCCGCGCGTGGAAGAGGTTCGCCAGCAGGTCCGAGCCCTGCTGCAGGCCGGGCCACTGGCAGGCGCCGTGATCCATCCGGTGTCCAGCGTCACCGGCGAAGGCATCGACACGCTGCGCACTGCGCTGGTGGAACAGGCGGCTGCCGTACGCGCCCGCCACGCAGGGGGTCATTTCCGCTTGGCCATCGACCGTGCCTTCAGCGTCACCGGCACCGGCGTGGTGGTCACCGGTACCGCCTTTGCCGGACGGGTGCAGGTCGGCGACGAATTGACCCTCAGCTCCACCGGCCGCACGGTACGGGTGCGCGGCCTGCACGCGCAGAACCGCGCTTGCGAATCGGCCTGTGCCGGGCAGCGGGTGGCGCTGAACATCGCCGGCGAACGCCTGGCGCTGGAGCAGATCAGCCGCGGCGACTGGCTGGTGCAACCGGCCCTGCAGGGCGCCACGCGGCGCATCGACATTGAATTCACCCTGCTGCCGGGCGAGACCCGCGAGCTGCGCCACTGGACGCCGGTGCACATCCACCTGGGCGCCCAGGACGTCACCGGCCGCATCGCCCTGCTCGAAGGCGAATGCCTGGCGCCCGGCGGCCACGTCCACGCCCAGCTGCTGCTCAACGCCCCGGCGCATGCCGTGCATGGCGACCGCGTGGTGCTTCGCGACCAGTCCGCCCAGCGCACCCTCGGCGGCGGGCGTGTGCTGGATCCCTTCGCCCCGCCGCGCAACCGCCACCGCCAGGCGCGCCTGGCGGTGCTGCGCGCGCTGGCCGGCGACAGCCTGGAAGCCGTTCTCCCCGGCTTGCTGCCAAGCGCCCTCAACGGCTTGGAGCCGGCCCAGCTGGAACGCCAGTTCAACCGCCCGCGGCAGACCTGGCGGCTACCCGAAGACGCCCTGGAGATCAACACCCGGGTCGGCCCGCGGCTGTTCGAGCGGGGCACCTGGGATTACCTCGGGCAGAGCCTGGTCGCCGCCCTGCAGCGTTTCCACGAGGCCCAGCCCGACGAGCTCGGCCCCGACCGCGACCGGCTGCGCCGCTATGCCCTGCCGCAGCTCGAACGCCCGGTCTATCTCGCCCTGCTTGAACAGACACTGGCCGCCGGCGTCCTCGAGGCCAGCGGTCCCTGGCTGCACCTGCCCGGCCACCGGGTACGCCTGAGCGACGACGAAGAGGCGCTCAAGGCCCGCCTCTGGCCGCTGCTCGAAGCGGCCCGCTTCGACCCGCCCTGGGTCCGCGACCTGGCTCGCGCGCTGGACGTCGAGGAAGAACGCATCCGCCAGCTGCTGCGCAAGCTGGCACGTATTGGCGAGCTGCAACAGGTGGTCAAGGACCTGTTCTACCCGGACGCCACCATCCGCCAGCTGGCCGGCCAGGTACTGGAGATGGAACGCCAATCCGGCGTGATCCGCGCCGCCGCCTTCCGCGACCAGGTCCAGCTGGGCCGCAAACGCAGCATCCAGCTGCTCGAACACTTCGACCGCATCGGCCTCACCCGCCGCTTCGGCAACGAGCGCAAGATCAGACGCGACAGCGCCTTGGCCTCGAACACCGAGCTCAGGTAGGCTGCGCCACTCACCCAACCTGCCCGCCCGGGCACGCGTTGGAAGGCAATCGCACCCGGTGGTGCGGCCGGGCTTCAAATCCTGTTTTGGTATCGCACGTTGGTAGCTAATGTCGGCCTATGCTGGCCGTTTTTGCTACGGGCAAATTGCCATTTTGGCTATTTCTGGGCTTTTCTAGCATGTGTTTTCGACACTTTTCGACACTGCGAAAGGGAGAAGCAATGCTCCTCCCCTACTTATAGCTCCCGCTTCTCAGGCTCGTATCCAATTCACAAGACTGTGGATGGAGCCGAAGTCATGACAGCATGCCTGTAGCCCTTGCACTTCCATGTCCGTCTTAAATTGGGCCATGCAGCCTCGTTTTTTCCTTGAAGATTCAGATGCGCTTCAATCGCACCCTTCGTCCACAGCCAGATATCTTGGGCTTTTAGCTGGTTATGTAAATTTTGAATGTATTGCTGGGCATCAGGCTCTTGGGCTAGCAGGCAGAAAGCTTCCTCCGCGCTCACAGCGCTGTTTTTTCCAGTTGGTAATCCGTCGATGGCTAATGTGCAAGCTCCGTTGCCAGCTAGTCGGACCAAAATATTCTTAAGTTCCACGAGCGATGCATCCTGCTCTTGAATGTAACCATTTTTTACTGCACCTCTAAATGCGTAATCAAGATCGACAATAGCAGTCGCTGGTATATCCATTTCACGCAAAACGAGAAGAGATTTCGGAATATTATTGACCGAACCTGTTTCAATCATTGCGACTTGATGCTGACCTAGCGTGCAGGAGGTAATATCTTTATATATAAGTGGCAGCAGTCTAGTTTCGGTCTTTCCTTCGGTTAATACGACCTTATTCGCGAACAACATTTGATTAGATTGGGTCAATGCAAAAAGATGCAACGCCTGTCCCTGCGCAGTTGGAAGAATGACCTCAATCGCATCTTTCAAACGCTTCCGAATTTGAGTCTCGTAATTCTCTTTACGCACTAGCAAAGTATTCTGTGCTCGCTCTGCGGTAATCATCTGAGCGGAGTGGGTTGAAAATATCACTTGGTAGCCATGTAGAGACAGCGTGTGTAAAGCTTCACGAACCTGCTCGATTGCGAACGGATGCAGGTAAAGCTCTGGTTCGTCTATAAGCAGCAAAGTATTTGTTGGGCTTTCCGCTTCTTTCTTTACCTCTGCGAGGTGTCGGATTAGTGCCATTTGTATAGATCGCTGGGCACCATGCCCGTAAGCGGCAAAATCTCGACCTATATCCTGCTGCTCAAACACTTTCACCGTGCCCGCCTTGAAAATATCTTCAAATGTCGGCACGTCAAAATGGAGTTTCAGGCTGATACCTGGGAACAAGTCCTCAATTTTGCTATTAATCGACGAATCAATAGCGTCTAGCTCAGGCAGCCGTTTGTTTCCTGAGGCAGACATTCGGCGACTGATAGCTCCAAGGTGTCTATTTATTCTTGCGGCATTGTTCTGCCGAACAGCCTCGCAAAACTCCGCTAGCAGTTTTCCAATCGTACTTGTCGATTTCGATTTGGCCGAATCATCAGCAGCATTGTCCATTGCTGCGACTCTAATAGGGTCAGGAAACAGGCATTTGATTGCGTTCCAAATACCGGCGGGATTGCTCCTATAGCCATCAGTTGGATGTTCGATAAGAAACTCTACGTCCGCTGCTCTTTTTGCGCCGACTGCTTGAACTCGCTTTACCTTTACTCTTCCGTTAACGATATATGGGGTAATTTTTCTCCGGTGAGCATCATCTAGCTGATCCAGAATCTGCGCTGTAATTCCAGCTATCTCACCCTCCACTTCAATATTTAATTCCGGGTTAAAAAATTCAGATTGCGGCAGAATTCTACTTTTAAATAGCCATTCAATCGCGGAGAGAATATTCGACTTACCAGCGTTGTTATACCCAACTAACGGAACAAATGCTCCGAGCTTAACATCAACAGAGCTGCACGATCTAAAGTTTGTAATCTGCAGGCGCTCTAAAACATGACTCATAATAACTCCTTGTTTTCAGTCCATCACTGGATAGGTCGGTCTGTGAGTGCACGCTGGCTTTATTTTTATATTTAGATATTTGATCTTCTGGACTGACCTGATAAGGTCAATTTCTTGCATTCAGGTTGACACTTGACTTGCAGTTTCTCCGCATGATGCTTCCTTCACCGCCTGGACAAAAGTCGCTTATACGCGACTGTTTTCCTGCAACCACTATTTCTTTTTTGCGAGATGGAATTGTTACGGTCAGCTCCGGCACAACCCGTGTGGCTGGGACGATATTAGTGGCGCCTTGAGGAACGTAGTTTTTGTCGTTGAACACTGTTTGCTTGGGTGGTGGCTCTGCCGTAATTATTTGAGGCTGGGTAGTTTGCGGTTGAGGCATTGCACCTCTCGCGGCCACGTCCTCTACTACCCTGTCCCAATCCTTGGTCGCTGTGGGCTCTACTCGCGTAACCTCAGCGACGGGGGCTGGCTTGGGTTGGATTCGCCTATCTGCAATGCGCTGTGCGGTTCCCTGTAGGAACGCTGAGCCTGCCATCTGGAGAACCGCTAGCGTAATAACGGTGCCAATCAGGCCTGGGACCAGCTTCGCTAACCTGCGGCTTTTGCGTGGGTGCCTTGTGATGTAGTCCGGGGCGTCGTTCCAATCAGCCTTCATTCTTCCGTTTTCCTTCCCTCTGGCTTGCCGGCCGGATGTTCCGTTGTGATTGCGTTTCCGCGCAGAGCTGGCTCAGCTGTTACGTGATCGCCGCTCGCTTGCATCATAACCGCCAAGATGTGCTAGTTTGCGGCCCTGCTCAATTTCGTTGCCCTGCATCCAGCATCGACGACTTAGGCCCTGCTCAAAAGGGGAAGGCAATCGCACCCGGTGGTGCGGCCGGGCTTCAAACCCGGTTGGGGGCGGCAGCCGTCCCCGGGTGGGTTCGACTCCCACTGCCTTCCGCCATTTCCTACCCTTCCTTCTTCTCCCGGCTGCACGCCATTGCCCGTGCTAGACGCTGCCCTGCCCATCCCGTAATGCGCCGGCTGAACGGCCTATCGGCGCCATTGGAAAAAGCGATCCGGGGATCGAGCGCAAGCGCAAAAAAGCTGGTCTAGGATTTCAGGCACGTGAAATCAGGAGATCGAGTATGTTGGCCACATTACTTCCGACTTTGAAGGAGCTGGAGCTGCCGTTGCGCCTGAAGCTGTGGGATGGCAAGGCCATCGAGCTGGGCCCAAGCCCCACGGTGACGCTGGAGATCCGTGACCCCAATTTATTGCCGCAGCTGGCGCATCCCAGCCTCGATCTGCTCGGCGGTGCCTATGTGGAAGGCCAGATTGATTTGCATGGCCCGCTGGAGGAGATCATTCGCATCGGCGATGAGATCACCCGCGCGCTGGGCGACGAGCACTCAGCGTTGCCGACGCGCGAAGCGCACGACAAGGCCACCGACGCCGAAGCCATTTCCTATCACTACGACCTGTCCAACGAGTTCTACCAGCTCTGGCTGGACCGCGACATGGTGTATTCCTGTGCCTATTTCGAGACCGGCCAGGAAGACCTCGACGTGGCGCAGCAGGCCAAGCTGCGCCACCTGTGCCGGAAGCTGCGCCTCCAGCCTGGTGACCGGCTGCTCGACGTCGGCTGCGGCTGGGGAGGGCTGGCCCGTTTCGCCGCTCGCGAATACGGTGTCGAGGTGCTTGGCATCACCCTCAGCCAGGAGCAACTGAACCTGGGCCGCGAGCGCGTCGCCGCCGAAGGCCTGCAGGACCGGGTGACGCTGGAGCTGATGGACTACCGCGACCTGCCGAAGGGCAAGCCGTTCGACAAGATCGTCAGCGTCGGCATGTTCGAGCACGTCGGCCACGCCAACCTACCGCTGTACTGCCGGCAACTGGCCGAACTGGTCCGGCCCGGCGGGCTGGTGATGAACCACGGCATCACCTCGCGCTACCTCGATGGCCGGCCGGTCAGCCACGGTGCTGGCGAATTCATCGACCACTACGTGTTTCCCCACGGCGAGCTGCCGCACCTGACCGAGATTGGCGCCTGCATCAGCGCCTCGGGGCTGGAGATCGTCGACGTGGAGAGCCTGCGCCTGCACTACGCACGCACGCTGCAGTTCTGGAGCGAGCGCCTGGAGGCGCGGCTCGAGGAGGCGCGGCAGATGGTGCCCGAGCGGGCGCTGCGGATCTGGCGGGTATACCTGGCCGGTTGCGCCTATGGATTCCGCCGCAACTGGATCAACCTGCACCAGATTCTGGCGACCAAGCCCCTGCCGGATGGCTCCCACGAGCTGCCTTGGTCACGGGCCGATATCTACCGTCAGTGATTCTGCCCGATCGTCTTTGGCCGAGTGTCGATCAACCAGGCGACCGGTCAGCGTGGCGGTCTGCTGCCGAGGCAGTCCCAGCATTCGCCGCGGGTCGGGCCTCCCACAGGTGCTGCATGGGGCGCGGAAGCTGGCGTGGGAGGCCCGCCCTCGGGGCGCGGCGCCGAACTCATCGGCGCCCCGGCGCTATCAGCGCAACAGCAGCAGTGGCGTGGTGGTCGAGCGGATCATCTGGGTGGTGGTGCTGCCCACGAGGAACTGGCGAATCCGCGAGTGCCCGTACGCGCCCATCACCAGCAGGTCGATGCCATGCTCTGCCTGGTAGGCGTGCAGCGCCGGCTCAACTTCCCCGGCACGGATCGCCGTGTGGACCTCGAAGCCGGCCGCGACCAGCGCGTCGCGCGCCGAGTCGAGCAGGGCACGGTTGTCGTCGCTCGCCTCGCCAACCGTCACCAGGTGAACCGGGATGCCGCTGAACAAGGGGCTGGCGGCCAACATTTCGACGCCCTTGCGGCTCGTGGCGCTGCCGTCGAAGGCGAGCATGACGCTCGCCGGCACGCTGAAATCGGCCGGGGTCACCAGGATCGGCCGGTGCAGCGTGCGGATCACGCTCTCGAGCTGGCTGCCGATCAGTTGAAGGTCGGAGCCGCTGTCCTCGCCCTGCTTGCCGATCACCAGCAGCCGGGTATCCGACTCGAGGTCACGCAGGGTGTCGACCAGATCCCCGTGGCGCTGGCGCAGCTCGGCGCCAGTCACGCCGGCGGTAGCGACCCGCTGACGCGCCGCGTCGAGCATCATCCTGCCCTCTTCGAGCGCCAGCTTGCTGCGCTTGGCGTCCAGCGCGGCCAGTTCTTCAAGCAAGTACTCACGGCTGCCGAGGCCGATGATGCCGCTCAGCGTGCCCGTCGCCGGGTACTGCTGCTGGTCGAGCACGTGCAGCAGGGTCAACGGCGCATCCAGCCGCTGGCTGGCCCATGCCGCGCAATCGCAGACGGCCGCCGCCTGCGGTGACCCGTCGATGCAAGCCATTACCTGGTTCATGTCGTTCTCCCTGTCAATGCTCCATGAGGCGCTCGATGGCCTCGGGTTTGTCGTGCACGCCGAAGCGGTCGACGATGGTGGCGCTGGCGTCGTTCAGGCCCAGCACCTGAACCTCGGTGCCCTCACGGCGGAACTTGAGCACCACCTTGTCCAGCGCGGACACAGCGGTGATGTCCCAGAAGTGCGCGTGGGTGAGGTCGATGATGACCCGCGCCACGGCCTCGCGGAAGTCGAAGGCGGCGGTGAATTTGTCCGATGAACTGAAGAAGACCTGGCCGACGACTGCGTAGGTCCGGCATTCACCCTCGCTGTCCAGCGTCGAGCGGATGTCGAGGTAGTGGCCCACCTTGTTGGCGAAAAACAGCGCCGCCAGCAGCACCCCCGCCAGGACACCGTAGGCCAGGTTGTGGGTGAAGACCACCACCACCACGGTGACGACCATGACGATGTTGGTGGAAAGCGGGTAGCGCTTGAGGTTGCGCAGCGAATCCCAGCTGAAGGTGCCGATCGAGACCATGATCATCACCGCCACCAGCGCAGCCATGGGGATCTGCCCGACCCAGTCACTGAGGAACACCACCATCAGCAGCAGCACGACGCCGGCGATCAGCGTCGACAGGCGGGTGCGGCCGCCGGACTTCACGTTGATCACCGACTGCCCGATCATCGCGCAGCCGGCCATGCCACCGAACAGGCCGGAGACGATGTTGGCGACGCCCTGGCCCTTGCACTCGCGGTTCTTGTCGCTGCCGGTGTCGGTCAGGTCATCGACGATGGTGGCCGTCATCAACGACTCGAGCAGTCCGACAACGGCCAGCGCGGCGGAGTACGGGAAGATGATCTGCAAGGTGTCGAAGGTCAGCGGCACTTCGGGCCAGAGAAAGATCGGCAGGGTGTCGGGCAACTCGCCCATGTCGCCGACGGTACGGATGTCGAGGCCGAAATACACCGCCACGGCAGTCATCGAGAGGATGCACACCAGCGGCGACGGGATGACCTTGCCGAGCTTCGGCACATGGGGGAACAGGTAGATGATGCCCAGCCCCGCCGCGGTCATGGCGTAGACGTGCCAGGTAACGTTCGTCAGTTCCGGCAGCTGCGCCATGAAGATCAGGATCGCCAAGGCGTTGACGAAGCCGGTGACCACCGAACGGGACACGAAGCGCATCAGCGAGCCCAGCCGCAGGTAACCCGCGCCGATCTGGAACACACCGCACAGCAGCGTCGCCGCCAGCAGGTACTGCAGACCGTGATCGCGCACCAGCGTCACCATCAGCAGCGCCATGGCGCCGGTGGCTGCCGAGATCATGCCCGGGCGGCCACCGACGAAGGCGATCACCACGGCGATGCAGAACGAGGCATAGAGCCCAACCCGCGGATCGACCCCGGCGATGATGGAAAAGGCGATGGCCTCGGGGATCAGCGCCAGAGCGACGACCAGACCGGAGAGCACGTCGCCACGAATGTTGCAGAACCAGTTTTGCTTGATCGAGTGAAGCATCGGAATATCCAGAGCAAAGGCATGGCCGGCGGGCATCACAGCGGCACGCAGGCTGATGCAAGGCTAGTGTCTTTTGGCTGAGGTGCCAGCAGGCACACAGCATTGTGACCGCGCACGTTGGGCGGTCGGGGGACAGGCGAGAGGGCGTTGCGCTATGGCGGACTGGGCTGCCAGGTCATGCTGACGACACGCTCGGTTGGGCTTCGAGGTATCGAAGCGGCAAAAACAGGCGGCGAAGGATAGCGCACCAACCCCTTACTGACGACCCGACACGGCGATCGGTCAGGCAATTGGCGCGCCAATCGAGGGCGAGCCAGCCGAGACGCTCGGCCTGCGCCGCTACTTCCAGAACTCGTCCAGGTTGCTGAAACCCCATTGTGCCGGGTCTTCACGGCCGACGATGCGGTCGGTCACGCCGCGGCGCGAGAGATCCAGGTCCAGCTGCTGGATCGGTGTCTTGGCCTTCGCCGAGAAGAACACCCGCACCAGCGGTTCAGTGAGCTTTTCCGGGTGCTGGTCGATCACCACGCCCAGCCGGCCGGATTCCAGCCGCACCAGCGAGCCAAGCGGATAGATGCCCACCGAGCGGATGAAGGCGTGGAACACGTGGGTGTCGAAGTGGCCCTTCCACTGCGCCATGCGCGCCAGCGATTCGGCGGGGTTCCAGGCCTGTTTGTAGGGCCGGTTGGAGGTGATCGCATCGTAGACATCGCAGACTGCCGCCATGCGCGCGAACAGGCTGATGGCCTCCCCCTGCAGGCGATGCGGATAACCGCTGCCGTCGAATTTCTCGTGGTGATGCAAGCAGACATCCAGCGCCGACTCCGGGATCGATCCGGCCGCGAAAAGCATCGCGTGACCGCGCTCGGGATGGCTGCGCATCACCGCGAACTCGGCATCGGTGAGGTGCCCTGGTTTGTTCAGCACCGCTTCGGGCATGGCCATCTTGCCGACGTCATGCAGCAGCCCGGCCAGGCCGGCCGCGCGCGCGGTGTCCTCGTCGAGCCCGAGCTGACGGGACAACGAGATCATCAGTGCGCACACGGCGACCGAGTGCATATAGGTGTACTCGTCCTTGTGCTTGAGCCGGGCCAGGCCGATCAGCGCCGAACTGTTGCGCGCCAGCGAATCGCTGATATCGGCGACCAGCGGCAGGCAGCCGTCGACATCGATCGCCTTGCCCAGGCGCGCCTCGCCGAACAGCTCGGTGACCGCCTTCTTCGAGCGGCTGATGATGCGGGCGGCGCGTTGCAGTTCGTCGCGCGCGCTGCAACGCGTGACAGCCGCCGCTTTCGGCGCTTCGGGAACTGCGGCGGCCGCAGGCGCCTCAGGCGCCGCAGCCGGCGCATCGGCCGGATCGGCCACATCGCCACCCTTGCCGGTGTCGATCCAGACGCCTGCCAGCCCGCTCTGGTGCAGCCGCGCCAGGTCGTCGGCGTCCTCGACGACGAACCGGCTTTTCCAGAACGGATGCGACAGCCAGTTGCCCTCGAAGGCATGGATGTACATGCCGGCGCACACCGCCTGGGCAGGAATTTTTTTCAGCATGGGCACCTCGTGACGTCGACGCAGCAGCCGGCCCGGCCCTCGGTGTGCATCCCTGCCGGCCGCCACCGCCTTGAGGCCTGGCGACCGATGCCACCATGCTGCCATCACCCGGACGGAGTTGTACATGCGCCTAAGGGTGTACAGGCCTTGGCGTCCGACGCGCGGTCTGCTTTACCATGCCGCCACCCCCGTGCGAGTCGACCATGCCCGTCCTGTCCAGCCGCAACCGCGTCGCCCTGATCGTTGGCCTGATCCTGCTCGGCCTGCTGCTGAGCATCTACTGGGCCGGGCGCATCGCCGAACAGCGTGCCTGGGCCGAGCGCAGCCAGGAGGCACGCGGCCAACTCGAACTCTATGCCCAGGCCATCCATACCCAGGTCCAGCGGTTTCGCTCGGTGCCGGCGCTGCTGGCGCTGGACAGCGATATCCGGGCACTGCTGGCCCGGCCGGACGACCGCGCGCTGCGCGAGCAGCTCAACCACCGGCTGGAGGAACAGAACCAGGCGGCCGGCTCCTCGGTGCTCTACCTGCTCGATCGCCATGGCGAGACGCTTGCGGCGAGCAACTGGCGCGACTGGACCAGCTTCGTCGGCAACAACTACGCCTTTCGCCCCTACTTCCTCGATGCGCTGCACAACGACTCCGGGCGCTACTTCGCGGTCGGCGTGACCACCGGCATACCCGGCTATTTCCTTTCCAGTTCGGTGAAGAACGAGGCCGGCGAGGTGATCGGCGTGCTGGTGGTCAAGCTCGAGCTCGAGGATATGCAGCGCGAGTGGGTCGGGCAGTCCGGCATCCTGCTGATCGCCGATTCGCTGGACATCGTCATCCTCACCAACCGCCCCGCCTGGCGCTTCCGCTACCTGCGCCCGCTGGACGAGACGGTGCGCGCTCAGCTGGTGGCGGCCCGTCGCTATGCCGAGCAGAACCTGCAGCCACTGGCCAGCCAGAGCCTGCGGCGCATCGCCGAGGACAGCGAGCGGCGCCTGGTCGAGGGGCCCGATGGCCGCCGTGAATACCTGTGGCAGCGCCTGGAACTGCCCGAAGAAGACTGGACCCTGCACCTGCTGCAGGAGCCCCAGCTGATTACCGCCAGCGTGCGCAGCTATCGCCTGGCCGCGGCAGGGGTGTGGATGACCCTGGCCTTTCTGCTGCTCTACCTGGCCCAGCGGCGCAAGACCCGTCGCGTCGAGCAACACAGCCGCAGCGAGCTGGAACGCCTGGTCGAGGCGCGCACCCGCGAGCTGCGCACCGCCCAGGACGAGCTGGTGCACGCCGCGCGCATGGCCGCCCTGGGGCAGATGTCCGCCGCCCTCGCCCACGAGATCAACCAGCCGCTGACCGCCCTGCGCATGCAGCTGGCCAGCCAGCGCCTGCTGCTCGACAACGGCCGCACCGACGCCGTGCGCGAGGGCATTGGCCAGGTCGAGGACCTGCTCGAGCGAATGGCCGCGCTGACCAGCCACCTGAAAACCTTTGCCCGCAAGAGCCCGGCCGGCCTGCGCCAGCGCCTGAGCCTGGCCGACGTCCTCGACCAGGCCTTGCAGCTGCTCGGCCCGCGCCTGCGCAGCGACGGCGTCGAGGTGCTGCGCCAGGTGCCGGCCGACGCCTGGGTCAGCGGCGATGCGATCCGCCTGGAGCAGGTGCTGATCAACCTGCTGACCAACGCGCTCGACGCCATGCAGGGTCGCCCGCTGCGCCAGTTGCGCATCGAATGCCGCCGCACCCGCCAGGGCTGGACGCTGCGCGTCGCCGACAGCGGCGGCGGCATCGCCAGCGAGCACCTGGACCAGGTCTTCGAGCCGTTTTTCACCACCAAGCCGGTCGGCCAGGGCCTCGGCCTGGGGTTGGCGGTGTCTTACGGCATCGTGCGCGACCTGGGTGGCACCCTCGAGGTGAGCAACGATGCGCTCGGCGCGGTGTTCGAGCTGCCCCTGCCGGCGGCCGAGCCGGACGCGTAGACTGGCAGCAGCCAGGAGGAATGCGACATGAGCGGTCAGGTCATCTTCATCGACGACGAAGCGGCGATCCGTCAGGCCGTGCAGCAATGGCTGGAGCTGTCGGGCTTTAGCGTGCGCACCTGCGCCAGCGCGCAGCAGGCCCTGGGGCTGATCGATCGCGACTTCCCCGGCGTGCTGATCAGTGACGTGCGCATGCCCGACCTCGACGGCCTCGGCCTGCTGGAGCGGCTGGTGGCACTGGACCCGGAGCTGCCGGTCATCATGGTCACCGGGCATGGCGATGTGCCGATGGCGGTGCAGGCACTGCGCCAGGGCGCCTACGACTTCATCGAAAAGCCCTTCACTCCCGAGCGCCTGCTCGACAGCGTGCGCCGCGCCCAGGACAAGCGCCGGTTGGTCTGCGAGAACCGCCAGCTGCGCGAACAGTTCACCCGCAAGGGGCGGATCGAGTCGATGCTGCTGGGCGTCTCGCGCGGCATGGAACACCTGCGCAGGCAGGTGCTGGAGCTGGCCGGCACCAACGTCAACGTACTGATCCGCGGCGACACCGGCAGCGGCAAGGAACAGGTCGCGCGCTGCCTGCACGACTTCAGCCCGCGGGCGCGCCACCCCTTCGTCGCCCTGAACTGCGCGGCCATCCCGGAGACCATCTTCGAGAGCGAGCTGTTCGGCCATGAAAGCGGCGCCTTTACCGGCGCCCAGGGCAAGCGCATCGGCCGCATCGAGCATGCCCACGGCGGCACCCTGTTCTTGGACGAAATCGAAAGCATGCCGCTGGCCCAGCAGGTCAAGCTGCTGCGCGTGCTGCAGGAAAGAACCCTGGAGCGGCTCGGCTCCAACCGCAGCATCGAGGTCGACCTGCGCGTGATCAGCGCGGCCAAGCCGGACCTGCTCGACGAAGTACGCGGCGGGCGCTTCCGCGAGGACCTGCTGTATCGCCTGAACGTCGCCGAACTGCATATTCCGCCGCTGCGCGAGCGCCGCGAAGACATCCCGTTGCTGTTCGAACACTTCGCCAGCCAGGCCGCCCAGCGCCATGGCCGCGACCCGGCGCCGGCCAGCCCCGCGGAGCTGGCGCAATTACTCGGCCACGACTGGCCGGGCAACGTCCGCGAACTGATCAACGCCGCCGAACGCCACGCACTCGGCCTGACCCCGCCGCCAGCGGCCGGTGGCGCCGTCGCCGCGGCCGCCAGCGCCTCGCTCGCCGAACAGATGGAAGCCTTCGAGGCGCAATGCCTGCACAGCGCGCTGCAGCAGCACAAAGGCAACATCGCCGAAGTGATGAATCAACTGCAGCTACCACGCCGCACCCTCAACGAAAAGATGCAGCGCCACGGCCTCAGCCGCAGCGACTACCTGCCGGCGGGCAGTGCCGAAACTTGATCACGGGCCGGGCGGCGCTCCGTTTCAGCCCACCAGCGCTGAAAGGCATGGCGCGGGCAGGGCGTGAAACGAGACGGCTGCAATGGAAATCGGTGGGCTAAAGCCCACCCTACAGTCTCTGGCAATTAAAGGTCGCAGCGTGCTGCACCCGTTCGCGAGCAAGCTCGCTCCTAAAAAAAAAGCGGGCTCCAGAAGCCGGGCGATCCGGCAATACCCTCGTTACCCTGTGCAAGCCTGCTAACACGCTCCCGAGCGCCACGCCTGTAGGAGCGAGCTTGCTCGCGAACGCTCCCGTCACGCCCCGATAGCGGTGGGCTGAAGCGGAACGCCGCCCGGCCCACCCTACTGATCGGCGACTGTCGTCAGGCGATAGCCCCGTAGGGTGGGCTTCAGCCCACCGGCCTCGAATACGAGGCGTGGTGTGGCCGGAGCGCGGCTGCTGATGCGCGATGGCCAGCGCCCGGACGAGCCGGTGCCGGTGCCGGTGCCGCTGGAACTGACCGAAGCGGCTCCGGCGAACAAGCGGCGGCCAAAAGCCGAAGCCGCCTCACCCTAGGCGCGCTAGCGAAACGAAACAGGCCTATAGCGCGCCCGTCCCGTCCAATTCATCCAGGCGCTGCTGCAGGAATCGCCGTTCCGGTTCCAGTTGCACCAGGCCCAGGGCCAACCGGTAGGCGTCGCGCGCGTCGCTCAGGCGGTCGAGGCGACGGCAGAGGTCGGCGCGGGCCGAGTGCAGCAGGTGGTAATCGCGCAATTGGCCGCGGGCCAGCAGATCGTCGATCAGCGCCAGGCCGGCATCGGGGCCCTCGCGCATGGCCACCGCCACCGCGCGGTTCAATTCGATCACCGGCGAGGGGCTGACCCGCAACAGCACGTCGTAGAGCCCGACGATCTGCGCCCAGTCGGTCTGCACGGCGCTGGGCGCCTCCGCATGCACGGCGACGATCGCCGCCTGCAAGGTGTAGGGGCCGAGGCGTCGCGAGGCCAGCGCGCGCTGCACCAGCGCCGATCCTTCCTCGATCTGCGCGCGGTTCCACAGGCTGCGGTCCTGGTCATCGAGACGCACCAGCTCGCCCGCCGCATCGGTGCGTGCGGCGCGGCGCGAGTCGTGCAGCAGCATCAGCGCGAGCAAGCCCATCAGCTCCGGATCCGGCAATAGCTCGAGCAGCAGCCGGCCCAGCCGGATCGCCTCGGCGCTCAGGCTGGCGCGGGTCAGCTCGGCGCCGCTGGAGGCCGAATAGCCCTCGTTGAACACCAGGTAGATCACCCGCAGCACGTTATCCAGGCGCGCCGGCAACTCCTCGCGCGAGGGCACGCGATAGGGGATCGCGGCGTCACGGATCTTCTGCTTGGCGCGCACGATGCGCTGGGCGATGGTGCCGGGCGCGACGAGAAAGGCGCGGGCAATCTCCTCGGTCTTCAGGTCGCAGACTTCGCGCAGGGTCAGCGCCACCTGGGCATCGTCCGGCAATGCAGGATGGCAGCAGGTAAAGACCAGCCGCAGGCGATCGTCTTCCAGCCCCTCATGGTCCCCGTCCGGCTCCTCGGTGGCGTCCAGCTGATCGGCCAGCAGGCCCAGCGAGGCGTTGAAGCGCGCCCGCCGGCGCAGCCCGTCGATGGCCTTGAAGCGCCCGGCCGAGACCAGCCAGGCGCGTGGGTTCGCCGGAACGCCGTCGCGTGGCCACTGCTGCAACGCGGCGAAGAAGGCATCGTGCAAGGCTTCCTCGGCCAGGTCGAAGTCACCCAGCAGACGGATCAGGGTCGCCAGTACGCGCCGCGACTCGCTGCGGTAGATGGTCTCGATCGCCCGCTGGCTGGCCGCTTCCCCGCCCGCTGTGTCCGTCACGCCGAGCCGCTCCGGCGGCTCAACGATCAGGCAGCTGGCGCAGCGGACGCACTTCGATACTGCCCAGCGCGGCCGGCGGAATCTTCGCTGCCAGGTGCACCGCTTCGTCGAAGTCCGCTGCTTCCAGCAGGTAGAAGCCCGCCAGTTGCTCGCGGGTTTCAGCGAAGGGGCCATCGACCACCGAGACCGCGCCTTCGCGTACCCGCACCGTCTTGGCGGTGCGTACCGACTGCAGCGGTTCGCCGGCGAGGAAATGCCCGCTTTCCCGCAGGCGCTCGCTGTTGGCGAGGCACTGCTCGACCAGCGCGAGCCACTGCTCGTCGGTCATGGCATCCACGCGTTGTTCGTCGTAATAGACGAGGCACAGGTATTTCATGCTGTTCTCCATCAAGGCCATGCCGACCGACAACGATAGCAGCCGGCACGCGGTGCTGCGCCGCGGTGCAGACGCGGTGCCACTCAGGGTTCGAGGTCGAAGATTACCTGGCCGCTGGCCATGTCGAAGGGCATCGAGAAGTGCTCGTGTACCACCTTCCAACCGCCGTCCTGCAGACGCCAGCAGCGGGTGCCACGCATCCAGGCCGTCTGCATTTCGCCTTTCTCGTTGGTACCACCGCAGTGGTTCAGCGAATAGCTGAAAGCGAGGTCGCCGCTGGCAATGACCTGGACGTCACCGATCTCGAAGAAGCCCTCGCCCTGGCAGAAATCAAAGCAGCGCTGCCAGTGCGCGCGATAGGCCTCGATGCCCTTGAACTGCAGCTCGCCGACGGCATCGTAGGCCACCACCTCGGGCGCGTACTGGGCCATGATGCGGTCGAGGTCCTTGGCCGCCACGGCCTGTTGGAATTCGGCCATCCGTTCACGGATGCGGGCTTCGCCATTCTGTGCGTTCGTCGTGTTCATGTGCGTCTCCTCATGGAAAGGGATCGAGCGAGTACCAGCAAGGCCGGCGCTCAGGGCGGCGCGCGCGGGGGCAGCGCCCGTACTTCGGCGTAACCCAGGCGCACCGGCGGGATGCGGGAGGCCAGCAGGATGGCGTCGTTGAGATCCTCCGCCTCAAACAGGTAAATGGCCGAGGGTTGCTCGCGCCCGGCGACGGCCGGCCCGTCGCGCAGCACCAGCTGGTCGCCCTGGATGTGCAAGGTGGTGGCACTGCAAGTCGGCTGCAGCGCCTCGCCGAGGATCAGCCGGCCGCTGCGCTGCAAGCCCTCGCGGAAGGCGCGCGATTCCGCCTCCAGCGCCCCACGGGCGGCCGCCGGCAGGCCGCTCAGGGCCGCTTCATCGAGGTAGACCAGGCACAGATAACGCATTGCGATCCCCTTGCCAGCGTGTTTCCTTACCCCTTGGTCGTACCGGCAGGGACGAAATCGACAGGATCGTGGCTCGCGCGGCAAATTTATTCGCGATTGCGTGCTCCAACGCGGATCAGGCAATCCAACCCGTGACCAAGGAGCGACTCATGCGTGGTTCATCGCGCGCGCTATCCCTCATCCGCGTCGGCATCGCCGCGGCCCTTCTGACCGTTGGCACCACGGGAGCGGCGGCACCCATGTATACGTTACTGATCGGCAGCTACACCGGCGAAGGCAACAGCGAGGGCATCTACCGTCTGCAGTTCGACGCCGAAACCGGCCGGATCGAGCCGCAGCCGCTGCAGGTGGTCAAGACAGAGAACCCGTCGTGGCTGCTGCTGGACCTCAACCGCAACCGTCTCTACGCCGCCAACGAGAACGGCCCGGGCCAGCGTGACGCGGTGGGGCGGGTCAGCGCCTTCATGATCGCCCCGGCCAGCGGCAAGCTCTCGCCGCTGGCGCAGCAGATCACCCTCGGCGACGAACCCACCCACCTGAGCCAGAGCCGAGACGGCCGCTACCTGTTCGTCTCCAACTACGGCGTCAACGCCAATCCCGGCGGCAGCCTGGCGGTGATGCCCACCGCCAATGACGGCACGCTGATGCCGGTCACCCAGATCCTCGCTCACCCGCCGAGCAAGGTGCACCCCGAGCGCCAGCAGTCGGCGCATGTGCACTCGGCGGTGATGTCGCCGGATGGCAAGACGCTGTTCGTCAGCGACCTGGGCGCCGACCGGATATTCGTCTACCGCTACGATCCGGCCAACGCCGAACGTCCACTGTCGCCGGCCGACCCGGCCTTCATCAGCCTCCCGGACGGCAGCGGCCCGCGGCACCTGGCCTTCAGCCCGGACGGCAGCCAGGCCTATGCGACGCTGGAACTGAGCGCCCAGGTGGCGCGCTTCGACCATGTCGACGGCAGCCTGGTGCAGCGCCAGCTGGTCGACCTGGCCGCCGGCGACGAGCCGCGCCTGCACTCGCCCGGCGCCATCCACCCTTCGGCGGACGGCCGCTTCGTCTATGTCAGCGATCGCGCCGAGAAGAACCGCATCATGGTGTATGAAGTCGAGGAGACCGGCATGCTGCGCGAGATCCAGCAGCGCGACAGCGAGGGCCGCGAGCCACGCGAATTCGCCATCGACCCGAGCGGCCGCTACCTGATCGTGGCCAACCAGAAGAGCGACGCGCTGGTGGTGCTACACCGCGACCCGGACAGCGGCAAGCTGGGCGATACCGTCCAGAGCCTGCCAATGGGTCGGCCGTCGGACGTGAAATTCATCGATCGCAGCGCGCCCTAGGCGCCTTAGTCCAGACGGAAAGCCGTCTGGACCAGGACGCGCCAGACATTGAGCCAAGCCCGCCCTGCCTAGAGATTCTCTGCCAGGAACACCAGCGAACACCCGTGCGCCAGCGCGGCGGCATTCTGGTTATACATCGGCCGCGCCCAGCAATTGAAGCCGTGGTCGACGCCCGGGTAGGTCTCGATCTGCGCCTGGCCGACCTGGGCCATCTTCTGCTGCACCGCAGCTACCGCGTCGGAGTCGATGTGCTGGTCCTCTTCGGCGAAGTGGAACAGCGTCGGGCACTTGATCCGGTCGGCCTGGTCCAGGCGCTTCTCGATGCTGCCGGGGTAATAACAGACCGCGGCATCGACGCCCTGGTGGGCCGCCAGCAGGAACGACAGCACACCGCCCATGCAATAACCCACCGAGGCCACGCGGCCGCTGCACTCATCACGCCCGCGCAGGAGATCGACGCTGCGGCGCAGATCGTCAATGGCCAGCTCGAAGTCCAGCGCCTGCATCAGGGCGAAGGCGCGTTCCCAGTCCTCTTCTCCATAGCCAAGCTGGACGCCCGGCTCGCTACGCCAGAACAGGTCCGGCGCCAGGACGACATAGCCATCGGACGCATACTGGTCGGCGACCGACTGGATGTGCGCGTTCACCCCGAAGATTTCCTGAATCAGCACGATGCCGGGGCCGTGTCCGGTGGGAGGCAGCGCCAGGTAGCCCTTGAAGCTCTTGCCGTCCTGCGCGGGAATGTCGATCCACTGTGAAGTCATGCCAGTCTCCGTCGGTTTGGGTGATGAAGGCAGTCCTGACCGCGCGAAGCACGCCGGTCAACAGGGTTGCGACAGGTCGCGGCCGGGCGAGTTCGCCTGCGGCCGCTTTACCGGCGGAAACGGCCGACGCGGCTCAGCGCCGGCGCGGCAGCAGCGAGGCGACCAGTTCGGTGAAGGCGGGGCTGGGCCGGTCGAGGGCGAAGCCCATGTCGAAAGAGTCTCGGCGCGTGTCCTTGCGCACCCACTGGCAGATGACCACCACCTCGATCACCTGCAGGCGCTCGCCATGGCTCGGCACGTGCAGGCACATCTCGTAGCAGCCGCCGATGGGCAGCGGCTGGCGCGCCACCAACCGCAGGCCGCCAATGGACAGGTCGCCGACATAGCCCATCGGGTCGCCACTGAGGCGATTGGTGACCTGGATGCGGCTGAGGTGGCGGAATTCGAGGCGGCTGTGTTGGCGCATGGCGGGACCCTTGGCGGACGCGGCAGACCGGTGGCACCGCGCCGGGCCCCGACCGGGCCGCCGGCGGACGGTGCGTTCACAGCCAGCAGGCGACCGAAACGCTGCCGGACTTAAGCCGACCGGTCTGCGCCCGTGCGTCGTCCGCTCAGCTGCGTGACGGCCGCGCCTGGTCGCGCTTGCGCGCCGGGTCCTCGCTGACCTCCTCGGTCATGTCGGCGGGCACGTTGTAGGCGCCACCCGGCACGTCATGGCGGTCGCCGCCGGCCGCTTCGCCGTTGCTGGTGCTGCGTGTCCGCTCGTCGCGCGGCTGCTGTTGCTGAGTTCGGGCGTCGCCTCTTTCATCGTCACGCGTGGATGCGTTCATGAAACCTCCGTCTGCTGGGTAGCGGTTGCTGAATCAACGGACATCGCGTTGCCTGACCGCAGTGCCCTCATAGCTACGAAGTCGACGGGCGCCGGAAGTTGCACCGGCATTGGCGGCCAAAGCTGACCGGCCGTTCAGCAGGTGCGCTGAACTTATCCCCGCCGGCGCCGGCCCAAAAATCATCTGGGCCCTGCCCCACTGCCACCGTGTGAAGCCATGCAACTGACTCGAAGCCTGCCCGTAGACGCCGTCCCCGTGACCATGGAGACGCCCGCGCCCGCCAGGTCGCTGTACTTCGACCTGCTCGACAGCCCCGAGGCCCCGCGCGTCCGCGCACGCGCGGCCGACTACCTCGCCAGCCAGCTGGAGGTTGCCGCCGGGCTGCCCTGCGACCTGCCGGCGACCCCGTCCGACCTCGACGCCTGGCTCGAGGCCCACGTCAGCCGGGTCGGCAGCGAGTACCAGCACTACCTCGAGGCCCGCCGCGCCGGCGCGCCACGGCGCTACTTTTCCAGCAAGGCCCATGCACTGCACTTCCTGCGCGGCGTGGCGCCGACCAAGCTGGTCGATGGCGCCTGGCTCTACGGCCTGCTGCAGCGCTGGAACGACGATCGCTTCACCGCGCTGATCCAGACCTACCTGGAAGAGCTGGGCGAAGGGCAGCCGGAAAAGAACCACGTGGTGCTGTACCGCAAGCTGCTGGCCAGCCAGGGCTGCGACGACTGGCAGCGCCTGGACGACGATCACTTCGTGCAGGGCGCGATCCAGCTGGCCCTGGCCGCCCACGCCGAGCAGTTTCTGCCGGAAATCATCGGCTTCAACCTGGGTTACGAGCAGTTGCCGCTGCACCTGCTGATCAGCGCCTACGAGCTCACCGAGCTGGGCATCGATCCCTACTATTTCACCCTGCACGTGACGGTCGACAACGCCGACAACGGCCACGCGAAAAAGGCCATCCAGGGCCTGCTCGCCGCCTGGCCGCAGGTAGGCGACCGCGACGCGTTCTACCGCCGGGTGGTCAACGGCTATCGCCTGAACGACCTGGGCGCCAGCACGCTCTCGGTGATCGCCGGCTTCGAGCCGGAACAGGAAGTGCAGCGCGTGCTGGAGAAAAAGGCCGGCGTCGGCCAGTTCGTGCATTCGGATTACTGCCGCTTCGACGGCCGCACGGTCAACCAGTGGCTGGCCGATCCGGAGTCGATTCCTCAATTCCTCGATACCCTGCAGCGGCGCAACTGGATCAAGCGGCACGAAGATCCGCAGCACAGCCGCTTCTGGCAGCTCATCACCGGCGAACAGGCACCGATGTTCGGAGTGTTCAGCGGGCACGAGCAGCAGCTGATCCACGACTGGATCGCCGGTGACTGGCTGGCCGAGCAGCCGGCACCCCGTGGCCGGCCCCAACCACCGACGCCCGTAGGCCGCGCCAGCCGACGCCCCCAGGCGATCGAGCGCGACACCGCTGCCCGGCCCGCGCCGGCCAATGGCAGCGACTTCGACCAGGAGGCGCTTGTGCTCGAACAGCAACTGGCGCAGCTGCCTGATCGTGCGGCGCGCATGCAGCACCTGCTGCCGCTGCTCGCCCCGACCCGTCACCACAGCGCCGCTGGGCTGCTGGCGACGCGCATCTTCACGGACCTGTTCAACTAGAGAAGGCGACACTCGCCAGGGAACTGCACATGACCACCGAGACTGCCCAGGACCGCGCGTTGCTGCACCTGGCCGAAGCATTGCGCGAGCGCGGCTACCACTTCATCACCCCGACTCCGCTGACCCACCAGCGGGTCAACGCGCGGATGGAAAACGCGCTGGCCAAGGACCTCACCGGGGTCTTCGGCTGGAGTCGCCCGTTCCAGCATGAACTGCTGCCACCGTCGTTGTTCAGCCTGATGGACCAGGCCGGTGTGCTCGCCCCCTGCGACACCCGCTGGCGCAGCCGGGTGCGGCTGTCGAGCCTCGACGGCCAGCTGTTCGTGCATTCGGCGTTTCCCACCGATGCGCCGGATGCGGTGTTCTTCGGCCCGGACACCTACCGCTTCGCCAATGCAATCCAGGCGCACCTCAATCACCACCCGGGCAGCATCGAGCGCGCCGTTGACATCGGCTGCGGGTCCGGCGCCGGCGCCATCCTCACCGCCCTGGCGCGGCCACATGCCGAGGTCGTCGCCGTCGACATCAACCCCTCGGCCCTGCGCCTGACGCGCATCAACGCCGCGCTGGCCGGCGCCGACAACCTGCAGGCGCGCCACAGCGACCTGCTGAGCGACGTCGACGGCGAGTTCGACCTGATCCTGGCCAACCCGCCCTACCTGATCGACCCGCGTGAGCGAGCCTATCGCCACGGCGGCGGGCCGCTGGGGGCCGGGTTGTCGTTGGCGATCTTCGACAGCGCCCTGCAGCGTCTGGCGCCGTGCGGCACCCTGCTGCTGTATACCGGTGTGGCGATGCAGGGCAATGAGGACCCGTTCCGTCGCGAGATCGTCCAGCGCCTGGAAGGCACGGACCTGCAGTGGACCTATCGCGAGGTCGATCCCGACGTGTTCGGCGAGGAGCTGCTCGAAGCGGCCTACACCGGCTGCGACCGGATCGCCGCGGTGGTGCTGGAAGTGACGCGCCCGGCGGGCTGACGTGACCGCGTGGAAAACGCTTCGCGGTTTTCCACGCGTGGCCATCCACCCTACGGCCGGCCAGGCGGGTGGGTAACGCCGCAGGCTTATCCACACGCTCCGGACCTTGATAGGGGCAGCAGATCCGAAGGATGGGTAACCCATCAATCCCGGGAGGCCACCTCTACACCGGCAACAGCACCAGGCACGCCGACAGGGTGAGCAACGAGCCGAGCGTCGACAGCAACACCACACGCGACACCCGCGAGGCCTCGCGCCCGTAGAATTCGGCGAGCATGTAAGGCCCGGTGCCGGTGGGCAGCGCACTGAGCAACAGCGCGGAATAGGCCCATAGCGTCGGCAGCTCGAAGACCTGAAACGCCAGGAACCAGGTGATCAGCGGCTGGACCACCAGTTTCAGCGTGACCAGCGGCCATACGCCGCTGACCTTGCCGCCCGGTTGCGGCTGGGCGAGGAACAGCCCCAGCGATACCAGCGCACAAGGCGCCGCCGCCGCGCCCAGCAGCTTCAGCAACGTCGCCACTGGCACTGGCAGCTCCATCCCGCTCGCCGCCCACAACCCACCCAGCATCGGCGCCACCACCAGCGGGTTGCGCAGCAGCGCGACACAGACCTTGCGCAGCGTCCGGCTGAAGCCCTGGCCGGCGTGCAACCCGGTCTCGACACAGGCCAGCGCAATGGCGAACAGCACGCAGACCACGATGATCGAAGCCACCATCGCCGGCTGCAGCGCCTCGTCACCCAGCACCAGCATGCACAGCGGAATGCCGATATAGCCGGTGTTGGCATAGGACGCGCCAAGTGCATCGAGGCTGGCATCGGCCAGCGGCTGCCGCTGCAGCAGGCGATAGACCAGGGTGAAGCCGAACACCCCAAGACAGCCCACCGAAAACGCCGTGATAAAGCCCGGCTGCCAGAGTTGCGCCCAGGTGGAATTGGCAACGACGCTGAACAGCAGTGCCGGCAGACCCAGCCAGACCACGAAGCGGTTGAGCTCGGAGGCCCCCGTCGGCCCCATGCGGCCGGTGCGGCGGCAGATGAAACCCAGCAGGATCAGGGCGAATACCGGGAGGACGACGTTGACGACGGCGGACATGGGCTCTCATCGGGTGGGCACCGCCGGGGGTAGCGGTACGGGCGGGCTGCAGACCTTAGCAAAAAATGGCCTATCGCATTCTCTGAGGCGAGTCGCTTTTTCGGTTGCCGGAGAGTAAGCAAAACCTCTTACCCCTACCTGTCGCCTGGTTGTGGGATCGGTGTTGGTCACGAAGCTTCTTGGCTTGGGACTCTAGGCTCGGGGCCGATGGTGGAGGCGGCCGCCGCTTGGTTTCGCCCTACTGGGCGACTGGCCCATCTCAATGCCGGACGGCCGGCTTCTGGAAGATGGGCTGCGAGTCTTGCTCGCGCAGATCGCGCTGTTGTGGAAGCGGCCTTGGACGCTCCCACAACAGCGCAATACGCAGGACCAGGGCTGTTTTTGGTCCCTTTGGCAGGCCGGCCACCCGGGCGACTGCCAAAACGAACTCACCCAGCAGGGCGACACCAAGCCCTCAACCAACTCGGTAGTCACCCAGCCCGCAAAACCAACCAGCGCAAAGCGTCCCGTCGGTGACAGCCGGAATGCCCCTAATGCAACATCGCCGACGAACTGTACCCATTGGGCTCCGCCCGCGCCGCGGCGAACTCCGCCTCGACGCGCCCACGCATGGCATCCGGCGATTGGGAAAAACCGCTGCGATCGCTGTAATCCCACTCGACGACGGGCTCGCTTTCGCTGGCCAGACCACGCGCACAGGACACATCCAGCGCCGTAATGCCCGCCACCGCACCCGCGGCGATGGCCGCGTTGACCTGCTCGGTGCCGTTTTCGATGCTCAGGCCCAGACCGACCAGATCCAGCGCATCGCCGCCGATGCGCCCGTAGATCCAGGGCTTGGGATCATCACTCATCAATAGCCCGACGCCAGTGGCGATTTCCCGCGCGCCACAGGCGCGGATCAGCCCCTCGTTGCCGGGCACGCCGAGCAAGCGCGCCAGCTTGCCGGGCATCAGTACCTCGGCCAGGCCCAGCCCGATGCTGAACCAGCCAAGGCCGCGAGCCAGCGTGCGGGCGGAATGGTTGGGGCGGGTAACGCGATGTGGAACGCTCATATCCAGCTTCTCCCTTGGAGGTTGGAAACAGGCACGCAACGCCCTGGTTGCAGGGCGTCCGACGGGGCTCAGGGCTTGAGAACGACCTTGATGCAGCCGTCATGCTTGTCACGGAAGGTCTTGTACATCTCCGGACCCTGTTCGAGGCTGACGCTGTGGGTGATGACGAAGCTCGGATCGATCTGCCCTTCCTGGATGCGCTTGAGCAGATCATCGGTCCAGCGGTTGACATGGGTCTGACCCATGCGGAAGGTCAGCGCCTTGTTCATCGCCGCGCCGAACGGGATCTTGTCGATCAGGCCGCCATAGACGCCTGGAATCGAGATGATGCCGCCCGGCCGACAGACGTAGATCATCTCGCGCAGCACGTGGGGGCGGTCGGTTTCCATCATCAGCGCCTGCTTGGCGCGGTCGTACATGGAGTCCACCGAGCGCGCCGCATGCGCCTCCATGCCCACCGAGTCGATGCACTTGTCCGGCCCCTTGCCGCGAGTCAGTTCCTTGAGCCGCTCGAGCACGCTTTCCTCATCGAAGTTGATGGTGATGGCGCCGCCAGCGCGGGCCATCGACAACCGCTCGGGCACGTGATCGATGCAGATAACCTGCTCAGCACCCATCATCAGCGCGCTGCGAATGGCGAACTGGCCGACCGGACCCGCGCCCCAGACGGCCACGGTGTCGGTGGGCTGGATGTCGCATTGCGCGGCGGCCTGCCAGCCGGTGGGCAGGATGTCGCCAAGGAACAGCACCTGCTCGTCGGTCATCCCGTCGGGGATCACGACCGGGCCGACATCGGCATAGGGCACACGAACGAACTCGGCCTGGCCGCCGGCGTAACCGCCGGTCAGGTGGGTGTAGCCATAGAGCCCGGCGGTGGTATGGCCGAAGACCTTGTCGGCCACGTCCTTGTTGCGGTTGGTGCGCTCGCAGACGGAGAAGTTACCGCGCCGGCACTGGTCGCATTCGCCGCAGACAATGGTGAACGGCACCACCACGCGGTCGCCGACCTTGAGCTTATTGTTCGCCGAGCCGACTTCCATCACCTCGCCCATGAACTCGTGGCCCATGATGTCGCCGTGCTGCATGCCAGGCATGAAACCGTCGTACAGGTGCAGGTCGGAGCCACAGATGGCGCAGGACGACACCTTGATGATGGCGTCACGGGGATCCTCGATCGACGGATCGGGGACGTGGTTGTCGCAGCGGATGTCGTGCTTGCCGTGCCAGCGAAGGGCTCTCATGGAAAAATCTCCTGCTTCGGTGTTCGAAAACGCCGCCGTGGTGGTTCTTCCTGATGTCTTCGCCGCGTTGCGGCAGCTGCTCCTGACCCGACTGCTGCCATGCGGCAGGGCGTACGGCGTGCGTGCTATCCAGATTTTTAGTGTCCGCGGCCGCTCGAGAGTTGCGAGCCATGACGGCCAATCGGGCGGATCGCCGACGGGCTGTCATGTGGCGGTCGGCACCGAGGCGAGCGTATGGACTTGCAGGGCGGGATCGAGATCGTCCGGTGGCAGAGGCCTCGCGGTGCATATAGCTCGCGACCGGAGCCACCAACACGACCTGATCGCGAGGCCATCCGCGCCCTCCCGACGGTCACTCAGCCCTTGCCGGGGCGAATGGAGGCGTAGCCGTTGCGGTAGCTGAGAGATCGAGGCCTTTCGCGAGCAAGCTCGCTCCTACGAAAAGCAGCAGCGCCGTGGCCGGACAGCCGCCGTAGGCCATTGCAGCAGCGGCGCCGTAGCCTGGCGGGAGCGGCATCGCAGCCCCTGTAGGAGCGAGCTTGCTCGCGAACCGGAGCCCCCAACACGACCTGATCGCCAGACCATCCGCGCCCTCCCGACGGTCACTCAGACCTTGCCGGGGCGAATGGAGGCGTAGCCGTTGCGGTAGCTGGCGTATTGCGGCGTCCACCCCAAGGCGCGGGCGCGCGCATTGCTGCAGCGCTTGCTGCCGGCGCGACGGGTCATGCTCTGTTCGGCCCACTGGGTGACGCCGAGGCGCTCGCGCAGCCAGTCGACGACCTCATGCAGCGGAGCCGGGTCGTCATCGACGCCCAGGTAGCAGTCGTCCAGGTCACCACCGGCCTGGTCGGTCTGCAAAAGACACGCAAGCAGCGCGGCGGCGTCTTCGCGATGGATACGGTTGCTGTATTGCGGCGGCTCGCGGTCGACGCGCAGGCCGGCGCGCACCTGGTTCTGCATCCATGGCCGGGCCGGGTCGTACAAACCCGCCATGCGCACCCGGGTGGCCGGGATGCCGCTGTCGAGTGCCTGCTGCTCGGCCTCGAGCATGACCTGGCCGGTGTAGCCCGTCGGTTCGGTGGGCGAGCTTTCGTCAATCCAGCCCCCGTCGTTCTGCGCGTAAACGCCGGTGCTGGAAACGAAGAACAACCGCTTGGGCTGCTGGCCGCGCTGCTTCAGCCAGCCGAGTACGTTGCGCAGCCCCTCGAGGTAGGCCGCGCGGTAGCCCGCCTCGTCATGCTGGCTGGCGGATGCGGCATAGACCAGGTAGTCCAGCGCGCCGTTGGGCCAGCTGCGCGGCAGATCGCGTGATGCCAGGTCGCCCTTGACCGGCAGGATCGGCACCGGCAGTCCGGCCGCCTGGCGCCGCAGCCCATAGACCGTCCAGCCAGCGCGGCTCAGACGCAGGCCGAGACGAATGCCGACATCGCCGCAGCCGGCGATCATCACAGAAGGTCGAGTTGCCATGGCGGTTGCTCCATAACCGTGCGAGCCGCCCATTCGGCCCGCTTGCAGGAAGTGTAACGCCGCCGCCGGCTGGCCGCCGATCAGCTTTCAAGGAACGGGCGGCGGCCAGTTGGTTCGAACACGAGCAAAGGCTATGCTAGCCGGCACTCTGATGGAATAACGCTATGACACTGACCGAACTGCGCTACATCGTCACGCTCGCCCAGGAATCGCACTTCGGCCGCGCGGCCGAACGTTGCCACGTCAGCCAGCCGACCCTGTCGGTGGGCGTGAAGAAGCTCGAAGACGAGCTTGGCGTGTTGATCTTCGAGCGGACCAAGAGCGCGGTGCGGCTGACGCCAGTTGGCGAAGGCATTGTCACCCAGGCGCAGAAGGTCCTCGAGCAGGCGCAGAGCATTCGCGAGCTGGCCCAGGCCGGCAAAAATCAGCTGGCCGCGCCGCTGAAGGTCGGCGCCATCTATACCGTCGGGCCCTACATGTTCCCGCACCTGATCCCGCAGCTGCATCGCGTGGCGCCGGACATGCCGCTGTACATCGAGGAAAACTTCACCCACATCCTGCGCGACAAGCTGCGCACTGGCGAGCTGGACGCGATCATCATCGCCCTGCCTTTCCAGGAAGCCGACGTGCTGACGCTGCCGCTGTATGACGAGCCCTTCTATGTACTGATGCCCGCCGGCCATCCCTGGACAAAAAAGGAAACCATCGACAGCGAGATGCTCAACGACAAGAGTCTGCTGCTGCTCGGCGAAGGGCATTGCTTCCGCGACCAGGTGCTCGAGGCCTGCCCGACCACCCGCAAGGGCGAGGCGCCGAGCCACACCACGGTGGAATCCTCGTCGCTGGAAACCATCCGCCACATGGTCGCCTCAGGCCTGGGCGTGTCGATCCTGCCGCTGTCGGCGGTCGACAGCCATCACTATTCCCCCGGCGTACTGGACATCCGGCCGCTGACCCCGCCGGTGCCGTTCCGCACCGTGGCGATTGCCTGGCGCGCCAGCTTCCCACGCCCACGGGCGATCGAAGTGCTGGCCGACTCCATCCGCCTGTGCTCGGTGGCGAAACCGCCCGCCGACAAAGCCTGAAGCCATGAGCGAGCTGGCTGCGGTCCCGGTGAGCGCGATAAAAGGCGTCGGCGCGGCGCTGGCCGAAAAGCTCGCCAAGGTCGGCCTGGAAACCCTGCAGGACCTGCTGTTCCACCTGCCACTGCGCTACCAGGACCGCACCCGCATCGTGCCCATCGGCGCCTTGCGCCCGGGGCAGGACGCGGTAGTCGAAGGCACCGTGACCGGCGCCGACGTCGTCATGGGCCGGCGGCGCAGCCTGCTGGTGCGCCTGCACGATGGCAGCGGCAGCCTCAGCCTGCGCTTTTACCATTTCAGCCAGGCGCAGAAGGAAGCCCTCAAGCGCGGCACCCAGGTGCGCTGTTATGGCGAAGCCCGGCCGGGCGCCTCGGGCCTGGAGATCTACCATCCTGAATACCGCGCGCTGACCGACAGCGAGCCGGTAGCCGTCGAGCAAACCCTGACGCCCATCTATCCGACCACCGAAGGCCTGACCCAGCAGCGCCTGCGTCAACTGACCGCGCAGGCGTTGGCGCGGCTCGGCCCGCACAGTCTGCCCGACTGGTTGCCCGACGAGCTGACCCGCGATTACCGCCTGGCCAAACTGGACGAGGCGATTCGCTACCTGCACCGACCGCCGCCGGACGCCGATCTCGAAGAACTTGCCGAGGGCCGTCACTGGGCCCAGCATCGCCTGGCCTTCGAGGAACTGCTGACGCACCAGCTGTCGATGCAACGCCTGCGCGAAAGCAGCCGCGCCCAGCACGCGCCGCCACTGCCCGTGGCGCGTGCACTGCCGCAACGCTATCTGCAGAACCTTGGCTTCCAGCCCACCGGCGCTCAGCAGCGGGTCGGCGCCGAAATCGCCTACGACCTGGCTCAGGACGAGCCGATGCTGCGCCTGGTGCAAGGCGACGTGGGGGCCGGCAAAACGGTGGTCGCCGCCCTCGCCGCGCTGCAGGCGCTAGAAGCGGGCTATCAGGTGGCGCTGATGGCGCCCACCGAGATCCTCGCCGAGCAGCACTTCATCACCTTCTGCAAATGGCTCGAGCCGCTCGGCATCGAAGTCGCCTGGCTGGCCGGCAAGCTCAAGGGCAAGGCGCGCACCGCGGCGCTGGAACGCATCGCCGCGGGTTGCCCGATGGTGGTCGGCACCCATGCGTTGTTTCAGGACGAGGTGCAGTTCCGCCGTCTGGCCCTGGTGATCATCGACGAGCAGCACCGTTTCGGCGTTCAGCAGCGCCTGGCGCTACGGCGCAAGGGCGTCGAGGGCCGGCTCTGCCCGCACCAGTTGATCATGACCGCTACGCCCATCCCGCGCACCCTGGCCATGAGTGCCTATGCCGACCTGGATACCTCGATCCTCGACGAGCTGCCGCCCGGCCGCACCCCGGTGAACACTGTGTTGGTGGCCGACAGCCGCCGACTGGAAGTCATCGAGCGGGTGCGTTCGGCCTGTAACGAGGGCCGCCAGGCTTATTGGGTCTGCACCCTGATCGAGGAATCCGAGGAGCTGACCTGTCAGGCCGCGGAAACCACCTTCGAGGACTTGTCGGCGGCACTCGGTGGGCTCCACGTCGGGCTGATCCACGGCCGCATGAAGCCGGCCGAGAAGGCGGCCGTGATGGCCGAATTCAAAGAAGGACGTTTGCAGCTGCTGGTCGCCACCACGGTGATCGAGGTCGGCGTCGACGTGCCGAACGCCAGCCTGATGATCATCGAGAATCCCGAACGACTGGGTCTCGCCCAGCTGCACCAGCTGCGCGGACGGGTAGGTCGTGGCAGCGCGGCCAGCCATTGCGTGCTGCTCTATCACCCGCCGCTGTCGCAGATCGGTCGTGAGCGATTGGCGATCATGCGCGAGACTTGCGACGGCTTCATCATCGCGGAAAAAGACCTGGAACTGCGCGGGCCCGGCGAAATGCTCGGCACCCGGCAGACCGGCCTGCTGCAGTTCAAGGTCGCCGACCTTATGCGCGACGCCGACCTCTTGCCGGCGGTGCGTGACGCCGCCCAGGCGCTTCTGGCACATTGGCCGCAGCACGTCAGCCCGCTGCTGGAACGCTGGCTGCGCCATGGACAGCAATACGGTCAGGTTTGACGCTCGTCGGCAAATGCTAACCGCACTAAACCTGAGGCTATACTGCGCCGATTGGGAATAAGACGGACAGGTTATGAACACGGCTGCCGAAAGCGACAATCAGATCACGCTCCCGCCAATGATCGTCCAGCTGCTGGACAAGCTGGCCATCCCCTATCGGACCTGCGACGACCGCCCGGACCTGGACCCTGCGCAACGCGTCCAGGCGGTGCTGGTGGACGATGCCATCGGCGCGCTGCTGGTGCTCTATCCACGCGACCACCTGCTCGACCTGCCGACGCTGGTCGAGCTGACCGGGCGCCAGCTGGTGGCGGTCAAACCGGATCGCCTGACGCGGATGCTCGCCAAGCACGACCTCAAGGTGCTGCCGGGACTGCCGCCGCTGACCAGCTCGCCGTGCCTCTACGAAGAGCGTCTGCTGCAACAGCCGGAACTGCTGGTCGAATCCGGCCAGCCGGGCCTGCTGCTGGCGTTGCCCAGCAGCGATTTCAAGCAGTTGCTGAGCAAGGCCAGCGCCGGACGCTTCGCCGTGCCCCTGAGCCAGATCAGCCTTAACCTCGATCGCCCCGAGCAGGACAACGCACAGATCACCCAGGCGGTGCAGAGCTTCACCGCGCGGCGCATCCAGAAGCGCCTGGAAGAAACCATCGAGATCCCGCCGCTGGCGCAGACCGCGCAAAAGATCATCAAGCTGCGCGTCGACCCGGACGCCACCGTTGACGACATCACCGGCGTGGTCGAGACCGACCCGGCCCTGGCGGCGCAGGTGGTCAGTTGGGCCGCCTCGCCCTACTACGCCGCGCCGGGCAAGATCCGCTCGGTCGAGGACGCCATCGTGCGGGTGCTGGGGTTCGACCTGGTGATCAACCTCGCGCTCGGCCTGGCGCTGGGCAAAACCCTGAGCCTGCCCAAGGATCATCCCCAGCAGGCCACGCCCTACTGGCAACAGGCGATCTACACCGCCGCGGTGATCGAGGGCTTGAATCGGGCCATCCCGCGTACCCAGCGCCCCGAGGCCGGTATCAGCTACCTCGCCGGGCTGCTGCACAACTTCGGCTACCTGGTGCTGGCCCATGTCTTCCCGCCGCATTTCTCGCTCATCTGCCGCCACCTGGAGGTCAACCCGCACCTGGGCCACAGCGTGATCGAGCAGCACCTGCTGGGCATCACCCGCGAACAGATCGGGGCCTGGCTGATGCGCTACTGGGGCATGCCGGATGAGCTGTCCACCGCGCTGCGCTTCCAGCATGACCCGGACTACCAGGGCGAGCATGCCGGCCACGCCAACCTGGTCTGCCTGGCGCTGCGCCTGCTGCGCAACCGCGGCATCGGTTCGGGCCCCTACGAGGAGATTCCCCAGGCGCTGTTCGACCGCCTCGGGCTGAGCCGCGACAAGGCGCAGGACGTGCTGAACAAGGTGCTCGACGCCGAAGCGGCGCTGCGTGCCCTGGCCATGCAGATCCACCCCGCACCCTGACGCGCCGCGCGGGCTAGCCGCCGGCGCGTACGGTGACCCGGGCGTCCACCAAACCATCGCCGACCTGGCTGATGCTCACCTCGCCAAGGCTGGCGCCGGCGGCCTGCAGTGTCTCGAACCAGCGCAGCAGGGTCGCGTACGACGCGCTCGGCAAGCTGACCTGCAGGCTGCGGTCACTGCCGTTGTCGAAGCTCTCGATGGTCAGGCCGTTGGCCTGCGCGCTCTGCGTCACCAACCCCTGCAACTGCTCCGGCGCCAGTGTCACCGGCTGGCTGCGCGACAGCTGCCGGGCCAGCTCGGTGTTCTGCTCGAGGTAGCGATGCAGCTCGCGTGCCTCCTGGTAGGCCATCCGCGCATCGCGAGCATGTTGCTGCGCGGGTTGCCAGAGCATCAGGTACAGCAGCACCACCGCGAGGAAGGCCGCCAGTAGGGTCAGCGACAGCCGTTCGCGCGGCTGCAGGCGCTGCCAGCGCAACCACAGCGGCGATTCAGCCATGCGCACCCGCCATTGCTGTGCCAGGTTCATCCCCGTCCTCCCATCACCACGCGGGCGCTGACCGAGTCGCCATCTCGGCTGGCCGAGCCCAGTTGCACATTGCCGCCGATTTCGCTCAGGCGCTGGCGCAGCTGCTCCAGGGTGGCGAAGTCACCGGCGCGCACCTGCAGCGCCAGATCGCCGCGCGCCTCGTTGTAGTCCAGCTGGGTGATCGACACCGGCATGCCGTCGGCCAGCGCCTGCGCCACCTGGTCGAGCAGACTCATGAAGCCACTGGTAGCACCGCCACGCTGACCGAGGTGCTGGTCGAACTGCGCCCGCAGGTTGACGATGCGCCGGTCTTCGGGAAATAACTCGGTGTACAGCGCCCGGCTGGCCGCAGCGTAGCGATCGGCCTGGCTGTCGAGCGTCCAGGCCTGGACCAGGTTGAACACCAGTTGCACCAGCAGCACCAGCACCAGTACGCCCGCGACTGGCTTCCACGGCCCCAGGCCGGTGCCCGCGGCGCGCACCGCGAAGCTGCCCTGGGCCAGGTTCAACGCCGCTGCACGCCCGGTGGCAAGAAAGCGCCAGGGATTGTCGAGCGGCTCGTAATCCAGCAGGGGTGCCGGCGCCGTGACGACAGTGCCATGGCCGTGCAGGGGTGGCGGGCATTGCCCGGCCAGGCTTGGCCACTGGCTGCTGTCGAAGGCCAGCCGGGCCTCGCCCGCGCCCCCGAGCAAGGCGCGCTCGCCAATGAACAGCAGTTGCGTCCCGTCGCGCGGTAGCAGGTCGGCATCAACGTGAATCGCGACGATGGTCAGGCCCAGCGCCTCGAGGTCGGCCAGCCAGTCGGCTAGTTGCCGACGGCGGATCGCGATGACTCGACGCCGACCGTCCTCCAGCGCATCGCCATGGGTCAGGTGCAGCTCGTCGACGTTCTCGGCCAGTAGCTCCTCGACGGCGTAGGCCAGCGCCTGGTTGAGCCAGCGCGCCTTGCGCGTCGGCAGCGTGACCGCAAAGGCGCTACAGGCCTCGGCCGGCACCACCAGAGTCACCGCGGCCGCAGCCTGCTCGGCGCAGCGCGCAAGCGACACATAGCCGCCCTCGCCATCGCCTGGGAGCCAGTAGACCTGGCTGTCGGCGTCGAGCCGGGCACTGCAATCGCCGGGCAGAAACAGGCAATCCATCGGCTAGGGTTCTCCGTCATCGGGTTGAAGCGACAGCCGCGGGGGCTGTCCCAGGTTGCGCTGAAGCACACGCACATCGCCGTTGTCCTCGCGATGCAGGCGACTCACCAGCGCCAGCCGGCGATCGCCCAGGCGCACCTCGCTGGTCGCCTGGAAATACTGGCTGCTCACCGCGAGGTTGATGCCCTGCAGTTGGACACCGCCGAACGCCGGTTGCGCCATAAACGCCGCCACATCGCGAAAGGCACCGGCCTTGCGCGCCTGTACCAGTGCCTCGGCCGCACTCGGGCTGAGGCTGTCGGCCAGGCTGGACAACACCATGGCACTGGCCGTGTTCACGTTCAACGGCACATCGGCTGGCAACACGCTGACGTAGGGCGCCAGACGCTGGAAATCCTCGTCGCGCATCTCCAGCAGCAGGCGCAGTTCGGAAAGGTCTTCCAGACGCCGGCCGGCCGTACGGTAGGGCGGGTCGAGCAGCTGGTAGGCCGTGTCCTCGGCGCCAAGCTCGCCGGTGGGCTGCTGGTCGGCATCGAGCCAGTCCACCAGCCGCTCGGCGTAGGGCTGGCTGATCTGCAGGCGGCGCAGCAGGCGGCGGAACTGCGCCACGGCGGCGGCATTCGGTTGTTGCTGCTGCACCAGGCTGTTGAGGTTGAAGCGGCCGGCCAGGTCCTCGATGCGCACCTGCACCTGGCCCTGCCCTTCGTCCAGATCATAGGCCGGCTGCGGCAGTGCCCAAGGTTCGAGCAGATGGTCCACCGGCTGACGCGCCCCGGCCTCGTTCTGCAAACGGTCCCGTCGCAGAATAGATTGCGCCAGCGCCTCGCCACCCAGGGCGTAGTGCCAGGCCTGGCGCGCCTGTAACTGGTTGCCGGTGGCGCGGATCGACAACTGCTGGCGCGCAATCATACTGGCGCAAACCACCGTGACGATGGCCACCACCAGCAGCACGGTGATCAGCGCGACGCCACGCTGCGGTTTCATTGCATTTCTCCCGCACCGTCGGGCTCGGGCACGCCCTGGGAGTCGGGCTGGACGAACGTCGGCGTAGGCGCCGGACCATCGGGCAGCCGCAGCAGGCGGGTGATGGTGCCGTAGCGGCGATGTTCGAAGGTCACCTCGACGGCGACCGGTAGCCGCCGCGCCTGTTCGTCCGGGTCTCCCCGGCCAAATTCGAACGGGGGCCATTCCTCGTGCCAGCTGTTTTGCGCATCGAGATAGCGCAGCCGCAGCGCGATCACGTTGTCCAGCACCGCCTGCACCCGCGGCGCGCTGTCCACGTCGCGGTCGAGCACGGCCCAATAGCGTCGCTCCAGCCGATCGCCGCTGAGCCGCCAGCTGACTCGTTGCAGATTCGCCCGCAGCAGGCCGGTCGGGTTGCGCCAGCCGCTGCGCGTGAATTCCAGCGCCGCGCCCCCTTCAAGGCTCGATAGCTGCCCGACAAAGGCGTTCTGTTCGTCCCCGTAGCCGTCACGCACGGGCCGAGGCACGGCCTGGATCAGGTCCTGTTCGAGTCGCCACACCGCGCGCCCGAGATCGCGCAGCTGCGCCTCTCGAGTCTGCACCACCTCATCGCTGCGCAGCACGACCTCGAGCATGCGGTAGGTCGCCAGGCCCAGCAGGGCGAACAAGGCAATCGCGATCAGCAGCTCGAGCAGCGTAAAACCGGCCACGGTTCGCGGCGGCAGGCCTCGGCGGATCAAGGTGCGACCCCGACGAAACCGGTCAGACTGGTGATCGCGCGGGCTTCGATCGACGTGTCTCGGGTGCGCCCGCGCTCGGCAGCAGCCACCCAGACACGAATGCGCAACAGCCCGGGCGTACCGCTGGCACTGACCTCGCTGAGGGTCTGCCACTGGCGATCGGCAAAGGTCAATTTGAGGTCTTCGCGACCAAGCGCCGGGGCCGGCTGCTGCAGCTGCAGTTCGGTCAGGCGGTTATCGGCGATCCAGCCGGCCAGAGTCAGGTCTTCCAGTCGCCCGGCATTGGTCACGCTGCGTCCGGCCGCGGTGTAGACCACCGCCGCGACGATGGCGAAGATCGCCAGCGCGACCAGTACTTCGAGCAGGGTGAAGCCCGTCGTGCGGCAGCGGGCGCGCCTCATCGGGGCATATCCAGGGGTTCGGCACGCGGCAGACCGAAACCGTCGCTGGAGATGGCCCAACGCGGCCCGCGGGGGCGCTGGTCGGACAGGGTCAGGGTAAAGGCGGAGAGTTCACCGCTGGAAAGGATCAGCACTTGAGGCTGCACGGGCGGTGCGCGGCGGCGCTGGCGATCCTCGTCGCGAGACAGCCCGGCCGGGTCGTCCTCGCGCTTGACCGGGGCGAGCAGCTTCAGCGGCGTCCCGTCGAGTTCGAGCGACAGGCGCATCCATTCCGGAACCTGATGGGGTTTGCGATCGCGGGTTTCGCGCCAGCGGGCATCGGTTTCGTCATAGCGCAGCACACGGTAGCCGTCCGGGCGAATCAGCAGACCGTACTCGCGGTTGTCGAGCACGGCCTCGTCGGCAATCAGGCCGATCAGTGCTGCCAGGCGCTGCGCCTCGTCACGGATCTCGCGCGAGGAGCTGGTGTTGCCGGTAGACAGCACGGCCAGGCCAACCAGGCTGCCGAGGATGACGATCACCACCAGCAGCTCGATCAGTGTAAAGCCGCCGTCCCGGCGTGCCCGAGGCATGAATCAGAGGTCCCAGTTGCCGATGTCCGCGTTCAGCTCGGAACCGCCCTGTTTGCCATCGGCACCATACGAGTACAGGTCGTAGGGGCCTTCGGTGCCCGGTGACAGGTACTGGTACTCGTTGCCCCACGGGTCCTTGGGTACGCGCTTGAGGTAGCCGTCGCGGTTCCAGTTCTTCGGCTGCGGGCTGCCGCTGGGTTTTTCTACCAGCGCCTCCAGGCCTTGCTGGGTGCTGGGGTAGGCGTAGTTGTCCAGCTTGTACATGTCGAGGGCGGCGCCGATGGCCTTGATATCGCCCTTGGCCACGGTCACCTTGGCCTGGTCCGGGCGGTTCATCACCTGGGGCACCACCAGCGCGGCGAGGATCCCGAGGATCACCACCACCACCATGATCTCGATAAGGGTGAAGCCCCTCTGTTTGCGGTCGTTCAACGTCATGCTCACTAGCCCACCAGTTGATTGAGAGAAAGAATCGGCAGCAGGATCGCCAGGACGATCACCAGTACCACACCGCCCATGAACACCAGCATGAAGGGCTCGAAGAGTCCCACCATCAGCGAGATTTGCGCGGCCAGGTCGTTTTCCTGGTTGCGCGCGGTACGGGCGAGCATCTGGTCCAGCTCGCCGGACTTCTCGCCGCTGGCGATCATGTGCAGCATCATCGGCGGAAACTCGCCGGTGGCGTCCAGCGCGCGGGTCAGGCTACCGCCCTCACGCACCCGTTGCGCCGCCTCGATGACCCGGTCGCGGATACGCAGGTTGGCGATCACCGCCGCGGCGATGCCCAGCGCGTCGACCAGCGGCACGCCGCTGCGGGTGAGGATCGCCAGGGTCGAGGCGAAACGCGCGGTGTTGGTTGCCCGCGCCAGCCGACCCACCAACGGCATGCGCAGAATCAGGGCGTGCCAGCGGCGCCTTAGCGTCTCATCCCTCAGCGCCTGACGCATCCCCAGGACCAGTGCAGCGACGCCGAGCAGCATCAGCCAGCCCCAGCGCTGCACCACCTCACTGACGGCGATCAGCCCGGTAGTCAGCGCCGGCAGCGGCTGGCCGGTGTTGACGAACACCTTCACCACGTCCGGCACCACGTAACCGAGCAGCAAGCTGACGATGGCCAGCGAGGCCACCAGCAGGATCACCGGGTAGAGCAGGGCCAGCTGGATCTTCTGCCGCGATTGCTGGCGCTGGTCGGTGTAGTCGGCCAGCTGGTCGAGCACCAGGCCGAGGTGCCCGGCATGTTCGCCCGCCGCCACGGTGGCGCGGTAGAGCTCGGGAAAGGCCGACGGATACTCACGCAGCGAGCCGGCCAGGCTGTGCCCTTCCATCACTCGGGCACGTACCGCCAGCAGCATCGACTTGATCTTCTGCGAGCTGGTCTGCGCCGCCGCCGCACGCAGGGCCTCCTCGATCGGCAACGCCGCTTGCACCAGGGTCGCCAGCTGACGGGTCACCAGGGCCAGATCGCGCGCGGATAGGCCACGACCCATGGCAAACCCGCCGCGGCCGGTGTCTTCCTTCGCCTTGGCCTGCTTCACTTCCAGCGGCGACCACTGTTTGTCGCGCAGCAACTGCCGTGCCTGGCGCGCGCTGTCCGCCTCGATCAGGCCCTTCTGCTCGCGCCCGCGGGGGTCGAGGGCGATGTATTCGAACGCGGCCATCAGCCGGCCTGCCCATCGCGCCGGCGCACACGCCCGGCGAGCGCCTGGTTAACGCGCATCGCGCTATTCCTCTCGTGTGACACGCAGCACTTCCTCGATGGTGGTCACGCCCTCGCGCACCTTGCGCAGGCCGTCTTCGCGGATGCTCGGGCCGAGCCGGCGTGCGTGCCGGAACATGTCCTGCTCCGGCGCGCGGGTATGGATCATGCTGCGCAACGCATCGTCGAACATCACCAGCTCGTAGATGCCGGTACGCCCGCGATAGCCCAGCTGCCGGCAGACGTCGCAACCCTCGGCGTGATACAGCGTCGGCGCCTGGGCCGGGTCCAGGCCGAACAGCGCACATTCGGCTTCGTCGCCGACATAGGCGCGCTTACAGTCGTTGCACAGCACGCGCACGAGCCGCTGGGCCAGCACGCCGAGCAGCGAAGACGAGATCAGGAAAGGCTCGACGCCCATGTCCACCAAGCGTGTGACAGCACCGATGGCGCTGTTGGTGTGCAGCGTCGAGAGCACCAGGTGGCCGGTCAGGGACGCCTGCACCGCCATGTCGGCGGTTTCCTGGTCGCGGATCTCGCCGACCATCACCACGTCCGGGTCCTGGCGCAGAATGGCGCGCAGGCCACGGGCGAAGGTCATGTCGACCTTGGTGTTGACCTGCGTCTGGCCGATGCCCTCGAGGTTGTATTCGATCGGGTCCTCGACGGTGAGGATGTTGCGTGTGCGGTCGTTGAGCGTGACCAGGCTGGCGTACAGCGTGGTGGTCTTGCCCGAACCGGTCGGGCCGGTGACGAGGATGATGCCGTGCGGTTTCTGCACCGCCTGTTCCATAATTTTTCGATCCCGGTCGCTCATGCCCAGATGGCGCAGCGTCAGGCGGCCAGCTTGCTTGTCCAGCAGGCGCAGCACCACCCGCTCGCCGTTGGCAGAAGGCAGCGTCGAGACGCGGATGTCCACCTCGCGCCCGCCGACGCGCAATGAAATACGGCCATCCTGGGGGATGCGCTTTTCGGCGATATCCAGCCGCGCCATGACCTTGATCCGCGACACCAGCAGCGCCGCCAGCTCGCGCTTGGGCTGCACCACTTCACGCAAGATGCCGTCGATACGAAAGCGGATCACCAGACGCTTTTCGAAGGTTTCGACGTGGATGTCCGAGGCGTTTTCCTTGATCGCCTCGCCCAGAATGGCGTTGATCAGGCGGATGATCGGTGCGTCGTCCTCCTGCTCGAGCAGGTCCTCGGTTTCCTGGATCTGGTCGGCCAGGCTGTGCAGGTCCATGTCATCGCCAAGCCCTTCGACCATCTGCATCGCCGCAGAGGAGTCGTGCTGGTAGGCCGCGCTCAGGGCCTGTTCGAATTCGTCCGCCGGCAGCCATTGCAGGGCCAGTGGCCCGCCGGCGACCCGCTGCGCCTCCTGCAGCGCCGTCAAGGGCGCGCCTTCACGCGCGCACAGGCGCAACCCCTCAGGGCGCTCCAGGAGGAGCACGCCATGCCGTCGGGCGAAGGCGAAGGGCAGCCGCCTGGGCAGCGGCTCGTCCAGCAGGGTCAGTTCATTCACGTCGAGTTCGGCCATGTGAATTTCTCATGAGTAATGCGATCGAACCTCGTCGGCACGTCGTAGCCCGCGGTGAAACCTGCGCAACCAAAGGCGTTGGACTACAGGGAAAGCATGACATTGCAAACCCCGGCCCGATTTTTTTGGCATCCGCCGCACCGACCGGCACCAAGGTCGCATACAGACAAGCCCGCCGACGAATACACCGTCTATGGTCCGTCATTCATGATTGCGCCGCGCATAACCGGGTATGGAACCTTAGACAAAGGTCGAAGCCAATACCCGCGCTGCCTGCAGCGGTGCACAGGAACCTGACAGTCACGACATGAACGAGGCGCCACCCACTCGTTCCGGTTAAAACAGTTGTTTGATTTTTTCAGTCCTTGCAGAATGCCGCGCCATGGCGGTCTCGACCAGCAGTGCACGAGCCCGTTAGCCGTTCCACACCCCGGCCGCCCTCCGCAGCGACCGGGTGAATACCACACCCGCGGTTCGCAGCCGGTCGGCTGCAGCGCAGGTACGATCCAGCAGGAGAACAAGAACAATGCACATTGGTGTTCCTCTCGAAACCAGGCCCGGTGAAACGCGCGTCGCCGCGACACCGGAAACCGTCAAGAAGCTGATCGGCCAGGGGCATCGGGTGACGGTGCAGAGCGGGGCTGGCGTACAGGCCAGTGTCCCGGACAGCGCCTTCGAGGCGGCAGGCGCAACCATCGCCGATGCCGCTGCGGCGTTCGCAGCAGAGATCCTGCTGAAGGTGAACGCACCGAGCGAAACCGAACTGGCGCAGATGCAGCCAGGCACGGTTTTGGTCGGCATGCTCAATCCCTTCGACAATGAAAACATCGCACGCATGGCCGAACGCGGGATCACCGCCTTCGCCCTGGAAGCCGCGCCGCGCACCTCGCGCGCGCAAAGCCTCGACGTGCTGTCCTCACAGGCCAACATCGCCGGCTACAAGGCAGTGATGGTCGCCGCCAACCAGTACCCGCGCTTCATGCCGATGCTGATGACCGCCGCCGGTACGGTGAAAGCCGCACGGGTGCTGATCCTCGGCGCCGGTGTAGCGGGTCTGCAGGCCATCGCCACGGCCAAGCGTCTGGGCGCGGTCATCGAGGCCTCGGACGTGCGTCCGGCGGTGAAAGAGCAGATCGAGTCGCTCGGCGCAAAGTTCGTCGACGTGCCGTTCGAGACCGAGGAAGAGCGCGAATGCGCCGAAGGCGTCGGCGGCTATGCGCGGCCGATGCCGGCCAGCTGGATGGCGCGCCAGGCGCAGGCCGTGCACGAACGTGCCAAGCAGGCCGACATCATCATCACCACCGCGCTGATTCCGGGCCGCAAGGCGCCGACGCTGCTGCAGGAAGAAACCGTGCAGCTGATGAAGCCCGGCTCGGTGGTGATCGACCTCGCCGCCTCGCAGGGCGGCAACTGTCCATTGACCGAAGCCGATCAGGTGGTGGTCAAGCACGGCGTGACCCTGGTTGGCTACACCAACCTGGCGACCCTCGTGCCGGCGGATGCTTCGGCGCTATATGCCCGCAACCTGCTGGACTTCCTCAAGCTGGTGATCGATGGCGAAGCCAAGTTCCAGCTCAATCTCGAAGACGACATCGTCGCCGCATGCCTGATGTGCCGTGACGGCCAGGTCGTGCGCACCAACGGTTAAGGGAGCCCTAAAGAATGGACCTGATATCTGATGGCATCTACAACCTGATCATCTTCGTGCTGGCGATCTACGTCGGCTACCACGTGGTCTGGAACGTCACCCCCGCGCTGCACACCCCGCTGATGGCGGTCACCAACGCCATCTCGGCGATCGTCATCGTCGGCGCCATGCTCGCCGCCGCCCTGACCGTCACACCGATGGGCAAGCTGATGGGCACCCTGGCCGTGACCCTGGCCGCGGTCAACGTCTTCGGTGGCTTCCTGGTCACCCGTCGCATGCTGGAAATGTTCAAGAAGAAGGAGCGCGCTGGCGCCAAGGCGGAGTCCAAGCCATGAGCATGAACCTGATCACCCTGCTCTACCTCATCGCTTCGGTGAGCTTCATCCAGGCTCTGAAAGGCCTGTCACACCCGACCACCTCACGCCGTGGCAACCTGTTCGGCATGATCGGCATGGGCATCGCCGTGGTCACCACGGTGTTCCTGGTGTTCAAGCTCGGCGCACAGCTGGCCGAGAGCGCGAGCCCGTGGGGCGGCCTGGGCTTCATCATCCTTGGCCTGCTGATCGGCGGCAGCGCCGGTACGTTGATGGCCAAGCGCGTAGAGATGACCAAGATGCCCGAGCTGGTCGCCTTCATGCACAGCATGATCGGCCTGGCCGCGGTGTTCATCGCCATCGCCGCGGTGCTCGAGCCGCAGTCGCTGGGCATCGTCCAGGCGCTCGGCTACCCGATCCCGGCCGGTAACCGCCTGGAGCTGTTCCTCGGTGCAGCCATCGGCGCCATCACCTTCTCCGGTTCGGTGATCGCCTTCGGCAAGCTGTCGGGCAAATACAAGTTCCGCCTGTTCCAGGGCGCGCCGGTGGTGTTCGCCAACCAGCACAAGATCAACCTCGCCGTGGGCGTGGCGATTCTGGTGCTGGGCCTGATCTACACCTTCAGCGGCAACTTCACCGCGTTCATGATCCTGGTGGCACTGGCCTTCGTGATCGGCGTGCTGATCATCATCCCCATCGGCGGCGCGGACATGCCGGTGGTGGTGTCGATGCTCAACAGCTACTCGGGCTGGGCCGCGGCTGGTATCGGCTTCTCGCTGAACAACTCGATGCTGATCATCGCCGGTTCCCTGGTGGGTTCGAGCGGCGCGATCCTCTCGTACATCATGTGCAAGGCGATGAACCGTTCGTTCTTCAACGTGATCCTCGGCGGCTTCGGTGGCGACGCCGATGCCGGCCCGGCCAAGGGCAGCCAGGAGCAGCGTCCGGTCAAATCCGGTTCCAGCGATGACGCCGCCTTCCTACTGTCGAACGCCGACACCGTGATCATCGTTCCCGGCTATGGCCTGGCGGTGGCGCGCGCGCAGCATGCGCTAAACGAGCTGGCCGAGAAGCTGACGCACATGGGCGTGACCGTGAAGTACGCGATCCACCCGGTCGCCGGCCGTATGCCCGGGCACATGAACGTGCTGCTGGCCGAGGCCGAAGTGCCCTACGAGCAGGTGTTCGAGATGGAAGACATCAACTCCGAGTTCGGCCAGGCCGACGTGGTGCTGGTGCTCGGTGCCAACGACGTGGTCAACCCGGCGGCGAAGAACGATCCGAAGTCGCCCATCGCCGGCATGCCGATCCTCGAGGCGTACAAAGCCAAGACGGTCATCGTCAACAAGCGCTCCATGGCCAGCGGTTATGCGGGCCTCGACAACGAGCTGTTCTACATGGACAAAACCATGATGGTCTTCGGCGATGCCAAGAAGGTCGTCGAGGACATGGTCAAGGCCGTGGAATAAGCGACACCGCGACAGCAAAGCCCCTCCCGGCCCGCCGCGAGGGGCTTTTTCTTGCCTGCGCGGTTACGCAGTCGCGCCGGTACGGTAAATCGCCGGCAGCCGCCAATCCGTGCGGGCGCGCTCGCGAAGGCTGTACCGGGGATCGCCCGATCAGCACACCGACGCCCTGCGCATCACCTTGTTATGGCGCGCTACGAAGGAGCCGGTTCGCGAGCAAGCTCGCTCCTACCGGGGGCCACACGATCGGGCGCGACCCGGCGCACGTCTGGTCTGCCCGGCGCGGCAAAACGCGGCGCGGTCATGCCCAGACAGGCCGACACGAACAGTTCTGCGCCGCCCGAGCGGTACAGTTGGCCGGCGAACGCAACTGAACCGGCACAATCCACAGCCCCTGTGGCTGTTGCGCAACAGCGCGGCGCGCGACCCTGTCTGCCCATGACCCATCCCCGCCAACAGGCGGGAAGGAGAAGGCAGATGGAACGCGTACTGCCCCGCACGCTCGACCTCACACCCGGCGGCGGCTCGGCGCTGCGTCGGCTAGCGCAGCGGTTGCACCTGTGGCGCCAACGCGCGCACACCCGGCGCCAGCTGGCGGCGCTCGACGATCATCAGCTGGCCGACATCGGCATCAGCCCAAGCGAGCGGATGAATGAACTGGCCAAGCCGTTCTGGCGCTGACGGGGCTTCCAGGCCGCGGCCGCACGGCGCAAGCTGAACGGCACCGGCACCCGGTGGTCGAACGGACTATCGGCGGGAAGCCGCGTCAAGCCTGGAGCACACCATGAACAAGTATCTGTTGTCCCTCGCCACCGTCGCCTGCCTGGCTGCAGGCACCGCATCGGCTGGAAGCATCACCGGCACCATCGACGCCATCGGTGCCTCGCTGGTCAACACCGTCGAAGGCACCTCCGACGTCACCTCGGACCTGGGTGACGACAAGCTGGTGCTCGACGCCCGGGACGATGCCGCCCGCTTCGTCGCCAGTAATGGCCAGGCACGCGGCGCCCAGTTGGAAGCGGCCCTGCAGCACATCCGCGCCGAGGCGCCCGAGCTGGAGGCCAGCGACCTGCAGCTGGCCAGCGCGATCCTGGCACTCTGAGAAGGGCCGGGGACTGGTCCCGCAGCGGGCGTTTCGCTAGCCTTGACGGCCGATGTTCGGCTCCAGGTTTACCATGCGTCCGCTCCATCTCCTGTTTCTCGGCTGCTGCTGTGCCGGCAGCGCCCAGGCCTTCGACAGCCTGACCGGCGTCACCGCCGCCGCCACCTACGTCGCCAGCCAGGTCACCAGCGCCCCGTTCGACGACAAGCTGATCCTCGATGCGCGTGATGACGCGGCGGTGTTCGTCGCCAGCCACGGTCAATCGCGCGGCGCGCAGCTGGAAACAGCGCTGCAGTGGCTGCGCACGCGACACCCGGACATGGCCGCGTCTGACCTTGAACTGGCCGAGGCCATCCTCGTCCAATGACCCACCCTTTTTCATGAGCCCCGATATGAACAAGCTGATCGCCGTCCCGCTCGCGCTGACCCTGTTTGCCGGCGCCGTCCAGGCGCAAACGCTGGTGGCCACCAGCAACATCGTGATCAACGCGGTGGATCGCAGCATCAACTTCACCTCCGACGTGACCAGCCGCATCAGCGACATGAAGGTGGTCAGCGAGGCCCGTGACGAGGCGGCCGGCTTTGTCGCCAGCGGCGGTGAGATCCGGGCTGCACGGCTGGAGGCTGCGCTTGGCAGCCTGCGCGGTGCCTTTCCCGAGGCGCAGCAGGCCAGTGACCTGGCCCTCGCCGAAGCCATCCTCGCGCAGTGAAAGCGGCCCGCGCCGGCTGGCTGGTCGTTGCGTTCGCGGCGCTCACGTCGTTCGCCACCGTCTGTCAGGCCAACCTGCGCCTGACCCTCGACGATGGCGATCTGCAACCTGCCGAGCGCGCCGCCAGCCAGCAGTTACTGGATGAGGCAGCGGCGGCGCTGCCGCCGCGAATGGTCCAACGGCTCGACCGCGATGTCCGGGTGCGCTGGCACGACGGCCTGACCCACGACGTCTACGGCAGCGCCGGCGGCAATCTGTTGCTACTCAACAGGCGCCTGTTGCCGGCGCTGACCGACGGTAGCGCCGCCGAACAGCGCACCGAGCGGCCGCACGGCACGGTGCGCCGGGAAATGCTGGCGACGCTGGTGCACGAAGTCGCACACCTGTATGACCGCGCACAGCTGTGGTCGCCGCAAGACCACCGGCAGATCGCCTTCTGCAGCCAGCGCGCCGGCAGCCTCGGCCCGGTTGGGCTGCCCGACGATTGCCGCGGCCAGACCGAGCGCCACTTCACCCTCAGCGACGACCCGCGCCTGCTCGACCTGGCCGGCTGGCCGCAGCGCGTCGGCCAGCGCGGCGCACGCGAGCAGGACAACGCCCAGCAGGCGCGCAGCCCCGACGCCTACGAGCTGAGCAACCCGCTGGAATTCGTCGCGGTGAACCTCGAGTACTTTCTCCTCGACCCGAGCTACGCGTGCCGACGGCCCTCGTTGCACCGCTACTTCCGTGCGCATTTCGGCTGGCAGCCGGCCGATGTGCAGCCTTGCGCGCCCGGCCTGCCGATCCTCAACGCCGGCCGCGACTTCGCCCGGACGCCACTGATCGAACTGGATCCGGAACGCGTCTATGCCGTCGACTACCTGTTCGCCGAAGCCAACGACGCCTGGGTTAGCCGCTGGGGCCACAGCATGCTGCGCCTGGTGATCTGCGCCCCAGGTCGCCCCCGCGGGCCGGATTGCCGGCTGGACCTGGACCAGCACCTGGTGCTGTCCTTTCGTGCTTTCGTCGGCGACGTGCAGCTGTCCAGCTGGGACGGGCTGACCGGCGTCTACCCCTCGCGGCTGTTCGTGCTGCCACTGGGCCAGGTAATCGACGAATACACCAAGATCGAGCTGCGCAGCCTCGCCTCGATCCCGCTGGCGCTGCAGCGCGACGAGATCGAGGCGCTGGTGGCGCGCAGCGCCGAACTGCACTGGAGCTACGACGGCAACTATTATTTCCTGTCCAACAACTGCGCCGTGGAGACGCTGAAGCTGCTGCGCAGCGGCACCGCGCGCCCCGAGCTGGCGGCGTTGGACAGCATCCTGCCCAGCGGCCTGCTGGAGCTCCTGATCAACCGCGGCCTGGCCGACGACAGCGTGCTGGACGACCCGCGCGAGGCGCTGCGCCTGGGCTATCGCTTCGACTCCTACCGTGATCGCTACCAAGCCATGTTCGCCGTGCTGCGCGAGCGGCTGGGCCTGCCGCAGGCTGACGTCGAACAATGGCTGGACCTCTCGGCCGGGCAGCGCCGACCCTGGATCGAAAAGGCCGACCTGCGCGCCAGCGCGGCCCTGCTGCTGGTGGAACAGGCCGCCCTGCGCCGCCACCTGCTGCTGGCGCAGGAAGAATTGAAGAACCGCTACCTCAGCGGCCGTGAGCGCGGCGACGCGAGCCTGGCCAAGGCCGATGAAGCCCTGCAGGGGATTCTCGCCAACAGTGGCTACCTCAGCCGCCCGGCCGAACTGCTGGACGACCACGGCTACGGCCTGCCTCAGCCCAGCGAATGGCAGCGCCTGGAACAGGCCAGCAGCGAGCGCCAGGCGCGCCTCAGCCAGCTCAGCGAGGCGCTAAACACGCAGGTGCGCCTCTTGCTCAGCGATGCGCGCCGGCGCGAACTGGAGGACGTCGAAACCAACCTCAAACAGATCAGCCAGCACCTGCGCCAGCTGCACAAGGCCAGCGGCGGGCTGCAACTGCCCTGACCTGCCGCTAGCGATCACGGCAGTCAATCGCCTGCGGTTGCCGAGACCCCGCCCGGACCAGCTCGATGACGCCACGCTCGCCCCCCTGCCCAACGTAGGAGCGAGCTTGCTCGCGAATGCCGCACCGCCGCGCAGTCAGAACCGAGATGCCTAACGCCTGCCGATCACCCGACTGCAGACCGTGCCGTGGCTGGTTCGCGAGCAAGCTCGCTCCTACAAAAATGGGAGCCGGCCTGGGAGCCGCGCTGCGTCAATTACCGATGCGGATGCCAACGCACCGCCTGCGCACCCGGAGCACGGCACGCTCTCCCCGGCCCTGGCCCCGACCTGTAGGAGCGAGCTTGCTCGCGAATGCCGCGCCGCCGCGCGGTCAGAACCGATACGCCCGACCACTGCCGATCATCCGACGGCACGCCGTGCCCCGACTGGTTCGCGAGCAAGCTCGCTCCTACAAAAAAAGGGCGCCAGCCTATGAGCCGCGCTGCATCAATTGCCGATGCGGGTGCCAAACACCAGCCGCGCACTCCGATCACCCACGCTCGCCCCGGCCCCGGCCCCGGCCCCGGCCTGTAGGAGCCGGCCTGGGAGCCGCGCTGCACCGCTCCGGCACTTTTCTCGGGACGAAAAAAAACCTCGAACTTCGTTGGGGGAGGGGGAAGTTCGAGGTTCAAGTCCGGTACGCCAAGGGCGTATCCAGAGATCTGCCAACACTTAACACAACAAGGAGCATTGAAGAGCTTTCACACCCTTCGTAGCCTATGACGGGCATTTGCTCCATGAGTTCCACGCGAGCGGAAAAATAATTCCGTCGCCGCGGACCTGCCCCACGGCCGGTCCGCGCGGGCCTGGGCAAGGCTCGGGCGACGCCGCGCTGGCCCCGTCCAGCGCCCGGGTCACGACCAGCGCGACCAGTGCGCGGATGAGCCTCAGTGCGCCTCGTCCCAGTTGTTGCCGACCCCGGCTTCGACCAGCAACGGCACGTCCAGCTGGGCTGCTCCGCTCATCAACGGAAGAATTTGCTCGCGCACTAGCTCGACCAGATCCTCACGGACCTCGACCACCAATTCATCGTGCACCTGCAGGATCACGCGCGCATCCAGCCCGCTCGCCTGCAGCCAGTTGTCTACGGCGATCATGGCGCGTTTGATGATGTCCGCCGCGGTGCCCTGCATGGGCGCGTTGATCGCAGTACGCTCGGCGCCCTTGCGCATGGCGCCGTTCTTCGAGTTGATCTCCGGCAGGTAGAGCCGGCGACCGAACAGCGTCTCGACATAGCCCTGCTCCGCCGCCTGGGCGCGGGTGCGCTCCATGTACGCCAGCACGCCGGGGTAGCGGGCGAAATAACGGTCGATGTAGGCCTGCGCCTCGCCGCGGCCGACGTCGATCTGCTTGGCCAGGCCGAAGGCGCTCATGCCATAGATAAGCCCGAAGTTGATCGCCTTGGCGCTGCGCCGCTGGTCGTTGCTGACCTGCTCCAGCTCGACGCCAAACACCTCAGCTGCGGTGGCACGGTGGACGTCCAGATTGTTCTGAAAGGCATGCAGCAGCCCGGCGTCCTGCGCCAGGTGCGCCATGATGCGCAGCTCGATCTGCGAGTAGTCGGCTGCCAGCAGCTTGTAGCCCGGCGCGGCGACGAAGGCCTGGCGGATACGCCGGCCCTCGGCGGTGCGGATAGGGATGTTCTGCAGGTTCGGGTCCGACGATGACAACCGCCCGGTCGCGGTCACGGCCTGGTGGTAACTGGTGTGGATGCGCCCGGTGCGCGGATTGATCTGCTGCGGCAGTTTGTCGGTGTAGGTGCCCTTGAGCTTGCTCAGGCTACGGTGCTGCATGATCACCTTTGGCAGCGGGTAATCCTTTTCGGCCAGCTCGGCCAGCACACTTTCGGCGGTAGACGGCTGGCCGCCTGCGGTCTTCGACAGCACCGGGCAGCCGAGCTTGTCGTAGAGGATCGCGCAGAGCTGCTTGGGCGAGCCGAGGTTGAATTCCTCGCCCGCGATCTCGTACGCCTCGCGCTCCAACTCGACCAGACGGTTGCCCAGCTCGACGCTTTGCAGCCCAAGCAGGTTGGCGTCGACCAGCGCGCCATTGCGCTCGATGCGCGCCAGCACCGGCACCAGCGGCATTTCGATCTCGTTGAGCACCTTGAGCAGCGACGGCGTCGCCTCCAGCTTGGCCATCAGCGTCTGGTGCAGGCGCAGGGTGACGTCGGCATCCTCGGCGGCGTAGGGGCCGGCCTGCTCCACGGCGATCTGGTCGAAGGTCAGCTGCTTGGCGCCCTTGCCGGCAATATCCTCGAAGCGGATGGTGCCGCGGCCCAGGTATTTCAGCGCCAGGCTGTCCATGTCGTGGCGCGTGGCCGTGGCATCGAGCACGTAGGATTCGAGCATGGTGTCGAAGGTCATGCCGCGCATCTCGATGCCGTAGTGCATCAGCACGTTCATGTCGTACTTGCCGTGCTGGCAGATCTTGCGCTTGCTGGAGTCTTCGAGCAGCGGCTTCAGCGCGGCGAGCACCGTGTCGCGATCGAGCTGCTGCGGCACGCCCATGTAGCTATGGGCCAGCGGGACATAGGCCGCCTGGCCGGCTTCGATGGCAAAGGACACACCGACCAGCTGTGCCTTCTGCGCATCGATACTGGTGGTCTCGGTATCAAAGGCAAAGCAGTCGGCGGCCTCAAGGCGCGCGAGCCAGGCATCGAATTCGGTCTGATCGAAAATCGTGCTGTATTCGGCCTCGGCCTGGATGGAACAGCCCTCGGGCTGCACCTCGCAGTTCTCGCCAGCGGCCTTGGCCTCGCGCAACAGCTCGTCGAGCCATTGCTTGAACTCCAGCTCGCGGTACAGCGCGATCAAGGCTTCGCGGTGCGGCTCGCCGGGCATCAGGTCGCCGACCTGCACGTCCAGCGGCACGTCGAGCTTGATGGTCGCCAGCTCGTAGGACATGAACGCGGCGTCGCGATGTTCCTCGAGCTTGGCGGCCAGTGACTTGGCGCCGCGGATCGGCAGCTCGGCGACCTTGTCGAGATTCTCGTAGAGCCCCTTGAGGCCGCCTTCGATGCCATTGAGCAGGCCGCACGCGGTCTTTTCGCCGACCCCGGGCACACCGGGAATGTTGTCCACCTTGTCGCCCATCAGCGCGAGGAAGTCGATGATCAATTCAGGCCCGACGCCGAACTTGGTCCGCACGCCTTCGATGTCGTAGACGCTGCCGGTCATGGTGTTGACCAGGGTGACGTGGGGGCAGACCAGCTGCGCCATGTCCTTGTCGCCGGTGGAGATGATCACGTCGCGCTTGAGTGCTGCGCATTGGCGCGCCAGTGTTCCAATCACGTCGTCGGCCTCGACGCCGTCGACGCACAGCAGCGGCATGCCCAGTGCGCGGACGCTGGCATGCAGCGGCTCGACCTGGCCACGCAGGTCATCGGGCATTGGCGGGCGATGGGACTTGTAGTCGGCGAACAGGGTGTCGCGGAAGGTCGGGCCCTTGGCGTCGAACACCACCGCGAAGGGGCTGTCCGGGTATTGCCGGCGCAGCGACAGGAGCATGTTCAGCACGCCCTTGACTGCGCCGGTGGGCTTGCCGGTGGAGGTGGTCAGGGGCGGCAGGGCGTGAAAGGCGCGGTAGAGGTAGGACGAACCGTCCACCAACACGAGGGGCGCTTGGCTCATGAGCAGGATCAACCTTTTCGGCGGGTCCGAGGCTAGAATGCGAGGGACCACTTGACGACAAAGGGACAAGGTTATCATGCGTGCAATCAAACCTTTGCTGCTGGCCGGCGTGCTGGCCGTGTTGCCGCTGAGCGGCTTTGCCCAGGACCCGGGCAACGGCGAACCCGATGTCACGATTCGCCAGGAAGGCGACCGGACCGTGGCCGAATACCGCGTCAACGGCTTTCTCTACGCCGTGAAAATCACGCCCAAGCACGGCAAGCCCTATTTCCTGGTACGCGCCGATGGTGACAGCAACTTCATCCGCGCCGACAAGCCGGACATGCTGATCCCGGCGTGGGAAATCTTCAGCTGGTAACGCAGCCACGACGTTAACGGAAGTCCAACCATGTCGGTTTTCACGCCCCTGCAACGCGACGAACTCGAAGCCTTTCTGGCGCCCTACGGCCTGGGGCGGCTGCGTGACTTCGAGGGTATCGCCGCCGGCAGCGAGAACAGCAACTTTTTCGTCAGCCTGGAGCGGGGCGAGTACGTGCTGACACTGATCGAACGCGGCCTGAGCCAGGACCTGCCGTTCTTCATCGAGCTGCTCGACGTCCTTCACCGCGCCGGCCTGCCGGTGCCTTATGCGCTGCGCACCGATGGCGGCGACGCCTTGCGTTCGCTGGCCGAGAAACCGGCGCTGCTGCAGCCGCGGCTGCCGGGCAAGCACGTCACCGCACCCAACCCGCACCACTGCGCGGAAGTCGGTCGGCTGCTGGCGCGGCTGCACCGGGCCACCCGCGACCAGATACTGGAGCGCCGCAGCGACCGCGGGCTGGACTGGATGCAGCAGGAAGGCCCGAGCCTGGCACTGTCTCTCGGTGAGGATCAGCTGCCACTGCTACGCGACGGCCTGGCCGAGATCGCCGAGCTGAAGCCGAAGATCCTGGCCCTGCCCCAGGCCAACCTGCATGCCGACCTGTTCCGCGACAACGTGCTGTTCGAAGGCAACCACCTCACCGGCGTCATCGACTTCTACAACGCCTGCTCCGGGCCGATGCTCTACGACCTTGCCATCGCGGTGAACGACTGGTGCTCACACCCCGGCGGCGAACTCGACGAGGAACGCAGCCAGGCGCTGCTCGGGGCCTACTCCGCCCTGCGCCGCTTCACGCCCGCCGAAGCCGACCTGTGGCGGCCCATGCTGCGCGTGGCCTGCGTGCGTTTCTGGCTGTCGCGCCTGATCGCCGCGCAACGGTTCGCCGGGCAATCGGTCCTGATCAAGAATCCGGACGAATTCAGCCGCCTGCTCGCCGCCCGCCAGCACTGCCACAGCGCCCTGCCGTTTGCGTTCTGAACGATCCGCTCAGCGAGCCCGCCTGGCACCGGGATCCGCGGTCGACGAACCATCCATGCGGCCTGCACTCAAATGGCCTCCTGCGCTGTCAAACCCACTGACAGACAGACACCAGACGCCGTACGGGATGTACGCATGAGCAGAGCAGTGCCCCAGGAGGGGCGGGCCAAACCGAGCCCACCGCATCGCCACCCGGCGTCATCGGCCCCGGGCCCCTTAGGCGGTTGGATCGCGATCGACCATCGGCCCGCCCTGACGAGGCGCCTCGCCTCACCGCAGCACCCTGCTCCCTGGCCCAGCGCCCACCCCGTTCATCCACCTTATGCATCGCTGCCCCGCGCAGCGGTGCTCCTGATGCGCCTGGCCGTCCACGCCGGGCCGCATTGCTATCAGGGAATACACGCATGACCTCACGCTATGTAATCAACGCCTCGGTAAGCCCCAAGGGCAGCCTGGAAACCCTGTCCCAGCGCGAAGTGCAGCAGCTCAGCAAGGCCGGCTCCGGCAGCACCTACACGCTGTTCCGCCAGTGCGCGCTGGCGATCCTCAATACCGGCGCGCGCATCGACAACGCCAAGACAATCCTCGAGGCCTACGACGACTTCGAAGTGCGCATCCACCAGCAGGACCGCGGCGTGCGCCTGGAACTGCTCAACGCCCCGGCCGATGCCTTCGTCGACGGCGAGATGATCGCCAGCACGCGGGAAATGCTCTTCAGTGCCCTGCGCGATATCGTCTACACCGAGAGCGAGCTGGGCAGCCCGCGCATCGATCTGGCTAGCTCGCAGGGGATCACCGATTATGTCTTCCACCTGCTGCGCAATGCCCGCACGCTACGCCCGGGCGTGGAGCCGAACATGGTCGTGTGCTGGGGCGGCCACTCGATCAGCACCGAGGAATACAAGTACAGCAAGCGCGTCGGCCACGAGCTGGGCCTGCGCAACCTGAACATCTGCACCGGCTGCGGCCCGGGCGTTATGAAGGGCCCGATGAAGGGCGCCACCATCGCCCATGCCAAGCAGCGCATCATCGGCGGGCGCTACCTGGGCCTGACCGAGCCGGGCATTATTGCCGCCGAGGCGCCGAACCCCATCGTCAACGAGCTGGTGATCCTGCCGGATATCGAAAAACGCCTGGAAGCCTTCGTCCGCGTCGGTCACGGCATCATCATCTTTCCCGGCGGCGTCGGCACGGCGGAGGAATTTCTCTACCTGCTG
>DAMBNU010000010.1:155050-177764 GCA_032064305.1 Pseudomonas sp. | reverse complement strand
GAGTACTCGGCTACGAACCGAGCGGTCGGAGGTTCGAATCCTCCTGAGTGCACCAAAACCAAAAAGGGCCTGCAGCGATGCAGGCCCTTTTTTCGTTGTGGCGGTTCCATTGCCCTCTGCCTCAACGCTTGCCGCGAACACAGCCTTGTTCGTCGAAATTGACTGTCCGGCTCCTGTCCTTGTCGTTGCTGTAGCGATATTGAAGCTGACCATTGCGGCTGCTGATGGCATCGGGCTTGCCGAAGGTGCTTTCTACATCGGCGCGGGTCATCCCCGGACGGACGCGTTGCGCGATGATCGCGCTGCGCCGCTCTCGGGGGGTAAGACGATTTCCGCAGCCGTCCTCCCGTTCTCCTACCACGGTCAGCGAGTCGTCTGCTTGTCGTCGGTCCCGTCGCTGCGCGGCTGGCTTGGCCAGCGGCACGGCCCGTCCCGAGCCCGGCGGCTGGTTGGTAGCGTCCTGTCGCTGAGTGTGTTCGTTGGCGGGGCAGCCGTGGCGTGTAAACGTGACGTGCCCCTGCCCATCGGAACAGCGATAGACGCTTGCGGCGGACGCGGGTGACAGGCATATCGAAAGGGCAACGCCGGTAGCGGCAGCCAATGTTTTCATGATCGTCCTCCTTGACGGTTGGCCAAAGCAGCCTAGCCAATAATTTCTTCCGTCGCAGGGGTGTCTTGCCGCAACGTGAATGCGTCGACACTGATAGCGTGTCGAGGCCGCCATGCAGGCGCAAGCGGTTGTATTCGCTGCCTTTCAAGGTCGTGGGCTGCTGTAGCGGTGGTATTATTGCGCCGTCCGCCCTTACGGGTTTCTGGATTCCCCCATGGATTTGCCCAGTAGTTGCCGAAATAAACGTTCGCTAAACAATCACGTATCGAATGATTGATCCCCCTGGTGTGCTCAACCGCTGGGGGTGGAGTGCGCCATGACCGAAGTAGAAGCCAAGAAACCGCAGGAAAGCCTTCAGGATCGTTTGGCGCAAGTCGTCGAGCTGCTGCATCGGCACAAGATCGTCGAAGACCTGGCGCATCGCCAGAGTCAGGAAGGGCAGCATCAGCAGACGGTCGACAGCCTTGTGCACCGTCAGAACCTGGTCGAGCTGCAGCGCAGGCTCGAAGCGTTGCATCCGGCCGACATCGCTCACATCCTCGAGGCCCTGCCGCTCGATGACCGGTTGACCGTGTGGCAGCTGGTCAAGTCGGACCGTGACGGCGATATTTTGCTTGAGGTGTCCGACGCAGTCCGCGAAACGCTGATCGCGGACATGGATGATCACGAGCTTCTGGCCGCGGCAAAGGAAATGGACGCCGACGAACTGGCGGACCTGGCAGCCGAGCTCCCTCGCGACGTCGTCCATGAATTGATGGAGACCCTGGATGCGCAACAGCGTGAGCGCGTTCGTTCGGCCTTGTCCTATGAAGAGGATCAGGTCGGAGCGCTGATGGACTTCGAAATGGTCACCATCCGCGAGGATGTGAGTCTCGAGGTCGTCTTGCGCTACCTGCGCCGTTTGAAGGAGCTGCCGGGGCATACCGATAAGTTGTTCGTCGTCGACTACGACGGTGTGCTCAAGGGTGTGCTGCCAATCAAGCGCCTGCTGGTCAACGACCCCGAGCGGCACGTAGCCGATGTGATGGCCAGCGACCCGGTGACCTTTCATCCCGATGAGGATGCCTACGAGGCGGCGCAGGCCTTCGAGCGATACGACCTGGTGTCGACGCCGGTGGTCGACAAAGGTGGGAAGCTCATCGGCCGCCTGACGATCGACGAGATGGTCGACCTTATCCGTGAGGAGAGCGAAAGCGAAGTCCTCAACATGGCGGGTTTGCGCGAAGAGGAAGATATCTTCGCTTCGGTCTGGAAGTCGCTGCGCAATCGCTGGTCGTGGCTGGCCGTGAACCTGATCACGGCATTCGTGGCGTCGAGGGTCATCGGCCTGTTCGATGGCTCCATCGAAAAGCTGGTAGCCCTGGCTGCACTGATGCCCATTGTTGCCGGTATCGGCGGCAACTCGGGAAACCAGACCATCACCATGATCGTCCGTGCCATGGCGCTCGATCAGATGGGAACCGGCAACAGTGCCCGACTGCTGCGCAAGGAAGCCGGGGTCGGGATGCTCAACGGGCTGATCTGGGGCGGAGTGATCGGAATCGTCGTCTACTGGCTCTACGGGAGCTGGTCGCTTGGCGTCGTGATGACAGCCGCCATGACGCTCAATCTATTGCTCGCGGCGCTGATGGGGGTGCTGATCCCGGTAACGCTGGCGCGACTGGGACGTGATCCGGCGCTCGGGGCCAGCGTTATGATCACCGCCGTTACCGACAGTGGCGGCTTTTTCATCTTTCTCGGCCTCGCCACGCTTTTTCTGCTCTGATCCCTGCCGGCTGCGGCGGCCTGGCGTTTGCCTTGCCGTCGCCGTTCGGGCTACTGTTCGGCAGGTTTCGCTCATGAAGCCCTGACCCGCGACAACAACAGGCGGCCCGAGCTGCTGACAGGAGGGATTGCCCGATGACCCCCAGTGAACTGCTGCTCGAAGGCGTCGAATTGATGCTGTTCGGCCTGGGTTCCGTCTTTCTGTTTCTCGTCCTGCTGATCGTCTGCATTCGACTGATGTCCATTGTGATCAGCCGCTTCGACAGCAGGCCGCCGTCTTGTCCCGTCTCGCCCGCGCCCGTCCCGACGGAACTGGACGCCGACCTGATGGTAGCCATCCAGGCCGCCCTTCATCAGCACCGCGCTCGCCGTGGTTGATTCAGAACAGGGAGTTCCCCGCATGATTGCTGCAAAACAACCGCTCGGGATCACCGACGTGGTGCTTCGTGATGCTCATCAGTCCATCCTCGCCACGCGGGTTCGCCTCGAAGATATGCTGCCGATCGCCGGCAAGCTCGACCAGATCGGATTCTGGTCCATTGAATCATGGGGTGGCGCCACGTTCGACGCCTGCATCCGCTATCTGGGCGAGGACCCGTGGGAACGCATCCGGGCGTTGAAGAAGGCGATGCCCAATACGCGCCAGCAGATGCTGCTGCGCGGGCAGAACCTGCTCGGTTACCGGCATTACGCCGACGACGTGGTGGAAAAATTCGTCGAGCGTGCGGCAGTCAATGGCGTCGATGTGTTTCGCGTGTTCGATGCGATGAACGATCCGCGCAATCTCGAGACCGCGCTGCGCGCCGTCAGGCAATGCGGCAGGCATGCCCAGGGCACCATCTCCTACACCACCAGTCCGGTGCACACCCTGCAAACCTGGGTCGACCTGGCCAAGCAGATCGAGGACATGGGCGCCGACTCGGTGGCGATCAAAGACATGGCCGGCATTCTCTCGCCCTACACGGCGTTCGAGCTGGTGACGCGCCTCAAGGCGAGCCTGTCCATCCCGATTCACATGCAGTGCCATGCGACGGCCGGGCTGTCGACCGCAGCAATCTTGAAGGCGGTCGAAGCGGGAATCGACAATGTCGATACCGCGATTTCGTCGCTGTCGATGACCTATGGGCATTCACCAACTGAGTCGGTCGTCGCCATTTTCAAGGGAACAGAGCGCGACACAGGGCTGGATCTCGAGTTGCTGGAAGAGATCGCCGCCTATTTCCGCGAGGTGCGCAAGAAGTACGCAAGGTTCGAAGGCACGCTCAGGGGCGTCGATTCGCGCATTCTCGTCGCGCAGGTGCCGGGCGGCATGCTGACCAATATGGAAGGCCAGCTGAAGGAGCAGGGCGCCCTCGACAAGTTCGATCAGGTGCTCGCCGAAATCCCCCGCGTCCGCGAGGATCTCGGCTTTATCCCGCTGGTGACGCCTACCTCCCAGATCGTCGGGACGCAGGCGGTGATCAACGTGCTTACCGGTGAGCGCTACAAGTCCATCACCAAAGAAACCGCCGGCATCCTCAAGGGCGAATACGGCAGCGCGCCTGCGCCGTTCAATGCAGAGCTGCAGCAGCGCGTGCTCGACGGCGCCGAGGTCATCACCTGCCGTCCGGCCGATCTACTCCAGCCGGAGATGGACAAGTTGACAGCTGAGCTGAAAGGGCTGTCGCAGGAGCGAGGAATCGCGCTCGCCAAGGATGCGATTGATGACGTGCTGACCTATGCGCTGTTTCCTCAGATCGGCCTGAAGTTTCTCGAGAACCGCGGCAACGCCGCAGCCTTCGAGCCGGCGCCGACCGGCCAGCAGCAGATTCCGCGCGAGGCGGGCAAGCCCGAGGTATACACCGTTGAGGTCAACGGCAAGTCATACGTCGTTCAAGTCAATGAAGGGGGCGATATCGAGGGGATGAAACCGCTGTCCGGCGTGGCCGCAGCCCCACCGGCTGTCGCTCCTGTGGCCGGCGCAGGCGAGCCGCAGCTGGCCCCGTTGGCCGGCAACATCTTCAAGGTGCTCGTGCAAGCAGGTCAACAGGTGCAGGAAGGGGACCTGGTGATCATTCTCGAAGCGATGAAGATGGAAACAGAGATCCGGGCCTTTAAGGCGGGTGCCGTCGCGGCTGTCAGCGTCAAGGTTGGCGACGCCGTGTCCGTGGGCGATTGCCTGCTGACCATCGCCTGAGGAGAGCCGCATGGATAAGTTGCTCAAGCTGTGGCACAGCACTGGCTTGTATCACCTGGAGCCCGGTCAACTGCTGATGATTGTGGTGTGCCTGGCCTTGATCTATCTGGCGATTCGCAAGGGCTTCGAGCCGCTGCTGTTGATCCCGATCGGGTTCGGTGGCGTGCTGGCGAACATACCTGTCGCTAACATGGCCGAGGGAGCCGGCATCCTGCACCTGTTCTACGAGGTCGGCTTGCCGACCAGTGTGTTTCCGCTGCTGATCTTCATGGGCGTGGGTGCCATGACGGACTTCGGACCGATGCTAGCCAATCCCAAGACATTGCTGTTGGGCGCCGCCGCGCAATTCGGCATCTTCGCCACGCTACTCGGGGCTCTGGCATTGGCTGCGGCAGGAGTTCCCGGCATGGAGTTCACGCTACGTGAAGCTGCCTCGATTGCCATCATCGGTGGGGCGGATGGGCCGACGTCCATCTTCGTGACGGCCAAGCTGGCGCCGCACTTGCTCGGGCCGATTGCAGTCGCTGCCTATTCCTACATGGCGCTGGTTCCGCTGATCCAGCCGCCGATCATGCGGGCCCTGACGACAAAAGCGGAGCGCGCCATCGTCATGACCCAGCTCCGCCCGGTGGGGCAGGGCGAGAAAATCGTCTTTCCGTTGATGCTTGCCCTGCTGGTCGGGTTGCTGCTGCCCGACGCCGCGCCGCTGGTGGGCATGTTCGCCTTCGGCAACCTGCTCAGGGAGTGTGGTGTGGTCGATCGTCTGGCTGATACCTCGCGCAATGCGCTGATCAATATCGTCACCATCGCTCTCGGCCTGACCGTGGGTTCCAAGCTGTCTGCCGACGCCTTCCTGCAGCTCAAGACGCTGGGGATATTGCTGCTCGGCATGCTCGCCTTCTGCGGCGGCACGGCAGCCGGCGTATTGATGGCGAAGGCGATGAACCTGTTCAGCGCCAACAAGATCAACCCCTTGATCGGTTCGGCAGGTGTATCAGCAGTGCCGATGGCGGCGCGGGTTTCGAACAAGGTCGGTTTGGAGGCCAATCCGCAGAACTTCTTGCTGATGCATGCCATGGGGCCGAACGTGGCCGGGGTGATCGGCTCGGCTGTGGCGGCGGGGATTCTGCTCAGCTTCGTCGGCTAGTCTGGATTGCTGATCCGGCTAGTCGGGCTCAAGGAATGTTCGCGCAGGCACCATTGGACTGAATGGCGTTTGGCAAGCGGTGGTTAATGCTTGCCTACAAGCGTCGCCGCCTGGCCGCGGGCGATAGAACGACGGACGCCCCGGCTAGGCGGGGCGTCAACAGGCGATGCAGGTTGGGCGTGTGCGCCGCGCCTCAGTCGTCGTCCTTCGCTGCCTCGGCATCTTGGGCGATCAGGGCGATCAGGGCGTTCTGCTGGCGATGGGCAAGCTGGCGGAATCGCTGAAGCAGCTCGCGCTCATGCAGGGTCAGTTCCGGGCTGTCCAGGCGCATGGTGGAGTCGTCATCCAGCGCACCTTCCTGCAATAGGCTCTGCTCCAGGCGGGCAATGATCTCGGAGTTCATGCTGCGGTGATGGTTGCGTGCGACCTCGGCGATACGCTCACGCATACCGTCTGGTAGCCGAACCACGAATTTGTCAGCCGTGCGGCTGGAGTAAACTGCCTGCTTCATAGGGCGCATAGTAAACCGGTTAGTCAGGTGGGCGATGGTGGCTTATTGCCGTTCTAGTCACCGGTCTGACACCGAAACAGCGCTCGCTGTTCCTCGACCCGCAAAAAAGATGCTAGGCGACTTTATGACGCCAATTATACGGCGTAATAGGGTGGAGTAAAGCTTGCGTGATGGCAGATAGCCTTTAGTTGTGACCTGCTACCACAACTGAATGCTCGCCAGTCGTTTCAACGCAACACGGGATCGAATTTGATGCGCCGGCCCAGTATCAGCGAAATGACGAACAGACTACCGAACAGCACCGCGCAACCACCGATCACCGTATCCCAAGCTGGGGTAAGCTCGGCGAGCGCACCGATTGCAGCGCAGGCAACTCCAACAAACAGAAAGAACCATCCATAACCTGACATTTTCATCTCCAATCGAACCGGTCCGTCCAAACAGGGTCCTTAGAATACCCAGCGCTGCGGCGAGGCCGGGCGGCTGATCTCGCGACTGCTGATGGTTTGCGCCGGGGTAGCTAGGCGGGTAGCAGGCAGGTGAAGCGCTTCCGGGCGCGGTGTGGCCTGCTCTGGTGCGGATCCCGCGTTCAGAAGCGGCATTACCGCCGCAGCGGCCAGGACTGCAGTGCTGATGTAAAAGGCGGGGCGGGGCATCGGCGTCTCCTTCGCGTGATCGTCCTCCTACTTAAGCATCCTGCGTGCCAGCCATGGTGATTGATTTATTCTTTATAAAACAATGACTTAGGGTCGTTGTGTCGATTGTTGTCTTGCGCTTTGCAAGATCGCGCTCAAATGCTCATTGCAAAATGCATTGCTGGTGATCGCTGCCGTTAACCGTGCTGCATCCCTTTGTTCGACGTCCTGGACGTGGCGTTACGACGCGCATGACAAACCGGCGACGGCCCGTTACCATGCTGCCGCTTCGTGTGTCCCAGTAGCTCAATTGGATAGAGCATCCCCCTCCTAAGGGGAAGGTTGTGAGTTCGAACCTCGCCTGGGACGCCATCTTCTCAACGCCCCCTTCTGATGCGATCGCCCGCACGCCACTGCCAGGCGATGCCTGCGCAAGGCTGCCCGTCACGGGTCATACAGTTGGATGCTTTGATGCGGGCCGTCGCGCGGCGTATTGGCCGCTGCTTAGTTGAAGCGATCGTTGGTCTGGTCCCGGCGCGCCTCGCGCTGGAGCTGGTAGACGAAGCGTTCGATCTGGCGCTGTGTCAGGCCGCTGATGCGGTAGAAGCGCATGCCGCAGAAGGTGAGGTCGAGTTTCTCGTCGTAGACGGTGTGGCGCAGTTCGGCTGCGGTAGTTATGGTGCCGAATGGCAACCTGGCGGTCAGCTGGTCGTACACCTGACCTGTCTGCAACCGTGTCCGAACGTCGCCCGGCAGGCTGATCTTGCAACCCGTTGCGGACATGTCCAGCACCTTGCCGGCCAATGGGGTCTTGACTGTCTTGCCACTGAGCTCCGCTGCGATGGGTTGGCCGATCAGGGGCGCGCGGTAGGCGTTGCGTCGCTGGTGATAGAGGATCTGCTCCGGGACGGGTATCCAGTAGCAGCGCGCCTCGTCGAGTTCGCCAAGATGTGCCGGGTGTTCGTTGTCCCAGGCGATCCGCACCCCTTCGTAATAACCTTCGACCTGAAAGGGCTCACCGGCTGCCATGAGACGTTCACCATCGCTGGGGATGAGCTCATCGAGGGCCAGCCAGCCCTTCTCTCGGTTCAGTTCGACGATAAAGGTCTGGTAGCGCTGGTTGCGTTCGGTGAAGCGGACCTGCAACGGCGTATGGTTGTCCAGCAGCGGGCGCAGGTTGGCGTGTATCTCAACGGGCGTCTTCAGCGTTTGGGGGGGCTGGGGACCTTCATCCTCGGCAAAAGGATTAGACACTTGGGTGGGCTCTCCGGCATCTCACGAAATCAGCGGGATAATAGCACTTTGCCTTTATCTGGCAGGGGCTGGTTTCAGGCCTGGCTGAGCGGGCGGTGCGTCGACGGGCGTGCGGTGGCGCCACGACGGTCGTAGAGGTCCGGCGTCTGACTGCCGCCCTGGAGCACCTGCAGCAGGCTGCCGACAGCCGTGCGGTTGGCGCGGATCAGCTTGCCATTGCGCTCGTTGGCTGCCCGGCATGCCTCGAGCGTCGCTTCCAGCTCGGCCGCCTGGGAGAGGATTGCCGGACCGACGCTGGAGCGCTTCGCATACGCCTCGAGGCCGCTGCGGTCGGCACTGAGTTGCGCGTCGGTCAGCGCCTGGCTGCGCAGGCTGCCATGCTGGGTCAGTAGGGCGAGCAGGGCCTGTTTCTGGCTCAGCAGCTGTTCGAGTTCGGCCAGATTGCGCTCGGCCAAGGCCTGGTATTCGGCGTGGCTGAGTTCAAGAAGCTGACGGGCTGTGCCGATATCGTCGGTGAGCTGCTGGAGCGCTTCAGTGTCTTGCATAGGGGCCTCTAACGCGTCGACGCCTGGCTACCGGTGACCACCAGGCCGATCAACGCTGATTTTCGAACGCCAGCAGCTTGGATGCGACTCGCTGGCTGTCTACCTGGTAGCTGCCATCGGCAATGGCCTGCTTGATCTGTGCAACGCGCTCCTGATTCACAACTGGCTGCTGGTTGAGCTTTTCAGTCGTCTGCTGCAGGCGTTGTGCTTCGGGGCTCAGCTGGACGTTGTCGTCGGAGGCGGAGCCGGCCGCTGGATTCCTCGTCGCCTCGGCTGCGGGTTGCTGCACGGAGGCGCGTTCTGTGCCTTGAACGTTGCTGCTACGCCCGGCGCTCGGTGAATTGATGGCGCTGTTGGGCCGATTGAAATCGATAACCATGATCGAAACCTCGAATAAGTCAGGACGCTTGCCTGCTTTTCGGCATAGGCAGAAGAAACTTTAGCCTTTTTTGACGCTGCTGGCGCTTGATTGGTCGCGATCACATTGCGACCTCTACCTGGCCGGGCGCAGTTACTCGTGCCTTGATGGTTCGCCCGGATCGCTGGTTCTTGACTCGAATCTGCGCGCCAAGCGCACCGTCGGACAGGGCTTCGCCGGGCATTCTGACATTGATCGTGGAATTTTTCGCGCTGATGACCACCTGATCGCCCTTGCGGATCACTTCGGCGGCAGAGAGATAAAGCGGTGTTAGCACCTGGTCGGGCTGTGCGCTGCGCGTCATCTTGTTGCCGATGGCCTGGTCCAGAGCGGTCAGATAGCCCTGGTTAAGAAGGCTGACGTCACGTTCGGCCAGGGTGACATCATCCGCGGCGACCAGCGCGTCGCGAGCCACCGGCCGTCGGGCGACGATCACCTGGCGGAACAGATGGACCTGGGCCGGGACGAACACCGACCACGGTGCGCTGCCTTCGCAACTGACCCGGACCGTGGTGCGGCCGACCGGTTGCGCCGGGCTTTCCAGCTTCGCCGACAAGGCCTGGTCGCAGGCGGCCAGACGCAGGCGTGGGTCGAGCCGATTGATTTCGATCTCGTAGCGGGCGTCGATTTGACTACGCTGCAAATAGTTGGCGACTTCCTGTTCAAGAAAGTCGCGGGTCGCGTCGATAAGCTGTTCGGGTCGTGTCACGCTTGCCGCCATCGCGAAAGCGCTCAGTCCGCAGAGGACGGGGAGCAGGATCGATAGGCAGAGCGACTTGCGCGAACGTCGGAAAAAAGTCATCTGTTTGCTCATGTCATGGTTCAAGCAAGGCGCGTGCCGCCGAACCGGCCACGTGACGTCCAGGTATCAAATCGCAAGCAAGAGGAAACTGGCATGGCCGGAATATTGGATTCGGTTAACCAGCGCACACAGCTGGTCGGGCAGAATCGTCTGGAGCTGTTGTTGTTTCGGCTGGATGGAAAGCAGCTCTACGGCATCAATGTATTCAAGGTCAAGGAAGTCCTGCAGTGCCCCCGGTTGACGGTCATGCCGCGCTCGAGCCCCGTCGTGCGAGGGGTGGCGAATATCCGCGGCAACACGCTTTCGATTCTCGATCTGTCGCTGGCCACCGGCAAGGCGGCTCTGGACGACCTGCCGAACAGCTTCGCCATCATCGTCGAGTACAACACCAAGGTGCTCGGATTCCTGGTGCGTTCGGTCGAGCGGATCGTCAACATGAACTGGGAAGCCATATTGCCGCCGCCCAAAGGCGTCGGGAATGACCACTACCTCACGGCAGTGACCCACGTCGACGGCCAGATGGTCGAGATCATCGACGTGGAAAAGGTGCTGGCCGAGGTCGCGCCGGTTTCCGAGCAGCTTTCAGTCGGGATTTCCGATGAAGAAACCAGCAGCAAGGCGGCCACCAGTCGGGTACTGATCGTCGACGACTCGTCCGTGGCGCGAAAGCAGATCATTCGTTGTCTACAAAATCTAGGGATCGAGGTGGTGGCGCAGAACGACGGCCGCCAGGCCCTCAACTACCTGCGCGGCTTGCTGGCCGAGGGTAAGCAGCCGTCGCGCGAGTTCGTGATGATGATTTCCGATATCGAGATGCCGGAAATGGACGGCTACACCTTGACGACCGAAGTGCGTCAGGATCCCGCGATGCGAGACATGCACATTCTCCTGCATACTTCGCTTTCCGGCGTGTTCAACCAGAGCATGGTCAAACGGGTCGGTGCGGACGATTTTCTCGCCAAGTTCCAGGCGGATGATCTGGCCAATCGGGTCATAGAACGGATCCGGACAACGGATAAGAAATGAGGCCGCGTCCTCTTAATTCGACTGGTGGGCAGTATTAGTGTCTGGTGATCCCGATTTCGATCAGTTTCGCGTCTTTCTCGAAAAGACCTGCGGCATCCTGCTGGGCAACAACAAGCAGTACCTGGTGTCGAGCCGGCTGAACAAGCTGATGGAGCAGCAGGGCCTCAAGAGCCTGGGAGACCTGATCAGGAAGATCCAGGCGCAGCCTCGCAGCGGGCTGCGCGAGCAGGTCGTCGATGCGATGACGACCAACGAAACCCTCTGGTTTCGTGACACCTATCCCTTCGAGGTGATGAAGACACGGGTGCTGCCCGAGCTGCTCAAATCGACAGCCGGCCAACGGCTGCGGATTTGGTCGGCGGCTTGTTCGTCCGGGCAGGAGCCGTACTCACTGTCGATGATGGTGGACGAGTACGAGCGCAGCAGCCCGAGCCAGCCCAAGCTTGCGGTGCAAATCGTCGCGACCGAGCTTTCCGGTGCGATGCTGGCCGCGAGCAAGGCGGCCGAATATGACAGCCTGGCCATTGCGCGCGGGCTGTCGAGCGAGCGCCTGCAGCGCTATTTCGACCTCAAGGCACCAGGACGCTGGGCGGTAAAGCCGGCGATACGCAGCCGTGTCGAGTTTCGCGTGCAGAACCTGCTCGACAGCTATGCGGTGCTCGGCAAGTTCGACGTGGTGTTCTGCCGCAACGTCCTCATCTACTTCTCCGCCGACGTCAAGAAAGACATCCTCAAGCGTATCCACGCGACCCTGAAGCCCGGCGGCTATCTGTTTCTCGGCGCGTCTGAAGCCCTGAACGGTTTGCCCGAGCTCTACCAGATGGTGCAATGCAGCCCGGGCATCATCTACAAGGCGAAATAGCCGGTGGCCTGTGCGGGGCGGGCGGCGGAATCCCGTCGCCGCTGGCGGCCCCGAGCGGCAATCGAGGGGAAAACCCTTGCCGCTTTTGACGCATGATTGCAGCGGTCTCTCTGCAAAGCCTTAAGAATCAGTAGTTTATTGAAATGGCACGCGCTTTGCTGAAGGTTTGCTACGCAGACTTGTATCCGGCAGAGGTCCAGATCATGAGCATCAGTTTCGACAAGGCACTCGGCATTCACGAGAAGGCGCTTGGTTTTCGGGCGCAGCGTGCCGAAGTCCTGGCCAACAACATCGCCAATGCCGACACGCCGAACTACAAGGCGCGGGACCTGGACTTCGGTTCGGTGCTGGCTGCGCAGAACGGCCGTCAGCAGGGCGGCTTCGGCATGGCGACCACCAGCAGTCAACACATCGCCGCCGAGGGAATGGAAATCGCCGATCCTGGTCTGCGGTTCCGCACGCCGGCGCATGCCTCGCTCGACCAGAATACCGTCGACGCCCAGGTAGAGCAGGCGGCATACGCCGAGAACTCCATCGACTTCCAGGCCAGCTTTACCCTGCTCAACAGCAAGTTCAGGGGGCTGATGAGCGCCCTGCGCGGCGAATAACAGGAGCGAATCGCATGTCCCTTGGCAACGTATTCAATATCGCCGGCAGCGGCATGAGTGCTCAGAGCACACGTCTGAACACCATTTCCAGCAATATCGCCAACGCCGAGACGGTCTCGTCCAGCGTCGACCAGACCTACCGTGCGCGCCATCCGGTATTCGCCACCATGCTGCAGCAGAGCAGCGGGCAGGCCGACCAGTCGCTGTTCGCCGAACAGGACCAGGCCGGCGTCGGCGTTCAGGTGCTGGGTGTGGTCGAGGACCAGAGCGAGCTGCAGGCGCGCTACGAGCCCAATCACCCGGCAGCGAACGCGGAGGGCTACGTGTATTACCCGAACGTCAATGTCGTCGAAGAAATGGCCGACATGATCTCGGCCAGCCGGTCGTTCCAGACCAATGCCGAGCTGATGAACACGGCCAAGACCATGCTGCAGAAAGTTTTGACCCTGGGTCAGTAATCCTTACAAGAGATGGCCATGAGCACGACAGGCGGCGTCAACGGTACCGGCTCGGTACTCGACCAGTACCAGATCAAGAACGACAGCGGGACGAAGAGCAACGAGCTCGGCAAGAACGAGTTCCTCGAGCTGCTCGTGACCCAGCTGAACAACCAGAACCCGCTGGAACCGCAGGAGAACGGCGAATTCATCGCCCAGCTCGCGCAGTTCAGCACCGTGGAAGGTGTCGACAAGCTCAACTCCAGTATGGAAAGCATGCTATCGGGCTACCAGTCGTCGCAGGCACTGCAGGCATCTTCGCTGGTAGGGCGCAAGGTGATCGTGCCGACCGACAAGGCCGTCGTGGATACCAGCGAAACCTTCAAGGCGAGTCTCGTGCTGCCGACCACCAGCAGCAACGTCTCGGTCAACGTCTACGACAGCGCCGGGACGGTGGTGAACCGCATCAACATGGGCCAGCAACAGGCCGGCAATGTGTCGTTCATGTGGGACGGCAAGGATTCGAGCGGCAATACCTTGCCACCGGGCACCTATCGCTTTGAGGCGCAGGCGACCTACGACGGCGAAACCCAAGGTCTCTACACCATGCTGCCCGCCAATGTGGACAGCGTCACGCTCGGACAGAACGGCGGTGAGCTGATGCTCAACCTGGCCGGGGTTGGCAGCATCGGGCTGTCGCAAGTCCAGGTCATCGGTCAGTAATCGCCGGCGCGCCGGTCTCAGGAGTTAATCATGTCGTTCAACATCGGCCTCAGCGGCATGCGTGCCGCCAGCAAAGACCTCAACGTCACCGGCAACAACATCGCAAACGCGGGCACGGCCGGCTTCAAGCAGTCGCGCGCGGAGTTTGCCGACGTCTATGCCTCGTCGGTGCTTGGCACTGGTAAGAATCCGCAGGGTAGCGGCGTGTTGCTGGCCAATGTGTCTCAGCAGTTCAACCAGGGCAACATCAACTACACGCAGAACGCCCTCGACCTGGCGATCAACGGCAACGGCTTTTTCCAAGTGAGCAACAACGGGGCGCTCAGCTATACCCGCGCTGGGTACTTTGGGACCGACAAGGAAGGCAATCTGGTCGACAACTTCGGCTATCACCTGCAAGGGTATTCGGTTGATGCCAACGGAAATATACAGACTGGACAGGTAAGTGATCTTAAGATCCAGACGGCGAGCCAGGAGCCTAAGGCGACAGCGAAAGTTACTCAGGGGTTCAATCTGAACTCAACCAACACCCAGCCGACCAATACGCCCTTCGATCCGGCCGATCCGCTGAGCTATAACTCGTCGACTTCCACCAATATCTACGACGAGCAGGGTAACGCGCATGTAATGACTCAATATTTCGTTAAGACGTCGACTGCGAATACCTGGCAAATGAACGTGTTGGTCGACGGACGAAACCCTGCATCGCCGATAGCTGATCCGGCTGCGACGCCCCCTACAGCTGGCACTGAGCCTGCCAGTATTTCCATCAGCTTCAATCCAAACGGAAGCCTGTCATCGATGAGCAGCGGCTCAGGACTTTTGTATGACAGTGCGACCGGTTTGGTATCGCTTGATAACTGGCAGCCTGCTCAGCAAAACAGCACTGGCGGATGGGAGCTAAATAACGCAGCTCCAGCAGGGGGGCTGGATATTTCGCTTGATTTTCGTGGCTCCACCCAATACGCCAGCGCCTTCGCCGTCAACAGCGTCAGCCAGGACGGCTACACCACAGGTGAGCTGGCCGGCCTCGAAATCAGCGAGACGGGCGACATTTTTGCGCGCTATACCAACGGTCAGTCGAAGGTGCAGGGCCAGATCATTCTGGCGAACTTCGCCAACGTCCAAGGCCTGACGCCGGTCGGCAAGACTCAATGGGTGCAGTCGTTCGAATCGGGCGAGCCGGTCCGCAACCCCCCTGGCAGCGGAACGCTCGGTTCGCTGCAAGCGGGCGCTCTGGAAGACTCGAACGTGGAAATCTCCGATCAGCTGGTCAACCTGATCGTGGCGCAGCGCAATTACCAGGCGAACGCCAAGACCATCGAGACCGAAAGCGCGATCACCCAGACGATCATCAACCTGCGGTAACGCCTACCTGGCACTGCGCGAAGCGGCGGGAAACTGCCGCTTCGTTTTGAGAAGGCCCTTCGGGGCCTTTTTTTTGCTTTGAATTTCCTTGTAATTCAAGCTCTTAACTTGGGCTGTGCTGCTTGGCATATGACTTGCTAGTTTCGTTTCATGAGTCAAGTCGGCGACGCTCGCCTGCAATGGAGGTTCCATGGACAAGATGCTTTACGTGGCGATGACCGGCGCAAGCCAGAACGCCCGCGCCCAGCAGGCACATGCCAACAACCTGGCGAACATCTCGACCACGGGCTTTCGTCGCGACTTCGAGCAGGCGCGGTCCATGCAGGTGTTTGGTGACACCTTTCCGGCGCGCGTCTACGCGATGACCGAGCGCCCCGGCACGGATTTCAGCTCCGGCACGCTGCAGGAAACCGGGCGCGACCTGGACGTCGCCGTCGAGGGGGACGGCTGGATCGCGGTGCAGGCGCCTGATGGCAGCGAGGCCTATGCCCGTACGGGCAGCCTGAACATCGACACCCTCGGCATGCTCCGGACCGGCGACGGTTTGCCGGTGCTCGGCAATGCCGGGCCGATTGCCGTGCCGCCGGAAGAGAAAGTCGAAATCGGCGCTGACGGTTCGATCAGCATCCGCGCGCTGGGCGAAGACCCGAACGTGGTAGTCACCGTGGACCGGCTGAAGCTGGTCAACCCCGATCCCAAGCAGTTGCAGAAAGGCACCGATGGCTTGATCCGGACGAAGGATGGCCAGCCTGTCGAGGCGGATGCCGCGGTCCGCGTGACCTCGGGTTTCCTTGAGGCAAGCAACGTCAATGCCGTGGCCGAGATGACCTCGATGCTGGCCTTGTCCCGCCAGTTCGAACTGCACGTGAAAATGATGCGTACCGCGGAAGAAGACGGCGCCGCGGCGGCCCGAGTCTTGCAGATCAGCTAGTAAACAACGCGTGGCGCCCAGATTCCGGCGCACGAGGAGAAAAACATGCTTCCAGCACTGTGGGTGAGTAAGACCGGTCTGTCCGCGCAGGACATGAACCTGACCACCATTTCCAACAACCTGGCCAACGTGTCCACCACGGGCTTCAAGAAAGACCGGGCCGAATTCCAGGACCTGCTGTACCAGATCCGCCGCCAGCCCGGCGGGCAGTCTAGCCAGGATAGCGAGCTGCCCTCGGGGCTGCAGCTCGGTACCGGTGTGCGCATCGTCGGCACCCAGAAGCAATTCACTGCCGGCAGCCTGCAGACCACCGAGCAGCCGCTCGACATGGCTATCAACGGGCGTGGCTTCTTTCAGGTGCTGCTGCCCGATGGCACGGTCTCGTATTCGCGTGACGGCAGTTTCCATCTGAACGCCGACGGCCAGATCGTCACCTCCAACGGTTACGCGCTGGAGCCGGCCATCGTCGTGCCACCGGAAACCCAGACCTTCACCGTCGGCGAAGACGGCACCGTATCCGTCACGACACTGGGCAACCCGGCGCCGCAAATAATCGGCAACATCCAGACCGCCGACTTCGTCAACCCGGCTGGCCTGCAGGCTATGGGCAGCAACCTGTTCCTGGAGACCGCCGCCAGCGGCGCGCCGCAGGTCAGCACGCCCGGCCTGAACGGCCTTGGTACCGTGCTGCAGAACACCCTGGAAAACTCCAACGTCAGCGTGGTCGAGGAGCTGGTGAACATGATCACCACCCAGCGCGCCTACGAGATGAACTCGAAAGTCATCTCCACGGCCGACCAGATGCTGTCCTTCGTTACCCAGCAGCTGTAATAGCAGTCAGCCGCTGGATTGAGGTGAATATGCGCCGCTTGTTGTCTGTCCTCTCCCTGATGCCTGTCGTGATTCTGTCCGGCTGCATGGCGCCTGCGCCCAAGCCCAATGATCCGTATTACTCCCCTGTGTTGCCGCGCACGCCGCTGCCAGCGGCGCAAAACAACGGGGCGATCTATCAGGCTGGCTTCGAAACCAATCTGTACGACGACCGCAAGGCGTATCGGGTCGGTGACATCATCACCGTCACGCTCAATGAGAAGACACAGGCGAGCAAGAACTCCAACTCGAAGATATCCAAGGACAGCAATGCCAACATCGGGCTGGGTTCGCTGTTCGGTGGCGCCGTCTCCATGGCCAACCCGCTGACCGGCAACAAGATGAGCCTCGGCGCCGAATACGATGCGTCCCGCGATACCTCGGGCTCGGGTCAGGCAGGGCAGAGCAACAGCCTGTCCGGCTCGATCACTGTGACTGTCTCCGATGTGTTGCCCAACGGCATCCTGGCGATCCGCGGCGAGAAGTGGATGACGCTCAATACCGGCGACGAGCTGGTGCGCATTGCCGGGCTGGTGCGTTCGGACGATATCGCCACGGACAATACCGTGCCCTCGACGCGGATCGCCGACGCGCGCATCACCTATTCCGGTACCGGCGCATTCGCCGATGCCAGCCAGCCCGGTTGGCTGGATCGTTTCTTCATAAGCCCGTTGTGGCCATTCTAAGCAGGTGCAGGCAATGAAACTGTTCAGCTCGATCTTGCTGGCCCTGCTGTGCGTGGCGGCCATCCCCGCTCATGCCGAGCGTTTGAAGGACATCGCCACCATCCAGGGCGTGCGCAGCAACCAGCTGATCGGCTACGGCCTGGTGGTTGGCCTCAACGGCAGCGGTGACCAGACGACCCAGACGCCGTTCACCGTGCAGACCTTCAACAACATGATGGCGCAGTTCGGCATCAAGGTGCCGGCCGGCGGCAACGTCCAGTTGAAGAACGTCGCGGCGGTGTCGATCCACGCCGAGCTGCCACCGTTCGCCAAGCCAGGTCAGACCATCGACATCACCGTGTCGTCGATCGGTAACGCCAAGAGCCTGCGCGGCGGCAGCTTGCTGATGGCACCGCTCAAGGGAATCGACGGCAACGTCTATGCCATTGCCCAGGGCAACCTTGTCGTCGGCGGCTTCGATGCCGGTGGCGCCGATGGCTCGCGCATCACCGTCAATATCCCTTCGGCCGGGCGCATCCCCGGTGGAGCGACCGTCGAGCGGCCGGTGCCGAGCGCATTCAACCAGGGCAATACCCTGACGATGAACCTCAATCGCCCGGATTTCACCACCGCGAAGAACATCGTGGACCACATCAACGAACTGCTCGGCCCGGGTGTGGCGCAGGCGCTCGATGGCGGCTCTGTCAGCATCACCGCGCCGCTGGACCCGAGCCAGCGCGTCGATTACCTGTCGATCCTTGAAAACCTCGAGGTCGATGTCGGACAAGCGGTGGCCAAGGTCATCATCAATTCGCGTACGGGCACCATCGTCATCGGTCAGAACGTGCGGGTTCAGCCGGCAGCGGTGACCCACGGCAGCCTGACCGTGACCATTTCCGAGGACCCGCAGGTCAGTCAACCCAACCCGCTGTCCGACGGCCAGACGGTGGTGGTGCCTAACTCCAAGGTCAAGGCGGAGCAGGAAGCCAAGCCGATGTTCAAGTTTGGCCCTGGCACCACGTTGGACGAAATTGTGCGAGCGGTGAATCAGGTGGGCGCCGCGCCCAGCGACCTGATGGCCATTCTCGAAGCGCTCAAGCAGGCCGGCGCGCTGCAAGCAGACCTGATCGTGATCTGAGGACGGGGCCATGGAAAATCGTCTTGGCGTGAGTCGGAGCACACCGGATAGCGGTAGCTACTCCGACCTGAACCGGCTGAACCAGCTCAAGGTCGGCAAGGATCGTGATGGCGAGGAGAACGTGCGCAAGGTCGCACAGGAATTCGAGTCGCTGTTCATGAATGAGATGCTCAAGTCGATGCGTTCGGCCACCGACGTCATGGCCCAGGACAACCCGTTCAACAGCCAGGCCAGCAAGCAATACCAGGACATGCACGACCAGCAGCTGTCGGTCACGCTGTCCAAGGAGGGGGGCGGCATCGGGCTCGCCGACGTGCTGGTCCGGCAGCTCGCCAAGCAGCAGAAACCCAGTGACAAGCCCAACCCCTTTGCCCATGCCCAGGCCGAGGCCATCGGCCGGCCGGGCGTGTCGTCCGCGGTAGCTGCCGCGCCGGCGGAGGTGGAGCCGGGCCGCAACGATGTCGCACTGCTCAACCAGCGTCGCCTGGCATTGCCGGGGCGGCTGGCCGAGCGTTTCCACGCACCGGTCGAGTCAAGCGAGCCGGTCGAGCAGATCAACCTGAAGGGCGAGGTGCAACCGCTCGTCAACATCGACTGGAAACCGGCGACCACCTTCGTTCCGCCGAAGGATACGCCGCTGACAATCAACGGCGTGGAAGCGAGCGCGCCCGGCAAAACGCATTTCAGCTCCCCCGCCGAGTTCATCGCCACCATGCTGCCAATGGCGGAAAAAGCGGCCAAGCGGCTTGGCGTCGAGCCTCGGTTCCTGGTCGCCCAGGCAGCACTTGAAACCGGCTGGGGCAAGTCGTTGATCAAGCAGAAGGACGGGAGCAACAGCCACAACCTGTTCGGCATCAAGGCGACCGGCTGGCAAGGGGAGTCCGCCAAGGTGACCACCACCGAGTACGTCAACGGCAAGCCGACCAAGCAGGTCGCGGGCTTTCGCGCCTATGACTCCTTTGAACAGAGTTTCAACGACTACGTCCGCATGCTGGAAAACAACGACCGCTACAAACCGGCCATTCAGGTGGCCAGTGCTTCGGGTAACTCGGAGCGCTTCGTCCATGAATTGCAGCGGGCCGGTTATGCGACCGATCCGCAGTACGCGCGCAAGATCAACCAGATCGCGCGCAAGGTGCAGACCTACCAGACCATCGCCGACGCCAGTGCGTCGCCTGCCGTACGGACCAGGGGTTAAATCGTGGCTGATCTTCTCAATATCGGCCTCAGCGGCCTGAGTGCCAGCAAGAGCCAGTTGTCGGTCACCGGCCACAACATCAGTAACGTCAACACGCCCGGCTTCAGCCGGCAGGATGCGTCCCAGGCGACGCGTGTACCGCAATTCAGCGGTGCCGGCTACGTCGGCTCGGGCACGACGCTGGTGGAAATCCGCCGCAGCTATAGCGAATTCCTGACCAGCCAGTTACGCAGCAGCACCTCGCTGAGCAGCGACGTGGAGGCTTATAAGAGCCAGATCGACCAGCTCGACTCGCTGCTGGCCGGCAGCACAACCGGCATCACACCCTCGTTGCAGAAGTTCTTTTCGGCACTGCAAACGGCGGCGGAAGACCCTGCCAATATTCCGGCGCGTCAACTGGTGCTCGCCGAATCGGAAGGGCTGGCCCGCCGATTCAATACGGTGTCGGATCGGCTGAGCGAGCAGAACGATTTCACCAACAAGCAGATGGCCGCCGTTACCGATCAGATCAACCGTCTGGCCGGCAGCATCGGCAGCCTGAACAATGCCATCGCCACTGCGTCGGCCAATGGCAAGCAGCCCAATGACCTGCTGGACGCGCGTGATGAGGCCGTCCGTCAGCTGTCGACCTATATCGGCGTCTCCGTCACCCCGCAAGATGACAACAGCTTTAACATTTCGGTGGGTACCGGCCAGCCACTCGTGGTGGGCAGTACAGTTAGTAAGCTCGAAGTCGTACCGGGACAGGGCGATCCGAATCGCCATGAAATTCAGTTCGTCAGCGGCAGTTCGCGTCAGGGCATTACCTCACAGATCACCGGCGGTGAGCTGGGTGGCCTGATTCGCTACCGCAGTGAAGTATTGGACTCCACGATGAACTCGTTGGGCCGGTTGGCCTTGTCAGTAAGCGATCAGGTCAATACCCAGCTGAAGCAGGGGCTGGATCTGAAGGGACAGGTGGGAAAAGCGCTATTCGGTGACTTCAATGATCCCGCGTTGGCCAAGTTGCGAGTCAACGCGTTCGCTGGAAACACGAGTACGGCACAGCCTCTGCTGAATATCACCAACGCCAGCGCGCTGACGACCAGTGACTACCTGATGGAGTACGACGGCACCGATTACAAGGTCAGACGTCTGAGCGACAGCCAGGTGATGACTGTGTCAGGAGCTCCCACAGGGCCTTTGACGTTAAAGGACAACCAAGGGCGAGACCAGGGTTTCGAAATCGAACTGGGTAGCCCATTGCCGGCCATAGGTGACAAGTTTGCGCTGCAGCCTACTCGCCGCGGTGCTGCTGATGTCGGAGTCACGCTCGATCAGGCGGATCAGCTCGCTTTCGCCGCGCCGGTCAGGGTTCAGAGCGCGTTGCAGAACGGGGGTAACGGCGTCATCGGTCAGCCCAACTTGCTTTCAGCACCCGCACCAATCGATGCGGCGGCGCTATCGGCCGCATTCGAGGGATTGAAGCTGACCTACGACGGGACCGGCCTGGCTTTGCCGGCCAGCGCGCCGGCAGAGTTGACTTTATCGCCGGCAACAATCACGGCGGGGCAGACCAATACGCTCAATCTGACGCTGACCACTGGAACCGCACCTAATGAAGAGCAATACAGCTTCGAGTTCACCGTAAGCGGCCGTCCTGCAGTGAACGACAGCTTCACCTTCAACTTCAACCAGAATGGCGTGTCCGACAATCGCAACGCGTTAAGGCTGGTCGATCTGCAAACGAAACAAACCGTTGGGGTCGACGCGGGTACGGCAGGCTCAGGGTTCAGCTTCACCGACGGCTATGGCGAACTCGTCGAGCGCGTTGGTACGTTGACGGCGCAGTCCCGCATGGACAGTGAAGCGACTGGTGCCATCCTGAAACAGGCGACGGATAACCGCGACTCGCTTTCAGGGGTCAACCTCGATGAAGAGGCCGCGAATCTGATCAAGTTCGAGCAGTACTACAACGCCTCGGCCCAGATCATTCAAGTTGCCCGCTCTATGTTCGATACATTGATCAGTACCTTTAGGTAACAGGCCCGCCCATGCGCATCTCGACCATACAAGCGTTCAATAACGGCGTAACCGGTATCCAGCGGAACTACTCCAATGCCACGCGCACCCAGGAGCAGATCAGCACCGGCAACCGGATCCTGACGCCCGCCGACGACCCGGTCGCATCGGTGCGGCTGCTGCAGCTCGAGCAGCAGCAGAACGTACTGACCCAGTACGACTCGAACCTGACCGCCGCGAAGAACAGCCTGACCCAGGAAGAGGTCACTCTGAACTCGGTCAACACTGTTCTACAACGCGTGCGTGAGCTGGCGGTCCAGGCCGGCAACGGTGCGCTGGACCCTCAGGATCGCAAGTCGATCGCGGCGGAGCTCGGCGAGCGTGAGGATGAGCTGCTCTCGTTGATGAACACCCGTAACGCCCGAGGCGAGTACCTGTTTTCCGGATTCCAGGGCAAGACGCAACCGTTCGTTCGTGCTGCCGATGGCAGCTATAGCTATCAGGGTGACGAAGGGCAGCGGAAGCTTCAGATCGCGAGCTCGTTAGGTATCCCTATCAGCGATAACGGCAAGTCGATTTTCGAGAGCGTCACTAATGCCGGGCGGCTGAAGAGCCAGCCCGACGCAGCGTTCCCGGTCAATTCTACGCTGTCGGTTTCAGCGCCTCTCGTCAGTGACGAGGTAGCATTTTCCGGGGCGAACGGTTTTCCTGCCAGTGGCGTTCAGCTCCAGTTCAATGCGGACGGTAGCTTCGATATTTACGAGCTGGACAGCAGTGGAACACCCGCCACCGTGCCGTTAACGGACGGAACTGGCTTGAAGATGGACGATGATCCGAGCAAGAGCGATTCACTGGTCTTTCGCGGTGTAACGTTACAGCTCGATGGCGCGGCGGCGGGAGGGGAGGCGGTGAACGTCACGCCGAAGCTTTCTGGTTCCGGTGAAACCCTGCAAAAACAGGGCATCCTCGACACCATCGCCAATCTCCGCTCTGCTCTGGAAAGCCCCGCCAACGGAAACAGCGGC
>DAMBNU010000010.1:98929-155040 GCA_032064305.1 Pseudomonas sp. | reverse complement strand
AGCGGCGTCCGGGACGCGGTTGCAGTAGCCCTGACCAACCTCGACCATGGCATGGTCAGCGTCGACCAGGCACGCGGCAACATCGGTGCGCGGCTGAACGTGATCGAGAGCACACAGACCGACAACGAAGACGTCACCCTGGTCAACAAAGGCGTCCAGGCCGATCTGCGCGAACTCGACTATGCCGAGGCGCTGTCGCGCTTGTCCATGCAGACGGTGGTACTCGAGGCGGCACAGCAAAGTTACGTCAAGATCGCCGGACTGAGCTTGTTCAACAAGATGTAGTAGCCCGCATAGCGGGGAGCAGGTCACAGAATTCCGATCAGGATTTGACTGGCCTGCGACGGGGGTTAGAGTGACCAGGCGGCGCATGGAGTACCGCGCTGTCAATTCTCCCAACATAAGGACGTGATCATGATTAAGTCTCTGCTTTCCGCCACGCTTTTCGCCTGCATTGCCAGCCTGTCCGCCGGTACCTTCGCAGCCACGGCCGAGCCGGTCGGCTCCGCGCAGGTGGCGGCCGTCCAGTCTGCCTCCGTTGCGCTCAACAGTGCTGATGTCGACACTCTGACGCGCGAGCTGAAAGGCATCGGCGCCACCAAGGCGAAGGCGATCGTCGAATACCGCGAGGCCAATGGCCCGTTTACATCGGTGGACGATCTGCTCGAAGTGAAGGGCATCGGCGCGGCGACGCTGGAAAAGAACCGCGCCAAGCTGACGCTCAACTGACCTCTCTTCTGCGCTTCAATAAGCCGGTCCGATGACCGGCTTTTTCATGCCCGCATGAAACGGCGTGCCGCGGGGATCCGGCCTTTTTCTGCATGCCGCCCCGCAGCGGGTCGCATCGAGGCGTCCCGCACCCGGGATGAACGCAGTGCCCTGGCGCGAGGTCATCATTAGAACAGGTGGTTGATGATGTCCAGGCCCTTTCAGAGCAAAACGGCTTTAAAAAAGGATTGACATGTTACGGTTATGCACATTCCGCACGCAGCGTGCGCGGTACCGTCTGATGCCAAGCCAAGGCCGCTTCGGTAAAAATATAAGTTACTGATTTTTAAGTGTTTATATTGGATGAACAAAAACCCATCGATCTGTTGGAAGTCCGCGTCAGCCGGGCCTTCGGGGCAGTCATCCAGTATCTGTTCACAAGGTTATCCACAGCTTTTGTGGATAACCGCGCGGCGCTTCTAGGGCGCGGTTTTCAAGGAGGCACCTTATGAAAGCTCCATTGAAATTCTTTCGCTACCTGCCAATGGCCCAACGCGTACTGGCCCGTGGACGGTTACCCATGGTGCTGCTTGCGGTCACGCGCAAAGGCTCCGCTCGCGGCGGCTTGGTCAAAGGACTTCGGGAGGATCTCCGACTATTGCAGGCCTTATGCATTGCCTGGTGGCGAGGCGAGTACCGCGCTGTCAGCCGGCCGGCATTGGTGGCTGCGGTGGCAGGTCTGCTCTATTTTCTGTCGCCCATGGACGCGATCCCCGACTGGATACCCGGGCTTGGCTTTATCGACGACCTGGCGGTCCTGAGTTGGATCATACGAAAGTGGTCCGGGGAGCTCGAGGCGTTCCGCCAGTGGCGCGACCGACAGTCAGCTGAGGTTCAGGCCGAAATCGAGCGTCTGCCGGCAGATGACGAGCCGATGTCCGACGGAGTGGGCACGGTTCGTTGGCGTCCTTGAGTCGAGAAGGATTAATCCTGCTTCGATTCAGCTTACGGTGTCTTTCACTCCTTGGTGCGACCAAGCGCCGGAAAAACCCTCGACCAGACTGTTACTATCCGGGCTCGGAGCGGGCCAAACCAGCGGAGGTTAGGGATGAGTGTGCAGATCATCAGGCGAGACGGCGTTGCTGAGTACGCGGTGCTTCCCTGGAATGAATATCAGGCATTGTTGAAGGCGCAAACCGGCACGTCGATCGCCGAGCGGCAGGGTGAGTGCGCATCGGTTCTTCCCCTTTTCGCTGAGCTGGCTGGTCTGCGCGAACGCAAAGGGCTGGCGGCCGAAACGCTGGCGCGCGCGGTAGGTATCAGCCCGGCTTATCTGGCACTGATCGAACGCGGTGAGCGCGATCCCGGCGACGTGATCCGCCGATCGCTGGCCCGCGCATTGGAGATCGAGGGATGGAGGCCAGACGCGTGACCGCCCCAAGCGCATCGATTCGCATCAGCCGCCTGCACTGGCAGGCGCTGCTTTCCGAACTGGCCGATGCGCGGCGACAGCGCCATCTGGTGACCTATCGTGCGCTGGTAGAGCGGCTTGAGCTGCCGGTGCCTGCGATGCAGACGCTCACCGCCGCGCTCGAACACCTGGCGTCACTGGACGCGCGTGCGGAGCGCCCGTTGCGCAGCGCATTAGTGATTAGTCAGGGCGCAAGCCGCCTGCCGCGCACGGGGTTCTTTCAATGCGCGGCCCGCCTGGGACGTTTCAGCGGGCCGGTCGACGGACCGGCCGCGGCTTCCTGGCATGCCGGCGAAGTGGCGCGCGTGTTCGAGTTCGACTACCCGGAGGTGCCCTGATGCTGCACAAGGTTCGCGCCAAGGTCGCTTACCTGGTTGCGCGTCGGTTGATGGCGGTGCGCTGGGCCGTCCAGCAACCGGCGCTGTGGCGCTGGATGGAGGGCCAGTTCTCGCGGATGGCCGGTTTGGGTGACACCAGGGCCCAAAGCTTCTACGGCCACATCCTGCTGTTTCGCGGCCAGGGCTACGGCGCCCGCCAGGAGGGGATCCGCCTGCTGCGCCTGGCAGCCGAAAAAGGGGATGCCAAGGCGGCCTACCAGATGGGTGTGGTGAGCCTCGGTGAAGATGCCACGCACGGCCCCGATGGCGTCCAGGCGGCGCGCTGGTGGAAGTTGGCGGTAGAGGCCGGGCATCCGCTGGCAGCGACCCGCCTGGCGCAGCTCTACCAGGCCGGCGGCCATGGGCTGGAGGCGGACCGGCAGGAGGCCGAGCGCTACAGGGCCAGTGCCGCCAGGCTCGGGCTGTGAGCGCCCCGCGGTGGTGTGTCGAGCCTGAATACGCTGAAGCCGGCCTGCAGCTTGGCCTGGCGCTTGGCTTCAGAGGCCAGCGTTGCCAGCTGTGCCGCGTCGCAGTCGACGCCGGGATTGGGATGCAGGCAGACGGCACCGATTGACAGTGATAGCAGGGGATAGCGCTGGGTAACGCCCTGGCGGCCCTCTGCAACGAAACATCCTTCGTCCAGATGCTCGCTTCGGTAGAACCGCCTGCAGCGCTGCTCGAACGCCTCGAACAACCGGGCCAGCCGCGCCTGCCAGTCGGCGCGGTGCAGCACCAGCATGAAGTCGTCACCGCCAATGTGACCGACGAAATCGCAACCCGGATCCACTGCCTCCTCCAGGCACTGCGCCAGGCACAGCAGGATTTCGTCGCCCTTGGCATAGCCGTACAGGTCGTTGAACGGCTTGAAGTGGTCGATATCGACGTAGCAGATCACCGCCTCGCGCTCCTGTCGCAGCAAGCGTGCCAGGCACTGTTGGATGGGTACGTTACCGGGCAGCAAGGTCAGCGGATTGGCGTGGCGCGCCTGCTGCAGCTTCATCTCGGTGATCAGTTTGAGCACGTCGATAACCCGCCCCAAGCCGTGATAGCGCCCACTGACGGTGATCACGAAATCCTCGTCGATGCGCTGCCGGGCGCGGCTGGTGAGCAGGCGGCTGACCTGCTGCAGCGATTGGCCGAGCTCGACGGCAAGGAAGTCATCGCTCATCAGCCGGCTGATCGGCTTGCGTGCCAACAGGTCCGTTGCATAAGGCTTGAGCAGGGCATCCGAAAGCAGGCTACGGTGCACGATGCCAACAGGGGTATCCGAGGCGTCGAGCACTGCGACAGAGTTGAGGTTGACCTGCTGGCGGAACAGCTCGAGGACCCGTGCGACCGGTTGCTCCGCGCTGACAGCGGCCTGCTTGAGCAACAGTGCGGTGAGGTCTGGTTGTTCGGCGTCGAGGGTCTCCTCGCGGTTGTCTGCGCTGGGCAGCAACACCGTGGTGTTCACCGTTGGCTCCTCGGAGGGACGGCCCAGCAGATAGCCCTGGACCAGGTCGACGCCCATATCGCCAAGGATTTCCAGTTCGGCATGCAGCTCGATGCCCTCGGCGATGACCTGCGCCCTGGAAGCACGGGCGATTTTCAGGATCGATTCGACGAATTCACGCTTTATGGCGTCGCGGTGGATCCCGTCAATGAAGTAGCGGTCGATCTTGACGTAGTCCGGGCGAAGCTGTGACCACATGCGCAGGCTGGAATAACCGGCGCCGAGGTCGTCCAGGGCGATGGAGAAGCCCATGTCGCGGTAATGGTGCAGCGCAGCGTCGAGCAGCTCGAAGTCGTCGGTGGGGGTCTGTTCGGTCAGTTCGATGACCACGCGCTCCGGCGGGATATGGTACTCACGCAGCAGTTCGAGGGTGCGGCCCGGCCTGTGCGTCGCGTCCAGCAGGGTTTCCGGTGACGCGTTGAGGAACAGCTTGCCCTGCAGCTGCTGCTGGCTGTAGCGGCGGCAGGCGTTTTCCCGACAGGTCATCTCCAGCTCGTTGAGCCGTCCGGCGAACCGGGCCGCCGCGAGCAGGTTGATCGGTGAGTGCAGGGAGGTGTTGGATGGCCCCCGCGTCAGGGCCTCGAAACCCACCGCTCGGCGCGCTGATAGCGAGACGATGGGCTGGAACAGGCTGGTGATGTCGCCGTGAGCCAGGATGCGATCCAGCGTGCTCAACTGCTCGGTGACGGTCATGTTGATTCCGTGATGGCCATGAAATGCGAAGGGCCGCCCTTGGGCGGCCCTGCGTATTTCACGACGCAATGATGTCAATATGATGACATCGCCGTGCTAGTGCCCCACGCTGTTCTTGGCCATGGCCTTTTGCAGGCCCAGGTAGTCCAGCAGGATGCGCCCGCTTTCGGCCAGGAAGGCGTCTTCCTCGGGCTTGAGCTTCTTGTCTTCCACATGCGGCGTGGTCTCGTCGTCCTTGGCCAGCTTGGCCAGGGGTTCCTCTCCCTTGGCCTTGCGCAAGGCATTTTCCAGCGCCAGCTGTCGATTCTCGATGCGCTCATGCTGCGCGCGGCGCTTCTCTTCGTTCAGGCTGATGGTCGTTTCGTGGGTCAGCTCCTGGGACAGCGCCAGGCGATCACGAGTAAAGACGAAATCCGGGTCCTCGTCGGTCCGTGCCTCGTGGCGGGATTTCAGCTCGGCGAGAAAAGGCTTGAACGGGTTGTGGTCGGGATTGATGGCCGCGCGAATGCTGTCCCAGGGCATGGCCTCAGGCAAGGCGCTTTCGCCGATTTCCTTGGTGTCGACCTCGGCGGGGTAGGAGATATCCGGTACCACGCCCTGGTGCTGCGTGCTCTGCCCGGAAACCCGGTAGAACTTGGCCAGGGTCAGTTTCAGCTCGCCGTGATTGAGCGGCTGGACCGTCTGTACCGTGCCCTTGCCGAATGTCTGGCCGCCGACGATGAGTGCGCGATGATAGTCCTGCATCGCGCCGGCGAAGATTTCCGACGCAGAGGCGGACAGACGGTTCACCAGCACGGCCATCGGACCCTTGTAGAAGGCGCCCGGCTGCTCGTCGGCCAGCACGTCGACGCGCCCGTCGCTGTTGCGCACCAGCACCGTCGGTCCCTTGTCGATGAACAGGCCGGTCAGTTCGGTGGCTTCCTGGAGCGAACCGCCACCGTTGTTGCGCAGGTCGATGACCACGCCATCAACCTTTTCGGCCTGCAGTTCGGTCAGCAGTTTCCTGACGTCGCGCGTGGTGCTCTTGTAGTCATCGGCGCCGGCACGAAGTGCCTTGAAGTCGAGGTAGAACGCGGGCACTTCGATCACGCCGAGCTTGTAGTCGCGACCGTCCTGGGTGAGGTGAAGCACCGATTTCTTCGCCGCCTGTTCCTCGAGCTTCACCGCCTCGCGGGTGATGGCGACCACCTTGCTGGTCTGGTCATTGGGGGCATTGCTGGCCGGGATCACTTCCAGGTGCACGATCGAGCCTTTCGGGCCACGGATCAGCTTGACCACTTCGTCGAGACGCCAGCCGATGACATCGACCATCTCGTCGTTGTCCTGCCCGACACCGATGATCTTGTCGGCAGGCGCGATCTGCTTGGTCTTCTCGGCCGGGCCGGCGGGCACCAGGCGGACCACCTTGACGTATTCGTTATCGCTCTGCAGCACGGCGCCGATCCCTTCCAGGGACAGGCTCATGTTGATGTCGAAGTTTTCCGCGTTGTCAGGCGACAGATACTGGGTATGCGGGTCGTAGGACTGCGCGAAGGCATTGATGTAGGTCTGGAAGACGTCTTCGCCACGGGTCTGCTCGAGGCGCGAGAGCTGGTTCTTGTAGCGCTTGATCAGTAGCTCGGCGATGGCTTTGGGCTCCTTGCCGGCGATCTTGAGGCGTAGCACCTCGTCCTTGACCCGCTTTCGCCAGAGGTCGTCCAGCGCGGCCTGGTCCTTGGGCCAGGCAGCATGCTTGCGGTCGACGAGCAGTTCTTCGTCAAGGGTGAAGTCGAAGCTGCCGACCCCCTTGTCCAGCAGGCCCAGCGCGTAGCTCAGCCTGCCTTGAAGGCGCTCCAGGTAGACCTTGTAGATGGCGAAGCCCGGCTCCAGGTTGCCGTTTTTCAAGAAGTCGTCGAACTGGTTGCGCCAGGGCTCGAACTCGGCGATGTCGCTCTTGGTGAAATAGCTGCGCGAGGGGTCGAGCATCTCCAGGTAACTGTCGAAGATCTTCGCCGAGCGCGCGTCGTTCAGCGGCGGCTTGTTGTAGTGGTGGCGCTTGAGCAGTTCGACCACGTTGAGGCTGGCGATCACCTGGTCGCGGTCGGGCTGCAGGTAGTCCCAGTCGTGTTCGTTGGTCTTTGCCTGGGCCGCGCTGGCCTGGAGGCCGAGCAGCAGGGCCAGCAGGCCCGCGGTCAGGGATCGTTTCATGTGGGCGGGGCGGGGCAAGGCTGGGTAGTCACGCATAGTAGGCCATCAATCAAGCGCCGGGGCGGGTCCGCCGGCGATAAGGAAACACCCGATGTCGCTGGCGGCTGGCACACCGCGACGGTCAACCCGGATTCGGGCAAGCCCGTCGTCCGCATCAGGGTCGGCGCCCCCAGTGAGCGTGGTGCGATCGTCTGGATAAGCGACGCGGGTGACGGTCAGCAGCCTGCACGGCCAGCGAATACGATTAAGCGGGTACAGGTCGGCATCACTATGGCGGCAGGCTCACGGCATTGCAAGGCGCGCAGGCCGCGGTGCCGTGACGCCATCGCGATCATCGGAAATGCGCGAAACCGGCGCGTTCCGGTGCGCGAATTACCGGGGTGCGCCGCACCGGCCGGGCACGGGGCGCCTGTGCTATCCCGTACCGCCCCGGCAAGGCGTCAGGGTAGCGTGGCGCTCGAATAGAAGGCGCTGAGCACCTTGACCAGGTGCGCCAGGTCATGGCTGCCGGCCAGTTCGCGAATCGAATGCATGCCGAAGGTCGGCAGTCCGATGTCGACGGTGCGCACGCCAAGCTGGCTGGCGGTTATCGGACCGATGGTAGAGCCGCAGCCCATGTCGCTGCGGGTCACGAAGCTCTGCACCGAGACCTCGTTTTCCAGGCACAGGTGGCGGAAGAAACCGGCGGTTTCGCTGCTGGTGGCGTAGCGTTGGTTGCTGTTGACCTTGATCACCGGGCCAGCATTGAGCTTGGGGCCATGGTTGCCGTCGTGCTTGTCGGCATAGTTCGGATGCACGGCATGGGCGTTGTCGGCCGATATCAGCAGCGAACGGTTGATGGCGCGCTGCAGGGCCTCGTCTTCGGGCAGCAGGCGGCGCAATACCTGCTCGAGGAACGGGCCGTCGGCGCCGCATATCGAGCTGGAGCCTACTTCCTCATGGTCAGTGCAGACCAGTACGCAACTTTCCTCGGGACCGGCGCGCAGCAGGGCTTGCAGGCCGGCGTAGCAGGACAGCAGATTATCCAGGCGCGCCCCGGCGATGAAGTCGCCGTTCAGGCCAATCACCGCGGCGCTATGGGTGTCATAGAAACTCAGCTCGAAGTCGAGGACGACATCGGCCACCAGACCGTGCTCGCGGCTGAGTTGGTCGGCAAGCAAGGCTCGGAAGTCCGGGCTGTCTTCACTGGCGACCTGCGCCAGGATTGGCGGCAGCTCGTTTTGCGGATTGATCGCCCAGCCCTGGTTGGCTTCGCGATTGAGGTGAATGGCCAGGCTCGGGATCACCGCAATGGGCTGTTTGAAGTCGATCAGCTGACTTTCTATACGCCCGTCGCGGCTGTAGGTGACGCGCCCGGCCAGCGACAGGTCGCGGTCGAACCAGGGGGCCAGCAAGGCGCCGCCGTAAACCTCCACCCCCAGCTGCCAGAAGCCCTGGCGCTGCAGTTCGGGTTGCGGCTTGACGCGCAGGCAAGGGCTGTCGGTATGGGCACCCACCAGGCGTAGGCCATGTTCGATTACCGACTTGCTGCCCAGCTGAAAGGCGATGATTGCCGAGTCGTTGCGGGTGACGTAATAGCGGCCGCCCGGCTCGGTGTGCCATGACTCACTTTCGTGCAGCGCCTTGTAGCCGGCTGCCTGCAGGCTCTGGGCAAGACTCCGAGTGGCGTGGAAGGGCGTTGGGGAGGCCTTGAGATAATCGATCAGACCTTGGTTGAGTGCTTCGCGCATGGTTCGCTCCGGACGGCAGTGGGGCGGAGTTTATCGCATCGAACGACGAGGCTGGAGGCTGGACGTAAAACGCGGGGGTCGTGCCTGGCTGATGTTCCTTGGACAAAAAAAGCGCGCCGTGTGGCTTTCGGTAAGCGGGTTGTTCTTCGGGCGAGGCGGCTGTCGTTGCAGGCCGTTTCGCGAGCAAGCTCGCTCCTACGGGTCGGTGCTGTGCTTGATCGCGATCAGCGCCTTCCTGCATACAAGGCAAGGTGAAAGGCCGATAACTGTAAGGGCAGCCCAACTAAAAGGCAGCCCACTATCCTTCGCCTCCCGCCTCCCGCCTCCCGCCCGCTTGTCCCTAGAACGGCGCCGGGCAGTCGAAGCGCAGGCGCTCGCCGGAAACCGGGTGAGTCAAGGTGAGCATGCTGGCGTGCAGACAGAGCCGTTCATGGGCGGCCAGCGCTTCTTCATGCGCGTAGAGGCGATCCCCGAGAAGGGGATGCCCGATCGATAGCATGTGCACGCGCAGCTGATGGGAGCGGCCGGTGATCGGCGTTAGCTCTACCCGGCTGTGATCGCCGAGTCGCTCGATTACCCGCCAGTAGGTCAGGGCATGTTTGCCCAGCTCGTGATCGACGACGTGGCGCGGCTTGGTCGGCGGGTCGTAGCGCAGGGGCAGGTCGATGCTGCCGCTGTCCTGCTCCGGTTCGCCCCAGCACAGCGCGGTGTAGGCCTTTTCCGTCTCGCGATCATGAAACTGCCGCGACAGCTCGCGGTGGCTGTCCGGGTCGCGCGCGAGTACGATCAGCCCGGATGTTTCCCAGTCGAGCCGATGAACGATGCGCGCTTCCGGGTAGCCGTTTTCCTGCAGGCGGGTCACCAGGCAGTCGCGGTTATCCTCGGCGCGGCCGGGTACGGACAGCAGCAGTGTGGGCTTGTTGATTACCAAGAGGGCGGCGTCCTGATGGACGATCTGGATATTACTCAGCGGCATGTTCTTTCCACAAACGAAATCGGCGACCGAGGTCGCCGATTGTAACGAACGCAGCCGATGCGGGCCTGCGCTGCGAGCGCTGTCAGCGATCCGGCAGCGTAATGTTCAGCTCGAGGATCGAACAGCTGCCCTGGTCTTCCAGCGCAACCTGGACCTGATCGCTGTCGATGTTGACGTACTTGCGGATCACCTCGACCAGCTCCTTCTGCAGCGCCGGCAGGTAGTCGGGCTGGGTCCGCTGGCCGCGCTCGTGGGCGACGATGATCTGCAGCCGTTCCTTGGCGATGTTGGCGGGCGTTTCCTTCTTCTTGCGTTCACGAAAGAAGTCGAGAAGGTTCATTCGCGGCCTCCGAAGAGTCGTTGCAGGAAGCCTTGCTTCTTCACGTCGAGGAAGCGATGGCTCACTTCCTTGCCCAGTAGCCGGTCGACGGCGTCGCTGTATGCCTGCCCCGCGTCGCTCTGGTCATCGAGGATTACCGGCACGCCCTGGTTGGAAGCCTTAAGCACTGCCTGGGATTCGGGGATGACGCCCAGCAGGCGGATCGAAAGAATCTCTTCGACGTCCTCGACGCCAAGCATCTCGCCCTTGACCACGCGCTCGGGGTTATAGCGGGTCAGCAGCAGGTGTTCCTTGATCGGCTCCTCGCCATTCTCGGCGCGCCGCGACTTGCTCGCCAGCAGGCCCAGCATGCGGTCCGAGTCGCGTACCGAGGAGACCTCGGGATTGGTCACGACAATGGCTTCGTCGGCGAAGTACATCGCCAGGTGGGCACCTTTCTCGATGCCGGCCGGCGAGTCGCAGATGACGAATTCGAAATTTTGCGCCAGTTCGTCGATGACCTTGCCGACGCCTTCGAGGGTCAGCGCGTCCTTGTCGCGGGTCTGGCTGGCGGCCAGCACGTAGAGGTTTTCGAGCCGCTTGTCCTTGATCAGCGCCTGGGTCAGGGTGGCGTCGCCCTGGATGACATTGACGAAGTCATACACCACGCGGCGCTCGCAGCCCATGATCAGGTCCAGGTTACGCAGGCCGACGTCGAAGTCGACGATGACGGTCTTGTGCCCGCGCAGGGCGAGGCCGGTACCGATGGCGGCGCTGGTGGTGGTTTTACCGACGCCACCCTTGCCGGAAGTGACTACGAGGATCTTGGCCAAGGTGATTCACCCTAAAAATGGAAGGCGGGACCCTCCGCCGAGGCGGCTTTGGGAGGCCCGTTTTGGTGCTTGAAAATTCGCGGCAGTATCCGTTAAAGGCGGGTGATGTTCAACACGTCCCCGGATAGCTTCATCTGTACGGCGGCGGTCCACAGCGGGTCGCGACGCAGGTCCTCGGCCACCTTGTAACGACCGGCTATCGAGACCATTTCTGCGGCCAGCTGCTGGCAGAAAATCCGGGCGTTGGTGTCGCCCTTGATCCCGGCCAGGGCGCGCCCGCGCAGCGGACCGTACACATGGATGTTGCCGTCGGCGAGAAGTTCCGCACCAGGGCTGACCGCGGCCAGTACGATCAGATCGCCGTCCTTGGCGTAGACCTGCTGGCCGCCGCGTATCGGGGTGGTCACCACGCGGGTGGGGCGGTAGGTCGGTTCGGCTGGCTTGGGCGGCTCGGCAGGCGCTTTGCTGGAGAGTTCAAGCGTGCGTTCACGTGCGCCGGATGGCGGCAATACCGGGATATCCAGAGCGCCAGCCGCCTTGATGATCGCTGGATCGCCGGCACGCAGGGCGAGCGTGCGCAAACCATGACGGCGGCACAGGGCGATGAGTGCCGTCAGATCCAGCGGCGGCTCGGCGGGCAGCTTGTCCAGCGCCAGCACCAGCGGGGTGTTGTCGAAGAAGTCGGGCGCCTGAGCGACCTTGACCGAGAGTTGCCGGTCGAGGCGCTCCAGGTCGTTCTGGGTCAGTTCCAGAATGGTGATGGCGAGCATGCTGCCCTTGAGCTGGAACACGGGGGCTTGGTCGAGAGGGTCGGCTTGGCTCATGGTCTGCCTGCTGGGGTAAATGGCGAGGACTTATAGCGGGGCTCACCGCTGGCTGCAAGTCTCGCCCGGCCGGGCGGCAAGCTGATGCGTATCGCGACGCAGCCGCAACGGGCGGCGTTTTCTCGCTAGAATGCGCGCTTTTACCGGTTCAGGCCCTTCAATGGATCGTCCTCGTTTTCGCCGCGCCTTCCTTCATCCGCGTTTCTGGCCGCTCTGGGTTGGCCTTGGCCTGCTGTGGCTGGTGATCCAGCTGCCATACCGGGTGCTGCTGCTGCTCGGGCGTGGGCTGGGCGTACTGATGTATCGATTCGCCCGCTCGCGGCGCCAAATCGCCCGACGCAACCTGCAGTTGTGCTTTCCGGAATTGAACGAACAGGCGCGCGAACGGTTGCTGCGGGACAACTTCGCCTCGTCGGGTATCGCTTTTTTCGAGATGGCCATGAGCTGGTGGTGGCCGCGCGGACGCCTTCAGCGCCTGGCGCGCATCGAGGGATTGGAACACTTGCAGCAGGCGCAGGCCGAAGGGCAGGGCGTGATCCTCATGGCCCTGCACTTCACAACGCTGGAAATCGGAGCGGGGCTGCTGAGCCAGTGCCATACCATTGATGGCATGTACCGCGAGCACAAGAATCCGGTGTTCGATTACGTCCAGCGCCGCGGGCGCGAGCGGCACAACCTCGACGCCACGGCCATCGAGCGGGAGGATGTGCGCGCCATGCTCAAGGTGCTGCGTGCAGGGCGGGCGATCTGGTACGCGCCGGACCAGGACTACGGTCGCAAGCAGAGCCTGTTCGTGCCCTGGTTCGGCATCGATGCCGCCACTGTCACGGCAACCAGCAAGTTTGCCCGCCTGGGCCGCGCGCGCGTCGTGCCCTATACCCAGGAGCGTCTGGACCGCGGTGCCGGCTATCGATTGGTAATCCATCCGCCACTGGCCGACTTTCCCGGCGAGAGCGAGGAAGCCGACTGCCGGCGCATCAACGACTGGGTCGAGGAAGCGGTGCGCCAGCGGCCCGAACAATACCTGTGGGCGCACCGTCGCTTCAAGACGCGCCCCGCCGGGGAGCCGAGCCTGTACCGCAAGTTGCCAAAGAAGCCGGTCAGTTCGTGAAGACGCCGTCGCGCACGTCGCGCAGGGCCTGTTCGATCTCGTCGCGGCTGTTCATCACGAAGGGGCCGTACTGAACGATCGGCTCGCCGATGGGCTGGCCGGCGACCAGCAGCACCCGGGCGTCGCCAACCGCCTCCAGCCGCAGCGCGCCGTGGGTCGACAACACCGCCAGTTGCCCGGCGTGCAGCCGGCTGTCGCCGAGTCGTAGCTCGCCTTCATATACATAAAGCAGCGGCCTTAAACCGTCGGCGAGCTGTGGCTCGAGGTGGCTGCCACGCGGCAGATGCAGGTCGAACAGCTGCGGATCGGTGTCGGGCCGCTGCACGGCGCCGGGCTGGTCGACGCCCGCGGCGACCAACCGCCCGGCAATGACGATGGCTTCGCCACCACCCGGCAACCGGGCGCGCGGAATGTGCTCGGCTGCATGGTCCCGGTAGGACGGTGCATTCATCTTGCTTTTCGCCGGCAGGTTCAGCCACAGCTGGAAGCCGCGCATCCTGCCTTCACGCTGCTCGGGCATCTCGCTGTGGATCACTCCGCGCGCGGCGGTCATCCACTGCACGGCGCCTGGCTCGAGCAGACCGACATTGCCCAGATGGTCTTCGTGACGCATCCGCCCCTCGAGCATGTAGGTAACCGTCTCGAAGCCACGGTGCGGGTGGGCGGGAAAGCCGACGATGTATTCGTTGGGCTGGTCAGAGCCAAACTCGTCGAGCATCAGGAAGGGATCGAAACGCTCGACACCCGGGCCGCCGAATATCCGGGTCAGGCGCACGCCGGCGCCGTCCGACGTGGCGCGGCCGGTGGTGATGTATTGGATGGTTCGCTGGGTCATCGCATTGCTCCGAATCGTCTGTCGGCCCAGCGTAGCGCCCGATCACGGGCCGATGGGTGCGAATCCCTGACCGTTCCGATCGGGCGGCTCGATCACTCCTCGATCTGCAGCTCGCGGGCGCGGGTGTAGACGTAGCGGACCTTCTCGTATTCGAACGGCGAGTTCAGCTGCCCGTAGCGCAACGGTGTGGTGTAGCGCAGATTGATCAGGCGCAGCGCGGTGAAACCGAACTCGCCGCCGCTGGAATCGGCGGAGCTGAACAGGTCCACCTGCCGCTCGATCCCGAAGTCGGCGGCCTGGCCGGCGGCATCGCGCAGGTTCGACGGGCCCAGTGCCGGTAGGATCAGGTACGGGCCGTGGGGCACGCCATAGAAGCCCAGGGTCTGGCCGAAGTCTTCCTGGAAACGCGGCAAACCCATGCGCGAGGCCGGGTCCCAGAGACCGCCGACGCCGAGGATGGTGTTGAACAGCAGGCGCGCCGTGGTGGTCATGGCGCGTTCGCCCTTGAGCTGGGCGAGGCTGTTGAACAGCGTGGGTATTTCACCCAGGTTGCTGAAGAAATTGCTGACACCGGTGCGCACGAATGCCGGGGTGACGTAGCGATAGCCGCGCACGGCGGGCAGCATTACCCACTGGTCGAGCCGGTAGTTGAAGTAATACATGCGCCGGTTCAGCGACTCCCAGGGGTCGTAGATGTTCAGCGCATCGAAGGTGGCGCGCTCGAATTCGCGCTGATCCAGCCCGGGATTGAATTCCAGCGTGCGCAGCGGGTGGGTGAACCCATCTTCGTCGGGGGCCGGGGTCTGTGCGCCGGCGATGCCGCTGGCCAGCAGCAACAGCGAGAGCAGATAGCGTCTAGCCACGGAAGAACTCCAGAATGTCGTGGGCATTGACCCGGTAATTGAGGTTGCCGCAATGGCCACCGCGCGGATAGAGCGTCATGCGCTCGCCAAAGGTCCGGCGCAGAAAGCCCAGGTCGCCTGAGCCCAGGATGATGTCATCGGCGTTATGCATGACGGCGATCTTGGGGCTGTTGTGCAGGTAGTCCTCCAGCGCGTAGAGGCTGACCTGCTGCACCAGTTGCGCCATGCTGCCGCCGTCCTGCTGGGCGCGCCACATGGGGATCAGTTGCTCGGTGATGTAGCAATCGAAGTCGCACAGCAGCGCGCGGCGGAAGAAGGGTTCCAGGCTGGTGCCCTCGTGGATCGGGTATTTGGGCGGGACGATCAGGCCCCGGCGGTTGATCAGGTCCGAGGTGAAGGCGATGTCGGCGGCGGAAAACCGGAACACCGAGCCGATCAGCATGGCCATCTGTTCGTCCGTCAGGCGCAGGGCCGACTGCTGGAAGTCGAAGAGCATCGCCTCGTCGAGGTTGATCGTGCCCTTCTGCCGGTAGTAGCGGGTCAGCTTGTCCAGGATCACCTCGTAAAAGGTGGTGGTGCTGTCGATCGCATCGACCTGGGTCTGCACCAGCTTGTCCAGGTTCCTGATCGAGGTGTAGAGGTTCACGGGCGGATTGACCATCAGCACCCGTTTGAAGTTGAAGCTCTGCCGTGTTTCGTCGAGCTGGCTGACAAAGGCGGCGTTGAGGGCGCCCAGGCTGTAGCCGATCAGGTTGAAGGAGGTCACTGGCAGGTCATGCTGCTGCGCCCGAACGGCCTGCATCACGCGATACAGGTCTTTGGCGTCGCCCGGACTGTAGCCGGGCGTGGCATAGCGGGAAGCCGCCGCGATGAAATCGAAGCTGGTCGGCGAGGACAGTTGCACGACGTGATAGCCGGCCCCGTAGAACAGGCGCTTGAGCGATTCGGTCTTGCCCGCCGAATAGCTAGCCCCGGTGCCGGAGATGATGAAGATCAGCGGGGCCGGTCCAGGCTGCCTGGCCAGGCGGTAGGTCAGGCGCTTAACCGCCCAGAAATTTTCCGGCAGGATGAATTCGCGCTCCGGCCGTAGCCGCAGGCTGTAGTCGGCCTGGTCGATCTGGTCGTCGCCAGGCACCTCGGCGCGCAGGGCGGCCGGTGTGGTGGCAATGGTCGCCTCGAACGGGTTGTTCAGCGGATAGCCGTATTGCTCGGCGCTGATATCGGCAGCCTGGACAGGCGCTACGACCAGCGTCAGCAGCGCGGTCAGGCACAGCAGCATTCGCATCTGGGGGTGCTCCGGGGGCGGCATGGCAGTGGATAGGGCGGCACGGGTGATGACGGACGAGTGGCAGATGATGGCAGCTGCACCGGGGAGCACGCCATGGTCGCGCCTCCCGGGCGGGTCGCACGCGGCGGGGCCGCGCCTCTGCACGGCCGCGATGCACCGGCGGCGCGGCGGATGCGGACGGCCATGGCGGCCTGTTGCGTGTAGCCCGGCCTGGAGCGGCTGGCAGCGGGACATGGCTCCTCCGGGGTGAGCGTGACCAATCCTGCGCGCGTCCCGTTGCGATCAATCGAAAGAGCGAGGCCGGCGCGTTCTGCATAGACCGCAGCGGCGCGCGGTGGTTGCGTGGTGGTGGCCATTCGATGTTTGCAGACGCGGGGCCCGACGGGTATCGCCTGGCGGGCCTCGATCAGGCGTGATGGTGCAGCCAGGCATGGGCCGGGATCGGCTGAGCTGACTGCCTGCGTTTTTCCATCCGCTGCCAGAGGCGCTCGTGCAGGTAGAAACCCACCGAGTTGCACAGCGGTTCGATGGCGGCGACCAGGCCGCCCGCCGCTGCGCTGCCGGTCAGGGCATAGGTCACGCTGAAGGCAATGCAGAAGTGCATGAGCGTGAAAGTCACGGTTTTGAGCATGGCCGGCCTCGGTGTGCAGTCGAGAATGATTCTCCGTTGTGCGGCAGTCTCGCCTCGTCGGGCTGAAATGGATAATGACCATGCTCGATATGCGGAATAGGGCTTTTCTATTGCCCCGCTGAAAGGTCCCGGCACGTCTAGACCGGTGCCTGCGGCAAATAAAAACCAGACCATGGTCGAGTGGCTTTCGGCATGCCCGGCCCTAAAGTAGCGACCTGCTCTCATCTGGGGGCGGAGACCGTGGAGACCATCAATGCAAAACAATGAAGACGTTTACCGGCAAATCTATGCCAACCCGCGCTTCCAGGAGCTGGTTGCCAAGCGTGGCCGTTTCGCCTGGCTGCTGTCGGCCATCATGCTCGGCGCCTACCTCGCGTTCATCCTGCTGATCGCCTTCGACCCGGCGATTCTGGGCATCCCGCTCGCCGTCGATACGGTGACCACCTGGGGAATCCCGGTGGGCGTCGGTGTGATCTTCATGGCGTTCATTCTGACCGGCGTCTATGTCCAGCGCGCCAACGGTGAGTTCGATCGACTCAACCAGGAAATCCTCAACGAGGCTCAGCAATAATGATTCAGCGTTTATTGATGGCAACGGCGTTGCTGGTTGCCTCACCCCTGCTAATGGCTGATGCCCTGACTGGGGATGTTCAGAAGCAGGCGGTCAACTACACCGCCATCGCCATGTTCGTGGCCTTCATCGGTTTCACCATGGTCATCACTAAGTGGGCGGCCAAGCGCAACACCTCCACGTCTGATTACTACACGGCCGGCGGCAGCATCACCGGTTTCCAGAACGGCCTGGCGATCGCCGGCGACTTCATGTCCGCTGCGTCCTTCCTGGGTATTTCCGCGCTGGTGTACACCAGCGGCTACGACGGGCTGATCTACTCCATCGGCTTCCTGGTCGGCTGGCCGGTCATTCTGTTCCTGATGGCAGAACGACTGCGCAACCTGGGCAAGTTCACCTTTTCCGACGTCGCCTCGTACCGCCTCGGGCAGACCCAGATTCGTATCCTCTCGGCATTCGGTTCGCTGATCGTGGTTGCCTTCTACCTCATCGCGCAGATGGTCGGTGCCGGCAAGCTGATCCAGCTGCTGTTTGGTCTCGACTACTATGTCGCGGTGGTGCTGGTGGGCGTGCTGATGGTCATGTACGTGCTGTTCGGCGGCATGCTGGCCACCACCTGGGTGCAGATCATCAAGGCGGTCCTGTTGCTGTCGGGCGCGACCTTCATGGCGATCATGGTGATGAAGGCGGTCCACTTCGACTTCGGCAGCCTGTTTGGCGAAGCGGTGAAGATCCACGAGAAGGGCGCGGCGATCATGAGCCCCGGCGGCCTGGTTTCCGATCCGGTGTCGGCAATCTCCCTGGGCCTGGCGCTGATGTTCGGCACTGCCGGCCTGCCGCACATCCTGATGCGCTTCTTCACCGTCGCCGACGCCAAGGAAGCGCGCAAGAGCGTGTTCTACGCCACCGGCTTCATCGGCTACTTCTACATCCTGACCTTCATCATCGGCTTTGGCGCCATCCTGCTGGTCAGCACCAACCCGCAGTTCAAGGACGCGGCGGGCGCGGTGATCGGCGGCACCAACATGGTCGCCATCCACCTGGCCAACGCCGTGGGCGGCAACCTGTTCCTCGGCTTCATCTCCGCGGTCGCCTTCGCCACCATCCTGGCGGTGGTTGCCGGTCTGACCTTGGCGGGTGCCTCGGCGGTCTCTCATGACCTCTACGCCTGCGTGATCAAGAAGGGTAAGGCCAAGGAAGAAGAGGAGATGCGCGTCACCAAGATCACCACCTTGACCTTGGGTGTCGTCGCGATCCTGCTGGGCATCATCTTCGAAAAGCAAAACATCGCCTTCATGGTGGGCCTGGCCTTCTCGATCGCGGCCAGCTGCAACTTCCCGGTACTGTTCCTCTCCATGTACTGGAAGGGCCTGAGCACGCGCGGTGCGCTGATCGGCGGCTCGCTGGGCCTGGCCACCGCGCTGATCCTGACCATCATCAGCCCGACCGTGTGGGTCGACGTGTTCGGCTATGCCGAGGCGATCTTCCCCTACAAGTACCCGGCACTGTTCTCGATGATCGTGGCGTTCGCCGGTATCTGGTTCTTCTCCATCACCGACAAGTCCAAGTCGGCTGGCCTCGAGCGCGAACGTTTCTTCTCGCAGTTCGTGCGGTCGCAGACCGGCCTTGGCTCCAGTGGCGCCGTCGCCCACTGACAGCGGAACCGGTAGAAAAGGAAAAGGGCAGCCACGGCTGCCCTTTCTTTTTATCCGTGGAAAACCGCGCCGCGACGCCGTCAATCGGGCCCGAGACATGGCCGTCATTCAGCAATTCGATAGAGGCCGGAGCCGCGGTCGGCTTTCGCTAGACTCCTCCCATCTCCAACGAGCAAGAAGGCAGCACAAGATGCAGAACCGCATGATGGTTACCGGAGCCGGATCCGGCCTGGGTCGCGAAATCGCCTTGCGCTGGGCCCGTGAAGGCTGGCAGCTGGCGCTTTCGGACGTCAACGAGGCCGGATTGGCCGAGACCCTGAAACTGGTACGTGCCGCCGGCGGCGACGGCTTCACCCAACGCTGCGACGTGCGCGACTACAGCCAGCTGACCGGACTGGCCCAGGCCTGCGAAACCAAGCTGGGTGGCATTGACGTGGTAGTCAACAATGCCGGCGTGGCTTCTGGCGGCTTCTTTGAAGAACTGTCGCTGGAAGACTGGGACTGGCAGATCGCGATCAACCTGATGGGCGTGGTCAAGGGCTGCAAGGCCTTCCTGCCGCTGGTGCAGAAGAGCCGTGGCAAGATCATCAATATTGCCTCGATGGCGGCGCTGATGCAGGCGCCGGGAATGAGCAACTACAACGTCGCCAAGGCCGGTGTGGTGGCGCTGTCGGAAAGCCTGCTGGTCGAGCTCAGGCAGCAGGAGGTCGGCGTCCACGTGGTCTGCCCTTCGTTCTTCCAGACCAACCTGATGGATTCCTACCGCGGCCCGACGCCGAACATGAAGGCACAAATCAGCAAGCTGCTGGAGGCCTCGCCGATCACCGCTGCGGACATCGCCGACTACATCTACCGCCAGGTCGCCGAAGGGGTCTTCATGATCCTGCCGCATGACGAAGGGCGCGCTGCCTGGAAGATCAAACAGCAGAACCCGCAGGCGATCTACGACGAGATGGCGGCACTGGCGGAAAAGAAGCGCAACAAGAGCAAAAGCTGACCGCCTGGTCCGTTTTGCTTGCGGTGGGCCTCGGGGCGGGGGTAGGGTTGCCGGTCCTCCCCCTGTCCAATCGATGGATTCGCCGTGAACAACCCGTCTCGCTGGCTGCTCATGCTGGCCCTGGTGCTTGCCGCCATCAACCTGCGTCCTGGTATTACCTCCTTCGCTCCACTGATCGAACGCATCGCTCTGGCACTGGACCTCAGCCGCGGCCTGATCAGCCTTACCACCGCGCTGCCGGTGCTGCTGATGGGATTGCTGGCACCCCTGGCGCCGCGGCTGGCGGTGCGCTTCGGGCTCGAACGCACCATTGCCATGTGCCTGGCCCTGATCGGCCTGGCCCTGTCGCTGCGCCTGCTCGGTGACAGCGCGCCGGTGTTGATCGGCACCGCGGCAATGGTCGGCGCCGGGATCGCTGTCGCCGGGCCGCTGCTGTCGGGCTTCATCAAGCGCTATTTTCTCGCACGCCTGGGCAGGACCGCCGCGTTCTACTCGCTGAGCATGGCGGTTGGCGGCACTGTCGGCGTGGTGTTGACCGCGCCGGCGACCGAGCTGCTGGGCGGTCGCTGGACCTGGGGGCTGGCCTTGTGGGCGATTCCCGCAGTGTTGGCGCTGGCCGTCTGGCTGCGTCTGCCGAACCAGCCGGAGGCGGCACAGGAACAGCGTGCCGGCCTGCCTTGGGGCGAACCGCGCGCCTGGCTGGTGAGCCTGTATTTCGCGCTGCAGGCCGGGCTGTTCTATGCGCTGGCGACCTGGCTGGTGGCGCGCTATCACGAGGCGGGCTTCAGCCTGCTGCAAAGCAATGCTTTCTTCAGCGGCTTCATGCTGATCGGGCTGCCCAGCGCCTTCGCCATGCCCTGGCTGGCCCAGCGTTTCGGCCGCCGCCACCTGCTGATGGCCGGCTGCGGGGTGACGGCCACCGCCTGCCTGCTGATCATCGCTGCGTCGCCGCAGTGGCAGCCGCTGCTGGTGTGCATGGTGCTTGGCGTCGCGCTCAACGGGACCTTTTCGCTGTCGCTGATCCTGCCTATGTACGAGGCGAGCACGCCGTTGGCGGTGAGCCGGTTGACCGCGATGATGCTATGCACCGGCTACAGCCTGGCCTGTTTCACCCCGGTGCTGACCGGGCTGGGGCGTGACCTGGCCGGTGACTACCGCAGCCCGTTCCTGGTGCTGGCCGGCATGGCCGCGACCATGTCGATGCTGGCGCTGTGCCTGGCGCCACGGCGCGATTCGACCTCCGCGCGCGGTGCCTGAGCGGCAAGCTGTGGCGGCCGTCACCCCTTGGTAACGCGCTCGGGTGCAGCGGGCGCGTGGTGCTGGATCGGAGCGGCGATTTCGATGAACATGACGACCTTTTGGCGGGGGTCTCCGTGGAGCCCGAATCCATCGTCTATGGCTGCATCCGCGACTGGCCGGCTGCCGAACCAGAACAGAGCCGGCTGCGCCGGGCGCTCAATCGCCGCGCCCTGAACCAGCTGCCGCAAGGCGAAGGGTGGCCTTTCATCGGTCGCGAGATGTTCGCCTGCAGTGATCACGAAGGCCTGTACCAGACCCAGGTGATCCATTTCGGCGCCAGCTACCGCGCCGTCGAATACGAGTGGACGCTGTGGGTCCGGCAGTTCGAGGCGTTGCTCGACCGGCTCTACTGGACCAGCGCCGTGGTGCATCTGGAAACCGAGCTCAACGGTGTGCACACCTTTCGCTGGGAAACCGATAGCGGCACGCACAGCCCCCATCAGCGCGACGTGCGCATGCGTTGCGCCTGGGAGCGGGACGGCGGGGTGCTCGGCTAAGGCTCAGTCCTCCAGCCACTCACGCGGCACGTCGCGGCGCAGCACCAGCTGACACTGCTGGTGGTCGGTGTCGAAGATGATCACTGCGGTGCCCTTGCGAAGGGCTTCGCGAACGCGCTCAACGCGGGTGGGTAGCGGCGTTTCGTCACCGTTGTCGGTGCCCTCGCGGGTTACGAAGTCCTCGATGAGGCGGGTCAGGGTGTCGGGCTCGAGTTGGTCGTGGGGAATCAGCATGGCATCGGTCAGCGCAGGGAAGAGGGCTCGAGGAGCGAGTCGTCGAGGAATCGGTCCAGGCAAGCATACAGCTGTGCGCTTTCCAGCGGCTTGCCGATGAAGTCGTTCATGCCGGCATCGCGGCCCTGCTGGCGATGGCCGTCGAGGACATGCGCGGTGATCGCCACGATCGGCACGGCTGCCAGGCCGCGGTCATCTTCGAAGCGACGGATCTGCCGGCTCGCGTCGAAGCCATCGAGTTCTGGCATCTCGCAATCCATCAGGACCAGCTGCACCGCGTCCGGCGCCTCGCAATAGGTCTTGACCGCGCGCAGGCCGTTATCCACCACCGTCACCTCGTAGCCACGCTTGCGCAGCAGCCCGGACACCACCATTTGGCTGACCGGGTTGTCCTCTGCCACCAGGATCCGTGGGCGTAGCCCCCCCTCGTCGCGCCCGGGCCGCGACGCCTCGGTGGGGGCGGTGGCCGCGGGCTGGTAGAGGCGGTGCAGCGCGTCGCGCAGCGGCGCGAGCAGCAATGGCAGGGTGAGGCTGACCTGACGCCGTCCGGCCGCCGGTATACTCGCCTGCTGCGGCGGGAGCAGCAGCATTACCCGCTGGTCCGGCTCGATCTGATGAGCGAGCGCATCCAGCCAGGCCTGCGGCGTACCCGGCCACGGCGCCATCAGGACCAGCAGCGGCGGCGCGGCCTGGTCGGCAAGGTAGCGCGGCAGGTGTGCCGGTTCCTCGCAGCGGATCACCCGCATGCCCCAGCGCATCAACAGGTTGCCCATGGCATCGAGCGCATTGGGCGCTTGGGAGGCGATGATCACGCTGCGGCCCTCGAGCAGTGCGGTGAGCGGGTCATGGTTGCCGCCGGCGGGATGCAGCGGGATGTCGAAGCTGAAGCGGCTACCCTGGCCGGGCGCGCTGCGCACGTCGATTTCGCCGCCCATCATTTCCACCAGTTCCTTGCTGATCACCAGGCCCAGACCGCTGCCGCCGTAGCGTCGGGTGGTGCTGGAATCGCCCTGCGCAAAGGACACGAACAGTTGCGCGATCACCTCGCTGCGCATGCCGATGCCGCTGTCGGTCACCGAGAACACCAGCCGCCGCGCCTCGTCCGGGCCCTGGGCAACGACCTCCAGCATTACGCAGCCGCGCTCGGTGAATTTCAGTGCATTGCTCAGCAGGTTGAGCACGACCTGCTTGAGGCGGGTCGGGTCGCCGCGTACGCGCCGTGGCACACCGGGCGCCACGCTGACATGCAGGCCCAGCTGCTTTTCAAGTGCCTGGGCGGTAAACAGGCTGACGGTTTCGGAAAGCAGCTGCTCGAGGTCGAACTCGATGTCCTCGAGCACCAGCTTGCCGGCGCCGATCCGGGCGTAGTCGAGGATGTCGTTGATCACCGTCATCAGCGACGCGCTGGAGCTGGAGATGGTGTCCAGGTAGAAACGCTGGTTGCGGTCCAGGGCGGTTTCGCGCAGAAGTTGCAGCATGCCGAGCACGCCGTTGAGCGGCGTGCGGATTTCATGGCTCATCTTGGCCAGGAAGCGGCTCTTGGCCTGGTTTTCGCTCTCGGCGCGGGCGGCCGCCTGGCGCGAGCGGAAGCCTTCCTCCTTGAGCAGGTTGATGCGGTCGGCGAGGCCAATGGACAGGGTGATCAGCTCGAAGGCGATGCCGATCTTGACGATCGGTGCGCCATACAGACCCAGCAGCTCGACGCCCAGCGAGCCGGCGGTGACGATCACGAAGGTCATCAGCAGCACGCCCCAGGCGAGCGTGTAGTAGAGCCCGTAGCGCACGCCGCGTCGCCAGACGAAGGCGCCGGTGAACAGCAAGCCGATCGAGACGGCGATCACCATCGCGCTGGCCAGGATGCTCCAGGCCTGCAGATTAAGCACCAGCCCCGACAGCAACGCGGCTAGCGACACCAGCAGTGCGACGCGCAGCGCGAAATCCAGGCGCGGGAAATAGTCGCGGGTATGCAGGAAGTGGCGGCTGAACTGGATGGAGATCAGGCAGTGACTGAACATCAGTGCGTAGATGCCCACGGCGACGATGCGGCCATCGTCGGTCAGCCACTTGACCAGCATGCCGTCGAAGCTGAGCGCGAACAGCCCGACGTTGATGTTGTAGACCAGGTACCAGAAGTAGGCCGGTTCGCGCAGTGACAGGAACAGGAACAGGTTGTAGCAGAACATCGCGAAGAGCACGCCATAGAAGGCGCCGGCAAAGCCCATCGTGTCTTCGGCGGCCGCCGCGCTGGCCGCATAGGTGCTGAAGTACAGCGGCAGATACAGCGTGCTGGTGCTCTTGACGCGCACGAGCAAGGTCGAGGTGCCGGGTTGCAGCTCGACCGGAAACCAGAAGTTGCTGACCTGGACAGTGCGCTCGCTGAACGGTTGGGTGTCGCCGGCGTGCTGGCGACTGATGTGGCCCGCGGGGTCGCGCAGGTAGAGCTCGATGTCATCGAGCAATGGATAGTTGATTTCGAAAAAGCCGCCGAGCGGAGCGGAGGTCTGGTTGTTCAGCTCGACGCGGAACCACCAGGCGGCGTCGTTCTTGCCCTTGTTGGCGTGCGTGCCGATGACCGGCTCGAAGGTCTTTTCCGGAAGGGCGAAGACCTCGGCCACGCCGAGTTCGGCAGCCGGGTCGCGCAGGAAGTGCGTCCAGTTGCCCAATGGTTCGCGGAAATGGGTGGAGTCGACCGGCACGGCGGTGAACGCCCAGAGCGGGCCGGACAGGCAGAGCAGGACAAAAGCCAGGCAGAAACGCGGCAACATGATGAAGACCCAGAATCGTGCAGGCAACGGCAAGCGGATCGGGCCGGGCAGCCGGATCCGCGCGCGCGCGCAGTTTCAAGAGTGTGACAGGCGGACCGCATGCCGGGGGCGTCCGGCCGCTCTACCAGAATACTTTCAAGCGCTTGCGACTCTGCCCGGATCGATGCCGGCTCGCAATCGGCACGTGCGTCAATTTGGCGGCATGTCATGAAACCGCAGCTCACTCGGACGGTTCGTCCGTGCGCCGGTCGAAAATCGATTCGACCGGCGGCACCCGTGTGTCGTTTTCCATCTGGGTCTCATGGCCGAGCTGATGACTGAAGTTCTCCAGCGACTCCTGGCTGTGTGCATCGCTGGCGAAAACCGGTGGGCTGAGCAGGTAGCGTGCAATCAGGCGGCTCATGGCGACCAGGCTGTCGATGTGGGTACGCTCGTAGCCATGGGTCGCGTCGCAGCCGAACGCCAGCAGCGCGGTGCGGATGTCGTGGCCGGCGGCGATCGCCGACTGGGCATCGCTGTGGTAGTAACGAAACAGGTCGCGGCGCATAGGGATGTCGTGCTGTTCGCCCAGCTTCAGCAAATGGCGTGACAGATGGAAGTCATAGGGCCCGCCGGAGTCCTGCATCGCCACGGTGACCGCATGCTCGCTGGACGCCTGGCCCTTGGCGGTCGGCGCGATGTCGATGCCGACGAACTCGCTGACGTCCCAGGGCAGGGCGCCGGCTGCGCCGGAGCCGGTTTCTTCGGTGATGGTGAACAGCGGGTGGCAGTCGATCGGTAGTTCCTGGCCGCTTTCAACGATGGCTTTCAGCGCGGTGAGCAGCGCGGCGACGCCGGCTTTGTCGTCCAGGTGGCGCGCGCTGATGTGGCCGCTGTCGGTGAATTCAGGCATCGGGTCGAAGGCCACCACGTCACCGACGTTCACCCCCAGCGCCAAGGTGTCGGCGCGGCAGGCGGTCAGGGCGTCGAGGCGCAGTTCGACATGGTCCCAGCTGATCGGCATCTCATCGACCGCCGTGTTGAAAGCGTGGCCGGACGCCAGCAGCGGCAGCACGCTGCCGCGGATCACGCCCTGATCGGTGAACACGCTGACCCGGCTGCCTTCGGCAAAGCGGCTCGACCAGCAGCCGATCGGGGACAGCGCCAGACGACCGCTGTCGTGGATCTCGCGCACGCTGGCGCCAATGGTGTCCAGGTGCGCGGCGATGGCGCGGTCCGGGCTGTCCTGACGCCCTTTGAGTGTCGCGCGGATGGTGCCGCGGCGGGTCAGTTCGAACGGGATGCCCAGCTCCGTCAGGCGCTCGGCCACGTAGCGCACCACGGTGTCGGTAAAGCCGGTCGGGCTCGGGATCGCCAGGGTTTCCAGCAACACGCGCTGGAGATAGTTGAGGTCGGGTTCTGGGAGGGATGCAGTCATGGTCATTCCTTCTACGGCGCCCGCGGGCTGCCGCTGTACGGTGAATGAATACGAACCTGCCGCCGCGGGAGGAGGGCGGGCGTTCCGGGCCGGGGCCGCGAAACGCCAGTCGCGTCAGTGGGTGTTGTGGCTGAGCGGGAACAGCAGGTCGATGAAGCGCTCCGCGGTGGGCTGCGGATGGTGGTTGGCCAGGCCGACGCGCTCGTTGGCCTCGATGAAGACATAGTCCGGCTGGTCGGCCGCCGGCACCAGCAGGTCGAGGCCGACTACCGGGATGTCCAGCGCGCGGGCGGCGCGCACCGCGGCATCCACCAGCTCGGGGTGCAACTGCTCGGTGACATCGTCGAGAGTGCCGCCGGTGTGCAGGTTCGCGGTGCGCCGTACCGCCAGGTGTTCGCCGCGCTGCAGCACGCTGTCGTAGCTGTAGCCGGCCTCGGACAGGCAGCGCTGCGTTTCCTCGTCAAGCGGGATGCGGCTCTCGCCGCCGGTAGCGGCCTGGCGCCGCCGGCTCTGGGTTTCGATCAGTTGGCGGATGCTGTGGGCGCCATCGCCGACGACCTCGGCCGGCCGCCGGATCGCCGCGGCGACCACTTCGTAGCCGATCACCACGATGCGCAGGTCGAGCCCCGGGTGGTAGCTCTCCAGCAGCACGCGCTGGTCGAACTGGCGTGCCCGTGTGATGGCGTCTTCCAGGTCCTGGGCGTTGCGCAGGTCCACCGACACGCCGTGGCCCTGTTCGCCGTCAACCGGTTTGACCACCAGGCTGCCATGGGTCTGGAGGAAGGCGAGGTTGTCCTCGGGCGACCCGGCCAGCTGCTGCGCCGGCAGCTTCAGACCGGCACGCGCCAGGGTGCGGTGCGTCAGCTGCTTGTCTTGGCACAGCGTCATGCTCACAGCGGATGTCAGGTCGGACAGGGATTCACGGCAACGCACCTTGCGCCCGCCCTGGGTGAGGGTGAACAGTCCGGCCTCGGCGTCGTCGATGCTGATCTCGATGCCGCGGCGGCGGGCTTCGTCGACGATGATCCGGGCATAGGGGTTGAGCTCGGCTTCAGGTCCCGGGCCAAGAAACAGTGCCTGGTTGATGGTGTTCTTGCGCTTGACGGTAAAGGTCTGCAGGTCGCGAAAGCCCAGCTTGGCGTAGAGCGCCTTGGCCTGCTTGTTGTCGTGCAGCACCGACAGGTCCAGATACGCCAGCCCGCGGCCCTTGTAATGCTCGATAAGGTGACGGACCAGTGCCTCGCCGACGCCGGGGCGGGTGCAGCTGGGCGCGACTGCCAGGCACCAGAGGCTGGACCCGTTCTCGGGATCGTTGAAGGCTTTGTGGTGGTTGATGCCCATGACGCTGCCGATCACCTGCCCGGAGTCGTCGTCCTCGGCCAGCCAGTAGACCGGGCCACCCTGTTCGCGCGGCGTGCAGAGTTCAGGGTTCACCGGCAGCATGCCGCGCGACTGGTACAGGCAGTTGATCGCGTTCCAGTCGGCTTCGCTCTGCGCACGGCGGATCGCGAAGCCACGAAAGCTGCGGCGGGCCGGGCGGTAGTCGGTGAACCAGATGCGCGAGGTGTCGGACGGGTCGAGGAACAGCTGCTGCGGCGCATAGGCCAGCACCTGATGCGGGGCGGCTACGTACAGGGCGATATCGCGTTCGCCGGCCTGCTCGTGGAGCAGGTCGGCCGCCAGGTCCGCCGGGTCCGAGTAGGTGTTGCCGATCAGGATCCGGCCCCAGCCGCAGTGCAGCGTGACGGGTGCCTGCGGCTCTTCCTGGCCGTCCTCTGCAAGGCGTTGCTGCAAGCGTTCGTAGGTGGGCGTCTGGCCGCGCAACAGTCGCTGTCCATAGGCTTGAGACTTCTGCATGGTGCATTCCTTGGAGCTTGTCGTGACGCTGCGGCACGCCGGACTGCCTGGATGGAACGCCGCAACGCCGTGATCGGTTCGTTAAAGACCCTGCTCGCTCAACCAGAGGTTCAGCGCCGCCAGTTGCCAGAGTTTCGAGCCGCGCAATGGCGTCAGCTGGCCCTCCGGATCGTTGAACAGCCGGTCCAGCGTCGCCGGGTTGTACAACCCTCGGTCCTGGCTCGGATCGGTGAGCAGCTCTCGAACCCAGTCGAGGGTCGCGCCTTGCAGGTGCTTGAGCCCCGGTACCGGGAAGTAGCCCTTGGGCCGGTCGATCACCGCTGCCGGAATCACCTGCCGCGCCGCTTCCTTGAGCACATACTTGCCGCCTTCGGGCAGCTTGTACTTCGCCGGAATCTTCGCCGAGAGCTCCGCCACATTGTGGTCGAGGAACGGCACCCGTGCTTCCAGGCCCCAGGCCATGGTCATGTTGTCGACCCGCTTGACCGGGTCGTCGACCAGCATCACCGTACTGTCGATTCGCAACGCCTTGTCGACCGCGGCGTCCGCGCCTGGCTGGGCGAAGTGCTGGCGGACGAAGTCGCCGGAGAAGTCGCCCTTGACCCATTGCTGCTGCACGGTGTCGGCGTATTCCTCGTAACTGCGGTCGCGGAATGCCTGCAGATAGGCCGCGACCGGGTCTTCAGCGCCGTCCACCTGGGGATACCAGTGATAGCCGGCGAACAGCTCGTCGGCGCCCTGGCCGCTCTGGACCACCTTGCAATGCCTTGAGACTTCGCGCGAGAGCAGGTAGAAGGCGATGCAGTCATGGCTGACCATCGGCTCGCTCATCGCGCCGAACGCCGCTGGCAGCTGCTCGAGAATTTCCTTCTCCTGGATGCGCAACTGGTGGTGTCGCGTGCCGTAGTGCTGGGCGATCAGATCGGAATACTTGAACTCGTCGCCGCGTTCGCCGCCGGCATCCTGGAAGCCGATGGAAAAGGTCAGCAGGTTGTCCGCCGCGCCGGCTTCGCGCAGCAGGCCTACCAGCAGGCTCGAATCGACGCCGCCCGAGAGCAGCACGCCGACGTCTACGGCGGCGCGCTGGCGCAGCGCGACCGATTCGCGCAGGGTCGCCAGGGTGCGTTCCTGCCAGTCCTCGAAGCTGTAGCGCTGCTCTTCTTGCGACGCGCCGAAGTTCAGCGTCCACCAGCGGTGCTGGCTGGCCTGACCACGGGCGTCCACGCGCATGAAGGTGCCTGGCGGCAGCTTCTCGATGCCGGCGATGAGGGTGTCCGGGGCTGGCACCACGGCATGGAAGCTCATGTAGTGGTTCAGCGCGACCGGGTTGAGCACGCCGGCGATGTCGCCGCCCTTGAGCAACGCCGGCAACGTCGAGGCAAAGCGCAGGCGCTCGCCGGTGCGCGATAGGTACAGCGGCTTGATGCCCAGGCGGTCACGGGCGATGAACAGTTCCTGCACGTCACGCTGCCAAATGGCAAAGGCGAACATGCCGTTCAGCCGTGGCAGCAGCGCTTCGCCCCAGGCGTGGAAGCCCTTGAGCAGGACTTCGGTGTCGCCCTCGGAGAAGAATCGGTAGCCCAGCGCCTCGAGTTCGGCGCGCAGTTCGGGGTAGTTGTAGATGGCGCCGTTGAAGACCATCGACAGGCCCAGCGCCGAGTCGATCATCGGCTGACCTGAGGCCTCGCACAGGTCCATGATCTTCAGCCGCCTGTGCCCGAGGGCCAACGGGCCTTGGCTGTTGAAGCCACAGGCGTCCGGGCCGCGGGAGGTCAGGGCGTGGGTGATGCGTTCAACCGCTGCCAGGTTGGCGGGTTGGTTATCGAAGCGAAGTTCGCCAGCTATGCCACACATAAGGTCCTTACCGGTGTTGCCGTTGGGGAGTGTGACTGGCGCGCAAACCGCGAAGTTCAGGTTTTCAGACGGGCGTGCCAGGCTCTGGACCGCTGTTTTCGCGGAGTGTCCGAGCGCTGCCGGTGCTGCCTGAATCGCGTGCTCTCGAACCAGTCTGGTTGAACAGGGAAGCAAATGGATGGTTTCATGTCAAACCGTGAGGGTCACACAAATATTGAAAGATGAGTGATAAAACTATTTCACCTGAAACTAATAACGCGCCGCCCGCCAATCTCGAGCTGGCCCTGTTCCAGGCGCTGCGGCGGCTGCAGCAGGACGCCGAAGTGCATGCCAAGCGCCTTGCCCGCTTCGGCGGGTTGAGCCCGGTGCAACTGATGATCCTGCAGGTGCTCGCCAGCGAAGGGCCGCTCACTGCCAGCGCCCTGAGCAAACAGGTCAGCCTGACTGCCGCGACGCTCTCCGGCCAGCTCGACCGCCTGGCCGAGCGCGGCCTGCTGTCACGACAGCGCGACGATCAGGACCGCCGCCGCCAGTGGCTGCTGTTGACGCGTGAAGGCATTGCGCTGCAACAGCAGGCACCGTCGCTGCTGCCGCCGGCCTTTGCCGAACGCTTCGCCGCCCTGCCCGAATGGGAGCGGCACGGGATCGCGGCGGCGCTGCTGCGCGCCGCCTCGTTGTCCGGTGGGGTGGAGTGAGGCGCCGGGCAGGTCGCGGCCCTAGAGCCGGAACCCCTCGACGATGTGTTCGGCGAGCGTCTCGCTGACCTGCGAAGCATTGCGCTCGCTGCGCAGCAGCACGATGGAGCTCAGCGGCAGTTCCGGCATGCCTTCGGCGTCGCCCAGCAGGCGCATTTCCGGGGTGATCAGGCTCTGCAGCTGCGCGGTCACCGCCAGCCCGGCGTTGACCACGGCCATCAGCGCCGACAGGCTCGGACTCGTGTAAGCGACCCGGTAGGGGATGTCCAGGCCATCCAGCGCGTTGCACGCCCAGGCCCGGCAGAAGCACTCGGTGTTGAACATCGCCAGGGGCATCGGTCGCTGCTCATGGGTGTTGAAGCCCGGTGCCTCGGCCCAGACGAAGCGCTCGCGGCGCAGCAGTTGGCCGATTTCCGTGCCGGGCTCGCGGGTGACGATGGTCAGGTCCAGGTCCCGTCTCTGCAGCAACTGGTAGGACGGCTCGCAGTGCACCTCGACCTGCACCAGCGGGTAGGCCTGGGCGAAGCGCGAGAGGATGCCGGGCAAGAAGCGCATCACATAGTCGTCGGGCGTGCCGATGCGCACCGAGCCGACCATGTGCGGCTCGCGCAGGGTGGTCAGCACCTCGCCGTGAAGCTTGAGGATGCGCCGCGCGTACCCGAGCAGTACCTGGCCCTCGGGCGTCAGGCGCACCTGGCGACCGTCACGCTCGAACACGGCGCGCTGCAGCACGTCTTCCTCGAGCCGTTTCATCTGCATGCTGATGGCCGACTGGGTGCGGTTCACCGCCTCGGCGGCGCGGGTGAATCCGCCGTGATCGGCGATGGCGACGAAGCTGCGCAGCAGTTCGGCGTCGATGCTGGGGTACTGGGCCATTCATCAATCTCCGAGATGGGTGCCATCATAAACATTCGTTGGATTGATCTTAAGCCCGGGCAGACACTGGCGCCAATCCATTCGGAGGTGCGTTCAGATGAAAAGCCATGTCGGGTTTCTGAAGGTCGAGTCGCTGGCGTTCGTTCGCCGGCCCTCGTTCACCGTGTTGTTGAGCGCTGCCTGGCAGCGGGTCGGGCGCTGGCGTGCGCTGTACCGCCAGCGCCAGCAGCTGGCGGCCATGAGCGACGAGATGCTCAAGGACATCGGCCTGAGTCGCGCCGACGTCGCCTGCGAAGCGAGCCGTCCGTTCTGGGACGACCCGCTGCACCGCGGCTGAAGTGCCAGCGGGGGTTGCGGCCGGCTAGTCAGGCCGCGGCGCTGCGTCGCGCTCGGTGCGCCGCACCAGCTGGCGTAACAGGAAACGGTTCGGATGGCAGGCGTCGGCCACGGCGCGCGGCACCGGCAGCGCCTCGTCATCGAGCCAGGCCGCCAGCAGCTCGCCGGACAGCGGTGCGGTGATCAGCCCTCGCGATCCGTGTGCCGTATTGACATAGAGCCCGTCGAGCCAGGGGCAGGCGGTCGCCGGTACCTGTCGCGCATCCTTGCCGAGCACCGCATAGGCCTCGGCGAAGCGCGCGGGATCGGCCAGCGGACCGATGATCGGCAGGTAGTCGGGACTGGTGCAGCGATAGGCGACCCGGCCGTGCAACGCGTCCAGCGGCGCGGCTTCGGTCGCCAGGCGCTGATACAGGTCGGCAGAGATTTCCTCGAGCATCGCCAGGTTGGCGCGGTGCTCAGCCTCGCTCGGGGCCGGGTCTTGTTCGGCGAAATTGAAGCTCGCCCCGAGCGTATGCAGCCCGTCGCGTGGCGGCGCGACATAGCCTTTGGCGCAGAGCACGGTGCGCAGCGCTGCGCTGTGTTCGCTGGCGGGCAGGCCGGTGATCTGGCCGCGGATGCGCTTGAGCGGCAGCCAGGCGCTCTGGCTGAAGCCGGCCGTGTCGGCGGCGCCGGCCAGGACCACCACTGGCGCCTCACCGAGCACCTGCTCGCCCGCCAACGCCTGCCACTGTTCGCCGGCGCGGCGCAGCTCGAGCGGATGGCGATGACGGCGGATTTCGATGGCCGAGTGGTCGAGCAGACGCCGGCACAGCGCCGGCGGGTGCGCCCAGCCGGCGTCGGGATAGAACAGCCCGCCGGCGGCCAGCCCAACGCCGCTCAGTTGCTCGGCGTGCTCGCGCGTCACCGCGTGCAGCAGGCCGGGCGGAAAGGCCTCGCACAGGTCGGCCTGGCGTGCGCGTTCCTTGTCATCGAAGGCCAGCTGCAGCACACCGCAGGCGTCCCAGTCCTGGCCGCGCGGCAGCGTACCCAGCAGTCGGCGGGTGTAGCCGAAACCGCTGACCACCAGTTGCGACAGCGCCGTGCCGTGTGCCGAGAGCTTCAGGTAGAGGACGCCCTGCGGGTTGCCGGAGCCTTCCTGGGCAATTTCGGCGTGGCGCTCCAGTACCGTCACCTGCCAGCCGCGGGCGGCCAGGCTCGCGGCCGTCGCGCAACCGGCCAGTCCCGCGCCGATCACCAGCGCCTGGCGCCGGGCCGGCCGCCAGGCGGGGCGGGCGTACCAGGGCTTCTCCTGCTTCGCCCGCGGCGTGGCGAGGTGGCCGCGCAGGTTTTCCCATTTGTGGCCGAAGCCGGGGATGCGCTCGACTGCGAAGCCAGCTTCGGTCAGCGCGCGCCGCACGCTGCCGGCACTGGTGAACGTGGCGAGTGTCGCTTCTGGCGCCGAGAGCCGGGCCAGCTCGGCGAACAGTTCAGGCTGCCACATCTCGGGGTTCCGGGCCGGGGCGAAGCCGTCGAGAAACCAGGCGTCGACCCGCGCGTCCAGCGCCTGCAGGCTGGCCAGCGCATCGCCCACCAGCAAGGTGAGGGTGACGCGGTCGAAACGAAGCTGCTGGAAGCCCGGGTTGATGGCCAGGTATTGCGCCAGCAGCGCCTGGGCCTGCGGGGCGAGGCTCGGCCACAGCGCCAGCGCGCGGTGCAGGTCGTCGGGGCTCAGGGGGTACTTTTCGACGCTGATGAACTGCAGCCGGGCGCCGGGCACGGCATAACGTTCGAACAGCGTCCAGGCGCAGAGGAAGTTCAGCCCCGTGCCGAAACCGGTCTCGCCGATGACCAGGCAGTCGCCCGGGCGCAGGGCGGCGAAGCGTTCTGCCAGGCGGCTGGGCGCGAGGAAGACGTGCTCGGTTTCGGCCATGCCCGCCTCGCGGGAAAAATACACGTCGTCAAAGAGCCGGGAGTGCGGCTGGCCACTGTCGTCCCAGTCGAGCGCGGCATGCTGGAAACGGGGGGAGGTCGGTTCCGCCATCGGAGGTGGTCCTGCGCAAAGAGCGCGATTCTAGCAGCAGCGCGAAACCCGCCGCCGGCGCGCTTTGTCGCATTGCGGGAGGGGCTCGACGGGCTATACGACGTTGCGATGAGTCAGCGCGCCGGCGCCGTCCGCCTGCTAGGGTTCACCGAGCCAGTCTTTTTGGAGCAGACCATGTTCGAATCCGCCGAAATCGGCCATTCCATCGACAAAGCCACCTACAACGCCGAGGTCCCGCTGCTGCGTGAGGCGCTGCTGGCGGCGCAGTACCGGCTGCGCGAGCAGGCGCGCTTTCCGGTGCTGATCCTGATCAACGGCATCGAGGGGGCCGGCAAGGGCGAGACGATCAAGCTGCTCAATGAATGGATGGACCCGCGCCTGATCCGCGTCAACAGCTTCGACGTGCCGAGCGACGAGGAGTTGTCGCACCCACCGGCCTGGCGCTATTGGCGGCAGCTGCCGCCCAAGGGCCAGACGGGGATCTTTTTCGGCAACTGGTACAGCAAGATGCTGCAGGACCGCGTGCATGGGCGGATCAAGAAGACCGACCTCGAGCTTGCCATCGACCGAGCCCAGCGCTTCGAGCGCATGCTCTGCGCCGAGGGCACGCTGATTTTCAAGTTCTGGTTTCACCTCTCCAGGGACCGCATGCGCGAGCGGCTCGACTCGCTCAAGGACGACCCGCTGCACAGCTGGCGCATCAGCCCGCTGGACTGGCAGCAATCGAAGACTTACAAGAAGTTCGTCCGTTATGGCGAGCTGGTGCTGCGCCGTAGCAGCCGGGACTTCGCGCCGTGGTACGTGATCGAGGGGCATGACGAGCGCTATCGCAGCCTGACCGCCGGGCGGTTGCTGCTCGAAGGGCTCAACGCCGCGCTGGACGCCGCCGACAGCCAGCCGGCGCCGCCGCACGTGGCGCCAGTGGAACTGAATGTCGACCGCCTGAGCCTGCTCGACAGCCTCGACCTCGACCAGGCCCTGGACAAGGAAGACTATAAGGAACAGTTGTTCGAGGAGCAGGCGCGCCTGTCCGGACTGCTGCGCGATCCGCGCCTGCGCAAGCGCGGCGTGCTGGCGTTGTTCGAGGGCCACGATGCAGCGGGCAAGGGCAGCGCGATCCGGCGCGTGACCGGCGCGCTCGACCCGCGCCTCTACCGCACGGTGCAGATCGCCGCGCCCAGCGAGGACGAGCTGGCCCAGCCCTGGCTATGGCGCTTCTGGCGCAACGTGCCGGCACGGGGCGACTTCACCATCTTTGACCGTTCCTGGTACGGTCGGGTGCTGGTCGAGCGGGTCGAGGGGTTCTGCTCGCCGGACGAGTGGTTGCGCGCCTATACCGAGATCAACGACTTCGAGGAGCAACTGGTCGACGCCGGCGTGGTGGTCGTCAAGTTCTGGCTGACCATCGACAAGGACACCCAGCTCGAGCGGTTCAAGGAACGCGAGGAGACGCCGCACAAACGCTTCAAGATCACCGAGGAGGACTGGCGCAACCGCGAGAAGTGGGACGACTACAGCCACGCCGTGGCCGACATGGTCGACCGTACCAGCACCGAGATCGCACCCTGGACGCTGGTTGAAGCCAACGACAAGCGATTCGCCCGGGTCAAGGTCCTGCGCACCCTCAACGACGCGCTGCAAGCGGCCATCGACTGAGCCGGCGCGCGTCGCGCCGGGCGATGGCCGGCCATATCCCCGCTGAATGGTCGTCGCCTTTGGCGAAACCATGGAACTATCCTCCGGGCATCGTCCATCCGCAGGCCGCGCGTGCCGCCTGCCCACCCATTCGAGGTATGCCATGCGTGAAGTAGTGATCGTCGACAGCGTACGGACCGGCCTGGCCAAGTCCTTTCGCGGCAAGTTCAACATGACCCGGCCCGATGACATGGCGGCCCATTGCGTCAATGCGCTGCTGTCGCGCAACGGCCTGGATCCCAAGCTGGTGGAAGACTGCATCGTCGGTGCCGGTTCGAACGAAGGCGCGCAGGGCTACAACATCGGCCGCAACGTGGCGGTGCTGTCGAACCTGGGGATTCAGTGCGCGGGGATGACACTTAACCGCTTCTGCTCCTCGGGCCTGCAGTCGATTGCCATTGCCGCCAACCAGATCGCCTCCGGCTGCAGCGACATCATCGTCGCCGGCGGGGTCGAATCCATTACCATGACGGCGAAGAGCAAGAACACCGACAACCTCTTCAACCCAGTGCTGCAGGAGCGCGTGCCAGGCCTCTACCACAGCATGGGCCAGACCGCGGAGCTGGTGGCGCGCCGCTACAATGTGACCCGCGAGCAGCAGGACATCTACTCGCTGCAGAGTCAGCAGCGCACCGCACGGGCCCAGGCCGAGGGGCTGTTCCAGGACGAAATCGTGCCGATGCACGTCCGCTACTTCACCGAAGACAAGGCCACCGGCGAGCGCACCGAGCATGAGGGCGTGGTCGATCGCGACGACTGCAACCGCCCGGACACGACCCTGGAAAGCCTCTCGGGCCTCAAGCCGGTATTCGCCGACGACGGTTCGGTAACCGCCGGCAACGCCTCGCAGCTGTCGGATGGCGCATCGATGACACTGGTGATGAGCCTGGACAAGGCCCTCGAGCTCGGCCTCAAGCCCCGCGCCTTTTTCCGCGGTTTCACCGTGGCCGGCTGCGAACCCGAGGAAATGGGCATCGGCCCGGTCTTCTCGGTGCCACGCCTGCTCAAGGCACGCGGCCTGCAGGTCAGCGACATCGACCTCTGGGAGCTCAACGAAGCCTTTGCCTCCCAGTGCCTCTACTGCCGCGACACGCTGGAAATCGATAACGAGAAGTTCAACGTCAACGGCGGCTCGATCTCGATTGGCCACCCGTTCGGCATGACCGGCTCGCGTACCACCGGCCACCTGATCCGCGAGCTGCAACGCCGCAACCTGCGCTACGGCGTGGTCACCATGTGCGTCGGCGGCGGCATGGGTGCTTCGGGCCTGTTCGAAGCGGTGCGTTGATCGGACGTTATCAGCACGGCTGAGAAACCCGCGCCAGATGGCGCGGGTTTCTCACGTCCGATCACTAGCCGCCTGAGCGCGCTTGGGTTGTTCTGCAGTGAAGTGACGGGCAGGCTGAAGGCCACCCTGCACGGGTGAACGGGCCTGTAGGGTGGCCTTCAGCCCGCCATCTTCTTATGACAAGCGTCGTACCTTCCCCTCAGCTGCGACTGGACTCCAGCATGGTTTCCGGGCGCACCCACTGGTCGAACTCTTCGTCGGTGAGATAGCCGAGCGCCAACGCCGCTTCACGCAAGGTCGTGCCTTCGGCGTAGGCTTTCTTGGCGATCTCTGCCGCCTTGTCGTAGCCAATGTGCGGGTTCAAGGCGGTTACCAGCATCAGGCCGCGTTCCAGGTGCTCGGCCATGCGCCCGGCGTCCGGCTCCAGGCCGACGATGCAATGGGTGTTGAAGTTGCGGCAGCCATCGGCGAGCAGGCGGATCGATTCGAGCATGTTGTGCACGATCACCGGCTTGAACACGTTGAGCTGCAGGTGCCCCTGGCTGGCGGCGAAGCCGACGGTCACGTCGTTGCCCATGACCTGGCAGGCGAGCATCGATAGCGCCTCGCACTGGGTCGGATTGACCTTGCCCGGCATGATCGAGCTGCCCGGCTCGTTCGCCGGCAGACGCACCTCGGCAAACCCGCCGCGCGGCCCCGAGCCCAGCAGGCGCAGATCGTTCGCGATCTTCATCAGTGCGGTGGCCAGGGTTTTCAGTGCCCCGGACAGTGCCACCAGCGGCTCATGCCCCGACAGCGCCGCAAACTTGTTCGGCGCGGTGACGAAGGGCAGGCCGGACAGCGCCGCCAATTCGGCAGCAATGGCTTCGGCGAACCCGTGCGGTGCATTGAGCCCGGTACCGACGGCGGTGCCGCCCTGGGCCAGTTCGAAGACCGCCGGCAGGGCGTGACGAATCGCCTGTTCGGCAATATCGAGCTGCGCGACGAATGCCGACAGTTCCTGGCCGAAGGTGACTGGCGTCGCGTCCATCATGTGGGTGCGGCCGGTCTTCACCAACTGGCCGTGGCGTGCCGCCTGCTCGGCGAGCCCGCCGGACAGCTCAGCGATCGCCGGCAGCAGGTCGTGGTGGATGGCGCGGGCAATGGCGATGTGCATCGCCGTGGGGAAGCAGTCGTTGGAACTCTGCGCGCGGTTGACGTGGTCGTTTGGGTGGACGGGGCTCTTGCCGCCGCGTTGGCCTCCGGCCAGTTCGTTGGCGCGACCGGCAATCACCTCGTTGACGTTCATATTGCTCTGGGTACCGCTGCCGGTCTGCCAGACCACCAACGGGAATTGGTCGTCGTGCTGCCCGCTCAAGACCTCGTCAGCGGCCTGCTCGATCAGCCGGGCGATATCCGGCGGCAGTTCGCCGATGCGGTCATTGACCCGGGCGGCGGCCTTCTTGATCAGCGCGAGGGCATGGCACACGGCAAGCGGCATGCGCTGGTCGCCGATTTCGAAGTTGCTCAACGAGCGCTGGGTCTGCGCGCCCCAGTAGGCCTGTTCCGGTACTTCCACCGGGCCCAGGCTGTCGGTTTCTGTGCGTGTCATGCCGTGCTCCGTTGCTGAGGGAATCCCTGTTAGGTCGCTGTCGGTCGCCACTGGTTCAATCAACGCCGGCTGTTCCTTGAGCGATTGGAACGGCGCGCGCAGAATGTGGCCATTGCGCTTTCCCTATCGTCAGGCAAGGATCATTCCCATGCAGCTCTTTCGTTCTCCCGGCCTTCGTACCCTGGGCGCCTGTGTCCTGTCGCTCGGATTGCTCTCCAGCCAGGCCAATGCCGCCGATGCCGGGCATGCCGCCCAGGCCGAGCGATTCCTCGAGCTGGTCAACGCCGACCGTATCGCCGTACCGGTGTATGCCCAGGTGCAGCAGATGTTCGCCGAGCGCTTCACTCAGACCCAGGCGCCGGAAAATAAACGGGCACTGCTGGAGCGTTACCAGTCGAAAGCCGATGCTGCGCTGGACAAGGCGATCGGCTGGGAGCAGGTCAAGCCGGACCTGATCGCGCTCTACACCGACACCTTCAGCGAGGACGAGCTAGAGCAACTGAATCGGTTCTACGAATCGGAACTGGGCAAGAAAATGCTGACCCGCCTGCCGCAACTTAACGCCCGCTCCGCCCAGGTGACCCAGGCCAAATTGCAGAGCGCCGTGCCGCAGGTCAACAAATTGCTGGCTGAAATGACGGCCGAACTCGATACCCAGAAAAAGCAGTAAGGAGCCCGCTGCCGCATGACCAGACTCGATGAAATCCAGCGTGCGCTCGATGGCGCACTGCAACCCAGCCACCTGGAGGTGCTGGACGAAAGCCATATGCACAGCCGCGGGCAGCAGACCCACTACAAGGCAGTGATCGTCAGCGAGGCCTTTGCCGGGCTGAATGCGGTCAAGCGCCACCAGAAGGCCTATGGCGCCATGGGGGACTTGATGCAGCAGATCCACGCCCTGGCCTTGCACACCTACACCCCGTCCGAATGGGCCGAGCAGGGCGCTGCGCCGGACTCGCCAACCTGCCGCGGCGGCAGCAAACACGACCACTGATCGCCCGTTGCCGCCCGGCCTGGCGCCCGCAACGGGCGCCAGCCACTCCGCGCGCTTCTGCTAGAATCCGCGACCCCGGCCTGCCGGCCGGCTTTTCATCCAGTCCGCCCTTTACGTGGGCGTTTGCTGCAGGACCCCATCGCATGTCCCAGAAGATCGTCGTCGCGGCGCTGTACAAGTTCGTCTCGCTACCGGACTACGTCGCGCTGCGTGAGCCGTTGCTCGACACCCTGACCACCCACGGCATCAAGGGCACGCTGCTGCTCGCTGAAGAAGGCATCAACGGCACCGTGTCCGGTACTCGCCAGGCGATCGATGCGCTGATGGCCTGGTTCGCCACCGATGCGCGGCTGGCTGATATCGACCACAAGGAATCCTATTGCGAGGAACAGCCGTTCTATCGCACCAAGGTCAAGCTGAAGAAGGAAATCGTCACCCTCGGGGTGCCCGGCGTCGATCCCAACCAGCGCGTCGGCACTTATGTCGAACCGAGGGACTGGAACGCGCTGATCGCCGACCCTGAAGTGCTGCTGATCGATACCCGCAACGATTACGAGGTCGCCATCGGCACCTTCGAAGGCGCCATCGATCCGCAGACCAAATCGTTCCGCGAGTTCCCCGAGTACATCAAGGCCCATTACGATCCGAGCAGACATAAGAAGGTCGCCATGTTCTGCACCGGCGGTATTCGCTGCGAAAAGGCCTCGAGCTACATGCTTGGCGAAGGCTTCGAGGAGGTCTATCACCTCAAGGGCGGCATCCTCAAATACCTGGAGGAAGTGCCCGAGCAAGAGACCCGCTGGCGAGGCGACTGCTTCGTCTTCGACAACCGGGTAACGGTGCGCCACGACCTCACCGAAGGCGACTTCGACCAGTGCCACGCCTGCCGCACGCCGATCTCGCTGGAGGATCGCCAGTCCGAGCACTACGCTGCAGGCATCAGCTGCCCGCATTGCTGGGACACGCTCAGCGAAAAGACCCGCCACAGCGCGCGCGAGCGGCAGAAGCAGATCGAACTGGCGCTCCAGCGCAACCAGCCGCACCCCATCGGCTACAACTACCGCAAGCAGGGCGGCTAGCCGCTCCGCCCGACATCACGGCGCCCGGGCGCCTCAGCTGAACCTGAACGGAGCCGCGATGACCAGTCGACTGATCTATGTGATGGACCCGATGTGCTCCTGGTGCTGGGGTTTCGCCCCGGTGGTGCAGGCTTTGCGCGAGCAGGCGCATGCCCGTGGCGTTGGCACCGAACTGGTGGTCGGCGGCCTGCGCCAGGAGCGCACCGCGATGGACGGCCCCGCCCGTGAGCGCACCGCCTCGTACTGGCGGGCCGTGCACGAGGCGAGCGGCCAGCCGTTCGATTTCGAGGCGGGGCTGCCCGAGGGGCTGGTCTACGACACCGAGCCGGCGTGCCGCGCGGTGGTGGCTGCGCGCACGTTCGACGCCGATCTCGCCTGGCGCCTCGCAGGGTCGATCCAGCACGCGTTCTACGTGCAGGGGCGCAACGTCACGCTACCGCAGACCCTGGTCGAGATCGCCGAGGCGGCGGGAATCCCGCGGATCGAATTCGCCGACCGCTTCGACGCCCAGGCAGTACGTGACGCCACCGTGGCGGACTTCGACTGGTCGCGAAACCTCGGCATCGCCGGTTTCCCCACGCTGCTCGCCGAGCATGCGGGGCAGTGGGCGTTGCTGACCAATGGCTACCAGCCGCTCGAGGCGCTGGCGCCCCTGCTGGCGCGCTGGCTGGATCACAACCTCGATGACTGATCAGCTCAGCTGGGCCGAGATTCGCCGGCTGGCGCTGCACCACCGCAAGGCGCTGGTGCTGGCCAACCTGGTGGCGGTGCTGGCGACTCTGTGCAGCGTGCCGATCCCGCTGCTTTTGCCGCTGCTGGTGGACGAGGTGCTGCTGGGACAGGGCGACCGCGCGCTGCAGGTCATGGACCGGCTGCTGCCTCAGGGCTGGCAGACCGCGGTGGGCTATATCGGCCTGATGCTCTGCGCAACGCTGGTGCTGCGCGCCTCGGCGCTGGTGTTCAACGTGCTTCAGGCGCGGCTGTTCGCCCGACTGTCGAAGGACTTGGTCTATCGCATCCGCGTGCGCCTGATCGAGCGGCTCAAACGCATCGCCCTGAGCGAGTACGAAAGCCTCGGCGGCGGGACGGTCGCGGCGCACCTGGTCACCGATCTGGAGACCATCGACAAATTTATTGGTGAAACCCTCAGCCGGCTGCTGGTGGCCGTGCTGTCGATCGTCGGCACCGCTGCGATCCTGCTCTGGATGCATTGGCAGCTGGCGCTGCTGATTCTGCTGTTCAACCCGCTGGTGATCTACGCCACGGTTCAGCTCGGCAAGCGCGTCAAGCATCTCAAGAAGCTCGAGAACGACAGCACCTCGCTGTTCACCCAGGCGCTCACCGAGACGCTGGACGCTATCCAGGAAGTACGCGCCGGTAACCGCCAGGGTTTCTTTCTCGGGCGCCTGGGGCTGCGCGCGCGCGAGGTGCGCGATTTCGCCGTCGCCTCGCAATGGAAGACCGATGCGTCCAACCGCGCCAGTGGCCTGCTGTTCCAGTTCGGCATCGATATCTTTCGCGCCGCGGCGATGCTTACTGTGCTGTTCTCGGACCTGTCGATCGGCCAGATGCTCGCGGTGTTCAGCTACCTGTGGTTCATGATCGGGCCGGTGGAACAGCTGCTGAACCTGCAGTACGCCTTCTACGCAGCCGGTGGCGCGCTGAGCCGCATCAACCAGCTGCTCGCGCGGGCCGACGAACCGCAGTACGCTGGCGGCCAGGACCCCTTCGCCGGACGCGACACCGTGGCGATCAGCGTCGAAGGGCTGCGGTTTTCCTACCAGGACGAACCGGTGCTGGAGGGCCTAGACCTGACCATCGCCGCCGGTGAAAAGGTCGCTATCGTCGGCGCCAGCGGTGGCGGCAAGAGCACGCTGGTGCAGTTGCTGCTGGGCCTGTACCAGCCGCAGGCCGGGCAGATCCGCTTTGCCGGGGTCGCGCTGCAGGACATCGGTCTGGCCACGGTTCGCGACAACGTGGCAGTGGTGCTCCAGCACCCCGCGCTGTTCAACGACACGGTGCGCGCCAACCTGCTGATGGGGCGCGACCGCGATGACCAGGCATGCTGGCAGGCACTCGAGATCGCACAGCTGGCCGACACCATCCGCCAACTGCCCGCCGGGCTGGACAGTATCGTCGGGCGCGCCGGGGTGCGGTTGTCCGGCGGGCAGCGCCAGCGGCTGGCGGTCGCACGCATGGTGCTGGCCGAGCCGAAAGTGGTGATCCTCGACGAAGCCACCTCGGCGCTGGACGCGGCCACCGAGTACGCCCTGCACCAGGGCCTGAACCGTTTCCTGCAGGGCCGTACCACGCTGATCATCGCGCACCGCCTGTCGGCGGTGAAACAGGCCGATCGGGTGCTGGTGTTCGACGGCGGACGCATCGCCGAGCAGGGCGATCACCTCCAGCTCATCGCCGACGGCGGTCTCTACGCCAGGCTCTACGGGCATCTACAGCAACATTGATCGGCGTGGGCGCGTCGGCAGCCCGACGTAGAGCCTTTCGGGCTGGCCAAGAGCCATCAGTTGTTGATTAAATTGCTGTGCTTTTGCATTCAACTTTAGTCGTGCCTTGCCGACTTCATGAGCGCGCACACTTTTTAGGAATCCGCTGATGCCGTCCGTCGATGTATTCGCCAATCTTTCCGTGGGCAAAAAGCTGATGCTCGGTTTTGCCGTCGTTCTGCTGCTGACGCTGGGCGTCGCCGGAACCGGCTTCTTCGCCGTCGACTCGATCCTCGACCGCGCCTACCAGCTCAACCAGCTGTCGCAGCTAAACGCCTCGATCCTCGAGGCGCGTGGCCAGGAGCGTGACTACGCGCTGACCCGTGACGAGCAGTCCGCCGTGGCGCTGCGCAGCAGCCTCGAACGCCTGAACCAGAAGGTGGATCTGCTGGCCGGGGTCTCCTCGGAACAGGAGCAGGAAGCCCTGCAGCAGATCCGCAGCGACGCGGCGGTGTACGCCGGCCAGTTCGCCGAGTACGGCCAGCTCATCAACCGCGGCGCCGAGCTGCGCAAGCGGATGGACGAGGCGGCGCAGAAAAGCCGCGAAGAGTTCGAATACATCGAGCTGGACATGTACGACGCTGTCCGCGAGCTGCGCCTGGAAGGTGACCACCTGCGCGGCAGCGATCCGCTGACCATCGCCGAATCCGCCTCCGGCCTGACCAAAAAGATCCTCGACCTGCGGACCTTCGAGAACATCTTCATCAACAACAGCGCCCAGGAGGCCGTGGAGTCCTGGAACCAGGCATACGAGGACGTGACCTCCATCGGCAGCAGCCTGAAGACCTGGCTCAACGATGAGCAGAAGACCACCATGGATGGCGCCCTTGCCGCGCTGAACGGCTACCAGCAGGCCTTCAACGAATTTCGCAGTAACCGCAGCAGCCGCCTGGCGCTGGAACAGGAGATGGTGCGTCAGGCGCAGCGCATCGTCGACGTCGCCGACCAGGCGATGGCCGGTGCGACCGAGGCCATGGAGGCCCAGCGGCGCAACGCCTACCTGCTGCTGGCGGTGATGACCGCCCTGGCCGTTGTGCTGGGCCTGGCTGCTGCTCTGGTCATTTCGCGCATGATCGTCGTGCCGCTGCGTTACACCGTGCTGCTGGCGCAGCGCGTGGCCGATGGCGACCTGAGCCGCACGGACGCGGTGACCCGTCGTGACGAGCTGGGCCAATTGCAGCAGGCCATGTACGAGATGACCGAAAGCCTGCGCAACCTGATCGGCCGCATCGGTGGCGGTGTCGGGCAGATCGCCGCGGCGGCCGAGCAGTTGTCGGCGGTGACCGCGCAGACCAGCGTCGGCGTGCAGAAGCAGCGCGAGGAGACCGATCAGGTGGCCACCGCCATGCACCAGATGTCGGCGACCGTGCAGGAAGTCGCGCAGAACGCCGAGCAGGCGTCGTCTGCCGCGCGCCAGGCCGATGAACAGGCCCGTCAGGGTGATCGCGTGGTCAAGGATGCCATCGGCCAGATCGACAGCCTGTCGGCAGAAGTCGAGCATTCGGCCCATGCCATCGAAGAGCTGAACACCGAGAGCGGGCGCATTGGCAGCGTGCTAGAAGTGATTCGCGCGGTCGCCGAACAGACCAATCTGCTAGCACTTAACGCTGCCATCGAGGCGGCGCGTGCCGGTGAGCAGGGGCGCGGCTTTGCTGTCGTGGCCGACGAGGTACGCGCCCTGGCGCGGCGCACTCATGATTCGACCGAGGAAATCGAAGGCCTGATCGGCAACCTGCAGCGGGTCGCCCAGAAGGCGGTAGAGCAGATGCAGACCAGCCGCAACCTGACCCTGCGCACCGTCGAACTGGCGGGCGAGGCCGGCAGTGCCCTGGGACGCATCACCGAATCGGTGTCCACCATCGAGCAGATGAACCAGCAGATCGCCGCAGCCTCCGAGGAGCAGAGCGCGGTGGCCGAAAACATTTCCCAGAGCGTGACCCGCGTGCGCGACATTGGCGAACAGAGCGCCAGCGGCAGCGAACAGACTGCCAGCGCCAGCGCCGAACTGGCGCGCCTGGGTGTGGAACTGCAGGGCCTGGTGGCGCGCTTCCGCACCTGAGGACCGCGCTTGGTGCCTCGACGAAGCCTCGGCCATGCCGGGGCTTCGTTGTTTCGGGCCCTGACGATGGCGCGGTGCGCTTTAGGCTTGGCCGCTGGCAGCGGTGCCCTCGTGGCTAGCGGTCTTGCAGGTCGGCGGCCCATTGCGCCAGTGGAAGGGCCGGTCGCTGGGACCAGATGCGGCGCCAGAGCTCCTTAAGCTTGCCCGGATCACCGCGCTCGGTTGGCCAGCGTTCAGCGGTCGGAATCAGCCGCCAGCCCCGGTCGTCACGCTCGGCCAGGGCGAATCGGAAGGGGTGGTAGCCGGTCATGCCTAGGCGCAAGTCGGTGACCAGCAGCTGCCGTCCGACCCGGTCGTAGCGCAGCACGTTGCCGGTGAACCATTGCAGGCGGGCGTGCTGCGGTGATCCATCCAGCGCGGCAGCCAGCGACCGGTGGCGGGGCAGGCGCACCAGCTCGGGCGGCCGGGTGTCGAACCAGCTCACCAGCGCCTCGTGGTAATCCTCGCCGTCGAGCACGACCACCCGCCAGAGCAAGCTGTTGAACGGCGTCGGCGTGCTGAACACCTGGCTGGGGTGGATACCGGATCGCTCCAGCACCGCTGCGACGCGCTGCTCGGCCATCTGCTTGCCGGCCAGGGTAAAACCCAGGTACAGCGATGACAGTGTCAGCGCGATCAGCGCCCCGCGCGGGCGCCGCCCCTCGAGGCCGGAGACGGCACCGACCACGACCGCCAGCAGCAGCGGCAGGCTGTACAGCGGGTCGATGATGAACACGCTGGACCAGGCCACCGGCTGCGCGGGCAACGGCCAGAATAGCTGGGTGCCGTAGCTGGTGAAGGCGTCGAGCAGCACGTGGGTCACCAGCACCAGCCAGATCGTCAGCAACAGTCTGCGTGCGCTGTAGCCGGGAGCGGGTCGCACGCGGCGCAGCAGCCCGGTCAGCACCATGGCGAGCAGACTGAGGGTGAACAGCGAATGACTGAAGCCGCGGTGGCGGGTCATCTCCGCCACCGCATCGCCGTAATCGATGACCACGTCGAGGTCGGGCAGGGTGCCGAGCACCGCGCCATAGAGCAGCGCCTTGCGCCCCTGCCAGCGACCCAGCAGGGACGCCTGAACCGTGGCGCCGAGCAGCGCCTGGGTGATCGAGTCCATAGGAGGGTTCCGTCAGTTGCGGTTGGCCAATGCGCCAAGGTAGCCGAACCGACCGGCCGAGGGCGCCGCAAAATCTTATAAAAACGTGTCCGCATCGCCGCGCTCGTGGACAATGACCGTCCATTCCCGGCGCGGACGAGGCCGATGCTCGAGATATCCAACAGTGTCCAGCTGCCCGACGGCGAGATTGAGCTGACCGCGATCCGCGCCCAGGGGGCCGGTGGCCAGAACGTCAACAAGGTGTCCAGCGCGCTGCACCTGCGCTTCGACATCCACGCCTCGTCATTGCCGCCGTTCTACAAGGAGCGCTTGTTGGCGTTGCGCGACAGCCGGATTACGGGCGACGGGGTGATCGTCATCAAGGCCCAGCAGTACCGCACCCAGGAGCAGAACCGCGCCGATGTACTCGAACGCCTGGCCGAGCTGATCCGCAGTGTGGCGAAGGTCGAAAAGGCGCGCCGTCCGACGCGGCCGACGCTGGGGTCGAAGAAGCGGCGGCTGGAAGGCAAGTCCAAACGCGGCGCGATCAAGGCCGGCCGCGGCAAGGTGGATTTCTAGCCCGGCCCGGCGATGCGCTGCTCGGCGTCGGGTATGCCCTAGCCGGTGCCGGTACGCGGCTCGACGAGGTCCTCTTCAAGCCCCTCGTCGTCCGGCGACTCGACGGTTTCGCTGTCCTTGAGCTCGCTTTCCGGGGTGTCGGGCATCAGCTCCAGCACGGTGTGGCTGGTGCGCAGCATGGGCGTGAAGTGCCCGTGCGGCTCGGTGACCAGGTCGAACACCCTGCGCGAACGGAAGTAGGAGTACACCGCCAGGAAGGCCAGGGTGACGGCAAAGAACAGCGGCAGCGCCTTGGGTCCGAAAAAGCTCATCAGCCCGCCCGCGATCACGGGGCCGAAGGCTGCGCCGAAGCCGTTAGCCAGCAGCAGGCCGCTGGAGCCGGAGAGGATCTCGTCCGGGTGCAGCTGGTCGACCATTTGCGCCACGGCAATGGAATAGATCGAGAAGGCCAGGCCGCCCCAGAGAAACATCATCCCGAGCAACAGCGGCCCGGAGGTCAGCGGGGTGATGAGCCCGCCGATGACGGCCGCGATTGCGACCACCCAGAGCATCACCTGGCGCCGGTCGTGCTTATCGGAGAACAGCCCGATGGGCCACTGCAGCACGGCGCCGCCAAGAATGGTCACGCTCATCAGCAGGCCGACGCCCGACGCATCGAAGCCGCTCTGCGAGGCGTACACCGGCGCCAAGCCCCAGAAGCCACCGAGCGTCAAGCCCGAGATGCCGGCTGCCATCAGCGGCAGCGGTGCGATCCGGGCCAGCTGCAGCAGGTCGGTGGCGGGCATGTCCGGCTGCGCCGGCTGGGCCTGTCGGGTCAGCGTGATCGGCATCAGCGCCGCGCAGATGAGGATCGCCGCCAGGGCGAACAGCGTGAAATTCATCGGGCTGTCGAGGCTCAGTAGCTGCTGCGCTGCGGCCAGCGAACCGAGGTTGACGGCCATGTACAGGGCGAACACCTGGCCGCGCTTCTCGCCGCTGACCTGGGCGTTGAGCCAGCTCTCGATGACCATGTACAGGGTCACCAGGGCCACGCCGTACATCAGGCGCAGCACCAGCCACACCCACGGGTTGACGATGAGTAGGTGCAGCAGCACGGCGATCGAAGCCAGTGCCGCGTAAAAGGCAAAGGTGCGGATATGGCCGATCCGGCGGATCAGCGATGGCGCCAGCCAGGTGCCGATCAGGAAGCCTGCGAAATAGCCGGACATCAACAGACCGATCAGCCCGGTCGAATAGCCTTCGGCGACGCCACGCAGCGTCAGCAGGGTGTTCAGCAAGCCGTGGCCGAGCAGGAGAAAAGCGACACCGGCCAGCAGCGAACTGATGGGGGCAAGAAGGGACGTCATGGCAACAACCTTGAGCAAGTAAGTCCGTTTTGGCAGCCTGCGCTGATCTGCGTCGATCTGCCGTGATAACCGTCGAGTGCCGGGTCTGTCCGGCCCGGCGCCGCTGGGCTGGGTCGGCGTATGCCAGCTTGGGCAGCACTTTTCGCCGAGGATTCAACGCCAGGGACATTTTCCAGCGCAGCGTGGCGGCGAGCCGAGCCGAGCCGAGCCGAACGGGAGCGCCCGATCAGCAGGGCGTTGCCTCGCCGCTTCCGGTAGAGCTTGGCTCAAAAGGACTGTTTTGTCCCGGGCGCAATGCCGCGATCAGGGCCCGCACGCTGCCGGGCAGAGCGTCCAGCTCCCGAACCAGAATGCTGCGTTCGCGAATCGCCCAGGGCTCGTCCAGTGCCACCAGGGCCAGCTGCATGGTCCGGCTGTGCCGACGCGCGGCGGATTCGGGGATGATGCCGATGCCGACCCCGGCTTCGATCATGCGGCACACGGCTTCAAAGCTGGACAGCTGAATGCGCAGCGACAGCGTGCCGCCAAGCCCCTCGACCTGGTCGCGCAGAAAGGTCAGCAACGTGCTGCCTTCGTGCAGGCCGATGTGCTGGTAGCTGAGCGTCTGGCGCAGGGTGACCCGGGGCAGTGCGGCCAGCGGGTGGCCCAGCGGTACGGCGAGCAGCAGGCGGTCGGTGCTGAAATGCAGGATCTGCAGCCCCTCGGCCTGGACCGGCCCGGCGATGATGCCCATGTCGGTACTGCCGTCGAGCACGCCGCGCACGATGTCGCGGCTCAGGCGCTCCTGCAGGTCCACGGTGACGCCGGGGCGCTCGGCGAGAAAGCCGGCCAGCACTTCGGGCAGGAACTCGGTGACCGCCGTGGTGTTGGCGAAGATGCGGATATGCCCGGTCGAGTCGGTGCCGTATTCGGCGAACTCGCCCTTGAGGTAGTCCACCTGGCGCATGATCAGCCGTGCGTGCTGCAGCAGTGTCTGCCCGGCGGGCGTCAATGCCACGCCCCGGCTGTCGCGATACAGCAGGCGGCTGCCGAGCTGCCCTTCGAGCGCCTTGACCCGGGCGCTGGCCGCCGCCGGCGACAGGTGTGCGCGGCGGGCGCCCTGGGTCAGGCTCGGCGACTCGGCAATGTGGATGAACAGGCGCAGGTCGGAGAGATCGAAATGCATCAGGCAGGCTCGCGACAGAGGCAATGGCGTTCAGCTTAGCCGAACGCCGGTGTCGATAAATGCAAATTCCCGAACGCGGCAAGCCGACGCATCCTACGACAAACCACACAGCCGGAGCCTGTGATGACTGACGTAACCGACTGGATCGGCCGCAGCGAAGCGGTACACGACCAGCTCAGCCGCAACCTGCTGATGCGCATCGCCGCCACCCTCGGCGAGGCGACGCCAGGTCACGGGGAAGCGCTGCCGCCGTTGTGGCAGTGGTGTTTCTTCCAGGAGCCGGTGGCCGAGTTCGGACTGGGCGAGGATGGCCATCCGGCCCGCGGAGGCTTCCTGCCCCCAGCTGACAACCGCAACCGGATGTGGGCCGGCGGCCGTGTCGAGTTCATTGAGCCGCTGACCGCCGGAGCCGAGGCGACGCGGGTGTCGACCATTAGCCACATCGAGGAAAAGCAAGGCCGCACCGGAGCATTGCTGTTCGTCACGGTGCAGCACCAATACCGGCAGGACGGCCGCCTGGCCATCCGTGAAGAGCAGGACATCGTCTACCGCGAGCCCAGCCCGCCAAAAACCGCCAGCGGCGAGCCGATGGTGGCCGGCCAGTGGCGCGAGGCGGTCACGCCGACGCCGACGCTGCTGTTCCGCTACTCGGCGGTGACCTTCAACGGGCATCGCATCCACTACGACTGGCCCTACGTCACCGAAACCGAAGGCTATTCGGGGTTGGTGGTGCACGGCCCGCTGATCGCCACGCTCAGCCTGCGCGCCTTCTGCCGCGCCAATCCCCAGGCGCGCCTGCGTCGCTTCGCCTATCGCGGCCTGCGCCCGTTGACGGTACCGCAACCCTTCGAAGTTGGCGGGCGCATCGTCGAGCCGGGCAAGGCGGAGCTCTGGGCCGGCGACCACAACGGCCTGGCGCAGAAGGCTGAAGTGGAATTCGAGTGAGGCGTATGGCGGGACTCCGGCCCCTCACCCTAACCCTCTCCCCTGGGGGGCGAGGGGACTGATCGGTGTCCGGCTTCTGGATCGGTGTACGTGCAATGCCATCTGCCCAGGTGTGACTTCCGACGTACACCGGATAGCTCCCTCGCCCCTATGGGGAGAGGGCTGGGGTGAGGGGGCGCCCTCTCTAACAACGAGAACGTATCGAGATGACGACGAATCACAACTACCAAGGCGCCAGGCAGGAAGACCTGAACTTCATCCGCGAAGGCGTGCGCGCCCTCTTTGCCGAATTTCCCGCCGAGTACTGGCGCAGGGTCGATGAGGAAAAGGGCTTTCCCGAAGCCTTCGTCACTGCCATGACCGAAGCCGGCTGGCTCTCGGCGATGATTCCGGAAGAGTACGGCGGATCGGGGCTGGGACTGGCTGAAGCCTCGGTGATTCTCGAAGAGGTCAACCACTGCGGCGGTAACTCCGGGACCATTCATGGACAGATGTACAACATGTTCACCCTGCTCAGGAACGGCAGCGAGGATCAGAAGCGCACCTACCTGCCGAAGCTGGCCAGCGGCGAGCTGCGCCTGCAGTCCATGGGCGTGACCGAGCCGACCACCGGCACCGACACCACCAAGATCAAGACCACCGCCGTGCGCCGCGGCGACAAGTACGTGATCAACGGGCAGAAGGTGTGGATCTCGCGCATCCAGCATTCGGACCTGATGATCCTGCTGGCGCGCACCACGCCGCTGGCCGAGGTGAAGAAGAAGTCCGAGGGCATGTCGATCTTTCTTGTCGACCTGCGCGAGGCCATCGGCAATGGCCTGACCGTGCAGCCGATCGCCAACATGGTCAACCACGAAACCAACGAGCTGTTCTTCGACAACCTGGAAATTCCCGCCAGCAGCCTGATCGGCGAGGAGGGCAAGGGCTTTCGCTACATCCTCGACGGCCTGAATGCTGAGCGCACGCTGATCGCCGCCGAGTGCATTGGCGATGGCCGCTGGTTCGTCGAGAAGTCCGCGCAGTACGCCCGCGACCGTGTGGTGTTCGGCCGGCCCATCGGGCAGAACCAGGGCGTGCAGTTCCCCATCGCCGAGGCGCATATCGAGATCGAGGCCGCCGACCTGATGCGCTGGCGCGCCTGCGATGAATACGACGCCGGTCGGAATGCCGGAGCGGCGGCCAACATGGCCAAGTACCTGGCAGCGAAGGCCAGCTGGGAGGCGGCCAACGCCTGCCTGCAGACCCACGGCGGCTTCGGTTTCGCCAACGAATACGACGTCGAGCGCAAGTTTCGCGAGACGCGGTTGTACCAGGTCGCGCCAATCTCCACCAACCTGATCCTGTCGTACGTGGCCGAGCACCTGCTCGAGCTGCCGCGCTCGTTCTAACGGAGCCAAACGTAGGGTGGAAAACGGCGAAGCCTTTTCCACGCGTATCGAACAGGCGACACAGGTGGTGGAAATGCTTCGCGATTTCCACCCTACGAAAAAGGGAAGTGCGTCATGCAGATCGACCACCTCGACCATCTGGTCCTCACCGTCGCCCATATCGAAGCCACGATCGACTTCTACACCCGCGTGCTCGGCATGCAGGCGGTGATCTTCGGCGAAGGGCGCAAGGCGCTCGTGTTCGGCCAGCAGAAGATCAACCTGCACCAGACCGGTCGCGAGTTCGAGCCCAAGGCCGAGCGGCCCACGCCGGGCTCGGCGGACCTCTGCTTCATCGTCGCCACGCCGCTGGAGCAGGTGATCGCGCACCTTAAGGCGCAGCAGGTCGCCATCATCGAAGGTCCGGTGCAGCGCACCGGCGCGACCGGACCGATCCGCTCGGTGTACCTGCGCGACCCCGACCAGAACCTCATTGAGCTGTCCAATCCGTTAGAGAATCCGCTGGAGCCCAACGCATGAGCCAGCACACCCGCGCCCTGACCGAATTTCTCGCCGGACTCGCCTACGAGCAGATCCCCGACGCGGTGCTCGCCCGCACCGAAGACCTGTTTCTCGACTGGCTCGGCTCGGCCTTGGCCAGCGCCGGGTCGCATCCGATTCCGCTGTTCGAGCGTTACGCGCAGAAGATGGGCCCGGCCGACGGACCGGCGCGCATCCTGGTCAACGGCAGGAGCAGCTCGGCCTATTTCGCCGCGCTGGTGAACGCCGCCAGCTCGCATCTGGTGGAGCAGGACGACCTGCACAACAGCTCCGTGCTGCACCCGGCTACCGTGGTGTTTCCCGCTGCGCTGGCGGCGGCGCAGGATCTCGGCAAGTCCGGCCGCGAGCTGCTGGTGGCCTCGGTGGCCGGCTACGAGGCGGGCATCCGCATCGGCGAGTTCCTCGGCCGCTCGCACTACCGCATCTTCCACACCACCGCGACGGTCGGCACCCTGGCCGCAGCGGTGGCCGTTGGCAAGTTGATGGATTTCGACCAGCAGCAATTCACCCATCTGCTCGGCAGCGCCGGCACCCAGGCCGCGGGGCTGTGGGAGTTTCTGCGTGACGCGGCGGATTCCAAGCAGCTGCATACGGCCAAGGCCGCCGCTGACGGCCTGCTCGCCGCCTACCTGACCGCCGATGGCCTGACCGGCGCGCAGAACATCCTCGAAGGCGAGCAGGGCATGGCGGCGGGCATGTCCCGCGATGCCGAGCCGAGCAAGCTGTCCGACCGGCTCGGCAGCCGCTGGGCGCTGGCGGAAACCTCCTTCAAGTTCCACGCCTCCTGCCGCCATACCCATCCGGCCGCCGATGCGCTGCTGGCGCTGATGCAGCGCGAAGGGCTCGCGGCCGATGACATCGCCTCGGTCACCACCCGCGTGCACCAGGGCGCGATCGACGTGCTTGGCCGTGTGACGGTGCCGCAGTCGGTGCATCAGGCGAAGTTCTCCATGGGCACCGTGCTGGGGCTGATCGCGTTGTACGGCAAGGCTGGGCTGACCGAATTCCACAGCCATGCGCTCAGTGACCCGCGCGTGGGCGCATTTCGCAAGAAGGTCTCGATGACCCTTGATCCTGAGGTCGACGGCGCCTACCCGGCGCGCTGGCTCGGTCGCGTCGAAGTGACCACCGCCGATGGCCGCACGCTGCACGGCGCCATAGACGAGCCCAAGGGCGATCCGGGCAACACGCTGAGCCGCGCCGAGCTGGAAGACAAATTCCGCCGCCTGGTGCAGTTCTCCGCTGCGCGCAGCGATGACGAGGCGGGCAAATTGATCGACAGGGTCTGGCGGCTGCGCGAGCTACAGCGGCTAGACGAGCTGGCCTGACTCGTAGGGCGGTTGACGGCGACGCCTCATCCGCCAAAGGCAAATTGGTGGGCTGACGCCCACCCTACGTGGCTGGCCTGACTCGTAGGGTGGATGACGGCGAAGCCTCATCCACCAAAGTATCGCCAGAGTCCTCAGGGGCTTGAACAAACGCGTGGAAAAGGCGTTGCCGTTTTCCACCTACGCCGAATTTGCAGGAACCGAACATGACCGACACCCAAGCCAAACCCCGTCCGCTCGATGGCATCACCGTGGTCAGCCTCGAGCACGCCATTGCCGCGCCTTTCTGTACGCGCCAGCTGGCCGACCTGGGCGCACGGGTGATCAAGGTCGAGCGGCCCGGTGCCGGTGATTTCGCCCGCGGCTACGATGAGCGCGTCGAAGGCCTTGCCTCGCACTTCGTCTGGACCAATCGCTCCAAGGAAAGCCTGACCCTGGACGTCAAGCAACCTGCCGCACGCGAAGTTCTCGACCAATTGCTGTCAAACGCCGATGTGCTGGTGCAGAACCTCGCGCCGGGCGCCGCGGCGCGCATGGGGTTGTCGTTCGAGGCGCTGCACGAGCGCTTTCCGCGGCTGGTCGTCTGTGACATTTCCGGCTACGGCGAGGGTGGCCCCTACGAGCAGAAAAAGGCCTACGACCTACTGATCCAATCCGAGGGCGGCTTTCTCTCGGTCACCGGCGGGCCGGGCGAGACGGAGATGGCCAAGGCTGGCTGTTCCATCGCCGACATCGCCGCCGGCATGTACGCCTACACCGGCATCCTCTCGGCGCTGATGCTGCGCGGCAGGACCGGCGAGGGTAGCCGCGTCGACGTGACCATGCTGGAAAGCCTGGTCGAGTGGATGGGCTACCCACTGTACTACGCCTACGAAGGCGCGGCGCCGCCGCCGCGCGCCGGCGCCGCGCACGCGACTATCTATCCCTACGGGCCGTTTCCTACGGGCGATGGCGGCACGGTGATGCTCGGCCTGCAGAACGAGCGCGAGTGGCTGCTGTTCTGCGAAAAGGTCCTGCTGCAACCCGCGCTTGCCAGCGATGAGCGCTTCTCCAGCAACTCGCTGCGATCGGACAACCGCGAGGCGCTGCGCGCGATCATCGTCGAGGCGTTCGGCAAGTTGAGCGCCGATGACGTGATTGCGCGCCTGGATGCCGCGCCGATTGCCAACGCCCACGTCAACGACATGGCCGGTGTCTGGGCTCATCCGCAGCTCAAGGCACGCCAGCGCTGGAGTGAGGTCGGCAGCCCGGCCGGCGAGCTTCCGGCATTACTGCCACCGGGGCGCAACAGCGCGTTCAGCCCGCGGATGGACCCGATTCCGGCACTGGGCCAGCACACCGACGCGCTGCTGCGGGAACTGGGCTACGCCGCGGACGATATCCAACGCCTGCACACGCAGGGGGTGGTTTGACCAGCATGTCGGGCGCGCGGTGGTTCGCGTTGGCGGCGCCTGCCTTTGCCCGACGAGCCTGCCTCACCTCAACGATCCAGGAGCAGCCATGAACCCGCACATCGTCCGTACCGCACTGTTTGTCCCGGCGACCCGCCCCGAGCGTATTGCAAAAGCGCTGGCAACCGGTGCCGACGCGGTGATCGTCGACCTGGAGGATGCCGTCGCCGAGCAGCTGAAGGCGCAGGCACGTGACCAGCTCGCCGCCTTTCTGGATGCCAACCCGGGCGCTCAGGTGCGGGTACGGATCAACGCCGCCGGGCACGCGCAGCAGGCCAGGGACCTGGCGCTCTGTACCGCGTACGCCGGGGTGGCGGGTGTCGTACTGCCCAAGGCCGAAAGCGCCGCCCAGGTGACCGCGGCCGCCGCAAGCGGCAAGCCGGTCTGGCCGATTGTCGAAAGCGCCCGCGGGCTGGCCGCGTTGGCGGACATTGCCGCGGCCGGCGGCGTCGAGCGGCTGTCTTTCGGCGCGCTGGACCTGGGCCTGGACCTGGGGCTCGCCAGTGGCACGCCGGCGGCCGAGCGCATCCTCGACCAGGCCCGCTATGCGCTGCTGCTGCAGTCACGGCTGGCCGGGTTGGCGCCGCCGCTGGATAGCGTGTTTCCCGATATCCAGGACCTGCCGGGCCTCGCCCGGTTTGCCGCCGACGCCCGCGACATGGGCTTCGGCGGCGTGCTGTGCATTCACCCCAGCCAGGTGGCTGTGGTGCACGAAACGTTGATGCCCAGCGCTGATGAACTGGCCTGGGCGCAACGCGTCCTCGCGGCCGGCGCGTCAGGCGAGGGCGTCTTCGTGGTCGATGGGCACATGATCGATGCACCGGTCATCGGACGTGCCCGTCGCCTGCTGCAACGTGCCGGGCAAGCGGTCCCCTGACCGCGACGCGGTGCCCGCAAACGTACCAACCGACAAAAACAAGAGGGGTACTTCCATGTTGAGTAACACGCTCAAGGCGCTCGCCTGCGCGCTTTCTTTTTCCATCGCCGCTGTGGCGCATGCCGAGCCCATTGTCATCAAGTTCTCCCATGTGGTGGCGGACAACACGCCCAAAGGGCAGGGGGCACTGCTATTCAAAAAGCTGGCCGAAGAGCGTCTGCCGGGCAAGGTGACGGTTGAGGTTTATCCCAATTCATCGCTGTTTGGCGACGGCAAGGACATGGAGGCGCTGCTGATCGGCGATGTGCAGTTGCTGGCGCCTTCGCTGGCCAAGTTCGAGCAGTACTCCAAGGCGCTCCAGATCTATGACCTGCCGTTTCTCTTCGATAACCTGGCCGCCGCCGACCGCTTCCAGAGCAGCCCGCAGGGCAGGGCGCTGCTGACCGCCATGGAAGACAAGAACATCACCGGCCTGGCCTACTGGCACAACGGCACCAAGCAGATATCAGCCAACAAGCCGCTGCGCGAGCCCAAGGACGCGCGCGGGTTGAAATTCCGCGTGCAGGCTACACAGGTGCTGGAGGAACAGTTCAAGGCGGTGCGTGCCAACCCGCGCAAGATGAGTTTCGCCGAGGTCTATCAAGGGCTGCAGACGGGCGTGGTCAATGGCACAGAGAACACCTGGTCGAACTACGAGAGCCAAAAGGTGCATGAGGTGCAGAAGTACATCACC
>DAMBNU010000010.1:0-98919 GCA_032064305.1 Pseudomonas sp. | reverse complement strand
GAGTCCGACCACGGCCTGATCGACTACATGGTGATCACCAACACTCAGTTCTGGCAGGGCCTGCCGGATGACGTACGCAGCGAGCTGGAGCAGGTCATGCAGGACGTGACCGTCGAGGTGAACCGTCAGGCTGATGAGCTGAACCAGAAGGCCAAGCGCACGATCGCCGAGTCGGGCAAGACCGAGATCATTCGGCTGACCCCGGAGCAGCGCGGGGAGTGGCGCGAAGCGATGCGGCCCGTGTGGAAAAAGTTCGAAGGCGAGATCGGCGCAGACCTGATCAAGGCGGCCGAGGCGGCGAACCAGCCCTGATCGAGCTTGGGCAGCCCTTGGCTGGGTTGCTCAGCGCTGCGTGCTGAGCGTCCTGTTGAAACCTAGGTGCGAGGTCCGCTGACTTCGGAAAGCAGGCCTCGGTCGGCCGCTACGTCCGGACGAGGCTCAGTGACGCGGGCCTTCGTCCGGCATGCTCATCAGCTGCCGTTCCATGTTCCAGTCGAACGGCTCGTCGTTTTCCTCGGCTTCGTAGCGCCGCTCTTCCAGGCGCTGGAAGAGCTCGATTTCTTCATCCGGCATGAAATGCAGGCAGTCGCCGCCGAAATACCAGAGCAGATCGCGCGGCACCAGGTGAGCAATCTGCGGGTAACGATGGAATACCTGGCAGATCATGTCCTGACCCATGTGCCGCTCTTCCGGCACGTTTTGCAGGTTCATGATCAGCTCGTCGAAGCGTTCGAGGAACAGCGCGTGGCTTTCTTCCGATACCTGCTCGGTTTCGCCCATCGCCAGCAGGATGCCGCGCAAATGGGCCAGAAGAGCCAGATTGTGGTCGTGGTATGGGTTGGCCATGGTTCACCTGTGTCGATTGGGCGCGCGATTATACGGGCGCCGGGGTTAATTGGGGCGTGTGCTGTTGACTCGGCGGGCTACCCTGGGTTCGGTGCCGGGCCGGGGCGATCGTCGGACGGTAGGCTGAGGCAGGCTCTGAATCGCGGGCTGTCGGCGGGTTCAGCGATGGGAACTGCTTTCAGATTCGAGCCAGCGCAGTTCGCCGCGGGGCGCGGCTTCCACAGGAGAAGTGCGCTGGACGCGGCCCCTTGCAGGCGGCCGACTCGGGGCGAAGCTTTTGTACCCGAGCCGCGCTGTCTGCCGCGGGGCGCGTCTCCTACAGGAGAAGGGCGCCGCGCGGGGTCCGCGTGTGCAGCCAACGCTGGTGATCGATTTCAACGAATCAGCGGATCTTCCCCTCGGTCAGCTCAAGTTGCGCCTTGTCAAAATCGTCAACGCTGATGACCTTGCGCCGAGCTGCTTCGGCCGCGGTGAGTTGCTCGGCCTCTGAGGCATCCAGTACGCCGGCCGCAAGGGCGGCGCTGATCGGGTCCTCATGCGCGGCGGGCTTGAACTCGCCGGTCTTGAGTGCCTTGTGGAGCTTTTTCTGCAGCGGTTGCGCAGCGGCCAGGGCGTCGAAGGCCTCGCGCAGTGCTCCGAAGGCTTCGCTGGCGTCCTGCGGGCGGTAGACGCCGTCGAGAATCTGCTCCAGTGCCGGGTCGCCCTCGGGACGGCCGAGGATCGCCGCGACTTCGGCGTCCAGTGCATCGGACGGGCCGTTGTGCCGCGCGCCGAACGGAAATACCAGCACGTGGAGGACGCCGCCGAGCAGGCGGTTGGGGAAGTTCTCCAGCGTGCCCGCCAGCGCGCGCTCGGCCTGGCACAGGCAATCTTCCAAAGCCCAGCGCAGCAGCGGCGCCTGTTCGGTCGGGTGGCCGAGGTCGTGATAGCGCTTGAGCGCGGCCGAGGCCAGGTAGAGGTGGCTGAGTACATCGCCCAACCGCGCCGACAGGCGTTCGCGACGCTTGAGTTCGCCACCCAGCAGCATCATCGACAGGTCGGCGAGCATCGCGAAGGCCGCGGCGATGCGATCCAGGGCGCGGAAGTAGGGACGGGTCAACTCGGTGCCGGGGGCCTTGCCGAGCAGACCGAAGGTCAGCCCGAGCACCAAGGTGCTGGCCGTGTTGCTGACGGCGAAGCCGATGTGCTGCATCAGCAACCTGTCGAACTTCTTCACCGCTTCGTCGCGGTCGGGCTCGTGCACCAGCTCCATTTCGCGCAGGACGAAGGGATGGCAGCGGATCGCCCCTTGGCCAAAGATCATCAGATTGCGCGAGAGGATGTTGGCACCCTCAACGGTGATGGAGATCGGCGCCGACATCCACAACCGGCCCAGGTAGTTGTTCGGCCCCATGATGATGCCTTTGCCGCCGTGGATATCCATGGCGTCGGTGACGCACGCGCGGCCCCGTTCGGTCAGGTGATATTTGAGGATGGCCGAGAGCACCGACGGTTTCTCACCCAGGTCCACCGCGTTAGCGGTAAGGATGCGTGCGCTGTCCATCAGCCAGGCATTGCCGCCGATACGCGCCAATGGCTCCTGGATCCCCTCGAAGGCGGCCAGCGGTACGTTGAACTGTTCACGGATTTGCGCATAGCGGCCGGAGACGTAGCTGCAGGCCTTGGCTGCGCTCACGCCGGTCGCCGGCAGCGAAATGGAGCGGCCCACTGAGAGGCAGTTCATCAACATCATCCAGCCTTTGCCGATCATCTCGCGCCCGCCGATGATGGCTTCCAGCGGTACGAAGACATCCTTGCCCCAGTTCGGCCCGTTCATGAAGGCCGCGCCCAACGGCAGGTGGCGACGGCCGATCTCGACGCCGTCGGTATCGGTCGGGATCAGTGCGAGGCTGATGCCCAGTTCCTCCTCGTCACCTAGCAGATGCTCGGGGTCATAGGTCTTGAAGGCGACGCCGAGCAGTGTGGCGACCGGGCCAAGGGTGATGTAGCGCTTTTCCCAGTTCAGGCGCAGGCCGAGCACTTCCTCGCCCTGCCACTGGCCGCGGCAGATCACGCCGCTGTCGTTCATCGCGCCAGCGTCGGAGCCGGCGTAGGGGCCGGTAAGGGCGAAGCAGGGGATGTCCGTGCCGTTGGCCAGGCGCGGCAGGTAGTGGTTGCGCTGCTCCTCGGTGCCGTAGTGCAGCAGCAGTTCGGCCGGGCCTAGGGAGTTGGGCACCATGACGGTGCTCGCCAGGTCACCGCTGCGGGTCGCCAGTTTCATCACGATCTGCGAATGCGCGTAGGCCGAGAAACCCTTGCCGCCGTATTCCTTGGGGATAATCAGGGCGAAGAAGCCTTCGGCCTTGATGTAGTCCCAGGCCTCCTGCGGCAGATCCAGGCGCTGGCCGACCTCCCAGTCGTTGACCATGGCGCACAGCGCCTCAGTGGGCCCGTCGATGAAGGCCTGCTCTTCCTCGGTCAACGTCGCCCTGGGGTAGCCAAGCAGGGTGTCCCAGTTCGGGCGGCCGCTGAACAGCTCGCCGTCCCACCAGACGCTGCCGGCGTCGATGGCGTCGCGCTCGGTGTCGGAAATCGGCGGCAGTACCTTCTTGAACCAGTCGAACATCGGCCCGCTGAAATAGCGGATGCGCAAATCCGCAACCAGTAGCGGCACCGCTACGGCGATCAGCACCAGCCAGAGGATCAGCATGAGCAGGGCCGGCGTGCCGTCGGCCGCGCCCATTAGCAGCAGGTACACGGCGACGATCGCCAGCGCGGGCACGGGCGAGACGCGCAGGTGGGCGATCACGGCGATGCCGAGCAGTAACACGAGCAGCCAGAGCAGGGTCATGGAGGGTTCCTTGTGAACGTGGGCGGCCCAACCAGCATAGGCGCTCGGGACGCGGGGGGTGAAGGGGCAGGTGGACGCGGCGACTGTTCGATAGTGACTGAAAACCGCTTCGCGAGTTTCATAAATGACCGAAACGCGCGATTCGGTCCTGCCTCGTGCTCGACACCGGCCGCAGCGTGCATGCCGTGTTGCAATTGCGCCGCTGCGCCCTTATCTACTCTGAATCCCTCAGCGTTGTGTGCATTCTTTATGAGTACTGCTCTATCCATCCGGCAGTTGACCAAGGTTTACGGAAACGGCTTCGAAGCCCTCAAGGGCATTGACCTCGATGTGGCCGAAGGCGACTTCTTTGCCTTGCTGGGTCCCAACGGGGCCGGAAAGTCCACCACCATAGGCATCCTTTCCACCCTGGTGAACAAGACCGGCGGCACGGTGAACGTGTTCGGCCACGATCTCGACCGCGACCCGGGTGGGCTCAAGCGCTGCCTGGGCGTGGTGCCCCAGGAATTCAACTTCAACCAATTCGAGAAGGCCTTCGACATTCTTGTCACGCAGGCCGGTTACTACGGCATCCCGTCGAAGGTGGCGAAGGAGCGCGCCGAGCAGTACCTCAACCAGCTCGGGCTGTGGGACAAGCGCGATGTGTCCTCGCGCATGCTGTCAGGCGGCATGAAGCGACGCCTGATGATCGCCCGGGCATTGATCCACCGGCCGCGCCTGCTGATCCTCGACGAGCCCACCGCGGGTGTCGACATCGAGCTGCGCCGATCGATGTGGACTTTTCTCACGGAGCTCAACCGTGAAGGCATCACCATCATCCTCACCACGCACTACCTGGAAGAGGCCGAGCAGCTGTGTCGCAACATCGGCATCATCGACCACGGGCAGATCGTCAAGAACACCAGCATGCGCGAGCTGCTCAAACAGCTGCACGTCGAGACCTTCCTGCTCGACCTGAAGGAATCGCAGCTGGTGCCGCCGGATCTGGGGCCGTATCCGGCACGGCTGATCGACCATCACACCCTGGAGGTGCAGGTGGACAAGAGCCAGGGCATCACCGACCTGTTCCGCCTGCTCTCGGCGCAGGGCATCGAGGTGCTGAGCCTGCGCAACAAGACCAATCGCCTGGAGGAGCTGTTCGTGTCGATGGTAGAGAACAATCTGCCCAAGGTGACCAAATGAATCCCGAATTTCGTCCCAACATGGTGGCGCTGCAGACCATCGTGCACCGCGAGATCCGCCGCTACACGCGAATCTGGCCGCAGACGCTGCTGCCCCCGGCGATCACCATGGTGCTGTACTTCGTGATCTTCGGAAACCTGATCGGCTCGCGGATCGGCGAGATGGGCGGCTTCAGCTACATGGAGTACATCGTGCCGGGGCTGATCATGATGTCGGTGATCACCAACTCCTACAGCAACGTGGTCTCGAGCTTTTTCAGCAGCAAATTCCAGCGATCCATCGAGGAGCTGCTGGTGTCCCCGGTATCGCCGCACGTGATTCTGATCGGCTTCGCGCTGGGCGGTATCACCCGCGGGCTGGCAGTGGCGCTGATCGTGACGCTGCTGTCGATGTTCTTCACGGACCTGCAGGTGCATCACCTGGGCGTCACGCTGTTGGTTATCACCCTGACCTCGACCATCTTCGCCCTGGGCGGGTTCATTAACGCGGTGTTTGCGCGCAACTTCGATGACATCTCCATCATCCCGACTTTCGTGCTGACGCCGTTGACCTACCTGGGCGGGGTGTTCTACTCGATCAACCTGCTGTCACCGTTCTGGCAGACGCTGTCGCTGGCCAACCCGATCCTGCATATGGTCAACGCGTTCCGCTATGGCATTCTCGGCGTCTCGGACATTCGCATCGGCGTGGCCATCAGCTTCATGGCGGTGGCGGCCGTGCTGATGTACGTGTGGTGCATCCGCCTGCTCAAGAGTGGCCGCGGCATGCGCCAGTAGGCGATCGCCGACGCGCCGGCGGCCATGCCGGCGCGATGTCGAAACTCGGCGGGAACCGCTACACTGGCGATCGTTTTTCGTACAGGTTCCCGTCATGCAGCATCCCGCCGAATCGTCGCCGCTGGGCAAGTCCAGCGCTTATGTCGCGACGTACAGCCCCGAGCAGCTTTTCCCTATATCCCGAACCACCAAGTGGGCGGAGCTCGGGCTGACCGCAGAAACCTTGCCCTATCGCGGCGTTGACATCTGGAACTGCTACGAGCTGTCCTGGCTGCTGCCGTCCGGCAAGCCGGTGGTGGCGATCGGCGAATTCAGCATCCCGGCGGACTCGCCGAACATCATCGAGTCCAAGTCGTTCAAGCTCTACCTCAACTCGCTGAACCAGTCGGTGTTCAACAGCCGCGGCGCCCTGGCCGAGGTGGTGGCCCGAGACCTGTCCGCTGCGGCGGGCAAGGCGGTGGGTGTGCGTTTGCGAACGCTGGAAGAGGTGGCGAAGGAGGGGATCGCCCTGCCCGCGAGCGCCTGCATCGACGATGTGGATGTCCCTATCGAACACTACGATTCACCACGCGCACAGCTGTTGCGCTGCGATCCGGAGCGCCAGGTGGAGGAGTGGGTCCACAGTCATCTGTTGAAATCCAACTGTCCGGTCACCGGCCAGCCGGACTGGGGCACGCTGGAGGTCGGCTATCGTGGCGCGGCGCTGGACCACGGCAGCCTGCTGGCGTACCTGGTGAGCTTTCGCCAGCACGCCGATTTCCACGAACAATGCGTGGAGCGAATCTTCCTCGATCTGCAGCGTCTGCTGCAGCCCGAATGGCTACACGTTGACGCACGCTATGTGCGTCGCGGCGGGCTGGACATCAACCCGTACCGCAGTAGTGGCGCGTTGACCGCGGCCAACGGCAGGCTGGTGCGCCAGTAGGGCGCTGGCGCTGCGTTCGCCATGGGTACAGCAGCAGAGGCGGGGCGGGCCATCTGCTGGCTCGCCCGGATGATGGCCTGATGGGGCCGGCCTAGATCCCCATGTTCGCCAGCGTCTGCATGATGTTGCGCAGGGTCATCGCCGTGTTCGGGTGGCTGACCTCGAACCGCTCCACCGCGAGGTTGACGCCGTCTACCAGCGAATCGTTCTGCTCTACCACTCCCGCGTTGGCCAGGCGCAGTTCAATGTCATGGGCGATCGCCTGCAGTTGGGCGCGCTCCTCCTCCGACAGCGGTGCGTCCTGGGCCAGTTGACTGCGCAGCTCTGCAAGCTGCGACTGCAGATCATGTTCCGGCATGTTGCGTCCTCGAAGGTTGTCGGGCGGCGAATTGCCAGCGCTCGATGTAAAGAAGGTTAAACCAGCGGGGCTGGGCTTGTCCCGGCTTTGAGCGGCCGGAGGCCAGCTAAGTTCGTTGCCTGTCCGCGTGTCTGCCGGCTGCCGTAACGGGGTGCAATCGATCTATACTTCAGCGCTTTGTACGGCAGAAGCCGCCATTCGGAACGAGGGGAAGCCCGCGATGCACATGCTCGGCAAGGATTGGATCGGATATTTCAAGGTTGTCGTTGTGGGCGCACTAACGGCGTTCGGCGCGTCACTGCAGGCCGCCGAGGAGGACCCCTGGGAAGGCGTCAACCGGGCCATCTTCCGCTTCAACGACACGGTCGACACCTACTCGCTCAAGCCGCTCGCCAAGGGCTACCAGAAGGTCACCCCGCAGTTCCTCGAGGACGGCATCGGGAACGTGTTCAGCAACCTGGGCGACGTCGTGGTGCTGACCAACGACCTGCTGCAGGGCAAGGTCCGCGATGCCGGCATCGACACCAGCCGGATCCTGTTCAACACCACCTTCGGCGTGTTCGGCTTTTTCGACGTGGCGACCCGTATGGGGCTGCAGCGCAACGACGAGGATTTCGGCCAGACCCTCGGCGCCTGGGGGCTGGGCAGCGGCCCTTATGTGGTACTGCCGCTGCTAGGGCCCAGCACCGTACGCGATGCGGCGGGGCGCGTGCCGGATGCGTTCCTGCAGCCCTATCCCTACATGGATCACATCCCGACGCGCAACCTGACGCGTGCGCTTGACGTGGTCGACACGCGCGCCGAACTGCTGTCGGCGGAACGGATGATCACCGGCGATCGCTACGTCTTCATTCGCAACGCCTACCTGCAGAACCGTGAATTCCGCACCCAGGACGGCCAGGTCGAAGACGACTTCTGACCACGCTGCGCCCGTCCCGCCGGGTTTGCTTGCCTGTTGCGCTCGAAGCCTGGCGGCGGCGCACGGGCCCCGGCGGAGCCGCGGAATTTCAGTTCATCGACAGAATCGCCAGCCCCAGGCTCTGGCGCCCATCGTCCAGGGTGCCGACACGGACCACTTCGGTTTCGGCATCCAGCCCCTTCAGCTCGCTGTGTTCGGACGGGATAAGAACCCGGAGCCGGTCGCCCATCTTCACTTGCGTCGCGGCGAGCACCTGCATGCCGGTGCTGGACAGGTCCAGGCAGGTCGCCGGGTACTGCTTATCTCCAACCGAAAGGGTGATCGCCGTCTCGATCTGCATGCGGATGAAGTCGCGTTTTTCGCTGTAGTCCCGATCACTCAGGGTCATGGTTTTTGTCCTCTGGGGTCTGGTTGTGCCAGCCCTTATAACGCCCGCCAATTCAGGCTGTAAAGCACAGACGGAGCGGCTTGGCCTGGCTTGAAACGCAGATCGAAGGGGAGTACCGTCTGCGCCTTGAAAAGATCCCACGCCCGGCGTTTGCGCAGGGCCTATGCTTTCGCCAAACATCCTGGCGATTCCGCCTGGTAGGAACATGCATAACCCAAGCGCGACGCTGCTGATCATAGATGACGACGATGTGGTACGAGCCAGCCTGGCTGCCTATCTGGATGACAGTGGTTTCAGGGTGTTACAGGCGCCCAATGGGCCGCGTGGCATCGAGTTGTTCGATGCCGAACACCCCGATCTGGTGATCTGTGATCTGCGCATGCCGCAGATGGATGGCCTGGAACTGATCCGCCTAATCAGCGAGCGCCAGGTCGACCTCCCGGTAATCGTCGTGTCCGGGGCCGGAGTCATGAGCGATGCGGTCGAAGCCCTGCGCCTGGGCGCTGCCGACTACCTGATCAAACCCCTCGAAGATCTGGCGATGCTCGAGCACTCCGTGCGACGCGCGCTCGATCGCTCACGCCTGCGCCTGGAAAACCGACGCTACCGCGAGCAGCTGGAAACCGCCAACCGCGACCTGCAGGCTAGCCTGCATCTGCTGCAGGAGGACCAGGACGCGGGTCGCCAGGTGCAGATGAACATGCTGCCGGTCACGCCCTGCAGCCTCGACGAGTTCAGCTTCGCCCACCAGATCATCCCATCGCTCTACCTGTCCGGCGATTTCGTCGACTACTTCCGGGTCGACGAGCACCGCATCGGGTTCTACCTGGCCGACGTTTCGGGCCACGGCGCCTCGTCGGCGTTCGTCACCGTCCTGCTGAAGTTCATGACCACGCGCCTGCTGTACGAATCGCGGCGGGGCGGGACGCTGCGCGCGTTCAAACCATCCGAAGTGCTCGACCACATCAACCGCGGCCTGATCAACTGCAAGCTCGGCAAGCATGTGACCATGCTTGGCGGCGTGATCGACCAGGAGCGCAACCTGCTGCATTACAGCATCGGCGGCCACTTGCCGATGCCGGTCATGTACAGCGCCGGTGCGGCCCGCTACCTCGAGGGCAAGGGCCTGCCGGTCGGGCTGTTCGTCGAGGCGACCTACGACGACTACGAGATCGCGTTGCCGGACGCCTTCAGCCTGACACTGCTTTCCGATGGCATCCTGGACCTTTTGCCGGGCGACACGCTCAAAGACAAGGAGGCCGGGTTGCCCGCGCTGATCTGCGACGCGGGCGGAACGCTGGAGGGACTCCAGCGGGTGTTGGGCCTCGCGGACCTGGAGGATATGCCTGATGACATCGCGTTGCTGGTACTCAGCAGGAACCTTGCATGAGCACTGGTAAGATCCAGTTCGCCGAGCAGGACGGCACCTTCGTCCTCAAATTCGTCGGCGAGATCCGCCTGACGCTGTGCTCCGCGCTGGACGCCACCATCGAGAAGATCTTTTCGTCGCTGAATTTCTCCTCGATCGTCATCGATCTGACCGAGAGCCGAAGCATCGACAGCACCACGCTGGGCCTGCTGGCCAAACTCTCCATTCTGTCGCGACAGAAGGTCGGTATGCTGCCGACCTTGGTGACCACCCACGACGATATCACCCGGCTGTTGCAGTCCATGGGCTTCGATCAGGTGTTCAATATTGTCGACCAGCCGCTGCCATCGCCGGAGCAGCTCGCCGACCTGCCCAGCCAGGATCAGTCCGAAGAGGTGGTCAAGAGCAAGGTACTCGAGGCTCACCGTATCCTGATGAGCCTCAATGAATCCAACCGCGAGGCCTTTCGCGACCTCGTGACGGCGCTGGAACGCTCCTGAACTACAGCTTGCCCGGCAACAAGGCTTCCAGCTTTTCCTGATCGCGGGCGAACTGGCGGATGCCTTCGGCGAGTTTCTCGGTTGCCATGGCGTCTTCGTTCATGCCCCAGCGGAACGCCGCTTCGTCCATCGTCACGCGGGGCTCGCCAGTGCCGCCCGGCGCTAGCTGACGCTCCAGCGAACCCTGCATCTCGCCCAGCTGACCTAGCAGTTCGGGGCTGATGGTCAGGCGGTCGCAGCCGGCCAGGGCCTCGATCTGCCCGACGTTGCGAAAGCTCGCGCCCATCACCACGGTGTCGAAGCCGTTCGCCTTGTAGTAGTCGTAGATGCGGCTCACCGACTGCACGCCGGGATCCTCGTGGCCGACGTAGTCGCGTCCCTCGTGCTTCTTGTACCAGTCGTAGATGCGGCCGACGAAGGGCGAGATCAGGAACACGCCGGCGTCCGCACAGGCCACTGCCTGGGCAAAGGAGAACAGCAGGGTCAGATTGGTCTGGATGCCGGATTTCTCCAGGCGTTCGGCGGCGCGGATGCCTTCCCAGGTCGACGCCAGCTTGATCAGCACGCGGTCACGGGACACCCCGGCCTGTTCGTACAGGCCGATCAAGCGCTCGCCACGCTGGACCATGGCCTCGGCATCGAAGGACAAGCGGGCATCCACCTCCGTGGAGATGCGCCCCGGGATCAGCTTGAGGATTTCCTGTCCGACGGCCACGGCGAACAGGTCGCAACCCAGGCCGATGTCGCCCTTGCAGTTGCTCATCGCGGCCTGCAAGTGATCGGCGTAGCGCGGCAGTGCGGCGACCTTGAGCAGCAGCGAGGGGTTGGTCGTGGCATCGACCGGTTTCAGCCGGGCGATGGCGTCGAGGTCACCGGTGTCGGCGACCACGGTGGTGTACTGCTTGAGTTGTTCCAGCTTGGATGTCATAGGGCGCTCTATCCTCTGAGTTGGCATGACTTGAACCCAAGGCCACCACGCCTGTGTCGCGCGGAGGGTGCGGGCGGGCAGCACTTGGATTGGAAACGGGTCGCGGTGTTCCCGGCCGGCGCGATCAATGCCCTTCGAGCAGCCCGATGGCCTGGTCGAGCAGCGTCAGCGGCTCCTTTGTCTTGTGGATGTCGACCGAGAGCAGCTGGCGGAAGCGGCGGGCGCCGGGGAAGCCCTGGCCCAATCCGAGCACATGCCGGGTAATGTGGTGCATCGCGCCGCCGTTGGCCAGGTGCCGCTCGATATAGGGCTGCATCCGGCGCAAGGCGTCGGCGCGGCTGATCACCGGATCTGAGCTGTGGAACAACCGCCCGTCCACCTGCGCCAGCAGGTAGGGATTGTGATACGCCTCGCGACCGAGCATGACGCCGTCGAACTGGCGAAGGTGCGCCTCGCATTCGTCCAGCGTCTTGATGCCGCCATTGAGGACGATTTCCAGATCAGGGAAACCGCGCTTCAACGCGGCGACGACCTCATGGCGCAGCGGCGGGACCTCGCGGTTTTCCTTCGGCGACAGGCCCTCGAGGATCGCGATGCGCGCGTGCACGGTGAAGCTGCGGCAACCGGCATCGCGGACCTGGCCGACAAAGTCGCATAACTCGGCATAGCTGTCGCGTCCGTTGATGCCGATGCGGTGTTTGACGGTCACCTCGATGCCCACCGCGTCGCGCATCGCCCTGACGCAATCGGCCACCAACGCAGGATGGCCCATCAGGCAGGCGCCGATCAGGTTGTTCTGTACCCGGTCGCTGGGGCAGCCGACGTTGAGGTTCACCTCGTCGTAGCCGGACGCCTCGGCCATCCTGGCACAGGCCGCAAGCTCGGCGGGCACGCTGCCGCCGAGTTGCAACGCCAGCGGATGCTCCGCGTCGTCGTGGCGCAGGAAGCGTTCGGCATCGCCATTGAGCAACGCGCCGGTGGTGACCATCTCGGTGTACAGCAGGGCGTGGCGCGACAGCTGGCGCAGGAAGAACCGGCAGTGGCGATCCGTCCAGTCCATCATCGGCGCGACGCTAAAGCGGCGCGACACTGCAGGGCGGACAACGGTGGGGTGCAGAGCTGAATTCATGCGGTGTTCCGGTTTTCGGGCGGCTGGCACTCCGCGGGGTGATGCGGAGGGTGCCGCGGGCCGGTGAACGGGTCGCTGGCGGCCGGCGCGGCGATGCAGGGCGGCCAGTTTATCAGGCGCCGGCGCGCTGCGCGCCTGCGCAGGACGGTCGCCTGACGGAAGCGGCTAGCGGGGCGTACCGTTCGGGCGCAGCTCGACCAGGTTCGGCATGCGCTGGCGTATCAGGTCGGCGAACAGGCGTAGTTTTGCCGGATAACTGCGGGCGTGCGGGTAGATCAGGTAGACGGGCAGGGGCGCAGCCTGCCAGTGCGGCGTCAGCTGGACGAGGCGGCCGGCGTCGAGGTCGGCGGCGACGATCCAGGCCGAGCTGATGCACGCGCCGAGACCGGCTAGCGCCGCGCTGCGCAGCGCGTAGAGGCTGTCGGTGCTGATCCGCGGTTCGATGGCGAAGCGCTGCTGGCGCCCGCTGGCCTGGTCGATTAGCAGCACCTCGTTGGTGTAGTAGGTGCGCAGCGCCAGCCAGGGCAATTGCTGCAGTTGCGTGGCTGTGGCTGGCGGCTTGTCGCTTTCAAGCAAAGCAGGCGCTGCGACCACGATCCGCGGCACCTCGCCCAGGCGGATGGCCACTACCGACGGGTCCTCTATGACCCCCACCTGAATGGCGCAGTCGACCCCCTCGGCAATGAAATCGGGGCGGCGGTCGTGCAATACCCACTCGACATTGACCTTCGGGTAACGGCGCAGGTACTCGGCCAGCGGCGCGATCAGCTGGTCCTGGCCGAATGCGTGCGGCACCTGGACCCGCAGCGTGCCCCGCGGATCGTCGCGGGCGCCAATCAGCTCCGCCTCCATCTCCGACCAGCTGTCCAGCAGCTGTCTGGCGTGGCCGTAGCATCGCTCGCCGTCCCCGGTCAGTTGCATGCCGTGGGTGGAGCGATTGAGCAATTGCAGGCCAAGCGACTTTTCCAGCGCCTGCAGACGGCGGCTTACGGTGGGCTGGGTAGTGGCCAGTTGTGCGGCCGCGGCGGACAGGCTGCCGGCGTCGACGATGCGTACAAAGGTGCGCAGCAGTTCGATGCGGTCGAGTCCGGCAACGAGAGGTTCTGTCATACGTTTTGTGTATATAAGATTTGCCAGGCAGGGTACTACAGCATTGTTTGATACGCGAAGAGAATGAACACACTTCCAACCGCCCGGAGTTGCTTATGACCTCTGCCTCTGCTGCCCCCACGCTCGAGACGCGCACCATCGTACCTTCACGCGGGCTTGTCCTGCTGCTGGCTACCGGGGCCGGTCTTAGCGTCGCGACCCTGTACTACAGCCAGCCGATTCTTGGTGTGCTCGGTGCCGATATTCACGCCGGCGAACGTTCGGTCGGCATGGTGCCGATGCTTACGCAGCTCGGCTATGCGCTGGGCATCCTGCTGCTGGCCCCGCTCGGTGATCGCTACGACCGGCGCGGGATCATCCTGGCCAAGGCGCTGCTGCTGATCCTGGCGCTGCTGCTGGCCTGCCTCTCGCCGGGCGTCGGTACGCTGCTGGTCGCCAGCCTGGCGATCGGGCTCGCGGCCACCCTGGCCCAGGACATCGTGCCCGCGGCGGCGACGCTGGCGCCTGAGACGCAGCGCGGGCGTATCGTCGGCACTGTGATGACCGGGCTGCTGCTCGGCATTCTGCTGTCGCGTGTGCTCAGTGGCCTGATCGCTGAGCAGTTCGGTTGGCGGGCGGTCTACGGGATTGCCGCAGTGTCCATCGCGCTGGTCGGGATTGGCGCCTGGTGCGGTTTGCCGCGGTTCGCCGCGACCACTTCGCTGCGTTACGGCGCGCTGCTCGGATCGATGCTCGAACTTTGGTCGCGCTACCCGACGTTGCGTCGGGCCGCGCTAGCGCAGGGCCTGCTCTCGGTGGCCTTTAGCGCCTTCTGGTCGACGCTCGCGATGATGCTGCACGGTAGCTTCGGTCTCGGCAGTGCGGCGGCCGGCGCATTCGGCTTGGCCGGTGCGGCCGGTGCTCTGGCGGCGCCCCTGGCCGGCCGGTTGGCCGATCGCCGTGGGCCGGATCGCGTGACGCGGCTCGGCGCCGGCCTGGCCACGGTTTCCTTCGCCCTGCTCGGGTTGGGCGGGGTGCTGCCGGACAGCGTGCAGCTAGGGTTGATGGTGGCGTCCGCCGTCGGTTTCGACTTCGGCATCCAGGCGGCGCTGGTCGCGCACCAGACCATCGTCTACGGCATCGATCCGCCGGCGCGCAGCCGCCTGAACGCACTGCTGTTTACCGGCGTATTCATCGGCATGGCTACCGGCGCCGGCTTGGGCAGTATGGCGTTCGCGCAATGGGGTTGGATGGCGGTGGTCGGCCTGGCGAGCCTGGCCTCGCTCGCTGCGCTGGGGGTGCGGCTGGCCGGCACGCGTCGCTGAGCGACCGAAGCGGTCCGCTTGGCGCCAGGCAGCGCCCGCCGCGGGGCCTCGGACAGCGGCCGTTAACCCGCTATATTGTCGGTCGGAATTTCATGCACACCCGTCATGCGAGGGTCCAAATGGCAGCACCGATCGAAGTCACCGAAGCGTCCATTGCAGACTTGCGCGAGGCGCTCGCCGCCCGCCGGGTCACGGCTGTCGAGCTGGTCGAGGCCTACCTCGAGCGGATAGCGGCCTACGACGGCCCCGACACGCCGACCGCACTCAACGCCGTGGTGGTGCCCAACCCGGCGGCGCTGCAGGAGGCGCGGGAGTCGGATGAACGGCGCGCCCGCGGCGAAATCTTCGGTCCGCTCGACGGTATCCCCTACACCGCCAAGGACAGCTACCTAGTGAAAGGCCTGACCGCCGCGTCCGGCAGCCCAGCCTTCGCCAAGCTGACGGCCTATCGCGACGCCTTCACCATCGAGCGCCTGCGCGCGGCGGGTGCGATCTGCCTGGGCAAGACCAACATGCCGCCGATGGCCAACGGCGGTATGCAGCGCGGCGTCTATGGTCGCGCCGAAAGCCCCTATAACGGCGACTACCTGCCCGCGCCCTTTGCCTCCGGCTCGTCCAACGGCGCCGGCACCGCGACGGCAGCGAGTTTCGCCGCCTTCGGCCTCGCCGAGGAAACCTGGTCGAGCGGGCGCGGGCCGGCCTCCAATAGCGGCCTGTGCGCCTATACCCCTTCGCGCGGCGTGATCTCGGTACGCGGCAACTGGCCGCTGACCCCGACCATGGACGTAGTGGTGCCCTTCGCCCGGACAATGGCCGACCTGCTCGAGGTGCTCGACGTTATTGTCGCCGAAGACCCGGACACGCGCGGCGACCTCTGGCGCATGCAGCCATGGGTACCGTTGCCAGGGGTCGCTGCGGTCCGCCCGGTCTGCTATCAGGACCTCGCCGCGACCGCCGACGCGCTCGCCGGCAAGCGTTTCGGCGTGCCGCGTATGTACGTCAACGCCGACCCCGAGGCCGGTACCAGCGAATCTCCAGGCATCGGCGGACCCACCGGCCAGCGCATCCACACGCGGGCGTCGGTCATCGCGCTGTGGGAAGCGGCACGCCGTGAAATCGAGGCCGCCGGCGGCGAAGTGATCGAAGTGGACTTCCCGCTGGTCTCCAATTGCGAAGGCGACCGCCCCGGCGCACCCACCGTTTATAATCGCGGTTTGGTCTCGAAGGAGTTCCTCCACCACGAACTCTGGGACCTGACCGCCTGGGCCTTCGACGATTTCTTGCAGGCCAACGGCGATCCGGCACTGAATCGGCTGGTCGATGTGGATGGCCCGCGGATCTTCCCGCACGACCCCGGCACGCTGCCCAATCGAGAGGGCGACCTCGCCGCCGGGATGGACGAGTACGTACGCATGGCCGAGCGCGGCATCACGCCCTGGGACCGCATCGAGACGCTGCCGGATGGCCTACGTGGCCTTGAGGAGACACGGCGGATCGACCTGGAACATTGGATGGATCGCCTCGGCCTCGACGCGGTGCTCTTCCCGACCGTCGCCGATGTCGCGCCAGCGGACGCCGACGTCAATCCCGCCTCGGCCGACATTGCCTGGAGCAATGGCGTCTGGGTCGCCAACGGCAACCTCGCCATTCGCCACCTGGGCGTACCGACGGTCACCGTGCCCATGGGCATCATGGCAGATATCGGCATGCCGGTCGGCCTGACCTTTGCCGGCCGCGCCTACGACGATTCGGCCTTGCTGCGCCTGGCAGCAGCCTACGAATCCACGGGAAGCAAGCACCTGGTGCCGCCGCGCACGCCGCCGCTGATGCGTCGCTGAGCACGGGCCGGTCGGAAGGCCGTAACAACCTGACGATGGTTAGTTGATGGGCGCCGTTACAGGTCTCGCATGAGCGCTCTTGGAGCACACGAGCCACGCTCGTCTGCTCCTTGACGCGGATAAGTTGACGGCTATCAAGGGGCGGGGTGCGCGTCGTGCGGGAAGATGCCGCCGCCGGTCACAGGCATCGTCTTCGCTGCCTGCCCGAGCTGCAACCCACTGCTAATCACACTCACTCGGCAGCTGCGCCAGCGGCCGGCTCACTGGAGACGCTTGATCAAAGCTGTCCAGGTCGGACGAGTTCGCTCGCGCATCGAGATCCCACGCATGCTCAAGAATATCCCGCTCAGCTTCAAACTTGCCCTCATCCTGGCCGCTCCGCTGCTGGGGTTTCTCTGGCTTGCGGCTCTGTATGTCGCAGACAGCTACCAGACGCTGCGCGACATGGAGGCCACAGTGGAGGCAAGCGTCGCGGTGCAAAAGGTCAGCAGGCTGATCACCGCTGTGCAGCGCGAGCGCGGCGCCAGCGGTGCGTTTCTCGGCAGCCAGGGCCGCGCAATGGGCGAAAAATTGCAGCAGTTGCGGCAGGCGACCGACCAGGCGATAGACGCGGCCCGGCAGGTCGCGCAGCGCGATGAGGTCGGCCTGGGTAAAGCGATGGCGGTGCTCGCCGAGCTGAATGGCGTACGGGGGCAGGTCAGCGGCCTCGCCATCAGCACAGGCGAATCCGCAGCGCGGTACGCCGGCTTCCTGCACTCGTTGATCGGCGTTACTCATGCGCTCGAACACAATGTTCAGCACCTTGAACTGGCGCGCGCCCTCGGCGGGTTGAACCAGTTCATCGAGATGAAGGAGCGCGCTGGTCGTGAGCGCGCGATGCTGGCTGGAGTGTTCGGTCAGGACCGCTTCGATGCCAACCAGCTGGCCGCATTCAGCCAGAACCTTGGCGAATTCTCCGCCTATGCCGACGGCTTCCGGCGCTCCGCGCCAGAGCGGCTGGCCGGCCTGCTGGATGAAAAGATGCAAAGCCCCGGCGCGGTCGAAGTCGCGCGGCTCCAGAATCGTGCCTTCGAGGTCCCGCTGGGGGAGGCGCTGGGCGTGGACGCCAGCGTTTGGTTTGACAACGCCACCCTGCGAATCGATGCGATGGGCGAGGTGGAGGAGCAACTGTCCCAGTCGGTCGGCGCCCTGGCAGCCGAGGCGCATGACCAGGCGCAGGCCGCGCTATGGACCACCTTGGCGGCGGTCGCCGCGGCGCTGTCGGCCGTCGCCATTTTGTCGTTCCTGATCATTCGCAACATCAAGGTTGCCGTGCGGGCCGTTAACCGCGCCTTGCTGTCGCTGTCGGGCCGGGATCTGACGGCAGTGGTCGCCTATGACGGCGCTGACGAGTTCGGCGAAATCTCGCGCAACCTCAACGACATGGCGGCCGAACTGCAGCAGGTGGTCAGGGAGATTGGCAGCGCCACGGCCCAGGTGGCCACCGCGGCGGAGGAGTCGTCGGCGGTCACGGTGCAGACCAGTGAAAGCATCGATCGCCAGCGCCAGGGTACCGAGCTGGCCGTCACGGCGATCAACCAGATGAGCGCAACCGTCCGAGACGTGGCGCGCAGCACCAGCGATGCGGCCGAGCTCTCGCAACAGCTGAACCTGCATACGGCGCAGGGGCGCGACGAGGTACAGAGCACCATCGACCTGATCCGCCAGCTGTCGGAGCAGGCCGATCAGACCGCCGGGGTGATAGGGCAACTCAAGCAGGAAAGCGATTCCATCTCGTCGGTGCTGGACGTCATTCGTGGCATCGCCGACCAGACCAACCTGCTCGCCCTCAATGCGGCGATCGAAGCGGCGCGGGCCGGCGAGCATGGGCGCGGCTTTGCGGTAGTGGCATCCGAGGTGCGCATGCTGGCGCAAAAGACCCAGGAGTCGACCGGCGACATCCAGGGCATGATCGGCAACCTGCAGAGCGGCGCGGACCGCGCAGCGCGATCCATGCAGGACACCCTGAGCAAGGCGCAAGCCGGCGCCCGCAACATCGGGCGCGCCGGAGACCTGCTGGCTGAGATCGCGCACGGCGTGGCCGGGATCAGCGATCGCAACATGCAGATCGCTACGGCGGCCGAAGAGCAGAGCGCGGTCGCGGAGGACATCAACCGCAACGTGGTGGCGATCAACGACGTTGCTATTCAGGTCAGCGCTGGTGCCGAGCAGACGGCGGCGACCAGCCTCGAGCTGGCACGCCTGGCGGATATGCAACAGGCGCTGGTGGGGCGTTTCAAGGTGGCGTGAGGGCGCTTCGTCGGCTGGCGTGCGCTCGCTCAGCTCATCGCCGGCACGCTGCCCGGCGCAGCGTCGGAACCTCTAGGCTGAACAGCGAAACCGTCCGCCTGGATTGTTGCGCGCAAAAAAAACCGCAGCCCCTTGCGGTGGCTGCGGTTGTTTCGCGTCAGGCCGTTGCTGGCCGGCTCGCTAGCTCACGGTCAGCGGCTGAAGGCGGCACCGGTGCCGACCACAGTGGCCGACGGCAGCAGCTGGCTGATGAAACGGTTCCAACGGGTGATCCCGGCGGGCCCGACGAACACCACGTCCTGGGGCTGTAGCGGGAAGCTTTTGGCCAGCGCGAAGGCGGTGGGCGATTGCGCGTTCAGCTGGAATACCTTGGCCTGTTCGGTGGCGATGTCCTGTGCGCCGCGGATGACGTAGACCGCTTCGCCGTCTGCCGTGTCCTGGCGGATGCCTCCAACGGTGCCAATGGCATCCATCAGGTTGAGGTTCGAAGCCTTGAAGCTGAGGGCCTGCGGCTGCGTGACTTCGCCCAGTACGTAGATCTTCTTCTGATCGTTGTACGGCAGGTGCAACTGGTCGCCGTCCTTCAGGTAGACCTGGTTGAGCCAGGAGTCCGGGCGGTTCAGGTCGTCGAGGTTGAGCATGTACTCGCGGCCGTCACGCTTGAGGATCAGGCTGGACAGGTCGGCGGTCTCGGTGTCGACTCCGGCCTGGCCGATGGCCTGCACGAGTGTCATCGGCGCGGTGGTAACCGGCACCTCGCCTGCTGTGTTGAAGGCGCCGGACATTACGACACGCTGGCTGCCGTAGCGCAGCAGGGCTACGTCGACCTGCGGGCTGTCGATGTAGTTGGCCAGGCGACGGGAGATATCCGAACGCAGCTCTTCGATGGTACGGCCGGCAGCATTGATGTTGCCGATGTAGGGGTAGAACAATGTGCCGTCAGGGCGAACCAGGCGTCCGTTGGCATCGAGCTGCTGCTGTGGGCCGGACGGTGCGGTCAGTTCCGGATGGTCCCAGACGGTGATGTAGAGCAGGTCGTTCGGGCCGATGCGATAGGACTCGGGCTTGAAGTCGAGCAGTTCCTGCTTGCTGGAGGTGCCGCGGTCCGAGGAGAGTTCGCCCTTGAGCATGTCGGGGGTGATGCGAATCAGCTGTACGCCGTCCGATTCACCGCCGTCCTTGAATTCGTCGGGGTCGAGGTACTGCCCCGGGGCAAACACGCAGCCCTGGAGCACCAGCGCGGAAGAAAAAGCGAGAGCAAGTAGTGGTTTCATGGTTTCTTCATCCTTGACGGAATAGTTGTTTTACGAAGTGAAACAGCGGCATTCACTATTTGGTTGCAGGTTCGGCGGTCTGTTCGGTCATCGGCGGTCCGGGTCGGTGGTGTCGATTGTCATGCAAGGTCGGCCTTTCCTGGTGATGCGATCGCAGCGCTCTGGACGGGAGCTCCTCGTACAGGGTGAGCACCCATTCGTGAGCGACGCCGTTCACCCGCCCGGCCGGACCGGCCTTGCGACCTGGCGCCGAACGGGCAGCTGGGCTGCTCACAGTAGGCATAGACCGCTCCGTTTCTGCTGGGTTCAAGGTCCGCCGAACAAATGCGCCCGCGAGTTACACGCGGCGCTCGCGCGTGGCGCGCGCCGTACGACGGGCGCTCAGCGGCCGAGGGACTCCTCGGCGCCGGGGTACTCGATCATCCAGCGCAGGGTGTCCCTGAGCTCGACGCGGGACAGGTCGCCGATCAGCGAATCCAGCTTGGCCCGGCTGCCGAAGAGATTCTTCACATCGGCGGTACGGACGAAGGCCGGGTTGACCCTGACCTCCATCCGGTGCCCCGAAATGGCGGCCGCCTGTTCCAGTACGTACTGCAGGGTGTAGGCCGATCCGGAGCAGATGTTGACGGTTTCGCCGATGGCAGCCGGTGTTTCCAGCAGTCGCCGGTAGGCGCGGGCCACCTGGCGGACGTCGCAGAAGTCGCGGGCGATGTCCAGGTTGCCGAGTTCGATGACATCGGCGCGCCGCCGCGTGTGGGCGACGATCTTGGGAATCAGGAACTGCTCGGCCTGGCCCACGCCGGTGTAGTTGAAGGGGCGGCTGACGATCAGCGGCAGGCGGTTCTGGTAGAGCCGCGCAAGGAACTCCATCGCCGCCTTGCTCACCGCATAGTCGTTGGCCGGCGCGAAGGGCGAGCTTTCGTCAAGCACCCCTTCGGTGGCGTTGCCATAGACGTTGGCGCTGCTTGCCAGGAGCACGGCTTCGAGCGATGGCGCTGCCGCACGCAAGGCCTCAAGCAGGTGACGGGTGCCGAGCAGGTTCGCGTTGTAAATGGCATCTGCATCGGTGTGCGCGACGAACGACACGGCGGCCAGGTGCACGACATAGGTCGGGCGAATCTCCGCCAGCAGCGTCGTCAAGGTGGCCATGTCGTTCAGCGAGCAGCAATGGATGGCCGCCACCGCCGCCGGCAGGGGGCCGCTGGGTTGGCGGTAGCTGAGACCGTGGACCTCGTAGCCCTGGGCCGTGAGTTCCTCTGCCATGTAGCGTCCGGTGAAGCCGGTGACGCCGGTAATCAGCACTTTGCGCATGATCTTCCCGATAGGGTGGAATTCCAATTTCAATGGCGCGACATCCCGGGTATAGCGGCGGGATGTTGCGTCCCGGTTAACGTCGGCAGGATGACCACAGGTGCTGTTCACATCGAGTCTTTCTGGCGGCCCGCTCGATTCCCGGCCTGTCCTGGCGGATCACAGGCCTTTATGAGCGGCCGTACTGCACGGTGGAACGCGTCCACGTCCTCCGATTATCCGGCGCGCGACGGCGAGGGGCGCGGCACAGCCGAGCACTGCCCGGCTGGCGCATCCCCCGCTGTCGGGGCCGCTTAGAACGAGAAGCCTTGCTGGTTACGGCGCATGTCGGCATCGACCATCATGCGGCACAGCTGCTCTAGCGTGGTCTTCGGCTCCCAGCCGAGGATGTCCTTGGCTTTTTGCGGATCGCCGATCAGCAGGTCGACTTCGGCGGGGCGGTAGAACTTCGGGTTGACCCGCATCACTACCTTGCCGGTCGCGGCATCCACGGCCTGCTCCTGCTCGCCACTGCCGGACCACTGCAACTCGACGTCCACCGCCTTGAAGGCCAGGGTGACGAAGTCGCGCACCGTTTCGGTACGGTTGGTGGCCAGCACGAAGACATCCGGCTCCTCAGCCTGGAGCATGCGCCACATGCCCTCGACGTATTCCTTGGCAAAACCCCAGTCGCGCTTCGCGTCGATGTTGCCGAGTTCCAGCACGTCCAGCTGGCCGAGTTTGATCTTGGCGACCGAGTCGGTGATCTTGCGCGTCACGAACTCGCGGCCACGCAGCGGCGACTCGTGGTTGAAGAGGATGCCGCTGCAACCAAAGATGTCGTAGGACTCGCGGTAGTTGATCGTCATCCAATGCGCGTAGAGCTTGGCCACGCCATAGGGGCTGCGCGGGTAGAACGGGGTGGTCTCGATCTGCGGGATGGCCTGCACCTTGCCGAACATCTCGGAGGTGGAGGCCTGGTAGTAGCGGATCTTCGGATTGACGATGCGGATGGCCTCGAGCAGGTTCACCGCGCCGGCGCCAGTGATGTCCAGCGTCGTCAGCGGCTGCTCGAAGGACACGCCGACGAAGCTTTGGGCTGCCAGGTTGTAAACCTCGGTGGCGCCCGAGTTTTCCAGCAGGCGAATGCTGGAGGACAGGTCGGTGAGGTCGTATTCGGTCAGGTGCAGGTTGGGGTGCTTGTCGATGCCCAGCTCTTCGATGCGCCAGAAGTTGACCGAACTGGTGCGGCGGAAGGTGCCGTAGACGGTGTAGCCCTTGTCCAGCAGCAGCTGGGCGAGGTAGGCGCCGTCTTGACCCGTGATACCCGTGATGATCGCTTTCATGTTCTTCCCTGTAGGAGGTTGAGGTTTGAGGTTGGATGGGTACGGGGCGCCGGTGATCCGGCCGGCGTCGATTCGCCGCGCTGCGCTCGCAATGGCGCCGCGCGGCGGCTTCGGCATCGGCCGGATCGAACCGGTCCTCGCTAGGATTCCTGCTTCGCGGGCCGGGTCTTGTGCCCCGTATTCTTGTGCCTCGCGCTTCGCTCGCGCAGATAGGCCGGCACGATGTACATCGCATCTATCCAGTAGCGCCTGGCTAGCCGTCGCGGCTCCATCAGCATGCGGTGCAGCCATTCGAGTTTGGATTCGCGCATCCATCGGGGTGCACGCTTGATGGTGCCGGTGGCGAACGAGATTGAGGCGCCGATGCTGAAACCCATGCCGGTGCGTTCATACGGCAGGGTGGCTGCCGCGAGGACTTCCCCGCGCGGTGTACCGACGGCGTAGAGCACCAGCTCGGACGGGTTGTCGCGCACGAACTGCAGGCAGCGCTGCACTTCCTCGGGTTTCTTGATGAAGCCCATGGGCGGGTTGTAGTGATATAGCCCGATGCCGGGGTAAAGCGACCGCAGCTTGTCAGCCTCCGACTCCAGCGAGCCGATGAGCACCACGCGCAAGCGCTCGCGGTTGGCCCAGTCGAGCAGGTCGAGAGTCAGGTCGCTGCCGGGAATCACCTCATCCAGGTGAATCCCGAGCCGTTTGAGTAGCGACAGCAGTATGCGGCTGTCGCACAGCCGCCAGCGTGCCTTGGCGTACGCATCACGCAGTTCGGCGTCGTGCTCGAGTTGCACCAGATGATCGACGTTCGGCGTCACCACAAACGAGTAGGGCTGTCTGACGCCCTCGCGGATGCAGGTCAATAAAGCTTTCTTATTGCCGGGATAGAAGTCGATCCCGAACGCAGTAGTATCACTTGACACTCATTGCTACTCCCTTGAAGGCGCCCTTGATACCCGACCAGGCGAGGCTGGGGTTCCTGAATTCCTTGAGCGTCGTGACCCCGGAAAGCAGGAACGCGGAAACAAGCGCGAACACCGGTCCGTAGAATCGCTTGTTGAAGCGAGTCGCCGCGCGATTGCGATAGTAGTGATAGAAGGCCGAGCGGCTGCCCAGGCTGAGCGAGCCGTAGTGGTACAGGCGGCTCTGCGGAATGACCTTGACGGACACGCCGTGCTGCCGGGCGCGGTACTGCCAGTCCACTTCCTCGAAATACATGAAGTAGCTTTCGTCCATCAGCCCGATTTCCTCGGTGAGCGCCGCCGAGAATGCCAGGCTGCAGCCCATGATGTAGTCGGGCACGTGCTGCGGGTCTTGCCGCTGGGACGCCTCGATGCTCTGGTTCTTGCCCAGCAGGCGTGCCTTGCCCAGGATCGGGTACAGCTTCCCGCCGCCGTAGCATTCCAGGCGCCCGGTGTCGGCGCTCAGCACCAGCGAACCGACGAACTGGCGGTCGTCGCGCTGTAGCGCCTCGAGCAGAGGGGAGAAGGCATCGCTTTCGACATAGGTGTCGTTATTCACGACCCAGAAATGGGTCGGCTGCAGGTTGGCCATCGCCCAGCGCAAGCCATAGTTGTTGCCGCCCGCGTAGCCGTTGTTCACCGGGTTCTGCAGGAGCGTGACCCTGGACGATCCGTTGCCGGCCAGCCATTGCTCGAAGGCGGCCGCCGAGCCGTCCTGCGAGTCGTTGTCGACAACCACGATATGGTCGAGCGTCGCGCAATGGGCGAGCAGGCTCTCCACGCAGCTGATGGTTTCAGTAGCAGCTTTGTAGTTGAGAATAAGTGCGACGTTCATGGACCCGTTCCTTGCTGCGTAGATGGCGTGCGCGAAGTGCATGTATGACGAAAAGCATGACGACGATGGGCTGTGCGTATTCGAACAGGCCGCTCAACGGCCAGATCACGAACAGCGCCAGAATCGCCGCGTAGTTGAAGCCCATGTCCGAATTGATGTTGCGCGCGATGCGCTGGTAGACGTACAGGGACAGCGGCACCACCAGAAAGGTCAGAAAACCGAACCGGAACAGGGTGCCGAGGATGCCGACGTCGGACAGGAAGAAGTGCTCGCCGAAATAGGGAATGAAGCCGTCCTGCCACATCAGCGAAAGAGAACCGCTGGGCAGCCAGTTGACCAGATCCAGGTGGTTGAAGATGGCGGCGATGGTGTAGCGGCGCACACCGTCGTCGACGTCGCCTTCGAGGCTGTTTTCGTAGAACTCGATGTTCAACCCCAGCGTGTGGAGTAACTCGGGATAAAGAATGAACGGCGACAGCAATACGCACAGCGAAGCGGCCCAGATGATCGCCTTCGAGCGCAGACAGAACAGCGAGAAGGCCAGGCAGAGCACGATCAGCTGGCGGGTCTGGGTGGCGAACACCAGCGTCAGCAGCAGCAAGACCGCGATGGTCAGGTACAGCGAGCGGATGCGCTTTTCACCGCTGATCGGCGACTGGCCCTTCGACCAGGTCTGGATGCAATAGAAATACGCGAAGCAGAGCAGATAAGGGCCGATCGATGAGCGGTCCGGACGGTCCCAGGCGGTCTGTTCTTCGCGAAAGTCCGGCAGCATGCCGAACTTGAACATCCACGACAGCACGACGGCAATCAGCGCGGCGTACAGCAACGAATGCTCGAACTGGCGTGTGGTCATCCGCTTGGCCAGCAGCAATAGGGGAACGAAACCAAAGGCGAACAGAATGCGCCGTTCTTCGATCAGCCCATAGATGATCGGCTGGCCATAGGTATAGAAAGAGAAGATCGCCGGCAGCACCGTGAAGACGACGAAGCTGTAGAAGGCGTAGTACATGAGGATGCGGAATTCCCGGGAGGATTCCTCAGTAGCAGCCATCAGTAGCAGGAAGGACGCGCCAAGGCATACCGCCAGCCACGCCTCGTTGAGGAACTTGAAGCCGACGGGGTTGTGCGTGCTGTCACCGAATACGGAAAAGTGCAGGACGAACGCCAGCACGGCCAGCGGCATGAAAAAGATTTTTGAGCTGATGTTTGTCATCACCTGGGTCCTTAGGTGCTCGATCCAATGTCCAAATCAACTACGCCGCAATACGCTCAAGCCACTTCATCGTTGCCTTGCCGTTGCCATCGATACGCCGTCGCGTTTACACATCACGGGTGTCGATCTGGTTGGAGGCAGCCTGCCGATACCGGTCGGTACCGAACGCTGCCTTCAGCCAAACGCCGCTCGCCTTAAGCCGCCAGGGGCCCGAACGCAAAGTTGGACAACAGCTGTTCCAGTGGGTTGCGCCGAAGCGGCGGTTTAGCCCGGAAAATTTCCACCGGGGTCACAGTGCGACCAATCCAGGTACCGTCCGGCCGTATGCGACAGGCTAGGGCTCTGGGGTCGGGCCGAACTCGGTGCATTGGTTGTCGATGTGCTTTTGCAGGACGTCCATCTGCGGCCGGTCCTGGCCGTCGGTCGGTTCGATGGCCAGGATGTACTTGCCCCAGCCAGGACCGCCCGCCCAGTAAGCGCTTGGGATGCACTGCTCGTTGAGGTAGCCGAGCAGGTTGTCCATCGCCACCAGCATAGACTCCGATTCCGCAGGCACGCCGTATTCGCCGAGGAAGCCCTTGAGCTTGTTTTCCTTTAGCCATTCGACAAACGGCCGCGCGCGTTCGATGCCCAGTGTCGGGCGCACCGTTTCGTCACTGGCATAGCGTCCGGAGAAGTCCTTGTCGAAATACAGGTGGCCTTCGTAGATCAGCTTGTCCGCCGGGTCGTGGAGAATGAAGTCGCCGTTGACCGCCTGCCAGTGGAAGGCGCTGGACCAGCGGTCGCCCTCGACGAAGATCAGCGTCTCCATGTCCACCTCGCGGATCGCGTCGACAGCCCGCTGCGCGGCTTCCGGCCAGAGCCCGCGGGTGGAGTGGGGCTCGTTCATGATGTCGTAGCCGAGCAGCGCAGGATGACCTTTGAAGGCCTCAGCCAGCTTTCGCCAGACAGCGGCGTAGGCGCTGTACGGCACTTCCGGCGAGCCGATCAGGTTGCCCTTGTAGCGGGCGTAGTTGTGCATGTCGAGGATGACTTTCTGGCCGTGCTGCGCGGCGAAATCGAAGGTCCGCTTGAGCAGGCGCATCTGGTCAAAATTGAGGCCCAGGTCCAGGTCGTGCTGCACGCGCTCCCAGATGAAGGGAAAGCGGATCAGGCGAATCTGCTTCTCGGCGTAGTACTTGAAGTACTTTTTATCCGGATAGAAGTAGTTCGTGCCGAGCGTACCGGGCGCCACGTGGGGCGCGAAGTTGGCGGCTGACAGGTTGATGCCGATCAGGTCGATGCCGGATGACGTTTTGCCCGGCTCGGCCTGGGTCAGCGTCGCGACGCCAAGCGTCAGGGCGCAGGCGAACCGGATCGCCCCGGACAGGGGCGAACTGAAGCGACTTGCCATACGGGTTCCTTGTCTTCGGTGAAGATTCGCGCCGGCGATTGCCCTGCGCGGATGACGCCGGGGAGCGCTCCGGCGGACCGGAGATCTGTCGGAAGACGCTCCCGCGAGGCCCGCCAGGGCTTGGGGCCAGGTCAATGGCCTGGTGCGGCGGTTCAGGATTTGCTCTGGTACTCGTACTGGTAGTACCCGTACTCGCTGTAATTCGATGCCTTGCGGATCACCGCGTTGAAGATGACGCCCTTGACCAGCAGGCCGTTCTGCTCGAGGCGGCGCTTGGCAACCTCGATCTCCTTCACGCCGTTCAGGCCATAGCGCGTCACCATCAGCGTGGTGCCGGCCTGGCTGCCCACCAGGGCCGCGTCGGTCACAGCGAGGATCGGCGGCGTATCGAAGATCACCATGTCGTACATGCCGCTGATTTCCTTGACGAAGCGCGAGAAGTTCTCGTGCATCAGCAGTTCCGACGGGTTGGGCGGAAGTTGCCCGTGGGTGATCACGTGCAGGTTGTTCATCTGCGTCTTCTGGATGGCATCGAACAGGGTGATCCGGCCGGAGAGGATGTCCGACAGGCCCTTCTCGCCGTGGCAGCGCATGACCTTGTGCAGGTAGCCCTTGCGCATGTCGGCATCGACCAGCAGCACTTTCTTGCCGGACTGCGCGATGACTGCGGCCAGGTTGCTGGTAACGAACGACTTGCCGACCGCGGGGCTCGGCCCGGTGATCATCAGGATATTGTTCTTCGCCTCGATCATGGCGAAGTGAAGGCTGGTGCGCAGGCTGCGCATGGCCTCGGTCGCCAGGTCAGCGGGGTCGTTGATGGTCAGCAGGTAGGAGGCGCTGCTCTTGTCGCGCTTGAAGTTGGCCAGGCGTTTTTCCAGGGCGCCTTGCTGCTCGCTGAACGGAATCGCGGCATACACCGGAATGCCGACGCGCTCGATTTCCTCCGGGTTCTCGACGCCGCGCTTGAGCGCTTCGCGCACATAGACGAAAGCGATGGCCAGGATCGCGCCGAGCAGGGTGGCGGCGATCACGATCAGCGGCTTGTTCGGCTTCACCGGTTCGTCGATGTCTGCAGCGGCGTGGTCGACGATGTGTACGTTGCCAACGGTGCCGGCACGGATGATGTCCAGTTCCTGGGTCTTGTTCAGCAGCATCGAATAGGTCTCCGAGGAAACCTCGACGTCGCGGTTGAGGCGCAGCAATTCCTGCTGGGTCGACGGCAGCGTACCGATCTGTTTCTCCAGCTCTGCCTTTTGAGTCTGCAGTTGGTTGATCTGGTTCATCAGCGCCTGGTAGTTCGGGTGCTGGCGGGTGAAGCGTCGCTCCATGTCGGTGCGCTTGAGGTTCTGCTCGGAAATCTGGCTTTCCAGGTCGACGATGCGGTCAAGCACCGACTGCGTCTCGGCGCTGATGTCGACCGAGTGATTGCGTGTCTGGAACTCGTTCAATGCGGTCTGTGCAGCGTCGAGCTTCTTGCGTACTTCCGGCACCTGTTCATCGAGGAATTCCAGGCTTTGGGTCGCTTCGGCGGCATTGCGAGCGACGTTCTGGTCGACGTAGCGCTGGGCGACTTCCTCGAGCACGGCAATGGCCTTGGCCGGGTCGGTTCCTTCCAGGGTCACGTTGATGATGCCGGACTGCTTGCCCAGCTCACCGGCAGAAAGACGATTCTGATAGTCATCGGTGGTCGCGTAGGTGCGGTTCTTGATAACCGTGAAGGTGGTGCCCGGCCGTGCATTGAGCTCACCGACCGTAATTGCGTAATCCGGGGTTTCTACCGGCTCGCCGACCACGCCCTGGGCCACGACTTCGTCGTCGGCGTCGCGCAGGATGAAGCCGTTGTTCTCAGCCGCTTCGAGGGTCAGTTCCTCGCCGTGCATCTTGTCCGGCACGATCAGGTGGGTGATACGCAGGGATTCTCCGCCCCAGGCGTAGGCCTCGAACCCTTCCGGATACCAGCCCAGTTCGCCTTCCTCGGTGGGTTCGAAGTGGCGGTACATGTAGCCGCCGATGATCGGGAAGTAATGCGGCTCGATGATGATGTCGAGGTTCAGCGCCTCGACGGCGCCGCCCACGACCGAACGGGACTTGAGTAGCGCGATCTCGGTCTGTGCCGGCGACACCGCCGGTGCGTTGCCGACCACGTCGGTGAGGCTCGGCAAACCGCTCTTCGGCTCGATCTGGATCATCGCACTGGCCAGGTAGACCGGTGTGGCGAGCAGCGCATAGGCGATGCCGAGCGCGGCGAAGAATCCGGTAATCGCAATGATCAGGGCCCGATTGTTGATCAGCGTGTCAAAGAGGTGGGCAAGGTCGATGTCCTTGTCCTCTTTGGTCTCGTAAATGGGGCGCGGCATGGTGGTCATTGAAGTTCCTTCTTCTTATTTCAGGTAAGGAAGCCAGCTTTCGACGCATTGCGTCAGAAGGCTGTGAACATGTTCGAATGCGGGTTTGGACTGGCGATACGGGTCAGGGACCTCAGTGTCGTCCAGCCATTTGCCCATCAGGAAGGTCTTGCCATGTACTTCGGGTGCGATCTGGCGGATGTGCTGGATGTGGCTGTTCTCCATCGCCAGGATGAGATCGGCCTTGTGCAGCATCTCGCTGTTCACCTGTCGGGCACGGTGGGACATATGTTCCAGTCCGTGATCGGCGAGCACCTCATGTGCGGTCTTGTCCATCGGGTTGCCTACCAGTGCGCCAATGCCTGCCGAGCTGATCGTCAGGCCTTTTCCCTGGAGTCGGCTCGACAACAACGCCTCGGCCGCGGGGCTTCTGCAGATGTTGCCAACGCAGACAATCAATATGTTCTGGAACATGTCGCTTAACCCCTCCGCCGGTTTGCCACTGGCGGACGGCCGCGCATATCTCGGAACGCAAATCTGATATTTGCTCGTTTCATTAGTTCAATCTTCCTGCCGTGCTCGCGCATCAAAGGGTGGGGGCTGCCCTGCGGGGCTGCTAAAGGCGCGCGCTATCAGTAGACATCCTTGTTGAACAGCAGGGCTGGAACGGTACGGGCGAGAATGTAGATATCGAACCAGACCGACCAGCGCTCGATGTAATCGAGGTCGAACTCGACACGCTTCTCGATCTTTTCGAGAGTGTCGGTTTCTCCGCGGTAGCCATTGATCTGCGCCCAGCCGGTGATACCCGGCTTGACCCGGTGACGGGCCGAGTATTCAGACACGGCGTCTTCGAACAACACGCCGGCGGCCTTGGTAGCGGTGGCGTGGGGGCGCGGGCCGACCATGGACATACTGCCGAGAAACACGTTGAGCAGCTGTGGCAGCTCGTCGAGGCTGGTCTTGCGGATGAAACGGCCGATTCGAGTGATGCGGTCGTCGTCGCGGGTGGTCTGGCGCTCGGCATTGGCATCGGACTTGGCGTGGTACATCGAGCGGAACTTGAACACCTCGATCAACCGGTTGTTGTAGCCGTAGCGCTTCTGCTTGAACAGCACCGGGCCCGGCGAGTCCAGCTTGATCGCCAGTGCCAGCAGCAACATCACCGGTGCAGCGGCCAGCAAGGCCAGGCTGGACAGCACGATGTCCTCGATGCGCTTGAATACCGGCGACCAACCGCGCAGCGGCAGGTCGGATGCGATCAGGGTGGGCAGGCCACCGACTTCAGTGATGCGCTTGTTGGCATGGCGGAACGCGACCATGTCCGGCACCAGCAGGACGTTGACCGGCAGCTTGCGCAGCTCGTTGATGACCTGGCCAATGCGGCTGTCGGCGAACCAGGGCAGGGCGACCAGCACCTGGGTGACTTTTTCCTCGCGGATCATCTGCTCCAGATCACGGGTGTTGCCCAGCAGCGGCAGGTCGGCGAGCGTCTTGGGCAGGCGCTCCAGGCGGTCGTCGATGAAGCCCAGTACGCCGGTGCGGATGTCGCGGTGGTGCGCCAGGTATTCAGCTACCCGTACGCCGTTGTCGGTGCCGCCAAGGATGACCGCGTTCTGCAGGTAGACGCCCTTGGCCATCAGCCGGCGGAACAGCGCGAGCATCATCAGGCGCTCGGCGCCGAACAGCACGCCGCTGGTGATGAACCAGAAGGTCAGGTGCTTGGCTTCCAGGTAGTTGAACATGCCCAGGCCCTGATGCATGAAGATCAGCAGGCTGAACGCCGCCGCCCAGGCAACCATCATGGTGCGGAAGCGCAACAGGGTGCTGAACACTTCCTCGCTGTAGATGCCGACCGATTGGAAGATGACAACGCTGATGACGCCGAAGAACATCAGGAAGGTGCTGAAGGTGCCGCCGCCGACAGGGAGTTCGAGCGGCAGGAAGAGCAACAGAAGGACGCCGGGCAGCACTGCGGTCAGTCCATGAATCAGCCGGATGCTGGCGAGGAAGTAGTCAACGAAACTGGGGTGGGCGTACTCAAGGGTTCCAACGGACTGTAAGCGCATACAAGGCTCCTTCCTTCGGCTATCGCTAGCTCGATACTCGATTTAATCGCCGCGATCCGCGGTTTCTGATGGCAGGTCGCTATGCAACCTTTCACGGGACAACTGCTCGGACCGCCGGCCCCCGGATGAGTTCACCGGAGGGAGAGAATCTCTGTTTTGTCACGGAAGGATTAACTTGCCGCCCTAACCTGTTGAGTTGTTTGGTTATTTCTAGACAGACAATCGGGCCGGCGGGCGTCGCGGTCGCAACTTTCGGCCGATGGGCGGGGCCTCGCGACGAAAGGCTTAAGCCTCGCTGCGCGTCCGTTTTCACAACTTTCTGCCCCGCACCGCGGTCTGATGGTCACATCGACAGCGCTCACCCTCGGAACCCTCGGCATGAATGCAAGCAAGGCACTGCTGGTCCTTCACGGCAAGCAAGCGCTCAACGACGAACTGCGCGACGCGGTCCACCAATGGCGCGACCTCGGGCACGAACTGGCCGTCCGGGTCACCTGGGAACCGGGCGACACCGCGCGGCTGGTCAACGAAGCTCTGGCGGCTGGCTACCGCACCCTGGTCGCCGGCGGTGGCGACGGCACGGTTCGCGAAATGACCCAGGCATTGCTTGCCAGCGGCCACGAAGCCAGCTTTGCCGTACTGCCGTTGGGCACGGCCAATGATTTCGCCCACGCCGCGGGCATCCCGCTGGATCCGTTCGACGCGCTGACCCTGCTCGAGCGAGAAGCCGTGCCGGTGGATGTCGGCGAGATGAACGGCGAGCCTTTTCTCAACATGGCGACCGGCGGCTTTGGCTCGAAGGTCACCGCGACCACCTCCGAAGAGCTGAAACGGGTGCTCGGTGGCGGCGCGTACCTGCTGACGGGGTTGTCGCGCTTCAGCGAGTTGCGCGCGACTTGGGGGCGCTTCGCGGGACCGGACTTCACCTGGGAAGGCGAATTCCTCGCGCTGGGCATCGGCAACGGCCGCCAGTCCGGGGGCGGCCAGGAGCTGTGCCCCCAGGCCTCCATCGACGACGGCCTACTCGACGTGTGCATTGTGCCTGCACCGGCCGATGCCGTCGGCACGTTGGGCACTTTGCTCAGTGGTGGTCTGCTCGGCATCGACAGTGTCTCGGTAGCGGCACGCGTGCCCTGGCTGGAAGTCGAGGCGCCACAGGAGATCGACGTCAACCTGGACGGTGAGCCCTTCGCCGCGCAGCACATGCGCTTCACCGTGCGTCGGCGTGCGTTGCGCCTTCACCTGCCGGACGACAGCCCACTGCTGCGCGACGAGCCGCTGGCCGAGCCGGGCCGGGCGCCTGTCTGAGGCCGCCGGCGGCGCGGCGCCGTTCGGCGGCTTGCCCAGACCTGCGGACAAATACTTGCCGGCGTGGATAAAGCCTGGAAGGCTGCGGCCGATAGCTGCTTAGTCCCTTATCCGCCAAGGAGCCCGCAATGGCCGGCATTCTCGAGTCAGTCGATCAACGCACCCGTCTGGTCGGCCAGAACCGCCTGGAAATCCTCATGTTCAGGCTGTCCGGCCGTCAGCAGTTCGCCATTAACGTGTTCAAGGTCCAGGAAGTGGTGCAGCTGCCCAAGATGACCCTGATGCCGCATCGCCACGGCTCGGTGTGCGGGGTAGTCAACCTGCGTGGCCAGACCCTGCCGGTGATCGACCTGTCCCGCGCCATCGGCCTGCGCCCCCTGGTGCCGGACGAGCGCAGCACGATCATCGTCACCGAGTACAACCGTTCGATTCAGGCGTTCCTCGTCGGTGGCGTGGACCGCATCCTTAACCTGAACTGGGAGGAAGTGCTGCCGCCGCCCAGCACGGCCGGGCGTCAGCATTACCTCACCGCGATCACCAAGGTTGAAGATCGGCTGGTCGAAGTTATCGACGTGGAGAAGGTGCTCGCCGAAATCGTGCCCTACGACACCAGCATCTCGCCGGAACGCCTGACCGATCCGGTGCTGGAGCGCGCCCGCGGTCGCGAGGTGCTCTGCGTCGATGATTCGACCGTTGCGCTGGCGCAGTTGCGCGAAACCCTCAGCCAGCTCGGCATCACCGTGCATTCGGCCAGCGACGGGGCCAAGGGGCTGAGCAAGCTCAAGGCCTGGGCGGACGCAGGGGAAACCCTCACCGACCGCCTGCTGATGGTGTTTACCGATGCCGAGATGCCCGAGATGGACGGCTATCGGTTCACCACCGAGATACGCAACGATCCGCGGCTGCGCGATCTCTATGTGGTGCTGCACACCTCGCTATCCGGCAGCTTCAACCTGGCGATGGTGCAGAAAGTCGGCTGCGATAACTTCCTTTCCAAGTTTCAGCCGGAGAAACTGGTCGACGTTGTTCGTGATCGTCTGCTTCTCGACGAAACTCGCTGACCCGACCGAGACCTCCGCATGCACCTCTCCGCGCTGTACCGTTGCCCGCTCAAATCCGGCGCCGCCGAGGCGCTCGACGCAACCGGGTGCGATGCCCTGGGCGTGGACGGCGACCGCCGCTGGATGGTGGTCGACGCGGCAAGCGGCAAGTTCGTCAGCCAGCGCCAGCTGCCGCGCATGGCGCTGCTCGAGGCGCGGTGGAGCGGCGACAGCGCGTTATGCCTGGCCGCCCCGGGCATGGAGACGCTGAGCGTCCCGTTGCCCGGCCACGACAGTGACCTGCGCGGCGTGCTGATCTGGCGTGAAAGCTTGCAGGCCCCAGATGCCGGCGACGCGGCGGCCGCCTGGTTGTCGGATTTTCTCGGACGGGGGTGCCGGTTGGTGCATCTGCCGCTGTCACGCGGCATCCAGGTCGATACTGGCTACGCACAGCCCGGCGAGCTCACCGCGTTCACCGACGGCTTTCCGTTCCTGCTCATTGGCCAGGCGTCGCTCGACGACCTGTCGGCGCGGGTCGGGCAGGCGCTCGATGCGCGCCGCTTTCGGCCGAACCTGATCGTGGCCGGTGCGCCGGCATTCGCCGAAGATGGCTGGCGCCGCGTGCGCATCGGCGAGATGACCTTTCGCGTGGTCAAGCCCTGTTCGCGCTGCATCATCCCCACCATCGACCCGGACAGCGGCGAGCCGCGCCCGGACCGCGAACCCCTGGCGACGCTGATGGGCTACCGCAAGGGCGAGGGCGGCGTGTTCTTCGGGCAGAACCTGATCGCCGAAGCGCCCGGCCAACTGCGCCTCGGCATGCCGGTCGAGCGTCTGGAGTAGCCCGCTGTGGCCCGGCCGGCCTAGCGCTGGCTGTCGAAGTAGCGCTCGTGCCACTCCACCAGCGGCTGCGGTGCGTTGAGCTTCTGTCCGTAGATTACCGAATAGGTCAGCACGTTCTGCACGTACTGGCGGGTTTCATCGAAGGGAATGTTCTCGACCCAGACGTCGAACGGAAGGTGCCTGGCGTCCTTCAGCCACTGGCGAACCCGCCCGGGGCCAGCGTTGTAGGCGGCCGAGGCGAGCACCCGGTTACCGTTGAACTGCCCGTAGATCTGGCTCAGATAGGCGGCGCCCAGCTCGATGTTGGTGTTCGGATTAAGCAACTGTTGCGGTGAGGACAGCGGAATGCCGAAGCGCCGCGCCGTTTCCTTCGCGGTAGCCGGCATCAGCTGCATCAGGCCCGTGGCGCCGACCTGCGAGCGCGCGTCGGCCATGAAGGCACTTTCCTGGCGGGTGATCGCGAGCACCCAGCTGGGGTGGATTTCCCGGGCCTTGGCCGCTTTCACCGCGCTGCTGCGGTGCGCCATGGGAAAGCGGATGTCCAGGTCGTCCCAGTATTTGGCCTGACTGATGGTGCGAATGGCGGGAAAGTACCAACCCATGTCATAGGCGAGCTGCGCCTGCGCGACCAGCTCGTCGCGGCTGAACAGGCGGCTGACGTGGTACCACTCGCGGCGCCCATCAACGATCTGCCCTCGGGCGTGAAATTCCATGGCGCGCCGGATGCCGGCGGTGTTGCGGACCCTCTGGATCACCTTCGGGTCCAGTGCCAGCGGCTGGTTGTTCAACTTGTACGGGGCCTGGATGCGGTCGGCGGAGAGAAAACCATAGAAGTCACGCTCGCCGGCCACCGGCTGGTAGAGCTGGACGGCGTGCTCGTCGTTTGGCTTGGCCAGCTCCAGGCTGCGGGCTTTCCAGTAGCGCCAGCGGTTGCTGCTGGCGAGCGATTCGGGAAAGCGCTGGGTCAGGGCGTAGGCATCATCCCAGCGGCCCAGCCGGAGCAACAGGCGCGCACGCCATTCGCTGACCGTGTCGTCCCGCAGGTCGGGGTCGTAGTCGGCCATTACCTTCAAGGCGCGTGCATCGAAACGCTTGGCCAGGGTCAAACCGATCTGCCTCGCGATGGCGACCTTTTCTTCGCTGGAAAACGACAGACGCCTGGCGTAGCCGTCGAGCAGGGCCAGCGCCTGTTCCGGGTCCTTGCGGGCCAGGCGGCGCAACCCGATCGAGACGACATCGCCCATGGTTTCGCTGGCCGGCGCGAAGCGACCGGGGTTGTTCAGCAGTTGCGGCTTCTGCGCCACGTCCAGCAACAGCTCGCCCTGGCTCTTCAGGGTCGGCAGGGTCTTGACCAGAAAGGTCGCCAGGCCGTAGTTGCCGCTCTCGACCGCCAGCTTGGTACGCGCCCAGCGCAACGGTTCGGTCAGCTGGCCGGCATCGGCCCAGCGTTCGAAAAGCGCATCGCAGGCGTTGTGCTGTGACTTGCCGACCAGCCAGAGCCGTTTCGCCGTCTGGTTGCCCTGTTCGGTCTGGCCGCTGGCTAGCTGGTACTGGCCGTACAGGCAATCGAGTTCAGTGAAGTGCATCGCCGGGTCGTAGTGGGCGACGAACGGCTTCCAGTCGCCCCGTTCGGCCAGCAGGCGCAACCAGCGCAGTTTCATCCAGGTCGCCTGTGGCAGGTCGCCATGCTCGGCCAGGAAACGCTCGACCTCGTCATTGCTCGCGGTCTTCAGGCGCGCGGTTAGCTCTTCATAGGCCAGGTAGGGCTCGAGCGGGTAGTCACGCAGGGCGTTGGCGTAGCGGTGATAGGGCCCGCTGTCGCCCTTGGCCAGTGCGCGCTTGGCTTCGTCGTAGTACTGGCGCTGTTGCTGAAGGGAGGCGGCGTGGGCGTGACTGGTGGTGATGGCGAACAGGAGTAGCAAGAGGCTGGAGCAGGTACTGGAGAGTCGACCGCGCATGAGACTTCCGAAAACGGGGGGAGGCATGGAGTTGCTGGCGCTAGCTTAGCTCGGGCGGACATGCAGTTAAACGAGGATTAAGCGCTCGGCCGGGGCAAAGCCGAAGGTTCCGACGAACGTACGGCAATGCCCGCGGCGGCGCGGCTGCGACGCGCGCCGATGGCCCCCCGGCGCGCGTGGCGATGGGCGGCCCGGGGGTGCGTTCTGCTAGACTGCGCGGCCTGTTTTTCGGAGATCACCATGACCCTGCTCAAGCTGTCCAACGTGTCCCTCGCCTACGGCAACAACCCATTGCTCGACGGCGTGTCCTGGCAGATCGCGCGGGGTGAGCGGGTGTGCATCATCGGCCGCAACGGCACGGGCAAGTCCAGCATGCTCAGCCTGGTCAAGGGCAGCCAATTGCCCGACGACGGCGAGATCTGGCGCGCGCCGGGCCTGAAAATCGGCGAGCTGCCGCAAGAGCTGCCGCTGGCCGATGAACGCAGCGTCTTCGATGTGGTGGCCGAAGGGCTGGCCGGGGTCGGCCAGTTGCTCGCCGACTACCACCACCTCAGCCAGAACATCCAGAACGAGGCGGACCTGGACAAGCTGATGCACGTCCAGCAGGAACTCGAGGCAAAGGACGGCTGGCGCCTGCAGCAATTGGTCGACAGCACCCTCAGCCGCCTCCAGCTGCCGGCCGACAAGACCCTCGCCGAGCTGTCCGGTGGCTGGCGCCGGCGCGTCCTGCTGGCGCAGGCGCTGGTATCCGAGCCGGACCTGCTGTTGCTCGACGAGCCGACCAACCACCTGGATATCGGCGCCATCGCCTGGCTCGAAGAAGCTCTGACCGGTTTCAACGGCGCGGTGTTGTTCATCACCCACGACCGCGCATTCCTGCAGAACCTGGCCACGCGGATCCTCGAGCTGGACCGCGGGCAGCTGATCGACTGGAACGGCGACTACGCCAGCTTCCTGGTGCACAAGGAGCAGCAGCTGGCCGCGGAAGAAACCGCCAATGCCCTGTTCGACAAGAAGCTGGCGCAGGAAGAGGTCTGGATTCGCCAGGGCATCAAGGCGCGCCGCACGCGTAACGAAGGCCGGGTACGCGCCCTCAAGGCCCTGCGCGCCGAGCGCAGCGAGCGCCGTGAGCATCAGGGCAAGGCCAACATCCAGGTCGAAACCGCGGAGAAGTCGGGCAAGCAGGTCATCGTGGTCGACCACGCCAGCTTCGCGCACCCGGGCGGCGAGCCGCTGATCCGTGACTTCTCGCTGGTGCTGCAGCGCGGCGACCGCATCGGCCTGCTGGGCGCCAACGGCACCGGCAAGACTACCCTGCTCAAGCTGCTGCTTGGCGACCTGCAGCCGACCGGCGGCAAGGTCGAGGCCGGCACGCGACTCGAAGTGGCGTATTTCGACCAGCTGCGTCACCAGCTCGAGCTGGAAAAGACCGTAATCGACAACGTCGCCGAAGGGCGGGATTTCATCACCATCGATGGGCAGAGCCGCCACGTGCTCAGCTACCTTGGCGATTTCCTCTTCAGCCCGCAGCGCGCCCGCACGCCGGTCAAGGCGCTGTCCGGCGGCGAGCGGGCACGCCTCTTGCTCGCCAAACTGTTCAGCAAACCGGCCAACCTGCTGGTGCTGGACGAGCCGACCAACGACCTCGACGTGGAGACCCTCGAGCTGCTTGAAGAGGTGCTGCTGGGTTTCCAGGGCACCGTGCTGATGGTCAGCCACGACCGCGCATTCCTCGACAACGTGGTCACCAGCACCCTGGTGTTCGAAGGCGAGGGCGTGGTACGCGAATACGTTGGCGGTTACCAGGACTGGTTGCGCCAGGGCGGTTCGCCAAGGTTGCTGGGCGTGGCCGACACTCGCGAAGCGAAAGAGACGAAACCTGCGAGTGCGGCCGGCAAACCGGCTGCGGCGGTGGTGGATCCTGCTCCGGCCAGGAAGAAGCTCAGCTACAAGGTGCAGCGTGAACTCGAAGCCCTGCCGGGAAAGATAGACGCGGTCGAGAAAAACATTGCGTCGCTGCAGGCGGAAATTGCGCAGCCGACGTTCTATCAGCAAACTGCCGAGCGTACTGGCGAAACGCTAGCTCGGCTCGAAGCCCTGCAGCAGGAGCTCGACGCGCTGCTCGAGCGCTGGGCCGAACTGGAGGAGTGAGCCGCCCGGCGGGCCCGTGCGGCAACGGCGTCCCGGCGGGGTACGCCCGCTTGCGGGCCGTCACCGATTCCCTTTTTCAGACATCTGTCAGCACTGGACGGAGCATAGATGGCCATTGATTACCGCATCGTCCTGGATGACGAGCATGAGTTCAGTTACCGGATCGAGTTGGATCGCGCCTACGACCCGGAGGCGGCGACACAGGCACCCCGCTGGACGCGGCTGGATCACCAGCAATGCAACAACTGCCCGCTGAGCCGGGACAGCTTCACGCATTGCCCGGCAGCGGTTGACCTGCACCGGGTGATCGAGGACTTCCAGGGACTGCCAGCGGTAAAGAAGGCGCAGGTGCGGGTGCGTACCCCCGAGCGCGAATACAACAAGCTGGTGGGGCTGGAAGAAGGGCTGCGAGCGCTGCTCGGTGTGATCATGGCCACCAGTGCCTGCCCGGTGCTCGGGCGCCTCAAACCGATGGCGCACCAGCACCTGCCGTTTGCGAGCAATCAGGAGTTCGTGCTGCGCGCCGTTTCGCTGTACCTGGCCCGGCAGTATTTCAACCTGCGCGAGGGGCGCCATGCTGACTGGGAGTTGCGCGGCCTGGTGCGTTCATTCCAGCAGCTGCAGCTGGTCAACCAGGCGTTCTGGCAGCGTATCCACGACACCTGCCACGGCGACTCGAACCTGAAAGCCTTTCTGACCTTCTTCTCGATGTCGTCGAGCCTGACCTATTCGCTTGAAACCCAGCTGCGCAAGATCAGGCCGCTGGTGATGAGCGCCGGGGAAGGGGCCGAGCCGGCCTGACAGGCACCGGCCCGGTCAATCGGTTACTCGGCCTTCTTCAGGCGCACCGCGAGCACGTCGCAGGGCGCGCCGTGGAGGATGTCGTTGGCCGTGGAACCGAGCAACAGCGACAGGCCGTGACGGCCATGGCTGCCGACCACGATGAGGTCGCAGCCCTGTTCCCTGACCAGTCGGTGGATTTCCTGGCGCGGCTGGCCATAGGCCAGGTGGCGCTGTTCGGCGGTCAGGCTGGGGTAGCGGTCGGCGAAGCCGGCCATACGCTCGCGGGCCTGGTCGAATTGCTGCTGCTGCAGCATCGACAGGTCCATGGGCACATCGCCGCCAAAGGCCATTGCCATGGGTTCGATCACATGCACCAGCGTCAGCCTGGCGCCGCTGGCGGTCGCCAGCGCCTGGGCGCGCGCGACCACTGGGTGGCATTCTTCGTTCAGGTCGGTGGCGACCAGAATATGCTGATAGGTCATGGGGAATCTCCTGAGGTGTCGGTTTTAACCAGTATGGCGCTTGGCACGCAGTCCGGCTTGCGTTGATTTTTTCAGCGTTTATACGGCGTTGCCTGCAGGATGGCCAGTACGCTTTATGTCGCCCGATCGCCGTGCCGGCGCTCGCGGCTGTTATCATGCGGCGCGCCCTCGCGGCACGCCCTCCGGTCCGATTCGAGAAGCCTATGTTTGTAGCCGCCAATGAATACCTGCTCGCCTGGTCAGCCTACGGCGTCGCCGCGCTGGGGTGCCTGCTGGTATGGTTCCGCATGACCCGTCCGCTGTGGCGCTGGCTGCGTGAGCCGTTGCGGCTGCTGATAGCCGTGCTGTTGCTGACCCCCACGATCGTCGATTCGGCCCACGAACTGTTCGCGCCGGCGGTGGCCATCACCGCGCTCGACTTGTTGTTCAAGGTGGGCAACAACGCATGGCGCGCCGTGGCCGACCTGGCCCTATACGGGCTGATTGCCTTCGCCCTGTACGCGTTGCTGGTGGCGGTGCGCTGGCCGATCGAACGGCGCTTGCGGCAGCGTCGGGTCGATGCTCGCGAAGACGACGACCCGCGGACGCTGAGCGAGCGGCTCGAACAGGACGAAGAAGACGGCTACCGTCCCGCCGGCCGTTACGCGACCCGGACCGAGCCGCGGTTGTGACCCCATCCCTCAGCGCCCAGGCGTGACCAAGACGTAACGGGAGATTCGTTATGTGCGAACTGCTCGGCATGAGCGCTAACGTTCCGACCGATATCCATTTCAGTTTCACCGGGTTGATGCAGCGCGGCGGTCGCACCGGGCCGCATAAGGACGGTTGGGGCATCGCCTTCTACGAGGGGCGCGGGTTGCGGTTGTTCCAGGATCCGGTTGCCAGCTGCGAGTCGGAAGTGGCCAAGATGGTTCAGCACTACCTGATCAAGAGCGAGGTGGTGATCGGCCATATCCGCCAGGCCAATGTCGGCAAGGTCGCGCTGGTCAACACACACCCCTTCGTGCGTGAGCTTTGGGGGCAGCACTGGTGCTTCGCGCACAACGGCCAGCTCAGCGACTTCCGCCCGGCGCCGGCCTTTTATCGACCGGTGGGTGACACCGACAGCGAGGCCGCTTTCTGCGACCTGCTCAGCCGCGTGCGCGCAGCGTTTCCCGAGCGGGTCGCCGCCGAAGAGCTCCTGCCCCATCTGCTGCTGGCCTGCAGCGAATACCGCGCACGCGGGGTGTTCAATTGCCTGCTGAGCAACGGCGAATGGCTGTTCAGCTTCTGTACCACCAAGCTGGCCGAGATCACCCGCCGCGCGCCCTTTGGTCCGGCGCAACTGAAGGATGCCGAGCTGACAGTCGACTTCAAGGCCGAGACCACGCCCGACGACGTGGTCACCGTCCTTGCGACCGAGCCGCTTACCGACAACGAACGTTGGGAGACTCACCAGCCCGGCGAGTGGACGCTCTGGCGTCTCGGCGAGTGTGTCGCGCGGGGGCAGTTGCCGGCATGCTGAGAAGCTATTTGCGGCTCGCGCTGTTTGCCCTTGGGCTGCTGGTCGGCATCCAGGTGCCGGGATTCATCGCGGCCTACGCCGACCACATCGAGGCCCGGCGGCTGGAGTCCCGGCAGGGCCTTCAGGGGTTTCAGGAAACAGCAGAGCGCTTCTTCGATGGTGATCTCCAGGCTCTGGTGGCGCACTACCGGGCGAGCCGGGACCCGGTGATCCAGAGTGATGCGCGCAGCGTTTCGGCGTTGCTTGAGCGGGCGCGTCTGCTGGACCGTGAGTGGCGCATCCTGCAGGGGCCCTGGTTTGCCCGTGCCTGGCATGTCGTGCTGGGCGCCGACCGCGAGATACGCCGGCAGGTCTGGGCCCGTTACGATTTTCGCGTTCTCCTGTCGCCAGAGGCTGTGGCCTGGGGCATCGCCTGCGCACTGTTGCTGGCGTGGTTCGTCGAAAGCCTGGGGCTGCTGGTGGGCCTGGCGCTGTTTCCGCACCGTCGTAGGCGCCGGCAGCTTTCCGGGCCGCGACGCTGACACGCGTGGTGATGGTGCGTGTCAGCTCTCGACTGCAGCGCATCGGCGAGACGATGCGAGAGCACTCATTTCGATAGGAATTTCATCCCGTCTTCCAGGCCGCTCAGGGTCAACGGGTACATCCGGTCCTCGACCAGGTCGCGGATGATACCGGTCGACGCGGTGTAGCCCCAGGTATCCTTCGGATAGGGATTGATCCAGATGAGCTTCTTGTATTTCTCCATGAAGCGCTGCATCCAGACGTAACCGGCTTCCTCGTTCCAGTGCTCGACGCTGCCACCCGGCTGGGTGACCTCGTAGGGCGCCATGGCCGCGTCGCCGACGAACACCACCTTGTAGTCGGCGCCGTACTTGTGCAGCAGATCGAGCGTAGAGGTGCGCTCGGAGGTGCGGCGGAAATTGTTCTTCCACACCGATTCGTAGATGAAGTTGTGGAAGTAGAAGTACTCGAGATGCTTGAACTCGGTCTTGCATGCAGAGAACAGTTCCTCGCAGACCTTCACATGGGCATCCATCGAGCCGCCGATGTCGAACAGGATCAGCAGCTTCACCGCGTTGCGCCGTTCCGGGCGCATCTGAATGTTCAGCAGGCCACCGTCGCGTGCGGTATGGTCGATGGTGCCGTCCAGGTCCAGTTCGTCCTGCGCGCCCTGGCGGGCGAACTTGCGCAGCCGGCGCAGGGCGACCTTGATGTTGCGCGTGCCCAGCTCGACCTGATCGTCCAGGTTCTTGTATTCGCGCTGGTCCCAGACCTTCACCGCCTTGCCCTGGCGCTTGCCGGCGTCGCCAATGCGAATGCCTTCGGGGTTGTAGCCACCGGAGCCGAACGGGCTGGTGCCGCCAGTGCCGATCCACTTGTTGCCGCCGGCGTGCTTTTCCTTCTGTTCTTCCAGACGCTTCTTGAACTCTTCGATGAGCTTGTCCAGGCCGCCCAGCGATTCGATTTTGGCGCGCTCTTCGTCGGTCAGCGAGCGCTCGAATTCCTTGCGCAACCATTCCTCGGGAATCAGTGCCTCAATGTGCTGGTCAAGGTTCTGCAGGCCATTGAAATAGGCGCCAAAGGCTCGGTCGAACTTGTCGAAATGCCGCTCATCCTTGACCAGGATGGCTCGGGACAGGTAGTAGAACTCGTCCATGTCGGCGAACACGACGTTGTGTTTCAGCGCGTCGATCAGGTCGAGCAGTTCGCGCACCGACACCGGGACCTTGGCGGCGCGCATTTCGTTGAACAGGCCAAGCAGCATGGCAAAACCTCTGGATGCCGTCGTGGCGGCACCTTTGCGTGATTGATTCAGCGGTCTTCGTCGTGCGTCGGGAGACCGTCTCGGATCTCGTACCAGTCCGCCTTGGACTCCACGAAAATGTGTGCCTGGGGCGGAACCGGCAGCGGCGAATCGAGCGTGCCGGCGGCCACGCCCAGTTCGTGCTCACGGTTGTCGACGAATTGCAGGTTGGAGCCGCAGCGAATGCAGAACGTGCGCGTCACGTGCTCGGAGGAGTGATAGACGCCTAGCTGATCCTTGCCGGAAAGGAGGTGAAACGCCTCCAGCGGCACGCTCGCATAGGTCGCGAAGGCCGCCCCGTGCGCCTTTCTGCACATCTTGCAATGGCAGTGGGTCAGCTCGTTGATCGGTGCGTCGATGCGATATCGCACGACGCCACAGAGGCAACCTCCGGTAAATGTCTGCATGGCGCTTGCTCCAATGATATGAAGCGGCTGGCTCCGGTGAGCCGCCGCGATCAGCGGTTGGCGCGACGACTCATGAACGCCAGACGCTCCAGTAACTGCACGTCCTGCTCGTTTTTCACCAGCGCCCCGGCCAGCGGCGGGATGGCCCGGGTCGGATCGCGCTCGCGCAGGACGGCTTCGCCGATGTTGTCGGCCATCAGCAGTTTCAGCCAGTCGACCAGTTCGCTGGTGGATGGCTTCTTCTTCAGGCCGGGCACCTTGCGTACATCAAAGAACACGTCGAGCGCTTCAGCCACCAGGTCCTTCTTGATGTCGGGGTAGTGCACGTCGACGATCTTCTGCAGCGTCTCGCGGTCCGGGAAGGCGATGTAGTGGAAGAAGCAGCGACGCAGGAACGCATCGGGCAGCTCCTTCTCGTTGTTCGAGGTGATGATGATGATGGGCCGCTGCTGGGCCTTGATCGTCTCGTTGGTTTCGTAGACGTAGAACTCCATCTTGTCGAGTTCCTGCAGCAGGTCATTGGGGAACTCGATGTCGGCCTTGTCGATCTCGTCGATCAGCAGGATGACCCGCTGCTCGGATTCGAAGGCTTCCCACAGCTTGCCCTTCTTTATGTAGTTGCGCACGTCGTGCACCCGGTCCGAATCGAGCTGGGAATCGCGCAGACGGCTGACCGCATCGTACTCATACAGGCCCTGGTGCGCCTTGGTGGTGGACTTGATGTGCCAGGTGATCAGCTTGGCGCCAAAGGATTCGGCCAGTTGCTCGGCGAGCATGGTCTTGCCGGTCCCCGGCTCACCTTTGACCAGCAACGGGCGTTCCAGGGTAATGGCGGCATTGACCGCCAGCTTGAGGTCGTCGGTCGCGACGTAGGAGCGAGTGCCTTCGAACTTCATCGGTTGTTCCTTGCGAGGGCCTGGCACGCAGGCGCTGGTGTGGGATAGACGGCCGACTATAAGTGAAGGGCGCCTGGGTGTGAACGTGGCCGGATCATTCAGTCACTGAATGGTCGCCGATCCGCTCCACGTTCTTCATGGCTTGTCCTCGCCGTCCAGCGAGCGTTCGAAGCGCGTGGAAAAGGCTTCGACAAATCCGTTGCGCAGAATGGCCATGAACGCCTGGAAGGGACTCACCTCGGCGTTCCGGGTGCTGCCCGACAAGGCGACGCGGGTGGCGAACTGGTCCTTGCGCTGGTTCTTCAGCACGTTTTCTCCGCCCCCCACCAGCGCCTCCCAGAGGCCGCGGAACAGTCCCTTGTCCTCGTTCTTCAGATCCTGATCGAGATCGAAGACATCGACGTCGTGCAGCAGCGGCTTGATATAGCCTTCGAGCTGGCTGTCACGGGCCTGGGCCTCGACCACCAGGTCGCCGGTGCCACCGGCGAAATCGAAGTGGCCGTAGGCATTGCTGAAATCGTTCAGCTTGGTGAGTTCGAGTCCGGTCATGCGCAGGCTGACTTCGAAATCTTCCCAGTTGGTGAAGGGATCGAAGCGTGCGCTCGCTTCGATCAGCGCCTGGTCGAAGAAGCGGGCTTTGCCTTCGAACCGCGCCACGCGCCCCTGGGGTTGTTCCGCTGAGTTGGTCAGGTTGTACAGGCTGGCATCGATCGCGTTGGCGTAGACGTGGACGGGCGGCTCTGCATCGAAGTTGCGGAACGACAGTTGCCCGTTCACCACGCGCACCTCGTTGAGGGTGAACGGCACCAGTGCCTTGGCCCGTTCGCGCCAGTCGACGCCAGCGCCGGTCTGGACGTCGTCGGCATCCTCGTCGTCGACGAAGTTCAGGTGCGGCTGGTGAAGAATCACCGCGCCGACCAGCGCATGCTCGCGCCACAGTGTCCGCCAGCTGACGCCGATTTCGATGGAGGCAGCCGAAAACAGCGGTGCCTGCACCGCCTCGGCCTTTTTCTCGATCACCAGCGTGCTGAGGCTGTAGGCTCCTCGCCACCAGGCCAGGTCGACGTCGTCCACGTGGCCACGGTAATCCCCCATGTCGGCCATCTTGTCGTTTAGGTAGTTGCGCACGAGGTAGGGCAGCGCGAGATGCAGCACCAGCAGGAGCAGGGCGATGCCGAGCAGGACCCAGAGGGGCAGGCGGTAACGTGTGTTCATCGGGGGTCCGGTCGCAGGTGATCGTTCGGCGTCTGAACGATGGACTTCGACAGCGGGCCGTGAGTTCGGCTGGACGCGTCCCGGGACTGCGCTTAGGCTCATCAGTCTGGTTTTTTACGCAGGGATATCGCCATGAGCCGCATCTTCGCCGACAACGCACAAACCATCGGAAACACACCGCTGGTCATGATCAACCGACTGGGGCCCAAGGGTGTCAGCATCATGGCCAAGATTGAGGGGCGCAACCCGGCCTACTCGGTCAAGTGCCGGATCGGCGCGGCGATGATCTGGGACGCCGAGGAAAGCGGGCGGCTCAAGCCGGGCATGACGCTGATCGAGCCGACCTCCGGCAACACCGGCATCGGCCTGGCCTTCGTCGCTGCCGCCCGTGGCTACAAGCTGATGCTGACCATGCCCGCGTCCATGAGCCTGGAGCGACGCAAGGTGCTCAAGGCGCTCGGCGCCGAGTTGGTGCTCACCGAGCCGGCCAAGGGCATGAAGGGCGCGATCGAGAAGGCTGCCGAGATTGCCGCCTCGGACCCGGCGACCTATTACATGCCGCAGCAGTTCGAGAATCCCTCCAATCCGGCGATTCATGAGAAGACCACCGGACCGGAGATCTGGAACGACACCGAAGGGAGCATCGATGTGCTGGTCGCCGGGGTTGGTACCGGTGGCACCCTGACCGGCGTGTCGCGCTACATCAAGCACACCCGCGGCAAGCAGATCCTCAGTGTCGCGGTCGAGCCGGTCAGCTCTCCGGTGATCAGCCAGACGATGGCCGGCGAAGAGGTCAAGCCGAGCCCGCACAAGATCCAGGGAATCGGGGCCGGGTTCGTGCCGAAGAACCTCGACCTGTCGATCGTCGACCAGGTCGAGCAGGTCGACGACGAGGAGTCCAAGGCCATGGCCCTGCGGCTGATGCGCGAGGAGGGCATCCTCTGCGGCATTTCCTGCGGGGCGGCGATGGCGGCGGCGGTGCGCCTGGCCGAAAAACCCGAGATGCAGGGGAAGAACATCGTCGTAATTCTGCCCGACTCCGGCGAACGCTACCTGTCCAGCATGCTTTTCGCCGACATGTTCGGCGAGCAGGAATTGCAACAGTAGCCCGGGCCTGCGTCGGCCGCGATTGGCGCGGCCGACGCGGCATGGCTATAGTGCGATTTCCATCTCGTTTTCCGAGTTCTCCATGATCGACGCCTGCCGTGGTCTGCCCACCGTCCCGGTCTGTCCCTTCGCCCCGGACGGTCATGCCGCGCCTGCGCGTTCGCTCCTGTTGCCCTGCCACCCTGCAAGCCCGCCGCCGGGCTTGATCCTGGCTCCGCCACCGCCACCGCCACCCGTAGTGGTCTGAGCCACGCCGGTTCGCCGGCCTGCGTAATCGCACTGGCTGTTTCGGGCCGTCCTTTCGTATACCTGTTCAAAGGTGGCAGGATGATTGTTTTCTCTCGCAACACTCTGGTCGCGTATGCGACCACGGGGCTTTTCGTGCTGCTCTGGAGCAGCGGCGCCATCGTCTCCAAATGGGGCCTGGCCTATGCGTCGCCCTTTGCCTTTCTCCTGGTTCGCTTCGTGATCGCGCTGGGCGCGCTCAGCTTGCTTGCCCGGCTCTGCACGCAGCCGTCTGTGAGCGGCCGCAGCGGTCGTGGGCTGGCCTTGGCTACGGGACTGGTGCTGCTTGGCAGCTACCAGATCTTCTACCTCCTGGCGCTGGATCGGCAGGTGACGCCCGGAACCATGGCGACACTGCTCGGCGTGCAGCCGATCCTGACGGCGGTGCTGCTCGAACGCCGCGCCCTGCATCCCATGCGCCTGGCCGGTCTGCTGCTCGGCCTGGGCGGGCTGGTGCTGGTGGTGTACCGGAGCCTGGATACCGACGGCCTGGGCTGGTCCGGGCTGGGGTGCGCGCTGCTGGCGCTGCTGAGCATCACGCTGGGGTCGATCATGCAGAAGCGCGTCCAGGGAGACCCCCTGCAAACGATGCCGACGCAATACCTGGCCGGCTTGCTGTTGTGTCTGGCGGTCGTGCCGTTCCAGCCGTTCCGTATTGTGTCGGTGACCGGTTTCTGGCTGCCGGTGCTCTGGATGGGCCTGGTGATTTCGGTTGGCGCGACCTGGCTGCTCTATCGGCTGATCGCCCGAGGCGACCTGGTCAACGTGACGAGCCTGTTCTATCTGGTGCCGGCGGTGACCGCGGTGATGGATTACCTGGTTTTTGGTAACCGGCTGCCGGCGCTCAGCCTCCTGGGTATGGTGCTGATCGTGCTCGGGCTGGTGCTGGTCTTCAGGCCGTCGCCGAGACGCCAGCTCGTGGGCCAATGAAGCCGCATGCCGCACGGGTAGAAGCCTGGGCGGCGGGCGGCTGCGTCCAGGGCGGAGCAGCTGTGGTGGCGCCCGGCGCTTTCAATGCCGCGACGCTCTGGCTAAGCTCCGGCTTTCCCTGCAGCAGAGGCGTATCGATATGTCGCAGCACGCACCGGACGCCGAGATCGCACGGCAGATCCTGCTGGGCTTCGATGATTACCGTGAACACTTTCGCCTGATCACCGACGGTGCCCGGTCGCGGTTCGAGCATGCGCAGTGGCAGGATGCGCAGCGCGCGTCAGCAGCGCGGATCAATCTCTACGAGCAGAAGGTTGCCGAAACGGCCAGGGCGCTTCGGGCGCTCTTCGAGGCGGGTGTGCTGCTGGATGTGGCCCGCTGGCCCGGGGTCAAGGGCGCCTACATTGAGCAAATCAATCCGCGCTTCGACGACGAGCTGTCCGAGACCTGGTACAACTCAATTTTCTGCACGTTGTTCAGTCACGACTGCATCAGCGATGCGACCATGTTCATCCATACCACGCGACCGGCGAGCCGGGCGCATGAACGGATGGCGCAAACGCGCCGCTACCAGCCGGAGGGCAACCTGCGCGGCACGCTGGCCGACATCCTCTGCGACTTTGCCTTTTCCGTGCCCTACGCTGACCTGGATGGCGACCTGCAGCGGCTCGAGGCGCAGCTGCACCTGACGCTGCCCGACTGGGTCTGTAAGGACCCGGCGCTGACCGTGGAGCTCTTCACCTCGGTGCTCTACCGCAACAAGGGCGCCTATCTGATCGGACGCATCTTTACTTGCGACGAGCAGTGGCCGCTGGTCATTCCACTGCTGCATCGCGAAGGGGTGGGCATCCTCGCCGACGGACTCATTACCGATGAGGCCGAGGTGTCGATCATCTTTTCCTTCACCCGCTCGTACTTCATGGTGGAGGTCGCGATTCCGGCCGATTTCATCGCCTTTCTCAAGCGCATCATGCCGGGCAAGCATATCGCCGAGCTGTATACCTCGATCGGCTTCTACAAGCATGGCAAGTCCGAGTTCTATCGTGCCCTGATCGACCACCTGGCGACCACCGATGACCGCTTCATCATGGCGCCGGGGGTGCGCGGCATGGTGATGAGCGTGTTCACGCTGCCGGGCTTCAACACGGTGTTCAAGATCATCAAGGACCGCTTCTCCCACGCGAAGACGGTCAGCCGCGCTACCGTCATCGAAAAGTACCGGCTGGTCAAAAGCGTCGATAGGGTGGGGCGTATGGCCGATACCCAGGAGTTTGCCGATTTCCGCTTTCCCACGGCCAAGTTCGAGCCGGAATGCCTGGCCGAGTTGCTTGAGGTGGCGCCTTCCACCGTCGAGGTCCAAGGTGACACGGTGCTGGTCCGTCACTGCTGGACCGAGCGACGAATGACGCCGCTGAACCTCTATGTCGAGCAGGCAAGTGAGCAGCAGGTGCAGGATGCGCTGGAAGATTACGGATTGGCGATCAAGCAGCTGGCGGCGGCCAACATCTTTCCCGGCGACATGTTGCTGAAGAACTTCGGCGTGACGCGTCACGGCAGGGTGGTGTTCTATGACTACGACGAGATCTGCTTTCTGACCGAGGTGAACTTCCGCCACATTCCCGAGCCGCGTTACCCCGAGGACGAGTTGTCCGCCGAGCCTTGGTATTCGGTCGGGCCGAACGACGTGTTTCCCGAGGAATTTCCGCGTTTCCTGTTCGCCGATATCAAGCAGCGGCGGCTGTTCGCCAAGCTACATGGCGAACTATACGACGCCGACTATTGGAAAGGCCTGCAACAGGCCATCAGCGAAGGCAAGGTCATCGATGTATTTCCCTACCGGCGCCGGCTGCAACCCACGCAGTAGGGGGAACGCTAGCGGCGGACGCCGGTCGCACTTTATAAGACCGCCCGATAGGAGCGCCATGGGCGCACACTTCGCAACAGATGCCGCAGGCAGCGGTACATTCGTTGGGTTATGCTGACAGCCAGACTAGGGCTGCGCCAAAACCCGTCACCCAGCAGGAGGGTTCATCATGAAAGCATGGCTCAGTAACGTATGCTGGCATCTGGGAGTGATGCTGGGGCTGATCGAACCGCCTCGCCTGGAGCCGATCCGGGTGCGTGCGCAACGCGACCGTCCAACCCACAGGCGCTGATCACACCGCTTCGTATCCACTCGCCGGCGGCGGGCGGATACTCGGCGGAGCGTCGCGAGGTTTCTTCCGGCACCGCGCCAGTCGAACCGAGTCGTTTCGACAGTCGGCCGTTGCCAGGCGGTCGTTGGCAAGCTGTGGCAGACTTCGCGCGTCGCCGCCGGAGAAGCCATGTCCCGTCCCCGTTGTTCCCGTTGCCATCGGCCCCAGAGCCATTGTCTCTGTCCGTTGATTCCGTTCCTGCCCAACCGCACGGCGGTGCTGATCCTTCAGCACCCGAGCGAGGCCGGGCATGCCTTGAATACCGCACGCCTGGCTGCACTCGGCCTGGCGAGCGCTGAGCTGAAAATGGGCGAGGTGTTCGAGGATGAACCCTTGGCTGGCGGCGCCGGTGACTACCTGTTGTTCCCTGGTGAAAATGCCCTGTCGCTGAGCGAACTTGCCATGGTGCCCAGGCCGATCCGCCTGATCGTGCCCGACGGAACCTGGCGCAAGGCGCGCAAGCTGCTGTATCTCAATCCCCGCCTTGCTGCGTTGCCGCGTGTTGCGCTGCCCGAGGGAACAGGGTCGCGCTACCGCCTGCGCAAGGCGCCGTCGGCGGGCGCGTTGTCGACGATCGAGGCGATCGTGGTCGCCTTGAATGCGCTGGAAGGGGCGGGGCGGTTCGATGCGCTGCTGCGGCCGTTCGATGCGCTGATCGACGGCCAGATCGAGGCGATGGGCACCGAGCTGTTCCAGCGCAACCACCTGTCGCGGCGTTGACGGCCTGCCTCAGCGTGGCGGGAGCGTCTGCAGCCGCAGGATATAGACCGTCACCAGCGTCGCGCTGGTAAGCATGCCGATCCGTGCCCAGAACATTGGGACCAGCCAGCAGGAAACGCCGATGCTGATCCACATGGTGACGATGCTGTAGGCCTTGGCCTTCAACGGTATGCCGTTGCCTTCCAGGTAATCGCGAAACCACGGGCCGAGGCGCGGGTGAAACACCAGCCAGTGGTAGAAGCGCCGCGAACTGCGCACAAAACAGGCAGCGGCCAGAAGCAGGAAAGGCGTCGTAGGCAGTACGGGCAGAAAGATGCCGATGATCCCGAGCGCCACGCTCAACCAGCCGACCACCAGCAGCGCATAGCGCGCCACCGGATTGCGATACGTCGGGATATCGCGGTGCGCCAAGGACAGAGTCCGGAATCAGTGCTTGCGAGGCTTGAGCAGCGCCGGTTTCTCTTCCGGGGCATGGCAGATCAGGTACAGCGCGGTGAGGATTTCCGGAATCTGCGCGACCATCTCCGCCACTAGGTCCGGATCCTCGGCGATGTCACTGAATTCGGGCTGCTCGTCGAACAGGCCGGAGCCGACCATGATCGGCAGCAGCAGCTCGCTGACTTCCTCCTCGGAATCTTCGAACCACACCGACTCGCGCATGAACACGCCTTCCATGAAGCCGATGCACCAACCGCGTAGATCGGACTCGTCCGGCTCGTCGCCCATGTCCAGTTCGCAGGGCAGCTCCATGTCCTCGTCGCTGGCCAATTGGCGTGCGATATGGGCCTTGAGCTGAACCAGCGTGGCCTCGATGGCCTCGCGCTCGGTGTCGTCGGTGTATCTGGGTGGCTCGGCGAAAAGGACGTCGATCCACTCGCGTTCCGGAACCTGCTCGGAGCAGATGCACAGCGCGGTCAGGTAGCCGTGCGCGGCGATGTAGTCGAGCGCTTCTTCGTGCAGATCATCTGCATCCAGGAACACTTGCAGGCGGGCGAGTTGCTCGGCGAATGACATCGATGGCTACCTTGGAATGAAAACAGCGCTGATTCTAGACGAGCCGCGACGCCCCGGCTACCGCTCTACCTGCGCGCCGCGGGCGCCGGCGGTTTGCCCCGTCACCTGCTTCGACTGAGCGCAAACCCGCCCCGGAGTTCCACCGGCTCCGGCTTTTGCACTCCCGGTCATCGCGTCACGCGGGTGTTTGGCCTGAAGGCTCCGGCCGGGTCGCGTATACTCGCGCGTCTTGTTTCGGAGGCCGGCATGCTCGACCAGGCAAAGCGCATTCTCAAAGATGTTTTCGGCTACGACGCATTTCGTGGCGAGCAGGGTGCGATCATCGAGCGCGTTGCCGGCGGCCGCGATGCGTTGGTGCTGATGCCGACCGGCGGTGGCAAGTCGTTGTGCTACCAGGTTCCTGCCTTACTTCGCGATGGGCTCGCCGTGGTAGTCTCGCCGCTGATCGCGCTGATGGACGACCAGGTGGCGACGCTCGAGGAGCTGGGCATCGCCGCCGCAGCGCTCAATTCCACGCTGTCGCCCGAGCAGCAGCGTGAGATTGCCGACCGGCTGCGGCGCCAGGATATCAAGATGCTGTACCTCGCCCCCGAACGCCTGGTCCAGCCGCGCATGCTGGCGTTCCTGCAGCATCTGAAGATTGGCTTGTTTGCTATCGACGAAGCTCACTGCGTATCGCAATGGGGGCACGATTTCCGGCCCGAATATCTGCAGCTTGGTCAGTTGGCCGAGTTCTTTCCCGACGTGCCGCGCATTGCCCTGACCGCTACGGCTGACAAGCGTACGCGCGAGGAAATCGTTCAGCGCCTGCATCTCGAGCAAGCCGAGCGATTCCTCTCCAGCTTCGATCGTCCAAATATCTTCTACCGCATCGTGCCGAAGGAGCAGCCACGCAAGCAGTTGATGGGCTTTCTCGCCGAGCGTCGCGGCGATGCCGGCATCGTCTATTGCATGTCGCGCAAGAAGGTCGATGACATTGCGGCGTTTCTTACCGAGCAGGGCTTCCCAGCATTGCCCTATCACGCCGGCCTGCCCAGCGAACTGCGCGCCTTTCACCAGAAGCGTTTCCTTAACGAGGAAGGGCTGATCATGGTCGCGACGATCGCCTTCGGCATGGGAATCGACAAACCCAACGTGCGCTTCGTGGCGCACTTGGACCTGCCCAAGTCGCTGGAGGCCTACTACCAGGAAACCGGCCGCGCCGGACGCGACGGGCTGCCCGCCGACGCCTGGATGGCCTACGGGCTGCAGGACGTCATCTTTCTCAAGCAGATGCTCAACAATTCCGACGGCGACGACCGGCACAAGCGCATCGAGCAACACAAACTCGACGCCATGCTGTCGTTCTGCGAGGAGACGCGGTGCCGCCGGCAGGTGCTATTGGCCTACTTCGATGAGCAGCTCGCGCAGCCCTGCGGCCATTGCGACAACTGCGTAGACGGCGTGCAGACCTGGAACGCCACCGAGCCGGCGCGTCAGGCGCTGTCGGCAATCTACCGCAGTGGCCAGCGTTACGGCGTGGGCCATCTGGTGGACATCCTGCTCGGGCGCGACAACGAGAAGATCCGCAGCCTTGGCCATCAGAAGCTGTCGGTGTTCGGCGTCGGCAAGGCGCTCTCCGAAGGGGAATGGCGCTCCCTGTTTCGCCAGTTGGTCGCCCGTGGTCTCGCGGACGTCGACCTGGACGGATTCGGCGGGCTGCGGCTCAGCGACAACTGCCGGCCGCTGCTGCGCGGCGAAGTGGCCCTCGAGCTGCGCCGCGAGCTGTCGGTGAAGGCGCCGAAGTCGGCGGTCAGTGCGGCTAGTCAATTGGTGCGCAGCGAGGAGCGCGAGACCTGGGAGGCGTTGCGCGCGCTTCGCCGCAAGCTGGCCGAAGAGCACGGCGTGCCACCTTATGTGATATTTCCCGACGCGACGCTGCTGGAGATGCTGCGAAGCCAGCCCGCTTCGCTCGGCGACATGGCGCGCATCAGCGGTGTCGGTGCGCGCAAGCTGGAACGCTACGGCGAGGCCTTCCTGCAGGTGCTGCAGGGCACGGCAGCTGCGGTTCGCTCGCCCGCCGACGTGCGACACGAACTGATCACCCTGGCGCGCGCCGGGATGACGCCCGCACAGATAGCGCGGCAGCTGGATTGCAGCGAAAAGAATGTCTACGCCATGCTCGCCGAGGCCATCGCACAACAGCAGCTCAGCCTCGAACAGGCGCTGGATCTGCCCGAAGCGCTGCTGGGCGAGATTCAGGAGGCTTTCCTCGATGGTGAGGGTGAACTGCCACCCGTTTCGGCCGTTGCGCAGAATTTTGCCGGGCGCGTCCCTGAAAGCGTGTTGTTCTGTGTGCGGGCCGCCTTGCAGGCCGAATTCGAACTCTGATTTGACTGCTGTCGCGTGCGACACGATGCCGCTGCGCCCGCTCGGCGCAGTGGCGGGCGAGGCAGCGTGCAACACGGCGTAACCTGAACGCGCCGATGGTAGCCTTGTCAGCTTCCGGGAGCTGTGGTTAGCTCGCTAATTATTAGGTTTTCCGGAAAGCGTTTTCCCATGTACCCCGAACAACACCGCTTCGCCATGCAGTTGGCGCAACTGTCACGTGGCTGGCGCGCCGAGCTGGACCGCCGGCTCGCCGACCTCGACCTGTCTCAGGCGCGCTGGCTCGTACTGCTGCACCTGGCCCGGTTCGACCACGACCCGACCCAGCGCGAACTCGCCCAGAGCGTGGCGGTGGAAGGTCCGACCTTGGCCCGTCTACTCGACAGCCTCGAAGCCCAGGGACTGGTCCACCGGCAGCCTGCACCCGGCGACCGGCGCGCCAAGCTCATCACCCTCGGCGCCCCGGCGCGGCCGCTGATTCAGCGAATTGAAGCCATCTCCACCCAGGTGCGCGAAGAGCTGTTCGAAGGGATCGACGACGATGACCTGCGCATGTGCCAGCAGGTGCACGAGCGGATCCTCGCCAACCTCGTCAGGGTCAAGCGCTAGCGCTGCCTGGACACCAGGCACCGGCCCCACGCCAGGCAGATAGGGTCTGACGTCGCTTTCCTAGTGCAACGGCGCTGGCCACCAGTGTGCCGTCGCCTCCACGCTGATTGCCCGTTTGTCGGTTATATGACGGCACGAGCGGGCACGTTCCGTCTGCTGACGCTAGGCTGCGAACTAGGATGGTGGCACAATGCCTTGACGCGCTGGCCGACGAACCGCATCAACCTTTTCGTGTTGCTGTCGATAACCGCGTCACAGTTCAGTAATCGGACGGTGGACCGGCGATCAAGCGCCGCGTGCCACTTGCGGAGATCCCCATGGCACTAGGTCGTCGAGTCTTGTTAACAGTGGCCTCCGGCTCGCTGATCTATTCCGGCATGGTGTCCGCGCTGGGGATGGGGGACATCCGCCTGCATTCGGCGCTGAATCAGCCGCTGAGCGCGGAAATTGACCTGCTCGATGTGGGCGACCTGTCGGCTGACGACGTTCGCGTCACCCTTGCCTCAAGCGGTGATTTTCAGCGGGTCGGCGTCGAGCGGCTGGCGTTTCTGCAGGGCCTGAGCTTCACGCCGGTGTTCGACGGCCGCAACAGTCGCATTCGCGTCACCTCCAACAAGCCGGTTCGCGAGCCCTATCTGAATTTCCTGGTGGAGATTACCCGCGCCAAGAGTCGGTTGCTCCGCGAATACACCCTGCTGATCGATCCGCTGCCAAGCAGCCCGGAGGTGCCGTCGAAGCTCGCCGTCGCCGTTGCGAGCGCAGTGGGCGACGCGCCTCGTGCAACCGTGCCGGCCGCCGCGCAGCCGCTGGAGCGACCGGCGGCAGCGGAGGGCAAGCGGCACCGGGTCGCGAGCGGTGAAAGCCTGTGGAGCATTGCCGGTCGCTACACCCCGGTTGCCGACAAGGGCGCTCAAGCACAGTTGATGCGCGGCATCCAGGCCCTCAATCCGCAGGCCTTCGTCAACGGTGATCCCTCGCGACTCAAGGCCTCCGCCGAGCTGCTATTGCCCGACACGGCGGTCGATCCGGCCCCTGCGGTTGCCGCACCGGCCGAGTCGGTCGCCGCCCCGGCGGCACAGCTGGCGCCGCAGCCGGCAGTCGCGCCCGAGCCCGAGCCCGCCATGCCGACGGCGGAGGACGACCAGGTGGCGATGCTGCGTCGTCAGCTCTTCGAGGAGCTGGCTGCCAGCCGCGAGGAAAACCAGCAGCTCAAGCAGATGCTGATCGAAATGCAGCGGCAGCTCGAATCGGTCACCTCGCAGCTTGAGGGGCAAAACGGCGCGCAGGCCGGCGCTGCCGAACCGGCCCCCGCCGGGGTGCCGAAGGCCGACCGACCCGGCGATGCGGCTGCCGATTCGTCCTCGGCTGGGCTCGCCGCTTCACCGTCCGACTCCGCCGTGGCCGTTCCGTCCCTGTGGCAGGAATGGACGCTGGCCGGCGGCGGCGCACTGGTGTCGATGCTGCTGGCGGGGCTCTGGTTCGCGCGTCGCCGCAAGCCGCAGGACACGCCTCAAGCCGCTGCCGTGCCAGCAGGCGGCTCACCGCGCGTGGCGCCGGTAGCGGCCGGTGCCCTTGCGGAGATGCCGCGTCAGCCGGCGCAAGCCTCCGTCAGCGAGACCGACGTGCTGGAGGCCGCGGACATCTATCTAACCTACGGCCGCCGCGAAGAAGCCCTCGACGTGCTGCAGCGCGGTATCGAGCGAGCGCCCGAGCAGCTGGATCTGCGGTTGCGCTACCTGGGGCTGCTCGCCGAATCGGGCGACGTGGAAGGCTACCGCGGCGCCGCCGACGGTTTTCTGCAGGCAGGCGGCAGCCTGTTCCTGCTGCAGCAGGTGCTGGCCCTGCATCCTGCACTGGCAGCAGCGGTGGCGCCGGTCGAGCCTGCTCCCGCACCGGCACTGGCCTTCACCCTGGACGAGCCGGGCGCCAGCGTTGCCCGCCGTTCGGGGGCACCCCTCGCCGAGCCGCCGACGCTGGCCGACGCGGATGCGATCGCTGCAGAAGATTCGGCACTCTGGCTGGACGACTTCGATGAGGTGCTGACCCTTGGCGAGCTGCCGACGCTGCTCGGCCAGCCCGATGCCCCGGCTACCCCGCCCGCAGCCGAGGCGCTGCGCCAGCTCGAGCCCAATCCACAGCACCTGGTCCGGCTCAACCAGGCGGTGGCGTATATCAAGCAGGGCGACATGGACAGTGCGTGCCGCATCCTGGAAAGCCTGGCCACCGAAGGTGACGAGCAGCAGCGGCGACAGGTCAGCGAACTGCTCGCGCAGATCGCCTGAAGGCAGCGCCACCCATCAGAAGCTGCGTCCGAGGTTCAGATACAGCGCGCGTTCGGCCTCGTCGTTCAGGCCGTAGCTGAAGTTGAGCGGACCCAGCGGCGTTTCGTAGCCGACGAACACGCTGGCGGCGTTGATGTAGCCGCTGTCAAAGGCGTTATCGTTGTTCCATGCCCGGCCGCGTTCCAGCGAGGCGCCCAGGTACAGCGGGAAGTCCAGCGGTAGGAACGAGCGCGGCGTCATCCGGCGGAAGTAGATCATCCGCGCCAGGCTAACGTTCTGGCCGGACAGTGCGTCCTGGCGAAATCCGGAGAGCTGTCGCGCGCCGCCGAGCAAGAAGCTGGACGTCACCACCTCGGCGTCGTCCAGGGTGCGTCCGTAGCGGCCCCCGAGCACCAGGGTGTCAAGCCCGAAACTTACGGCCTTGTCCAGGCGAAACTCCCACTGGCGGTAGCGCGCGTCGGAGCCCAGGCTCGGATCGTATTGCTTCAGGGTGAGGCCGATGTCCTCGCCCTCGCGCGGGAAGTCCACGTTGTCCACCGTGTCGAACGAATACTGCAACTGGTAATAGCCCTCCTTGAACGAAAAGTCGGGCAGGTCCTGATCGCCCACGCGCACGCCGGCTTCACCCCAGGCCTGGCCGATACCGAAGCGAATCTCGCCATTGTTGGCGATCTGCCGTCCCAAGTTCATGCCGTAACCGTAGCGCTGCAGGCGGTATTCGGCGATGGGGTCGTTGTCGATGATCGCCTCGACGTTCTGCGCTTCGGCAAAGACGTTGGGTGCCACGAACCAGCGCGAACCCGCGTCCAGCGGTTGGTAATACTCGCTGAACAGTTCCTGATGGTCGCCGAGCTGCAGGCGCGTCAGCCACTCGGCTCCGAGCGCATTGATGCCGTTCTTGCGGAAGCTGGCGCCGATGTTGAATGCGCTGTCGCCCCGGAAATCGTCCGACAGGTTGATGCCCAGGCGCAGGTAGTCGGTGCCCGAGCGCTTCTCGCGGGTGGTTATGACCAGCGTGTTGCCTGGGTCGCCATGTACCACGCGGTACTCGACCCGTTCGAAGTAATCCAGGCCATACAGCGTGCCCATGTCGCGCTGCAATCCCTGCAGGTCGAGCCGCTTGCCGAGCGGCTGGCGGATACAGCGGCGGATAACCGCATCGCCGACCTTCGAATCGTTTTCGATGCGCACCGCGGTAATCAGGGGGGTACGGGGATCGGCCGAGCGCGCGAGGGTCAGGGCCAGATTACCGCCGCTGTCGTCGCGCATGGCGTCCAGCCGGCCTTGCAGGGCGCTGGCCGCGCGATAGCCCGCATCAATCAGCTGCGCGGCGCGGCCGAAGTCGGTAGACCCGTAGCCGGCGAGCATCGGTTGCACCAGCAGGTCTTCGTCGCGCAGGGTCGCCAACTGGGCTTCGGAATTGCGTCGGGTCATCATGGTGATCGACTGGTTGAGCACGTCGACCACAGTGAGCAATTGCTCGCGGGGCTGCAGCGGGGTGCCGATGTCGACCACGATCAGTCGATCCACGCCCATGTCCCGTGCGACGTCCATCGGGATATTGTCGACCATGCCGCCGTCGACCAGCAGGCGACCGCCGACCTCCACCGGCGCGAACACCGCCGGGATGGACATGCTGGCGCGTATGGCTTCGGGCAGGTGGCCGCTGCGAAACACCACCTTCTCGTCGTTGGCGATGTCGGTAGCCACCGCCCGAAACGGAATAGGCAGCCGATCGAAGTCCCGGGTGTCGCTGGCATGCACCAGCAGCCGCTCGAGCAGCAGGGCGAGGTTCTGCCCCTGGATGACGCCGAGCGGCAGTCCGAGGCTGCCGTCGTCGCGAAAGCTGAGCTTGCGTTTGACCAGGAAATCGCGATCGTCCTGTTTGCGGCGGAAGGGGACGTCCTCGCGCGCCGGGTCGTCCGACAGCACCTGCTGCCAGTCCAGGCTGTGCGCCAACTGTTCCAGCTCGTCGACACGGTAGCCAGCAGCATAGAGGCCGCCGATCACCGCGCCCATGCTGGTCCCGGCAATGGCGTCGATGCGCACGCCGTGTTCTTCCAGCGCCTTGAGCACGCCGATGTGTGCCAGCCCGCGCGCAGCGCCGCCGGAGAGCACCAGTCCGGTCCGCGGTTGGCTGTCGGCGAATCCGTACAAAGGCAGCAGCAGTAGCAGCAGGCAGAACAGGCGGGGCATGGCGACACCAGCGGGAGGACGGTGAAAAGGCGTCTATTATAGGCGTCTGGCCCTTCTGCGAGACCTCGTCATGTCGGATCCGAAGCCCGAGATCGTGATCACCTACTGCACCCAGTGCCAGTGGTTGCTGCGTGCCGCCTGGCTGGCCCAGGAACTGCTGTCCACCTTTGCCGATGATCTGGGGAAGGTTGCGCTCGTACCCGCCACCGGCGGCACCTTCCATATCACCTGCAACGGCAAGCATATCTGGGAACGCAAGCACGACGGCGGTTTTCCGGAAGCCAAGGAACTCAAGCAGCGCGTTCGTGACGAGATCGACCCGCAGCGGGACCTCGGACACAACGATCGGCCCTGAGACCGCGGCGGGTCATGAGCCGTCCCCGGTAGGTGCCGGAACAGGCTGCGCGGCTTTGGTCATGCCTGGGGCAGGACCGCAACGGGCGCCTTCAACCGGCTGGTGATCACCGAGGCGAGGATGATCAGGGCGCCGCCGAGCAGCATTCGCACCGTGGGCTGCTCGGCGAACAGCCACCAGGCGATGGCGATGCCGTACACCGGTTCGAGGGCGAAGATTACCGAGGTGGTGCGTGCCTTTAGCACCTTAAGGCTGGCCACGAACAGGCTGTGCGCCAGGCCGGTACAGAACACGCCAAGCAAACCCAGCCACAGCCAGTCCATGGCCGGGACGCCAGGCAGCGAGGCCCAGGTGAAGGGCAGCAGGCACAGCAGGATGGTGCCGTTCTGCCAGAGCGCGGCCTGGACCGGGTCCACGCCGCGGGTAACGGCGCGGTTGAGCAGCGACAGCAGGGCGAACATCAAGCCCGAGAGAACGCCGTAGAGCAGGCCCAGGGTGCTCTGACTGGCCAGGTCGAACTGCGGTGTGACCAGCAGCAGACCGGCGCACACCAGCCCCACCATGCCGAACTCCACGGGGCGGGTGCGCTCGCGGAACAGCAGCCCCTCCAGCAGTAGGGTAAAGGCCGGAAAGCTGGCGAACCCCAGCGTGGCAATGCCCACGCCGGCGATTTTCACCGATAGGAAAAAGGTCAGCCAGTGGCCGCCGAGCAGCAACCCGCCAAGCAGCAGGCCGGCCCGTTGACCCGGGCTGGGGCGTGCGCCGCCGCTCCGCAGGCATTGCGCGGCGAGCAGCAGGGCGACGACGGCGAACCCGGCGCGGCCCAGGGTGATGATCAGCGGTGTGCTCTGGGCCAGCTTGCCGAATACGCCGGACAGGCCAAACATCAACGCGCCGAAGTGGATCGCCAGCAGGGCGTTGCGGTGAGTCATGGCCTGGCGTCCAGAGGAACAGCCGAACAAAGGGTTGGAGCCGGGAGGTCGAAACGGTTCATGAGGTCTCTTATCGCTGCGTTGCGCGGCGGCAACGGTGAGCGCCGATGATAGAGACTGCGAAGCCGCTGGTCTGTCGCGTTCGGCTCGCGATTTGCCGTGTGCCTCCCGGCGCAGCGCCCGAGGCGTGCTGCCGAATGGGCGGCATGCTTAAGCTCGGTTGCATACTGAGCACGTAGACACAGCGGTCTGCGCAGTCCTCGGCCTGGGCGTTGCTACATGATGACCTTGTCGCGCAACTTGTCGGCGGCCTGGTTGAGCGCCTGGATGACGCGCTCCTTGTCGAAGTTCTGCACGCCGTTGGTATCCAGGTACATCGAGAAGCCCGGCAGTTCGTGCTCGACGAAGCTGCTGGTCGCCCCGAGGTCGCGACGGAAATCCACGACCTGGTAGATCTGCACCGGCCGGCTGAAGCCCTTGACGCTGATCTGCCCCTTGTCGCGGCACATGATCACGTCTTTCACCAGTGAGTAGGTTTCGTGTGAGATCAGGATCTCGCCGGCATCGGCGGAGCTTTCCAGTCGGCTGGCCAGGTTCACTTCGCGGCCGATGATGGTGTAGTCCATGCGAGTGTCGGCACCGAAGTTGCCAACGGTACAGTAACCGGTGTTGATGCCCATGCGGATTTCCATCGGCTTGGTGATGCCTTGGGCGCGCCATTGCTGGCGGAGCACCTTCATGTGCTTGCGCATCGCGATGGCCATGGAGACGGCAGCAACGGCGTCCTTCTTGGCGCCCTGGCTGGACGGATCGCCAAAGAACACCATCACGCAATCGCCAACGAACTTGTCGATGGTGCCCCCGTACTTGAGGGTGATCTTGGACATTTCGTTGAGATAATTGTTGAGCACATCGGTCAGGGCTTCGGCTTCCAGCTCCTCGGACAGCTCGGTGAAGCCCTTGATGTCGGAAAAGAACACCGTGAGCTTCTTGCGCTGGGTTTCAAGGCGCACGCTGCGTTTGCCGGAGAAGATCGACTCCCATACCTGGGGCGACAGGTACTTGGCGAGACTGCGTGCCAGGCGCGCGGCCTTGGCCTGCTGGGCTTCGACTTCACTGCGGGCCTGGGCCAAGCGCACGCCCTGCTGGTGCACGTAGTAGGCGGTGACGCAGACATAGAGCGTCGTGAACAGGATGCTGACGGCCGACACCAGCACCGGCGTTGCGCCTTCGAAGCGCAGGGGCACCAGCAGGCTGGTCAGGCCGATGCCGAGGCAGACCATCAGCCCGGTCATCAACAGGTGGCGCAGGCTGCCGATCACCAGTGCGCTGAAGCTCAGGGTCAGCAGGAACATCATGCTCGGCACCAGGGCGCAACCGAGCAGTACGATGCCGGCGCCGGCGTTCAAAGCGTCGAGGCAAAGCAATGTCTGGGAGGTCTGCTCCGGGTAGTCGCGCTTGAAGCGATAGCTTAGGTGATAGGCGAAATGCGGGTAGAGCAGGGTGTAGGGCACCATCCACAGCAGGTCGAGCGGAAACTGCTGGGCGTAGACGCCCGCGGCAAGGGTGGCGGCGCAAATCAGGTAAGCGAAGACCCGGGCGTAGTATTCGCGCAGCGGGCGCGTCGCGAGGCCGTTACGCCGTTCACCGGTCACGGTTGACATGTTGGTTGCTATCCCTGAGTGGTTCGGACGCTCTGGCGCGCGCGGTGGATGGCGGCAGATGACAACCGCGAAGCCGGACGCCAGATCATAACCAAGTCGCCCCGCGGGCGCCAAACCGCCGGTCCCATCGCTGCGAGCCAGTGAGCAATTGCTGCGGTACTGGCCGCTCGGTCAGAAACGGATTCTGCCGGTAAGCATGTCCTTTAGCATGACCCAGTCGCCGAGAAAGCTGTAAAGCGGGTACTGAAAGGTCGCCGGACGGTTCTTCTCGAAGATGAAATGGCCCACCCAGGCGAATCCGTAGCCGGCCACCGGCATCGCCAGCAGCCACCACCACTGCTGGCGAGCGACGGCGAAGGTGAGAATTGCCAGCACCAGCAGGCTACCAACGTAGTGCAGCCGGCGGCAGGTGGGGTGGCTGTGCTCGGCCAGGTAGAAGGGGTAGAAGTCGGCAAAGCGGGTGAAGCGATCGGCGGTTTGCGTGCCCATGACGTACCTCCTGTGATTGTGATGAGGCAGTCTAGAACTGCCGGCGCCGGCAAGCCACCTTGGCGATGCGGACCGCGCCGTCCCATTGGCAAGCCGGCGCCGCCTCGGCATTATCGTCGGGGTTGCGCCACCGCGTCGGAACTTGCGAGGCGCCGCAACGGCCTTAACCACGCAACTCAGCCCGTTGCCCACGTCCCAGTTAAAGGATGCGCTGTATTGGCCAGTAGCCTGCTTGCCCTAATCGATGACATTGCCACCATTCTCGACGACGTGTCGGTGATGACCAAGGTGGCCGCGAAAAAGACCGCCGGCGTTCTTGGTGACGACCTGGCGCTCAACGCGCAGCAAGTCACCGGCGTCACCGCCGAGCGCGAGCTGCCGGTGGTATGGGCGGTGGCCAAGGGGTCGCTACGCAACAAGCTGATCCTGGTGCCGACGGCGTTGCTGATCAGTGCTTTCGCGCCCTGGGCGATCACGCCCCTGCTGATGCTCGGCGGCGCGTTTCTCTGTTTCGAGGGTTTCGAGAAGCTTGCCCATCGATTTGCCCATCGCGACGACGCCCATCATGCTGAACAGCTGGCGGCTCTGGCCGATCCGGCAGTCGACATGGTGGCGTTCGAGCGCGATAAGATCAGCGGCGCTGTGCGCACCGACTTCATACTCTCGGCGGAGATCATCGCCATTACCCTGGGTACCGTGGCCGGGGCGCCCTTCGTCCAGCAACTGACGGTGCTGGCCGGAATCGCGGTCATCATGACCCTCGGCGTTTATGGGCTGGTGGCGGGCATCGTCAAGCTCGACGATGCCGGGCTAGCCTTGAGCCGGCGCAGCGGCTCGGCCACGCAGGCGCTGGGTCGCGGCATCCTCGCCTTTGCGCCGTGGCTGATGCGCTCGCTGTCGGTCATCGGCACCGCGGCGATGTTCATGGTCGGCGGCGGCATCCTGACCCATGGCATTGGCGTGGTGCACCATTTCATCGAGAGTAGCGCCGAGCAGTCGATGGCACTGCCCTACGTGGGCACGGTCCTGAGCGGCGTCCTGCCCACGCTACTCAACGCCGTGTTCGGCATTCTTGCCGGCGGCCTGGTGCTGGCCGTGGTGAGCCTCGGTGGGCGCTTGTTCAAGCGCAAGGCCGACCAGGTCTGACTGCGCGCCTGACGCCTGGGGCGGCGTGCGATTCCCAACTTTCAATCTGGAGCGAAGCGATGGACGCATTCATGCAGGCGGCAATCGACGAGGCGAGACAGGGACTGGCAGAAGGCGGCATTCCGATCGGCTCGGTCATCGTCCATCGCGGGACGATCATCGGGCGCGGCCACAATCGAAGGGTGCAGCAGGGCAGCGCGGTGCTGCACGGCGAGATGGATGCCTTCGAAAATGCCGGCCGGCAGCCTGCGAGCGTCTATGCCGACTCGGTGCTCTATACCACGCTCTCGCCTTGCTCGATGTGCAGTGGTGCGATCCTGCTGTACGGCATTGGCAAGGTGGTGATCGGCGAAAACCAGACCTTCCCGGGCGAGGAGGCGCTGCTGCGCAGCCGGGGCGTGGAACTGGAAGTGCTGCAGGATGCTGGCTGCATCGAGATGATGCGCGACTTCATCGCCGCCCGGCCGGACCTGTGGAACGAGGACATCGGCGAGCCCTGACGGCCTCAGTGGCGCCAGAACGAGGGCGTCAGCATCACCAGCACCGTGATGATCTCCAGCCGGCCCAGCAGCATGCCGGCCGATAGCAGCCACTTCGCCGAGTCCGGCAGGGTCGAGAAGTTGCCGGCCGGGCCGATGATCGGTCCCAGGCCGGGACCGACGTTGCACACAGCGGTCGCGGCGGCGGTGAGCGCAGTGAGCATGTCCAGCCCCAGCAGCGCCAGCATCAGGGCGAGCGCACCAATGGTAATTGTGAAGAAAAACGAGAACGTCAGGATCGAACGGACGATTTCCTCGTCGAGGGTGTGCTTGTTGTACTGCTGCTTGATTACCGCGCGAGGGTGCACAAGCTGGGTCAGGTTGGCGCGCAGCAGAGCATAGGCGACCTGGAAACGGAAGATCTTCAAACCCCCAGCGGTCGAGCCGGAACAACCGCCGATGAAGGTCAGGTAGAAAAACGCCAACACGGCAAACTCGCCCCAGAGGGTGTAGTCCCCCAGTGCAAAGCCGGTCGTGGTCACCACCGACACCACGTTCAGCGAGACAATGCGAAGCGCGTCGAGAAAGCCGTAGTCGGAGTTGAGCGTCAGCCAGATGGAAAATGCCACGCACATCACCAGCAGCATGCCAACGAACCCCTGCACCTGCTGGTCATTGAAAAGGGCGTAGCGATTGCCGCGAACGGTCGACACCATGAGGATAAAGGGCAGCCCGCCGAGCAGCATGAACACTACCGCTGTCCAGTGGGCGGCCGGGGTGAACTTGCCCATCGAGCTGTCGGAGGTGGAATAGCCGCCCGTGGAGATTGTCGTCATGGCGTGGTTGATCGCCTCGAATACGGTCATGCCGCTCAGCCAGTAGCAGATACCGCATGCCAGCGTCAGCGCGAGGTAGACGAACAGGATCGACTTGGCCATCACATGCGAGCGGGGCATTGCTTTCTGTGACCAGTCCGACGATTCGGTCTGGAACAGACGCATCCCGCCGATTCGCAACAGTGGCAGGATGGCCACCGCCATGCCGATGAAGCCGATGCCACCCAGCCATTGCAGCATCGAGCGCCACATGAGCAGGCCGGGCGAGGCGGTGTCCAGGCCCGAGAGCACGGTCGAACCGGTGGTGGTAATCCCCGACATGGTTTCGAAGAACGCATCGGTGTAGCTGATGTGGTGGATCAGCATCATGGGCAGTGCCGCGAAGCAGCACACCACGACCCAGCTGATGGTGGTCAGGAAATACATGTCGCGCGGTCGCAGTTGGGCCAGTTCCGGGCGTCCCGGCGCGATGAGCGCCATGCCGCAGCCGAGGGTGATGAGGCTGGCCCAGATGAAGGAATGGAGGTCGTCGGTGCGGTCGAATGCAAACAGCGTGATCATCGGAATGACCATGCTGACCGCGAGGGTGACGATGAAGATGCCGAGGATGAAACCGATAATGCGCAGCGTCGGCAGGGCCATTTCTGATTGATGCTCGGCTCGAAAATGAGGCCGCCATTCTACGCTTGTCGCCGACTCAGTAAACCGGCTATCGGCGCGCCCGGAAATCTTTTGTAACGGCCCTGTGGCGCCCCTTCCCAAGTCCGCGGCGATGAATAAAATAGCCGCCCGGGCGCCGGCCCTTTCCCGGTTTCTGGGTGTTCCCCTGCCATGTCCATCGATAATCCCTGCCTCACGTGCGGCGCTTGCTGCGCCTACTTCCGTGTGTCTTTCTTTTGGGGCGAATGCGCGTCCTCCGGCGGTACCGTGCCCGACGCGGCGACGATTCAGATCAGTCCGTATCACGTCGCGATGCAGGGCACTGAGGCGAAGCCGGCACGTTGCGTTGGGCTGTTGGGCGACGTCGGTTGTGGGGTGCGCTGTACGCTTTATGAACAGCGGTCGAGCACTTGCCGTGAGTTCGAGGCCTCCTGGGCTGACGGGCAGCACAACGCTCACTGCGATGCGGCCCGTGCTGCACATGGTTTGCCTCCGCTGACGCCGCCGCTTGAACCACAGCTTTCACCTGACCGGGTCGCCTGAGGCGGTCGTCCGACGCGTGCGGGCTGCGTCGGGGTATGTCCCGCCGGTTGATCACGGCCACAAGAACGTGCCAGGGCTCTAGACTGTCGGATTCGTTTTCGGAGGTAACCAATGGACGCTCTCGACCTGCTGCTAAACCGCGTATCCGTCACGCGGCTCGCTGAACCGGCACCGACGCCCGCCCAGTTGGACGTGCTGCTGCGCGCAGCCTTGCGTGCGCCCGACCACGGGCAGCTCAGGCCCTGGCGCTTTTTGACGGTCCAGGGCGATGCGCGTTTGCGTCTGGGCGAGCTGTTCGCCGAGTCGCTGCGCCGGCGTCAGCCCGATGCGTTGGAGGAATCGCTGGAAAAGCCGCGCAAGATGCCGCTGCGCGCCCCCATGCTGATGGTGGTCATCGCGCGCATGCTGCCTCACGCGAAGGTGCCTGACGGCGAGCAAACGCTGGCCGTAGGCTGCGCCGCCCACGGGATATTGCTGGCGGCCCACGCACAGGGCCTGGGCGCAGTATGGCGCACCGGCGAATTCGCCTATGACCGGCACGTCGCCGAAGGGTTGGGCCTGGCCGAGAACGAGCAGATCCTCGGCTTCATCTACCTGGGAACACCGGAGGGCAACCTGCGCACTCCGCCGCAGCTGGACCCGCGCTACTTCGTCAGCGCGTGGGACGGCTCGCGCTAGGTCATTCGGCGGCCGGCAGGGCAGGTCGTGGCGTGGTCATCGGTAGCTTCAGGGTGGCGACGAAACCGCCGCGCGGGTGATTGCCCAGAATCAGCTCGCCGCCATGCCGCTCCGCCGCCCGGCGGGCGATCGCCAGGCCGAGGCCATGGCCGGCAGTGGTCTGGCCTGGGGCGCGGAAGAAGGGTTCGCTCAGCCGCGCCAGGTGCGCTTCGTCGACGCCAGGCCCCTGGTCGCGCACGCTCAGCAGCAACCAGCCGTCGGTCTTCTGGGCGCGCAGCTCGATTGGCGTGCCGGCGGGGTTGAAGCGCAGCGCGTTGCGCAGCAGGTTATCCAGCGCCCGTTCGAGCATGTCGGGCGAGCCCTGCAGCGCAATGCCGGGGTCCATGTAGGTGTCGATGCGCTGGGCGGGCGACACGATGCGGGCGTTTTCCTCGAGCTGCTGAAACATCGACGCCAGGTCGATGGGGCGCGTCGAGCCCGGCTCGGCGTCCAGGCGCGCCAGTTCGAGGATCTCGCTGATCAGCGCCTCCAGTCGATCACATTCCTTGGTCAGCCGCGGCCAGATGACCTCGCGTTCGGCCGGGGTCGCCCGTTCGGCGAGGGCCAGGGCGATGCGCAGCCGGGCAAGCGGCGAGCGCAGCTCGTGGGAGACATCGCGCAGCAGCTGGCGCTGGCTGCCGATCAGGCTTTGCAGGCGCGCGCCCATGCGGTTGAAGTCCTTGGCCAGGACTCCGAGCTCGTCGCGTCGCCGTGCCAGACGCGCCAGTGAATTCTGCTGATAGGTGGTCTGGCCGAGGTCGTGCACTGCACCGCGCAGACGGTCCAGTGGCCGGGTGATCGACAGGGTGAGCAGCAGGCTGAAGCCGGTCAGGACGATCAGCGCGATACCCAGCGCGCTGAGCGGCCAGAACAGGCTGTCGCGATGCCAGGCCTGCAGTTCCGGGTTGGGGATGCGGTAGATGAAGAGGTAGGTTTCGCCCGTCAACGGGCTGGTGTAGTCCGTGGTCAGGCGGCGCCAGGGAAGGCGGCCCGAGGTGTTCTCCTGCCGCGCTTCGAAGGCTGCGGCGCGGGCCGGAAAGGTCCCGAGTATGACCGGCTGGCCGTTTTCGGCGAGCACCTGGACATCGATATGGAAGCGCTGGCGGTGGCGCTCGAGCAGCAATTGGGCGGCGAACGGTCCCTGGCGCTCATAGACGTCGGTCCACACCTGCGCGAGCGTCTTCACGCCGGGGTGGCGGTTGATAATCCAGGCATCCTGGTTCAGCGCAAGCCCCAGCAGCATGGCGAGGCCGGCCACCAGTGCGATGGCCAGCCAGAATGTTGCGAGGATGCGCCAGAACAGTGAACGCACGGGTCAATACTCCAGGCATAAGGGCTGCCGTCGCGCCTTGCGGTCGCAGGCGCGACGGCGGTCGGAGGGGGTCAGTTCTTCTTGTCGCGTTCGGCTTTCCATTGCTCGTACTCGGCGCGTTCGGCGCGCTTGGCCTGCATCTTTTCATGCATCTCGTCGAAGCGCTTCTGCTGTTCGGGGTTGAGCAGCTCGCGGATCTGCTGGCGGGTCTGCTCCTCACGGCGCATCTGCTCGTCGCGCATGGCCTTGCGCTGGGCCTCCGGCAGCTTGGCCAGGTAGCGTTGCGTGATGTCGCGATGGCTTCGCATCTGCTGCCGCATGATGTCCTGCATCTTTTGCTTCTGGTCCGCGCTCAGGTCGAGCTGTTCAAAGGGTGCGTGGCGGCCACCGTCGTGGTGAGGGCCGCCGCCTTCGGGCGTGGCCATGGCGAGCGTGGGTAACGTGGCGGCGAACAGGGCGGCGATCAGGGTCTTGCGCATCATGAGGTCTCTCCTGTGGGTGAGCATCGGCCGGCCAAAGCGTCGATGAACTGCGTTTGGCCTTGGTCGGATGAGTTCAGTCTAGGGAGGCAGGGGTCAAGCGCGGTCAGCGCAGGGTAAAGGCTCGGTAAAGCCGCTTAGCTGGCATACAGGTAGCCGCGGCTGCGCAGCGCGACGATGCGCGGCCGGCCGTCGGGGTGGGGGCCGAGCTTGCGGCGCAGGTTGCTGACATGCATGTCGAGGCTGCGATCATAGAGGGTCAGCTTGCGGCCCAGCGCAAGTTGCGCGAGGGCCTGCTTGTCCAGGGGCTCACCGGGCTGCTGGAGCAGCGCCTCGAGGATCCGGCCCTCTGACAGTGTGAGGGTCACCTCATGTTCGCCGACGCTGGCGACGCCGCGCGCCGGGCTGTAGCACAGGTCGCCCAGCTCCAGCTGGGTGCGCGTGCTGGTTGGCTGGCTTCGCCGCAGCACCGCGCGCAGGCGCGCCGTCAGCTCCCGCGGATCGCAGGGTTTGGCCAGGTAGTCGTCGGCACCCAGTTCCAGCCCAAGGATGCGATCAAGCGGCTCGCCGCGCCCCGACAGCATCAGCACAGGCAGTTCCGGATGCTCGCTGCGCAACTGCTTGAGCAGTTCCAGGCCGCTGCCGTCCGGCAGCATCACGTCGAGTATCACCGCAGCGGGCTGGCTAGCACTCAAAGCCTGGCGTGCGCTCTGGCCGTCATGGCAGGCATGGGCGTTGAAGCCCTCCTGTGCCAGCCAACTCACCAGCAGTTCGCAGAGTTCCTCGTCATCGTCGATCAGCAGCAGCTCGCTCATGGTCTTGCTCGTTGTTGCATCAGTTCAGCCATTGCCGGCGGCGGCGCCCGCGGGTGGTTAGCACGCCGAGCAGGTAGCCGAGGATACCGACCCCGCCGCCGACGGCGAACCATCGCTGTTGTTCATCCAGCAGCGACGAGGGTTGCTGCGGCTGCGGCTGCGGCGGACGCGCCTGCAATTGGTTACGCAGACGGGCGTTTTCCTGCCGCAAGTGCGCCAGCTGGGCGCGCTCGGCGTCGGCCTGCGGATTGCTCGGCGCCAGCGCCGGGGGCTCGGCACGTTCGAGCGGGGCGTTGCTATCGGACGTTGCCGCCGGCGCTACGGCAGGGGGCGCGGCTTCCTCGGCCTGGGCGAGGGGCAGGGCGAGACTCAGGACGAGCGACAGATACAGCGGACCTCGGCGCATCGGAACTCCTTTTCGTGAAAGACGGGCCGCCCGGACCTGCGACCCTCATGCTCGTGCTCTGCCGTATGGCTCAGGGGAAGACCTGCTTGAACGGCTTGACCACCACTTCGCCATAGACGCCGGCGGCCTTGTACGGGTCTGCTGCGGCCCACTGCTCGGCAGCGGCCAGTGATTCGAATTCGGCGACGATCAGGCTGCCGCTGAAACCGGCGGCGCCGGGGTCGTTGCTGTCGACTGCCGGATGGGGCCCGGCCAGTACCATCCGGCCCTCGCTCTTTAGCTGCTCGAGCCGCGCCAAATGAGCCGGCCGTGCGGCCAAGCGAGCGTCGAGGGAATTGGGCACGTCGGTGGCGATGATGGCGTAAAGCATGGGCACTCCTAGGATTGTTCGGATTGCGGCGATGAGTGGCGCACCAGGTATAGCGCCTGGCCAGCCATGAACAGCAGTGTCAGGCCGAGGCTGCCGAATACCTTGAAATCCACCCAGATGGCAGGGTAGACGAAGGCGACGAAGAGGTTGGCGCCGCCGCAGACCAGGAAGAACAGAACCCAGGCGATGTTCAGTTGCGTCCATTGCGCCGGCTGCAGCTGTACCGCATGCCCCATCATGCGCTGGACCAGTGGCCGGTCGCCGATGAAATGGCTGCCGGCGAAGGCCAGGGCGAATAGCCAGTTCAGCACCGGCGCTTTCCATTTCAGAATCGCCTCGCTGTGCAACGCGAGGGTCAGGCCGCCAAACAGCAGGCAGGCGCCGAGCGTCAGCCACTGGGCCTTCTCCAGCCGGCGCTGGCGCACCAGCAGAATGGCCGAGACGACGATCGAGCTGAGGATGAGCACGGCGGTGGCGCTGAAGATGCCGCCAATGGAGATGCTTATATCCGCCACCTCGACGACGCGGGGCTCGAGCTTGTAGACGATGAAGAAGAGCAGCAGGGGGATGAAGTCGACGAATTGTTTCACGGAGAGCGCCAGAAGCGGTATGTGGCCGGCATAATACCAAACCGCGCAACGGGCGGAACGACCTCAGCCGGTTTTCCCGTCGGTGCATGCGCCGCCTATCGACAAGGGCACAAGCGCCGCCGCCCACGGTCAGTATGGGTATATCGAACGCCTAGGAGATGGGTCTCGGATGATTGTTGATCTGCACTGCCACAGCACGGCTTCCGATGGCGCCCTGGCGCCCGCGGCGCTGGTCGAGCGGGCCCATGCGCGTGGCATTGAGCTGCTCGCTCTGACCGACCATGACACCGTCGAGGGGCTCGATGCCGCGCGTGCCGAGGCCGAGCGGCTGGGCATGCAGCTGGTAAACGGCATCGAGCTGTCCTGCGTGTGGAGCGGCGCAACGGTGCATATCCTCGGCTACGCCTTCCAGCAGGACGCGGACGCTCTGCAAGTGGCCATCGCTGCATTGCATGCGGGGCGATGGGAGCGCGCGCAACTGATCGCTTCTCGTCTGGAAGCCAAGGGCATGCCCGGCGCGCTGGATGGGGCTCGGGCGATCCAGCAGGAATTGGGCGACAGCGGCAACGCCCCGGCACGGCCGCATTTTGCCGACTTCCTGGTGCGCGCCGGGCATGTGCGCGATCGGGCAGAAGCGTTTCGCAAGTGGCTCGGCTCGGGCAAGCTCGGCGATGTCAAACAGCACTGGCCCACGCTTGATCAGACCGTGACGACCTTGAAGGCGGCGGGCGCCTGGATCAGCCTCGCCCATCCTTGGCAATACGATTTCACCCGCAGCAAGCGTCGGCGGCTGGTGAGCGAGTTCGCTGCGGCCGGTGGCCATGCGCTGGAAGTAGTCAATGGCATGCAGCCGCTGGAGCAGGTCGGTGGTCTGTCGATCCTCGTGCGCGAGTTTGGTCTCATGGCAAGCATTGGCAGCGACTTCCACGCGCCGGGGGACTGGTCCGAGCTGGGCCTGTATCGCGCCTTGCCGGAGGACCTGCAGCCACTGTGGCGCCATTTCGAACATCAACCGCACACTGCGGCCGCCAGCTGAACAGGGAGTTCCCCATGAGCCAGTTCTTTCAGATACACCCGGAAAACCCCCAGCCTCGGCTGATCAAGCAGGCTGTGGAAATCATTCGCAACGGTGGCGTCGTGGTCTACCCCACTGATTCCTCGTATGCCATCGGCTGTGCCATCGGCAACAAGGCCGGCATCGAGCGCATCCGCCGCTTGCGCCAGCTGGATGACAAACACAACTTCACGCTCGTCTGCCGCGATCTGTCGCAACTTGGCCTGTTCGCGAAAGTCGATACGGCTGCTTTTCGCCTGCTCAAGACCAACCTGCCTGGGCCTTACACGGTGATCCTCAGCGCCACGCGAGAAGTGCCACGCATGCTGCTGCATCCCAAGCGCCGCACCATTGGTCTGCGGGTGCCGGCGCAGCCCATCGCGCAAGCCCTGCTGGCCGAACTGGGTGAGCCATTGATGAGCGTCAGCCTGATCTTGCCGGGCGAATCCGAACCCCTGAACGATCCTTACGAGATGCGCAGCACCCTGGAACATCAGGTAGACCTGATCATCGACGGCGGTTACGGTGGCGTCGAAGCCTCCACTGTCATCAGTCTGGTCGATGGCGAGCCGGAGGTCGTGCGGGTTGGTTGTGGTGATCCGGCAGCCTTTGCCGGCTGACCGCATCGACCTTGTCAAGAATCGATAAAGGACACCCTTTTTGAGCTCCATGGATTCGCAGCGACGCGTGGTCTCCGGAATGCGGCCCAGCGGCCGTCTTCATCTCGGCCATTATTTCGGCGTATTGAAAAACTGGGTCAGGATGCAGCACGAATACCAGTGCTTTTTCTGCATTGTCGACTGGCATGCCCTGACCACCGACCACTCGGCCGGTCCCGACATCGCGCGCAACGTCCACGAAATGGCCGTGGACTGGCTGGCAGCGGGCATCAGCCCCAGCTCGGCGACCCTGTTCATCCAGTCGCAGGTGCCCGAGCATGCTGAGTTGCACCTGCTATTGTCGACGATTTGCCCGCTGGCCTGGCTCGAGAGGGTGCCGTCCTACAAGGAGTTGCAACAGGACGCTCAGCAACGCGACCTGGGCACCTATGGGTTCCTCGGTTATCCCTTGCTGCAGGCCGCCGACATTCTGGCCTATCGCGCCGGCGTGGTTCCGGTCGGCGGTGACCAGCTGCCGCATGTGGAGTTTGCCCGCGACGTGGCGCGGCGCTTCAACCATCTTTACGGCAGCGAGGAGGACTTCGAGGTCAAGGCCGAAGCGGCGATTCGCAAGCTCGGCAAGAAGAGTTCGAAGCTCTACGCCAGCCTGCGAAAAACCTACCAGGAGCAGGGCGACCTCGAGGCGCTGAATACCGCGCGGGCTTTGCTCAAGGACCAGCAGACCATCACTCTGGGCGACCAGGAACGCCTGTTTGGCTATCTGGAAGGCGGCGGCCGGCTGCTGTTGCCCGAGCCGCAGGCCATGCTGAGCGAATCGCCGAGGCTGTCTGGTCTTGACGGCGGCAAGATGGCCAAGTCGGCAAACAACTCCATTTTCCTGCGCGATCTGCCCGCGGAGGTGGAGGAGAAGATCAAGCGCATGCCCACCGATCCGGCGCGGGTTCATCGACACGATCCTGGTGAGCCGACGCGCTGCCCGGTGTGGCAGATGCACCAGGCGCACTCGCCGGAAAGCGTCTGTCAATGGGCCGAGCAAGGCTGCCGCAGCGCTGAAATCGGCTGCCTGGACTGCAAAAAGCCGCTGATCGACGCGATCAATATCGAGCTCGCGCCGCTGCAGGAGCGCGCTCAGGACTATGAGCAGAATCCCGATCTGGTGCGCAGCATTCTCGCCGAGGGCGCCGAGCACGCCCGCGACGAAGCGCGCGAAACGCTGATCGTGGTGCGTCAGGCCATGGGTCTTAACTACCGCTAGCCGGCCCCTGTTACCTACCGAGCGGCGGCCGTGCCGGCTGCCGCTTCCTCCTGTGGAGCGAGCATGCTAGAACAACCGGCCGAGGCCAGTGTCGCGGCGCCCGGCGAGCAGCTGCGGCTGGCGCTCGTTTATGGCGAGGCCTTCAATAACCTGCCCCAGGACCTTTATATACCGCCCGATGCACTGGAGGTCTTCCTCGAAGCATTCGAGGGGCCGCTGGACCTGTTGCTCTACCTGATCCGCAAGCAAAACATCGATATCCTCGACATTCCGGTTGCCGAGATCACCCGTCAGTACATGGGCTACGTCGAGCTGATGAAGGCCGTACGTCTGGAGCTGGCGGCCGAGTATCTGGTCATGGCCGCGATGCTCGCCGAGATCAAGTCGCGCATGCTGCTGCCGCGCTCCGCCGAGGTGGAGGAAGACGAGACGGACCCCCGTGCCGAGCTGATCCGCCGTCTGCAGGAATACGAGAGATTCAAAGCCGCGTCCGAGGAGCTCGACGGGCTGCCGCGTGTCGGCCGCGAGTTACACGTACTACGGTTGGCGGCCCCGGAGGCACGTGCGCGCAAGCTGCTGCCCGAGGTCAACCTGGAGGAGCTGCTTGTGGCCATGGCCGAAGTGCTGCGCCGCGCCGACATGTTTGAAAGCCACCAGGTGACGCGCGAGACCCTGTCGACCCGCGAGCGCATGAGCGACGTACTCGAACGTCTGAAGGCTGGCGCCTTCGTGCCCTTTGTCGCCTTGTTTACAGCGGAGGAGGGGCGCCTCGGCGTTGTGGTTACCTTCATGGCCGTGCTTGAACTGATCAAGGAGTCGCTGGTCGAGCTGGTGCAGAACGAGCCCTTCGGCCCAATCCATGTCCGGGCCCGCAGCGAGGACGCATCATCCGAGGAAATCCAGTCGATGGAGCCCAGTCTGTGAACCTGTCCGACCCCAAGGACCTGGCGTCCCTGCTCGAAGGCCTGCTGCTCGCTGCCGGCAAGCCCATGTCCATCGAGCGCATGGGCGAACTGTTCGATGAAGTCGAGCGTCCGTCGCCGGCGCTGTTACGCAAGGCGCTGGAAGTGTTGGACAAGTCGTGCAAGGGCCGCGCGTTCGAACTGAAGGAGGTCGCCAGCGGTTACCGCCTGCAGGTGCGCGAACGCTTTTCCCCTTGGGTGGGGCGCCTCTGGGAAGAGCGGCCGCAGCGGTATTCCCGTGCGCTGCTCGAAACCCTGGTATTGATCGCCTACCGCCAGCCGATTACCCGCGGGGAGATTGAAGAAATCCGTGGGGTGGCGGTCAACAGCCAGATCGTCAAGACCCTACTCGAGCGCGAGTGGATCCGCGTGGTCGGCCATCGCGACGTGCCCGGCCGGCCAGCGATGTTTGCCACCACTCGGCAGTTTCTCGATCACTTCAACCTGAAGAGTCTCGATGAGTTGCCGCCCTTGCCCGTGCTGCGTGAAATGGAGCCCGAGCCCCTGCCGGTCGACGTCGAAGACGCTCCCGCGCCAGATGCGCTACAGGCGCGCGCGAACCAGGCGCTTGAGAATGAGCCGGCGCCGCGCGAACAGACCAGCTTTCGCAGCCTGTTGGCGGAACTGGACGGGATGGAAACCGGGCTCAAGACCGACTTCGACGACCTGCTCGACGACGCACCGGCTCCGGAGCCGGGTCACGACGACGAAGCGGCCTCCCGCGATCACTGATCGCCGCGGCGTCCGGCGAGGTAGGTGGCGTAATCCGGGATGCGCACACTGTGGGCCTGTTCCAGCATCGGGCTCGACAACAGGTAGTCGGCGCTGCTCTCGTTGGCCGCCAGCGGAATGTTCCAGACCGCGGCGACCCGCAGCAGGGCCTTGACGTCGGGGTCGTGCGGCTGCGGTTCGAAGGGGTCCCAGAAAAACACCAGCAGGTCGATGCGGCGTTCGGCGATACGCGCACCGATCTGCTGGTCGCCGCCCAGCGGGCCGCTGATCATGCATTCAACCGGCAGCTCGAGACGCTGTGCCAGCAGCAGGCCGGTGGTGCCGGTGGCGACCAGTTCGTGCCGAAGCAGGCGCGGCTTCTGCCGTTCGGCCCACTCCAGCAGGCGATCCTTGCAGTGGTCGTGCGCCACCAGGGCGATGCGCTTGCGTGCCGGGAGTGTCGCGGTGACGAAATCGATGCGGTTCATGGGCTACCCGGTCTGGCGGATGTGGTCTCAGGCCGCTTCGTGGAGCGCGCGGCAGGTGTCGAGCATGCGGTTTGAAAAGCCCCACTCGTTGTCGTACCAGGCCATCACCTTGAGCAGGCGTCCGCTAACCTTGGTGTGGTTGGTATCGAAAATCGAGGACATCGGATTGTGGTTGAAGTCGCACGACACCAGTGGCAGCGAGTTACATGCCAGGATCGGCGAGCGCCCGCTGGCGTCCAGCATCAGCGCGTTGACTTCCTCGGCAGTGGTTTCGCGGCTCAGTTCCAGGGTCAGGTCAACCAGCGACACGTTGATCACCGGCACGCGGACCGCCATGCCGGTCAGCTTTCCTGCGAGTTCCGGCAGCACCAAGCCCACGGCTTCGGCGGCGCCGGTCTTGGTGGGGATCATCGATTGGGTCGCCGAGCGCGCCCGGAACGGATCGCTGTGGTAGACGTCGGACAGGTTCTGGTCATTGGTATAAGCGTGGATGGTTGTCATCAGGCCGTGCTCGATGCCGTATGCGCGCGACAGCACCTGAGCGACCGGTGCGAGACAGTTGGTCGTGCAGGAGGCGTTGGAGATGATCTGGTGCGACTGTCGCAGGCTGTCGTGGTTGACGCCGTAGACGATGGTGGCGTCCACGCCGGAGGCGGGGGCAGAAATGATTACCTTGCCGGCGCCGGCCTGCAGGTGCGCACTGGCTTTCTCGCGGGAGGTGAACAGGCCGGTACACTCGAAGACCACGTCCACGCGGTGCTCACGCCAGGGCAGGTCGGCCGGGTTGCGGATGGCGGTCACGGCAATCGCATCGCCGTTGACCCGCATCTGGTCGTCAGTCACCTCGACCTGCGCGTCGAAATGGCCGTGAACACTGTCAAACTGCAACAGGTGGGCGTTCATCGCCGGGCTGCCCAGGTCATTGATGGCCACGACCTGCAGGTGTTCGCGGTAGTCCTGGCTGTACAGAGCGCGGAGGACATTGCGTCCGATACGGCCGAAACCGTTGATGGCGATGCGAATAGTCATAACAAGGTTCCTGGGCAGAATTTGTTGTAGGAATTACAAGATTATTCCTGTCAGAATAGAAATCAAGCCCAAATAGATGTTGTTTTGTTTGTAAAACTACGGATTAACGAGCAGGAGTGACGGCATGCACCCGCGGATTCAAGAAGTGACCGAACGTTTGATCGAACGCAGCCGCCCGACACGGCAGCGCTACCTCGCGCAGATGGCCGGGGCTGCAAGCGACGGACCGCAGCGCGGCCGGTTGCAGTGCGCCAACTTCGCCCACGGTGTGGCCGGTTGCGGCTCGGCCGATGACAAGCAGCGCCTGCGGCTGATGAACGAGGCCAACGTGGCGATCGTCTCGGCCTACAACGACATGCTGTCGGCGCACCAGCCGTACCACTATTTCCCTGATGTGATCAAAGAGGCGCTGCGCGAGGTCGGCTCGGTTGGCCAGTTCGCCGGCGGCGTGCCGGCCATGTGCGACGGCGTCACCCAGGGCGAGGCCGGCATGGAGTTGAGCCTGGCCAGCCGCGAGGTGATCGCCATGGCCACGGCGGTGGCGCTGTCCCACAACATGTTCGATGGCGCGCTGTATCTGGGCATCTGCGACAAGATCATTCCCGGCCTGATGATCGGCGCGCTGCGCTTCGGCCACCTGCCTTCGGTGTTCGTCCCCGGCGGCCCGATGACCTCGGGGATTCCGAACAAGCAGAAGGCCGAAGTCCGCCAGCGCTATGCCGAGGGCAAGGCAAGCCGCGAAGAGTTGCTCGAATCGGAGATGCTGTCCTACCACAGCCCAGGTACCTGCACCTTTTATGGCACAGCCAATACCAATCAGGTGGTCATGGAAATCATGGGCCTGCACCTGCCGGGCTCTTCCTTCGTCAACCCCTACACGCCGCTGCGTGACGAGCTGACACGCGAAGCGGCGCGGCAGGTGACGCGTCTGACGGCCCAATCGGGCAACTACCTGCCGCTGTGCCAGATCGTCGACGAAAAGGCGATCGTCAACTCGGTGGTGGCGCTCAACGCCACCGGCGGATCGACCAACCACACGCTGCATATCCCGGCGTTCGCCCAGGCCGCCGGTATCCAGCTGACCTGGCAGGACATGGCCGACATCTCTGCCGTGACGCCGACGCTCGCCAAGGTCTACCCCAACGGGCAGGCTGATGTGAATCATTTCCATGCCTGCGGTGGCGTGCCGTTCATGGTCCGCACGTTGCTCCAGGCCGGTCTGTTGCACGAGGACGTCTACACCGTAATGGGCAAGGGGCTCGGCCAGTACACCCGCGAGCCCTTCCTCGAGGATGGCAAGCTGGTCTGGCGCGAAGGACCGCAGAACAGCCTCGACGAAGCGATTCTGCGGCCGGTGGAGCGGGCGTTCTCCCCCGAAGGTGGCCTGCGCGTGCTGGAAGGCAATCTCGGACGTGGCGTGACCAAGATTTCAGCGGTGGCGCCCGAGCACCGGGTGGTGGAGGCACCGGCGCGGGTCTTCGGCGATCAGTCCGAGCTGGCCGAGGCATTCAAGAATGGCGAACTGGAAAGGGACTTCGTCGCGGTGGTGCGCTTCCAGGGGCCAAAGGCCAACGGCATGCCCGAGCTGCACAAGCTGACACCCTTCCTCGGCGTGCTCCAGGACCGCGGCTACAAGGTTGCGCTGGTCACCGACGGCCGCATGTCCGGCGCGTCCGGGAAGGTGCCGGCTGCGATCCACGTCAGCCCCGAAGCCCTCGACGGTGGCCCCTTGTGCCGCGTGCAGGATGGTGACTTGATCCGTGTGGACGGCGAAACCGGCGAGCTGCGCATCCTCGTGCATCAGGATGCGTTCGATCGCCGCGAGCCGGTCCTGGCGCCGAGCGGGCACGGAATCGGTTGCGGCCGTGAGCTGTTCGGCTTCCTGCGGGCCGCCTTCAGTCCGGCGGAAAAGGGTGCGAGTGTATTCACCGAGGAGCTGGAGGCGCTCAAGTGACAGCACTGGTCGGGGACATCGGCGGTACCAACGCGCGTTTCGCACTCTGGCGTGACGGCCGGATCGAGTCGGTGCGGGTCCTGCCGACGCTCGAATACCCGCGCCCCGAGGATGCCATTCGTGCCTACCTGCTCGCCGTCGGGCAGGAGGTGGACGCGTTGCAGGCGGTCTGCCTGGCCTGTGCCGGTCCGGTGACCGGCGACAGCTTCGTTTTTACCAACAATCACTGGCGGCTCAGCCGGCAAGGCTTCTGCGACGAGCTCGGATTGACCGATCTGCTGCTGATCAACGACTTCACCGCGATGGCGCTGGGCATGACGCGCCTGCGCGACGGCGAGCTGGTCGAGGTCTGCGCCGGGCAACCGGCAGCCGGGCGGGCGCGGCTGGTCATCGGACCGGGCACCGGGCTTGGCGTGGCCACGCTGGTGCCCCTTGGCGATGGCGCCTGGCAGGCGCTGCCGGGAGAGGGCGGCCACGTCTGCCTGCCGATTGGCAGCAATCGCGAGGCGGCATTGTGGGCACGCCTGCATGAGCAGCTCGGCCACGTGAACGCCGAAGCCGTGCTCAGCGGCGGCGGCCTGCTGGCGCTGTATCGGACCAGCTGCGCGCTCGATGGCGAAACGCCGCGGTTGGACAGTCCGGCGGAGATCACCACCGCGGCGCTCGCCGGTGATGCCTATGCGGCAGCAGTGCTGGAACAGTTCTGTGTCTGGTTGGGTCGTATCGCCGGCGACAACGTGCTGACGACCGGGGCACAGGGCGGCGTTTACATCGCCGGGGGCATCGTGCCGCGCTTCGTCGAATTCTTCATCCGCAGTGGATTCAGCCAGAGTCTGCGCGACAAGGGCTGCATGAGCCGGTACTTTGACAACCTGCCGGTGTGGGTGGTGACGGCGCCATACCCGGGACTGGAGGGCGCTGGCGTTGCCTTGCAGCGTTTGCTGGAGGCTGGCACCCGCCGGGGTTGAGTCCTGCGGATACGATTGGAACAGAACAACAAGAGAGAAGGGACGCCAGGTGAGCCAGGCTGGAAAATCGATTCTGCTGGTCGACGATGACCAGGATATTCGCGAACTCTTGGACGCCTATCTGAGCCGCTCGGGTTTCCAGGTTCGCACCGTGGGCGATGGCGCCCAGTTTCGCGACGCCATGACGCGCGACGTGGCCGACCTGGTGATTCTCGACGTGATGCTGCCCGACGAGGACGGCTTCAGTCTCTGCCGCTGGGTGCGCGGCCACCAGCGCCTGGCGCAGATGCCGATCATCATGCTGACGGCCAGTTCCGACGAGACCGACCGCGTTCTCGGGCTGGAACTGGGCGCCGACGACTACCTGGGCAAACCGTTCAGTCCACGCGAGCTGCTGGCGCGGGTCAAGGCCTTGCTGCGGCGGGTGAATTTCGGCCAGGAGCGCGGGGGCGATGTGCTGGCCTTCGACGAGTGGCGCCTGGACATGGTCAGCCATCGGCTGTTCCATCAGGACGGTGAGGAAGTGCTGCTGTCCGGCGCCGACTTCGCCTTGCTCAAGCTGTTTCTCGACCATCCGCAGCAGATCCTTGACCGCGACACCATCGCCAACGCCACGCGTGGCCGCGAGGTGATGCCGCTCGACCGCATCGTCGACATGGCGGTCAGTCGCCTGCGCCAGCGGTTACGTGACACCGGCAAGTGCCCACGGTTGATCCGCACGGTGCGCGGTAGCGGTTATCTGCTCGCGGCGCAGGTGGTGCCTCACCATGACCCGCTCGGCTAGGCGCCGCTGGTTGCCGGTCCCGCGCTCACTGCTCGGCCGGATGCTGCTGCTGACGCTTCTGGTGGTGGTCGTGGCCCAGGCGCTGTCGAGCTTCATCTGGGTGTCGCAACTGCGCGCCAGCCAGATGGAGGGATTGCTGACCAGTGCCCGCAGCCTGGCGCACTCGATGTCCGCCAGCGTCAGCTATTTCCGTTCGCTGCCACTGGGCTACCGGCCGCTGGTCCTCGACCAGCTGCGCAGTATGGGCGGCACGCGCTTCTTCGTGTCGCTGAACGACAAGCCGCTGGATATGCAGATCCTGCCGCCAACCGAGCGCAAGCGGGCGGTGCTGGCCGAAGTCGATGCGGTGTTGCGCGAGCGGCTTGGCCGGCAGGCGGACATCTCGGTCAATTTCGTCAGCCCCGACGACCTGCGCATCTTCAACAGCGGCCTGAAGCTCGACGAATTGCCGCGTTCCTGGGCGCATTACGCCCTGAGTCTGGAACCGCTGAATCCTCCGGTGCTGGTGACGCAGATCCAGATCGCGCCCGGCGAATGGCTCTACCTCGCCTCGCTGATGCCGGCGCCCTACGTCAGCCTGGAGGACGACGGTATCCCCACCCAGCAGCTGTGGTTCATCGGGCTGACAACCTGCTTCCTGTTGCTGTTCATCGGTATTCTCGTGCACTGGCAGAGCCGCCCGCTCAAGCAACTGGCCCAGGCGGCGCGGGAGATGTCGCTCGGTAGCGAGCCGGAGCTACTGCCCGAAGCCGGCGGCAGCGAAGTGATCGAGGTCAGTCGTGCGTTCAACAGCATGCGCGAGCGCATCGGTCGCTACCTCACCGAACGCAGCCAGCTGTTCAGCGCCATCTCCCATGACCTGCGCACGCCCATCACGCGCCTGCGCCTGCGTGTGGAATTGCTCGACGATCCGAGTTTGCAGGCACGCTTCACCCGTGACCTCGACGAGTTGGAACTGTTGGTCAAGGGCGCGCTGCAGTGCGTCAAGGACACCGATATCCACGAGAACATCGAGCCGGTGGACCTCAACCTGCTGCTCGATTGCGTCACCGAACCCTACCTGGCACCGGCCGGAAACGGCAGCGCGACCGTCATTGGCCGGGCGGTTGCGCCTTACGCCGGCAAGCCGCTGGCTCTCAAGCGCTGCATCGGCAACCTGCTGGACAACGCACTCAAGTACGGCGAGCGTGCGCACCTGCGCATCGAGGACGACGGCCAGGCTTTCGTGCTCCACGTCGACGACGAGGGGCCGGGCGTGCCGCAGGCTTGGCTGCAGCAGGTGTTCGAACCGAACTTCCGCCTCGCGGCCAAGCAGCCGGGGTATGGGCTGGGGCTGGGTATAGCGCGCAACATCGCCCACGCCCATGGGGGCGAGATCAGCCTGCAGAACCTGCCCGAGGGCGGTCTGCGCGTCACCCTGAGCCTGCCGCGGCATGCCGGATAAGGTCACGGGCGGCCGATGCGCGGCCCGTTACAAGACGCCGGCGTTTGTAACGAGCCGGTGACCATTCCCCATCGCTTCGTTACCTGCCGCGCCGCGCGGCGCGCCTAGAATCGGTGCAACGCAAGCAAAGACTTGCATCGATAACAAAAACAAAAGGAAACCCAATGAACACGATTCATCGTCTGGTGACTGCCGTTTCCCTTGCCTCGCTCATGCCTCTTGCCCATGCCGGCGAAGTCGAGGTGCTGCATTGGTGGACTTCAGGTGGCGAAAAGCGCGCCGCCGAAACCCTGCAACGGCTGGTCGAAGAACAGGGGCATACCTGGAAGGACTTCGCCGTCGCGGGTGGCGGTGGCGAGGCAGCCATGACTGTTCTGAAGACTCGCGCCGTTTCCGGCAACGCGCCCGCTGCCGCACAGATCAAGGGCCCGGACATCCAGGAGTGGGGCGAGCTGGGTCTGCTCACCGATCTCAATGAAGTCGCCGAGAAGGCCCACTGGGACGATCTGTTGCCCAAGCAGGTTGCCAAGGTCATGAAGTACGACGGCGATTACGTCGCCGTACCGGTCAATGTGCACCGGGTCAACTGGCTGTGGATCAACCCGGACGTGTTCGAAAAGGCCGGCGCCACGCCGCCCACCACCCTCGATGAATTCTTCGCGACGGCCGACAAGCTCAAGGCCGCCGGCTTCATGCCGATTGCCCATGGCGGCCAGCCCTGGCAGGACGGCACCGTGTTCGAGGACCTGGCCCTGGCGATCCTCGGTCCCGAGGATTTCGAGAAGGCCTTTGTCGACCTCGACCGTGGCGTGCTGACCGGCGACAAGATGGTCAAGACTTTCGAGGCGCTGAAGAAGCTGCGCGGCTACGTGGACAACAACGCCGCCGGACGCGACTGGAACAGCGCGACCGCGATGGTCATGAACGGCAAGGCCGGCATGCAGATCATGGGTGACTGGGCCAAGAGCGAGTGGACCGCGGCGAAGAAGATCGCCGGCAAGGACTACGAGTGCGTGCCATTCCCCGGCACCCAGGGCAGCTTTGCCTACAACATCGACTCGCTGGCGATGTTCAAGCTCAGCGACGAGTCCAACCGCAAGGCCCAGCAGGATCTGGCGCGCATCGTCATGGAGCCGGAATTCCAGCAGGTGTTCAACCAGAACAAGGGCTCGATTCCGGTGCGCCTGGACCAGGACATGAGCGAGTTCGACGCGTGCGCGCAGAAGTCGATGAAGGATTTCAAGGCTGCGGCGCAAGGCCCCGGCCTGGTGCCCAGCATGGCCCATGGCATGGCGGCGTCGAGCTACGTCCAGGGCGCCGTCTTCGATGTAGTGACCAACTTCTTCAACGACCCCTCGGCCGATCCTAAAAAGGCGGCGCAACAGCTCGCCGCAGCGATTCAGGCGGTGCAGTAGCGCATTTGGGCCGCCGCGGTCAGGCGGCCCCTTTTTAAACACAAGCCAGTCGATGCCTTGCGCATCGGTCCCCAGCGGTCAGCCCATCGGCCGGCCGTGACGGGCGAGTCGTGCCTGCGCGTCGGCTCGACGGCCCTGGTTTCTTCTTTTTCCGGAGCCACACATGAGCTCAACCGCGGTGTTCACCAAGGCGTCTCCGTTCGACGCCCTGCAGCGCTGGCTGCCCAAGCTGGTACTGGCGCCGAGCATGCTGATCGTGCTGGTCGGCTTCTACGGCTACATCTTCTGGACCTTCCTGCTGTCGTTCACCAATTCCAGTTTTATGCCCAGCTACAAGTGGGTCGGGCTGCTGCAATACGAGCGGCTCTGGAACAACGATCGCTGGTGGGTCGCCAGCAAAAACCTGTTGGTCTTTGGCGGCCTGTTTATCACCATCAGCCTGGTCATCGGCGTGTTGCTGGCGGTGCTGCTGGATCAGCGCATCCGCCGCGAAGGCTTTATCCGCACCGTCTATCTCTACCCGATGGCGCTGTCGATGATCGTTACCGGGACCGCCTGGAAGTGGCTGCTCAACCCGGGCCTGGGCATCGACAAGATGCTGCGCGACTGGGGTTGGGAGGGCTTTCGATTCGACTGGCTGGTGGATCCGGATCGCGTCGTCTACTGCCTGGTGATCGCTGCGGTCTGGCAAGCCTCGGGCTTTGTCATGGCGCTGTTTCTCGCCGGGCTGCGTGGCGTCGATCAGTCCATCGTGCGCGCCGCGCAGATCGACGGCGCGAGTCTGCCAAGCATCTACCTGCGAATCATCCTGCCGAGCCTGCGGCCGGTGTTCTTCAGTGCGTTGATGATTCTGGCGCACATCGCCATCAAGGCATTCGACCTGGTGGCGGCGATGACCGCCGGCGGACCGGGCTACGCCTCGGATCTGCCGGCCATGTTCATGTACACGCACACCTTTACCCGTGGACAGATGGGGCTCGGCGCCGCCAGTGCGGTCCTCATGCTGGGCGCGGTGATGGCGATCGTCGTGCCGTACCTGTATTCGGAGTTGAGGAATAAACGCCATGACTAGCCAAACCGCAAAGCGAGTGACGTTCAGCCGAGTGGCGATCTACGCGACATTGCTCCTGGCCGTTGCGGTCTATCTCGTGCCGCTGGTGGTGATGCTGCTGACCAGCCTGAAGACCCCGGCGGACATCCGCACCGGCAACCTGCTGTCCTGGCCGGAGGTCACCACCTTCATCGGTTGGATCAAAGCGTGGGACGCGGTGGGCGGCTACTTCTGGAACTCGGTGAAGATCACCGTGCCGGCGGTGCTCCTGTCGACCCTGCTCGGCGCGCTCAACGGCTACGTGCTGGCGATGTGGCGGTTCCGCGGCTCGCAGCTGTTTTTCGGGCTGCTGCTGTTCGGCTGCTTCCTGCCGTTCCAGGTGATCCTGCTGCCGGCGTCCTTCACGCTCGGCAAGCTGGGTCTGGCCAACACCACGCCCGGGCTGGTGCTGGTGCACCTGGTCTATGGGCTGGCCTTCACCACGCTGTTCTTCCGCAACTTCTACGTCAGCGTGCCCGACGCGCTGATTCGGGCGGCGCGCCTGGACGGAGCGGGCTTCTTCACCATTTTCGCGCGGATCCTGCTGCCCATGTCGATCCCCACGATCATGGTCTGCCTGATCTGGCAGTTCACCCAGATCTGGAACGATTTCCTGTTCGGCGTGGTGTTCGCCAGTGGCGACACCCAGCCGATCACGGTGGCGCTGAACAACCTGGTCAACACCAGTACCGGGGTCAAGGAATACAACGTCGACATGGCCGCGGCGATGATCGCCGGGCTGCCAACGCTGGTGGTGTATGTGCTCGCCGGCAAGTATTTCCTGCGCGGCCTGACGGCCGGCGCGGTCAAGGGTTAGGAGAACGACATGGCTGCACTCGAACTGAGCAACGTCCGCAAGAGCTACCCGGGAAGCCAGCTGGAAACCCTGAAGGACATCGACCTGAAGATCGACGACGGCGAGTTCCTGATCCTGGTCGGGCCCTCCGGCTGCGGCAAGTCCACGCTCATGAACTGCATTGCCGGGCTGGAGGACATCAGCGGCGGCGAGATCCGCCTGGACGGCGCCGACATCAGCGGGGCCAGCCCGAAGGACCGGGACATCGCCATGGTGTTCCAGTCCTACGCGTTGTACCCGACCATGACGGTGCAGGAGAACATCGCCTTTGGCCTGAAGATGCGCAAGGTGCCGGCCGCGACGATCGAAGCGGAGGTGGCGCGGGTCGCCAAGCTGCTGCAGATAGAGCATCTCCTCGGGCGCAAGCCGTCGCAGCTGTCCGGTGGCCAGCAGCAGCGGGTGGCGATGGGGCGGGCGCTGGCGCGGCGGCCGAAGATCTACCTGTTCGACGAGCCGCTGTCGAACCTCGACGCGAAGCTCCGCGTGGAGATGCGCACCGAGATCAAGCTGATGCATCAGCGCCTGAAGACCACGACGGTGTACGTCACCCACGACCAGATCGAAGCCATGACCCTCGGCGACAAGGTCGCGGTGATGAAGGACGGCATCGTCCAGCAGTTCGGCACGCCCCGGGAAATCTATGGCAACCCGGCCAACCTGTTCGTGGCCAGTTTCATCGGTTCGCCGCCGATGAACTTCATCCCGCTGCGCCTGGGGCGCCAGGGCGGCGCCTGGCAGGCGCTGCTCGACAGCGGCCAGGCGCGCTGCGAGCTGCCGCTGCAAGGGGTGGAGGGCGAGGCTCTGGACGGCCGCGAGGTGATCCTCGGCATCCGGCCGGAGCAGATCGGTATCGGTACCGGCAGCGGCCTGCCGTCGCTGCGTGCCGAGGTCGAGGTCGTCGAGCCCACCGGTCCGGACACCATGGTATTCGTGACCCTGAACCAGACCAAGGTGTGCGTGCGCCTGCCCCCGGATGCGGCGCCAGCGCCCGGTGCCAGCCTGGACCTGCAGTTCGAGCCGGACAAGGTGCTGCTGTTCGATGCGCAGAGTGGCGAGCGACTGGGAATTGCGGGCGGCAACGGCAGTAGCGGACGCAGCGGTACCGTCACCCGTCTGCTGGCGCGCTAGCACCGGGAAAATAGTCCCGGTCGCGGTATGCCTGCGTACCGGCACCGCATTTACGCCGATGTTATTGATGTACATGACTTTTTCAGGCACCTCGGCACACGCCGAGCTGCCACGAGGTCGACTGCTGCCCGCTTGGTGGGCATGCGGATCGAAAGGAGAGCCGTCACCGGCTCGATCCAACGGCAGTAACAACAATAAGAGCTAATTGGAGCGGATATGAAGAAAACCACACGCCTGGCCCTAGCAGTTTCCATAGCCAGCCTGGGCATGCCATTCGCCGTACACGCCCTCGATTTCAACGGCTACGTGCGCAGCGGTGTCGGCGAATCGAGCGCAAGCGGGTTTCAGGCCTGCTTCCAGCTGCCCGGCGCACCGTCGAAGTTTCGCCTGGGTAACGAATGCGAGCAGTACGCCGAGCTGGGCTTGCGCCAGGACCTGTTTACACTCGATGACGGCTCGGTGCTGAGCGTGGAGGGCATGGCCGCGCTCTACAACCAGTACGACCACACGCCGAAGTTCACCGGCGACCACGGTTGGGCGCGGTTGGTCCAGGCCTACGCCGAGTGGAGCAAGGTGCCGGCCCTGAACAACGGTTCGCTGTGGGCGGGACGACGCTTCTACAAGCGAAATGACATCCACATCTCCGATTTCTACTACTGGAACCAGAGCGCGACCGGTGCGGGTATCGAGAACGTGGAGATCGGCGGTCTGGAATACAGCTATGCCTTCTCGCGCAAGGACAGCGTGTTCCAGGAGAACTACATCAACCGCCATGACTTCAACGTCGGCGGCTTCGACAGCAACCCGGGCGGCGAACTGCAGTTCGGCGTCAGCTACATCGACGATCCGGACCGTGACGACTCCCACAGCGGCTGGGCGGTGACCGGCCAGCACGAGCAGGTCGGCTTTCTCGGGGGCAGCAACACCTTTGCCATCCAGTACGGGGAGGGGCCGGGCACGGGGCTGGGCTATACCGGCGACGTCACCCTGGGCAGCAGCGACAAGAGCTGGCGGGTCGTCGAGTTCTTCGACTGGCAGGTGACGCCGCGCTTCGGTGGCCAGTTCCAGGCGGTCTACCAGAAGGACAAGCGCCAGGACGGTGGCGACCAGGACTGGATCTCTGTCGGTGTGCGCCCGGTCTATGCCCTTACCGAAGAGTTCAAACTGGTTGCCGAGCTCGGTCACGATCAGATCGACGCGCCGGAGGGCACGCGCAAGCTGACCAAATTCACCGTGGCGCCCACCTGGTCGCCCAGCGGCCCGGGATTTTGGGCGCGGCCTGAATTTCGCCTGTACTACACCTACGCGCAGTGGAACGACGCGGCCCAGCAGGCTGCCAACCTGATGGCGGCGGGCAGCGCGCTGTCGGACAGCGGCACCTTCGGCAGCGCCCGCCATGGCTCCAACTTCGGCGTGCAGGTCGAGTATTGGTGGGACTGATCGCCCCGATAGGGGCGCTTGCCTAGAACCTCGGTCGGCTGCAGGCCTCTACTGAGCCACAGGTCTCAGCCGTACCGGAGGTTGTTTTGGGCGACAAGGCAAAGAACCCCTGCATCAGCGTATGCAAGCTCCAGGACGACATCTGCCTCGGCTGCGGTCGCAGCCGGGACGAGATGAAGGGATGGAAGGGTATGAAGAACAAGGAGCGCAAGCAGGTCAATGAACGCGCTGCCGAACGCCTCAAGGCGCTCGCCAAGGCCAGGAAGAAAAAGCGTTGATCAGCTTTCTTCCGCCGGATAGCGGGTGGCCATGAGGCTTTCCTTGATCTTGCGCAGATGGGGCTGGAAGTCCACACCGCGGCGCAGCGTCACGCCGGCCGCCAGGGCGTCAAGCACCGTCAGCTGGATGATCCGCGAGGTCATCGGCATATAGATGTCGGTGTCTTCGGGCAGCGGGATGTCCAGGCTCAGCGTGCAGATCTTCGCGAGCGGCGCGCCTGCGGCCGTCAAGCCCAATACCGATGCGCCATTGTCGCGTGCCACCGTCGCGGCTTCGACCAGCTCGCGGGTGCGGCCGGTGTAGGAAATGATCACGAACAGATCCCCAGTGTGCGCCACCGAAGCCAGCATCCGCTGCATGAGTACATCGCTGTGCGCCGACACCGGTAGATTGAAGCGGAAGAACTTGTGTTGCGCATCCAGCGCGACCGATGCCGAGGCGCCCAGGCCGAAGAAGTGGATCTGCCGAGCCTGGATGATCAGGTCCACCGCGTGGCTGATGGCCTGTGGGTCGATTGCCTGGCAGGCGCTGTCGAGCGAGGCGATGGCGCTGCCGAAGATCTTGCGCGTGTAAGCCTCTGGCCCGTCGTCGGCCTCCACCGCGCGGCTGACGTAGGCGGCGCCGCTGGCCAGGCTCTGCGCCAGCTGGATCTTCAGGGCCGGGTAACCCGCCGCGCCAAAGGAGCGGCAGAAGCGGTTGACCGTCGGCTCGCTAACCTTGGCGGCCTGGGCCAGCGCCGCGATGCTGTAGCGGGTGGCCTGCTGCGGGTCGCTCAGGATCACCTCGGCGACCTTCTTCTCAGCCTTGTTCAGTTCATCGAGGCGATTTTTTATCTGTTCCAAGAGATTTTTCATGCGATCCCTGTCTCTTCCTTCAAGGGGGCCGTATCGGCGCCGCGGTCGGTTGTTGCGGGCGCGGAGCAGAAAATAGGGATATGTTGTTTTTAACAACAACATTATGTGCTTAAAATACGCGCTACAACTCGTCGCGCCGCCTAATCTGGTTAGTATAAAAACATGCCTGCTATTATCGTTGACGCAACCACCTTTGCTTTGTTCGGTGCCCTGGGCGACCTGGCGCTACGCAAGCTGTTTCCTGCACTGTATCAGCTGGACCGTGCCGGGCTGCTGCACAGCGATACCCGTGTGCTCGCACTGTCGCGAGACGCCGGTGCACCCGCCGCGCATCTGGAGCGGATCGATCAGGCTCTGCGCCGCTATGTACCTGACGCGCAGCTGGACGAAGCGGTGCTGGAACGGTTCCAGGCGCGGCTGGACTACCTAACCATGGATTTCCGCAGCGCCGGTGACTATGCCGCGCTGGCCGAGCGGGTATCGCCGGAGCTGCCGCTGATCGCCTATTTCGCAACGCCGGCGTCAGTGTACGGCGCGATCTGCGAGCATCTCGCTGCGGTCGGTCTGGCCGAGCAGGCGCGGGTGGTCCTGGAAAAGCCGATCGGCCATGATCTGGAATCCTCCCGCGTGGTCAATGATGCCGTGGCGCGGTTCTTTCCCGAAAGCCGCATTTACCGGATCGACCACTATCTGGGCAAGGAGACGGTGCAGAACCTCATCGCGCTGCGCTTTGCCAACAGCCTGTTCGAGACCCAGTGGAACCAGCATCACATTTCCCACGTGGAAATCACCGTGGCCGAGACGGTCGGCATCGAGGGGCGCTGGGGTTATTTCGACCAGGCCGGGCAGTTGCGCGACATGATCCAGAATCACCTGCTGCAGCTGCTTTGCCTGATCGCCATGGACCCGCCCAGCGACCTCACTGCCGACAGCATTCGCGACGAGAAGGTCAAGGTGCTCAAGGCGCTCGCGCCGATCACGCCGGATCGCATTGGCCAGCGCGTGGTACGCGGTCAGTACGTTGCCGGCTCGGTGGCAGGAAAGTCGGTACCCGGTTACCTGGAAGAAGAGAATTCCAACGCCGAGAGCGGCACGGAAACCTTCGTCGCCCTGCGCGCCGATATCTGCAACTGGCGCTGGTCGGGCGTACCGTTCTATCTGCGCACCGGCAAGCGCATGGCCGAAAAGCTGTCGCAGATCGTAATCCACTTCAAGGAGCCGCCTTTCTACATCTTCGCCCCGGAGCAGCGCTCGCTGATCAGCAACCGGCTGATCATCCGGTTGCAACCGGACGAGGGCATCTCGCTGCAGGTGATGACCAAGGAACAAGGGCTCGACAAGGGTATGCACCTGCGCAGCGGCCCGTTACAGCTGAACTTTTCCGAAACCTACAAGCGTTCGCGTATCCCGGATGCCTATGAACGGTTGCTGCTGGAAGTGATGCAGGGCAACCAGAATCTGTTCGTGCGCAAGGACGAGATCGAGTACGCCTGGAAGTGGTGTGACCAGCTCAGCGACGGCTGGTCGCGGCTCGGGGATGCGCCCAAGGCCTACCCGGCCGGCTCCTGGGGGCCGGTGGCTTCCATTGCGTTGATTACCCGTGACGGGAGGTCCTGGTATGGTGATCTCTGAATTGCAATTGCCTGCCGGCGTCAGTATCCACGAGCTGGAGAATGCCGAAACCCTGGCCGTGGCGCTGGCCGAGCGCGTGGCCGTGGCCCTGGCGGAGGCGATCGAATTGCGTGGGCATGCGAGCCTTGTGGTGTCCGGCGGCCGCAGCCCGATCGCGTTTTTCGAGGCACTGTCGCGGTGCCCGCTGGCGTGGGACAAAGTGCAGGTCAGCCTGGCCGACGAGCGCTGGGTCGAGCCGGGACACCCGGACAGCAACGAAGGCCTGCTGCGACGACATCTCTTATGCAACGCGGCGGCCGAGGCGCGGCTGATCGGCCTCTATCAACCTGCTGACACCCTGGCGCAGGCCGCCGAGGCTGCCAGCAGCAACCTCGAAGCGCTGGTGCAGCCCATCGACGTGCTGGTGCTCGGCATGGGCAACGATGGCCACACGGCGTCGTTGTTCCCCGAAAGCCCATTGCTGGCTCGTGGGCTGGACGCGAACGGTACCGATCGTTGCCTGCCGATGCACGCGCCAGTGAGTCCGGAGCAACGCATCAGCATGACCTATCCACTGCTGGCGACCGCACGCGTCCAGTGCCTGGCCATTCAGGGTACGGCCAAGCTGGACACCTTGCACCAGGCCTTGCAGCTCGACCCTTCGCAAATGCCGATTCGGGCATTCCTGCGCTTCCCTTTAGAAATCTACTGGAGCCCCTGAGGCCCGAGGATATTGTCGTGACCATGGACCAGAAAAACGCGCTGATCGAATCGATCTGCAGCAAGGCCCGCATCCTGCCCGTCATCACCATTGGCAGCGAGGAGCAGATTTTGCCGCTGGCCGACGCGCTTGCCGCCGGTGGGCTGACGGCCCTCGAAATCACCCTGCGTTCGGAACATGGCCTGACGGCGATCCGACGCCTGCGCCAGGAGCGCCCTGACCTGTGCGTCGGCGCCGGGACGGTGCTCGACAAGCGGATGATGGACGAGGTCGAAGCGGCTGGTGCGCAGTTCATCGTCTCGCCCGGCTGCACCGACGAGCTGCTCCAGGCAGGCGTTAATTGCTCGGTTCCCCTGTTGGCCGGTATCAGCAGTGCCTCTGACATCATGCGCGGCTATGCGCTGGGCTACAGGCGCTTCAAGCTTTTTCCCGCTGAGGTATGCGGGGGCGTCGCGGCCATCAAGGCGCTCGGCGGTCCGTTCGGGGACGTACGTTTCTGCCCAACCGGCGGCGTCAATGCCGGCAACGCAGCGCAGTACCTGGCTTTGCCGAATGTCATGTGCGTCGGCGGCACCTGGATGATCGACAGCGCTGCACTGAAACACGGCGACTGGGCCGCGATCGAGAAGGCCACAGCCGGAGCACTGGCGGCTCTCGACCGCAGCTAAGCGTGAAGCAGGCGCACCGCGGGTCGGGCTGGCGCCCGGCCTAGTGCGTCTGTCACCCGGTGCGCGTATAGTGCGCGGCCTTTCTATCGGAACTGCCACACCGGGAGGTGCCCAGATGACCGAACAAGACGATACGACCCCTCATGTCGCCCATGGCGAAAAACTGCAGAAGGTGCTGGCCCGGCTCGGCCTCGCCTCGCGCCGCGATGTCGAAAGCTGGATCGCCGCCGGGCGGGTGAAGGTCAACGGCAACGTGGCCACCCTGGGCCAGCGTGTCGACCTGCACGATGCGATTGCGGTTGACGGCCGCCTGCTCAAGCGCGAGGAAGCCTCGGAAGGGGTGCGCCGCGTTCTGATATACAACAAGCCCGATGGCGAGATTTGCACCCGCGACGATCCGGAAGGGCGTCCGACGGTTTTCGATCGCCTGCCACGGCCGAAAGAAGGGCGCTGGATCAACATCGGACGCCTCGATATCAATACCACCGGCCTGCTGCTGTTCACCACCGACGGTGAACTGGCCAATCGCCTGATGCACCCGTCCTACGAGATGGACCGCGAATATGCAGTGCGGGTACGCGGCGAAGTCGATGACGACATGATCGAGCGGCTGAAGACTGGCGTCATGCTCGAGGATGGCCCGGCGCGCTTTACCGACATCCAGCAGGCGCCAGGTGGCGAGGGCTTCAACCACTGGTATCACTGTGTGGTGATGGAAGGCCGCAACCGCGAGGTGCGCCGCCTCTGGGAATCGCAAGGCTTGGTGGTCAGCCGGCTCAAGCGAGTGCGCTTCGGCCCGGTGTTCATGACCTCGGACCTGCCCATGGGGCGCTGGCGTGAAATGTCGCAAAGTGAAGTCGACATTCTCAGCGAGGAAGTGGGCCTCAAGCCGGTCGCCCTACCAGGCATGAAAGCCAAGGCCAAGGAAAAGATCGAGCGTATGCAGCGCAAGGTCGCCAAGCCTATCGGGCGGGGCGAGCGCCGACCGCGCGTGTTGCGCTCGGCCCACGAAGCCGATGCGCCCAGCGGCGACAAGGGTCGCCGCGGCCGTGACGAACAGCCGGGCCGCAAGCCGCGCGGCGCAGATGAGCGCGGTAAGTCGGAGCGCGGAACCCCGGTGGCCGAACGTCCGGGCTCGGTCGCGCGCGGTGGCAAGCCGTCACCGGCAAAGCGCAACGGTCCGGCGGCCGGCGAAGGTCAGCGGCCAGGATTCGGACGCGGTGATCGTGGCAAGCGACCCTGAGCGTAGTGCGTAATCGAAAGGGCAAGCCAAATGGCTTGCCCTTTTTTTTGCTTGTTGGGTCGAGCGGCCCTACATGGCAGCCATGCGTGTGCGGTTTCGGCCGTCGCGCTTGGCTTCGTAGAGCGCGTGGTCGGCTCGGCGCAGCAGGCTGTCCTGGGTTTCGGCCGGCTGATAGGTGGCGCAGCCGAGGCTGGCCGACAGGCGAACCTGCTTGTCGCCGACCAGCAGGCAGAGGCTTTCGACGGCGCACCTGATGCGCTCGGCGACGATCGAGGCCGCCGCGGCGCCGGTGTTGGACAGGACCAGGACGAACTCCTCGCCGCCGTAGCGGAACACCATGTCGACATTGCGCAGCTGCTCGCGCAGCAGTAGCACGACGGCCTTGAGAGCGGCATCGCCAGCCTGATGACCGTAGGTGTCGTTGAGGCTCTTGAAGTGGTCCATGTCCAGCATTACCACCGAAAGCGCTTGCCCATGACGCCGGCACAGTTCCGTTTCCCGGGCCAGACCCTGTTCGAGCGCCACCCGGTTCCCCGCGCCGGTCAGCGGGTCTTTCAGCGACGCCTGCACGGCCTGTCGGTAGAGCAGGGCGTTGCGCAATGGAAACAGCAGGCAGCGCACCAGGGATTCGAGCTGATCCTGAGCCGCATCCGGCAAATCAGTCGCGGTGGCCAGGCGGAGCTCGCCGAGGCTGTCGCCCTGATGGGCAAGCGAATAGCTGAGTTCCTCACCCTCTGGTACGCCCAGTCTGAGGTGGGTGTCGGTCTCGCTGTGGCGATAGCTCAGCGCGGACAGCGGCAGCAGTTCGCGGGCCTCTTCCAGAAAATAGGCCAGCAGACGGTCGATCTCGAGACTGGTTTGCAGGCGCCCCGTCAGCGCAGCGAGTAGATCCGGCAGGGGCCGCTGAGGCGATGGGGTCGATCTGCCGGCATTGGCTTCGAGGCGCCTGATGCGAGCGGCGCCGATATCCGCAGTGATGGATTCCTGTTTGCCTGGCAGCATGAAGTCGACCTCTGAACGCCGTGTGCGTTGTCAGAGTGATATAAGCGAATATGATGCCAACTTGAAATCTCCATATAAATCAGCAGATTGCAATTGTGTCCGTAGATTGCCGGCAACAGATTGCCAGCGAACCGGCAGGGTGATGCCAATTTGACATGCAATGAATGAGGGAGGCGCCGGGAAACCGGCGCCTCGCGCCGAAGCGACTTATTGTGCGTCCAGCGCCTGGCCGTTGACGCTGCCACTGTCCGGACCCATCAGGTACAGGTAGACCGGCATGATCTCGGCGGGGAGCGGATTGACCTGCGGGTTCTCGCCTGGGTAGGCCTTGGCGCGCATGTCGGTCCGCGTCGCGCCTGGATTGACGCTGTTGCTGCGCACATTGCCGGTGCCGTCGAGCTCATCGGCAAGCACCTGCATCAATCCCTCCGTGGCAAACTTCGAGACCGCGTAGGCACCCCAGTACGCCCGAGCCTTGCGACCCACGCTGCTCGAGGTGAACACCACAGACGCGCCATCGGACAGGTTGAGCAGTGGAAGCAGGGTGCTGGTGAGCATGAATGCCGCGTTGACATTGACCTGCATGACGCGCATGAAATTCTCGCCGGACAGTTGCTGAATCGGCGTACGTGGGCCAACGATACCAGCGTTGTGCAGCAGGCCGTCGAGCCGGCCGAACTCTCGCTCGATCATGGCTGCCAGCTCATCGTATTGATGGGGCAGGGCGGTTTCGAGATTCAGCGGAATGACCGCCGGTTGCGGCCCGCCAACCGCCTCGATCTCGTCATAGACGCGGTTGAGGTTTTCCTCGGTCTTGCCCAACAGCAAGACGGTGGCGCCGTGTGCCGCATAGGCTTTAGCCGCCGCTTCGCCAATTCCCCGGCCTGCGCCGGTGACCAGGATGATCCGATCCTTGAGGAGGTCGGGACGGGCGGAATACTGGAACATCGAATGCCTCTTTTGCAGTGCCGGCCGACGCCGGGCGAGTAGATGAAAAAAGAGTTGGTCAGGCGTCAACGTTCTCCGGAGACGTCCTGTAAAAGTGCTTGCAGTTCCAGGGGATGGTTCACTACCAGGTCGGCGCCCCAGCTGTCCGGATCGTCGTCCGGATGGATATAGCCATAGCGAACCGCCGCCGTTCGGGTTCCGGCAGCACGACCGGACTCTATGTCGCGCAGATCGTCGCCGACGAACAGCACGCAGGATGGATCGAGATCAAGCTGGGCGCACGCCAGCTGCATGGGTTCCGGGTCCGGTTTGCTGCGGCTGACATGATCGGGGCAGATCAGGATCGCCGAGCGCGTCGCAAGGCCGAGTTGGTCCATGATCGGCTCGGCGAAGCGCAATGGCTTGTTCGTCACCACGCCCCAGATGAGGTTGGCCTGTTCGATCGCGTCGAGCAGTTCCGGCATGCCGGCATAAAGTCGGCTATGTACTGCGCAATGGTCCTGGTAGCGATCCAGGAATTCCAGGCGCAGGGCCTCGAAGCCGTCTGACAGCGGGTCGACATCGAAAGCGCTCAGCACCATGGCGCGGGCGCCACCGGAGACTACGTCGCGAATCTGCTGGTCAGGCACCGGTTCGAGGCCGTGCGCGGCCCGCATGGCCTGCGCGACGGCGATGAAGTCGGGCGCGGTGTCGAGCAACGTGCCGTCCATGTCGAACAATATGGCGCGCAGGCGCATCAGGCCTCCCGGACGGTCTGGATCATGTAGTTGACATCCACGTCGGGCGACAGCTTGTAGTGCTTGGTCAACGGGTTGTAGGTCAGGCCGATGATGTCTCGGACGGCGAGCCCGGCGTCGCGGCTCCATGCGCCGAGTTCGGCCGGTCGGATGAACTTGCGGTAGTCGTGGGTACCGCGCGGCAACAGTTGCAGCACATATTCCGCGCCAACAATAGCGAAGGCATAGGCCTTCGGGTTGCGGTTGATGGTCGAAAAGAAGACCTGTCCGCCTGGTTTGACCATTCGATGGCAGGCACGGATGACCGAGGCGGGGTCGGGTACATGTTCGAGCATCTCCAGGCAGGTCACGACATCGAACTGCTCCGGCTTTTCCTCGGCCAGGGCCTCGGCGGTGATCTGCCGGTATTCGACTTCGAGGCCCGACTCCAGCAAGTGCAACCTGGCCACCGAAAGAGGTGCTTCGCCCATGTCGATGCCGGTCACCTCGGCGCCCCGCTGTGCCATGGCTTCGCTGAGGATGCCCCCGCCGCAGCCGACGTCGAGTACCTTCTTGCCGGCCAGCGAAACGTGCTCGTCGATCCAGTTCACCCTGAGCGGGTTTATCTCGTGCAGCGGCTTGAACTCGCTTTCACGGTCCCACCAACGGTGGGCCAGGGCTTCGAATTTGGCGATTTCGGCATGATCGACGTTGCTCATGGTCTGTTCCGTTAAATAACTTGAGGGAGAAAGCTTGAGCCGTAATCGCTCATGTTGCCAGCTTCTTTCGGACGAGGGCAGCGCAGCCGCGCGCTACCCGTAGGGCAGTTTGACGCGGCCTCGCAGGCGGCCGCTGTCAACGTGAATGCTTGTTTCCAATCTTTTCGCCCCACTCGCGCGCAGTCGCAATAACGCGCTCTTCGTCGATTCGGTTCAGTCGACGATCGTCGAGCAACTGTTTGCCACCGACCCAAAGATGACGCACACAATCCCGTCCGCTGGAATAGATGAGCTGGGATACCGGGTCGTAGATCGGCTGCTGGGCAAGGCGTGATAGGTCGAACGCGACCATGTCGGCATACTTGCCGATCTCGAGTGATCCCGTGTGGTCGTCCAGTCCGAGGGCGCGGGCACCGTTTAGCGTGGCCATGCGCAGCGCACGGTGGGCGCTTAGCGCGGTGGCCGAGCCCGCGACTGCCTTTGCCAGGAGGGCAGCGGTTCGGGTCTCGCCAAGCAGGTCCAGATCATTATTGCTGGCGGCCCCATCGGTTCCGATGGCAACGTTTATCCCCGCTTCCCACAGCCGCTCCACTGGGCAAAAGCCGCTCGCCAGCTTCAGGTTGGACTCAGGGCAGTGGATGACGCTGCAGTTGTGCTCGACCAGCAGCGTGATGTCGTCGTCATTCACCTGAGTCATGTGCACGGCCTGAAATCGCGGTCCCAGCAATTGCATGCGGGCCAGGCGGGCAAGTGGCCGTTCGCCATGCTGACTCATCGCTTGTTCGACTTCATGAGCCGTCTCATGGACGTGCATATGGATGCCAATGTCCATCTCCGCCACCAGGGTGCGGATGTTTTCCAGCTTGTCATCGGCCACGGAGTACGGCGCGTGCGGGCCGAAGGCGATGCTGAGCCTCGGGTGATGTTTCAGGTCGTCAAACAGGGCGACGCCCTTGCGCAAAGCTTCGTCAGCGTCGCGTGCGCCCGGGATGGGGAAGTCGAGTACGGGAATGGTGATCTGGGCCCGAATGCCGTGCTTGTGGACAAGCTGGCTGACGACATCCGGATAAAAGTACATGTCGGAAAAGCAGGTAATGCCACTCTGTAGCTGCTCGGCAATAGCGAGTTCGCTTCCTGCCTCGACGAACGCCTCGTCGACCCAGCGGCTTTCGGCTGGCCAGATGTGTTCGCGCAACCAGGTCATCAGAGGCAGGTCGTCCGCCAGGCCGCGAAACAGGGTCATCGCGGCATGACCGTGTGCGTTGACCAGACCGGGTGCCAACAACATGCCGGGTAATTCCCGCGACTCATGGGCGTGATGTCGCGCCGCTTCTTCGCGCGGCGCTATCAGCACGATGCGCCCGTCCCGTACCCCCAGCCCATGGTTGCGCAGAACAATACCGGCCGGTTCGACCGGGACAATCCAGGAAGGAAATAGCAGGAGGTCGAGCGATTCTTCGGTGGTGACGTGCGACATTGGCTTCTTCGCGGCTGTATGCGGTGGGCTTGGAGTGTAAAGCCTGTGCTTGAGACTTTGAAGAAACCTGGGACCGACAGCACCTATATAGAGGCATGGCCAGTCACTAAGAAAGCCAGCGCTACGGTCGCGACGAAAAACAGTGAAACAGCCGTTGACGTGAGCTTCTGAGTGCCTAT
>DAMBNU010000009.1:78698-184560 GCA_032064305.1 Pseudomonas sp. | reverse complement strand
TGCCGAGGACCCGGCCACCGGCGACGCCCCGGGCTTCTATGCGGCCGCTGTATTGCGCACTCCTGAAGGCCTGCCGCTGGGCACCCTCTGCCTGATGGACGAGCAGCCGCGGCAACTCTCCGAGCGGCAATTGGCACACCTGCAGGCGCTGGCACGCCAGGTCATGGCGCTGCTGGAACTGCGCCGCAGTCGCGAGGCCAACGAGCGCAACCGGCAGATCATCGACAGCGCCGTGGACTACGTCATCATCAGCACCGACACACGAGGCCAGATCACCGGCTGGAACCAGGGCGCCGAACGCATCCTCGGCTGGCGCGCGGACGAGATCGTCGGCAGCCCCGCGTCGTGTCTGTTCACGCCAGAGGACGTAGCGCGCGGCGTCGCCGAGCAAGAAATGGCAACGGCTGCGCAGGAAGGCTCGGCGATCAACGAACGCTGGCACCTGCGCAAGGATGGCAGCCGCTTCTGGGCCAGCGGGGTGCAGATGCCCCTACGCGACGACCGCGGGCGGCAGCAGGGCTTCGTCCACATCCTGCGCGACCTCACCGAGCGCCTGCACGAACAGGCTGCGATCCGCGAGGCCGAGGAGCGCTATCGGGCGTTGGTCGACCTCAGCCCGCAAGTCATCTGGCAATGTGACGCCGAGGGCCGGCTGATCTTCTGCAACCGCTACTGGTGCGACTTCACCGGTCTGAGTGCCGAGCAATCGGCCGGCATGGGCTGGCTGGCTGCCGTGGCGCCGGACCACCGTGACGCCGTGCTGCAACAATGGCACGGCGCGCTGCACTCCGGTCAGGCGGGCAACTTCGAGGTGCCGCTGCTGGCGGCAGATGGCAGCACACGCTGGTTCCAGGGCAGTGGCGCGCCGGTCTACGACTGCGACTGCCGACTGCTGCATTGGGTGCTGGTGGCGCAGAGTGTCCATGAACGACGCCTGGCCGAGATCAAGCGCCTGGAAAGCGAGGCGTTCACCCGCAGCCTGCTGGATGCGGCAAGCGAAGGCTTCTATTCGGTCGATACCGAGGGCAACGTCACCCTGTGCAATCAGGCCTTCGTGAATCTGCTCGGCTTCGCCAGCAAAGATGAATTGCTAGGCCGCCAGCTGCACCACGTGATCCACCACAGCCGCCCGGACGGCTCGCCCTACCCGGTCGAGCAGTGCCCGATCCAGCGCACCGCCCGCACCGGCGAGCCCGCGCACGTCGAGTACGAGCTGTTCTATCGCAAGGACGGCAGCAGCCTGCCGGTGGAATACCGCGTCGCGCCCCTGTACCGCGACGGCGTGCTGCAGGGCGCCATCTGCACCTTTACCGACATCAGCGAGCGGGCCCGCGGCGAGGCGCAGCAGTCCTACCTGCTGGAGCTCAGCGACCACCTCCAGGACAGCGACGGGCGCATCGAACTCGGCGATGTGATGGCCGATCGCCTGGCCCAGTTGCTGGCCGTCGAGTGCATTTTCACTGGGCACCTGGACCACGACGAAAGCCTGGTGATCGAGCAGCGCTGGCCGGCGCTCGACGCAGAGCCCGGCACCGCGCCCTACGCCCTCGGCGATTGCGCGCCGGCGCTGCGCCTGCGGCTGTCGCAAGGCATCGTGGTGCCCTTCGAGGACCTGCTCGACGAAGCCGACTGCCACGACAACTGCGATGCGCTGCACGAGCACCTGGGCTACCGCAGCCTGTTGCTTGCCCCGCAGCTGCAGCAGAGTGAGCGCTGCGCCTTTCTCGTGTTCGCCAGCCGCTCGCCGCGGCCTTGGCGCCAAGCAGACATCGCGCTCGTTCGCGAGGTAGCCGAGCGCATCCGGGCGGCCGTCGATCGCGCGAGCGCGCGCAAGGCCCTGCTGGATGCCGAGCAGCGCGTCAGCCTGGCCAACGAGATCGCTGCGATCGGCATCTGGGAATACGATTTCGAGCGCAACACCCTGCACTGGGACTCGCAGCTCAAGGCGCTCGCCGGAGTCGAGCCGGGCGGCCCGGCGCTTTCGGTGGATGCCTTCCTCGCCCTCGTTCATGCCGATGACCGCCGCGCCCTGCTCGACGCCTTCCGCAATGCCCTCGACGGGCTCGGCGGCGGCGAGCTCAACCTCGACTACCGGGTCTACGACGAGCGCAACGACCAGTTTCGCTGGCTGACCAACCGCGGCCGCCGCCTGGTCGACGCCGATGGTCGCGTGCGCCTGCTCGGCACCGCACGCGAAATCACCGCCGAACGTCATGCCGCGCTCAAGCTGCGGCGCATCAACGCCCTGCTCGAGGAGCAGATCCGCGAACGCCAGATCACCGAGCAGCGCCAGTCGGTGCTGATGGAGCTGGGCGACCTGCTGCGCGGCCAACCGGACAGCGCGACCATCGTCACCGCAGCCGTGCGCGCCCTGGGCACCACACTGAACGTCACCCGCGCCGCCTTTCTCAGTATCGAGCCCGGCAGCCAGTACGCCACCGTCGAACGTTATTGGAGCGACGGCGCGCTGGGCGACTACAGCGAGCGCATGTGCTTTGCCGACTATGGCGACTTCATCTACGACCTGCAGAACGACGAGCTGGTGGTCGTCGAGGACATCCTGCACGACCCGCGCACTGCGGCGCAGGCTTCAAGCCTGCGCCTACGGCGAATCCAGAGCCTGGTCTGCGTGCCCCTGCAGGAGCAAGGCGTGCTGCGTGCGGCGCTGATCCTGCTGCAGGACCGCCCGCGGCAGTGGGCCGAGGACGACATCTCCTTTATCCGCGAAGTCGCCGACCGGGCCTGGACCGCCGACGAGCGGATGCGCGCCGAAAGCGCCCTGCGCGCCAGCGAAGAACAGTTCCGTACCCTGGCCGACAACATGAGCCAGTTCGCCTGGATGGCCGATCCAGGCGGGCGCATCTACTGGTACAACAAGCGCTGGTACGACTACACCGGCACCACCCTGGAAGCCATGCGCGCCCTGGGTTGGCGCTCGGTGCATCACCCCGACCATCATGTGCGCGTCAGCGCCTCGATGAAGCGCGCCGTGGCGATCGGCTCGATCTGGGAGGAAACCTTCCCGATGCGCGGCAAAGACGGCCAGTACCGCTGGTTCCTGGCGCGTGCCGTCCCCATCCGCGACGATTTCGGCCAAGTCACCCGCTGGTTCGGCACCAATACCGACATCACCGCACAGGTGGCGGCCGAAGAAGCCCTGCGCGAACTCAACGAGAACCTCGAGCGCCGGGTCGCCGAGCGCACCCGTGAACTGGCCGAGATCAACCACCTGCTGCACGTTGAGATGGGCGAGCGGGAGCGCGCCGAAGACACCTTGCGCCACGCCCAGAAGATGGAGGCCATCGGGCAGCTCACCGGCGGCCTGGCCCACGACTTCAACAACATGCTGACCGGCGTGCTGGGCGCACTCGACCTGATCCAGCGCCGTGTGGCCAGCGGCCGCGTCAATGACCTTGGGCGCTATGTCGACGCGGCAACCAGCTCGGCAAACCGGGCCGCGGCGCTGACCCACCGCCTGCTGGCCTTTGCCCGTCGCCAGTCGCTGGACCCGCAACCGGTGGACGTCAATCAGCTGGTCTGCTCGATGGAGGACATGCTGCGCCGCACCATGGCCGAGCACATCGAGCTCAGCACACGCCTGCAGCCGGACCCCTGGCTGGCCTACACCGACGCCCACCAGCTCGAAAATGCCCTGCTGAACCTGGTGATCAACGCCCGCGACGCCATGAGCGAAGGCGGCAAGCTGGTGATCCAGACCGGCTGCGTGCAAATCAAGAGCACCAAGCCGGACAGCCCCGAGCCCGGCGAGTACGTCACCCTGAGCGTGGCCGACAATGGCACCGGGATGCCACCTGAAGTGGTCGCCAAGGCCTTCGACCCATTCTTCACCACCAAACCTATCGGCCAGGGCACCGGGCTCGGGTTGTCGATGGTCTATGGCTTCGTCAAACAGACCGGCGGCCATGTGCGCATCGACAGCACGCCCGGCGAGGGCACGTTGATCACCCTGTTCCTGCCACGCAACCGTTCCCAGGGCGAGCACTCAGAGACGTCGGCGGAGGCCGCCCTCGACGTCCGCGGCGCCGAGGCGGACGAGACCGTGCTGGTGGTCGAGGACGAGGCGGCGGTACGCATGCTGGTGGTCGAGGTGCTACAGGAACTGGGCTATCGCGTGATCGAAGCGGTCGACGGCAGCTCAGCGCTGCCGCATCTGGCTGCCGATCAGCGTATCGACCTCTTGGTCAGCGACATCGGCCTACCCGGCCTCAACGGCCGCCAGCTGGCCGAGGTCGCGCGCCAGCATCGCCCGGACCTGCGGGTGCTGTTCATCACCGGCTACGCACCCAACGCCGAAGTGCGCGGGGAGTTTCTCGGCCCCGGCATGGACATGCTGGCCAAGCCGTTCAGCATCGACGTACTCGGCAGCAAGGTCCGCCAGCTGATCGAACGCAGCGCTTAGGGCGTCGAGGAACTCTGCCGGGCGCTCGCTACTCTCTTGAGAGGTAACCAGCGGAGGCACCCATCATGCGCAGAACAGTATTGGCGGCACTCACCCTGAGCTGTATCCCCTTTGGCGCGGCGCTGGCCGACAGCGGTTTCGTTCGGCAGGTCCTGTCCTCAGGCGCGACCACGGCCTCGACCTACATGACTTTCAAGGACGACAAGCAGGTCGCCGCCGCCCGTGAGGACGCCGGCAGCTTTGTCGCCAGCGACGGCGCGATTCGCGGCCCCTATCTCGAAGCGGCGCTGAGCAAGCTGCGCAGCGAGCAACCTGGCCTGAACGCCAGCGACATGGAGCTGGCCAGCGCGCTGCTCGCGGCGGAACAGTAATCGCGACCGGCGGCGCGCCGCCGGTCTCCACCCCTACCGATCTGGAGACCCCATGAAGAAATCCGCATCCGCCGTCTGGCAAGGCGAGCTGAAGACCGGCAAAGGCACCATCAGCACCCAGAGCGGTGCGTTGAAAGACAATCCGTACGGCTTCAACACCCGCTTCGAAGGCGCCCCAGGGACCAACCCGGAAGAACTGATCGGCGCCGCCCACGCGGGCTGCTTTTCGATGGCCTTCTCGATGATGCTCGGCCAGGCCGGCCTGACCCCCGAGCGCATCGAGACCACCGCCGAAGTCTCGCTGGAAAAGCAGGACGAGGGATTCAGCATCACCGCCGTCGCTCTGACCATGACCGCCAAGGTCCCGGGTGCAACCCAGGAGCAATTCGATGAAATTGCCAACAAGGCGAAGGAAGGCTGCCCGGTCTCGCGCGTGCTGAACGCGAAGATCAGCCTGAACGCGACCCTGCAGGGCTGACAGCCTGTAAAACAGAAACGCCGCCCCGAAGGGCGGCGTTTCTGTTGCAGCGGCGTCAACCTCAGCCGCGGATGTTGTAAATGTCCTTCTCGTTCAGCTCGGCGTATTCGTACAGCCGCTTGAGGTAGGCGCTCTGCTGGTCCCAGACTTTCTTGGCAACCGGATCGGCTGCCGCCGCGCTATCGACCACCTCTGCGGCGACTTCCTTCAAGCGCGCCAGGACTTCGTCCGGCAGGCGGCGGACTTCGACGCCCTGCTCGCGCAGTTGCTCCATGGCTTCCATGTTCTTGGCGTTGTAGTCGTCGAGCATGTCGCCGTTGACCGCGCGTGCGGCCGAACGAACGATGGCCTTGAGGTCGTCGGGCAGGGTTTCCCAGGCCTTCAGATTTACGTCCAGCTCGAAGGTCACGTTCGGCTCCTGCCAGCCCGGGGTGTAGTAGTACTTGGCCGCCTTGTGCAGGCCCAGCGCCAGGTCGTTGTACGGGCCGATCCACTCGGTGGCGTCGATGGCACCGGTCTGCAGTGCGGTGAAAATCTCGCCGGCCGGCATGTTGACCACGGTACCGCCCATCTTCGTCAGCACCTCGCCGCCCAGGCCCGGGGTGCGCATCTTCAGGCCCTTGAAGTCGTCAACGGAGTTCATTTCCTTGTTGAACCAGCCGGCCGTCTGCACACCGGTCGCGCCGCAGGCCATCGGCAATACGCCATAGGGCTTGTAGACCTCTTCCCACAGCTGGATACCGCCGCCGTAGTGCAGCCAGGCGTTCATTTCCTGGGCGTTCGGGCCGAACGGCAGGGCGCAGAAGAACTGCGCGGCCGGCACCTTGCCCTTCCAGTAGTAGGGCGCGCCGTGGCCCATCTCGGCCGTGCCGCGGGAAACGGCGTCGAACACTTCCAGGGCCGGTACCAGTTCACCAGCGGCGTAGACCTTGACCGTCAGCCGGCCATTGCTCATCTCGTTGACACGCTTGGCGAAGTTTTCCGCGCCGACGCCCACGCCAGGGAAGTTCTTCGGCCAGGAGGTGACCATCTTCCAGCTGAATTTCTCGTTGCTGGCGGTGCCTTCGGTCTTGCCGGCAGGTTTCTCGGCTTCCTTGTTGCAACCGGCCAGTGCGGTTGCGGCCAGGCCAACGCCAGCGGCGGCCAGAATTTGACGACGTTTCATAAGTCACTCCTTGTTGTTGTAATGCTGAATATCGGAACCCCGAACCCAGGTAGTTCTAGCTATCATATGGCTATCTTTCGCTCAAGCACCGCGACTACGTACAGGCACTACGTACGTAGTACTGCCGGTTGCGACAACTTCGCGCAGCCGCCTAGAATCGCCGGCCTTCGGCCATAACAATAAAGGATCTGCCATGTCGGAACATGCCCCTCCTCTGCTTGGCCTGGCCAAGCTGATTGATGCCCTGAACGCCCGTTTCGGCCAGGCCTGTGCCTGGCTGACGCTGTTCCTGGTCATCGGCACCGCCGTCGTGGTGGTGCTGCGCTACGGTTTCGGCATCGGCGCGACTGCGCTGCAGGAAGCCGTCCTCTACGCCCACGCCCTGGTGTTCATGGGCGCCGCCGCCTGGGTCCTGCAACGCAACGGCCACGTCCGCGTCGACATCTTCTACCAGCGCTTCAGCCCTCGCTACCAGGCCTTGGTCGAAGTACTCGGCACGCTTCTGTTCCTGCTGCCGGTCTGCCTGTTTCTCGGCTGGGCGAGCTGGGACTACGTGACTAACTCCTGGGCAACGCTGGAAAGTTCCAGCGAGTCGGGTGGACTGCACTTCGTCTATCTGCAGAAGAGCATCATCCTGATCCTGGTGGTCTGCCTGGCCCTGCAAGGCATCGCGGAAATCATCAAGGCCGCGTACATCATGACCGGCCGCCTGCCGGCGCCGGAGGTGAAGCATGGCTGAGCTGATGGCGATACTCCTGTTCGTCTGCATCTGCGCGGCCCTGATGGCCGGCTATCCCGTGGCGTTCACCCTCGGCGGCGTGTCGCTGCTGTTCGCCGGTCTCGGCATCGTCACCGGCACCTTCGACGCCGGTTACCTGAGCGCACTGCCCAACCGCCTGTTCGGCATCATGAACAACCAGACGATGCTCGCCGTGCCGCTGTTCGTGTTCATGGGAGTGATGCTGGAAAAGAGCCGCGTCGCCGAAGACCTGCTCGAGTCCATGTCACGCCTGTTCGGTACCCTGCGCGGCGGTCTGGCGATTTCTGTATGCGTCGTGGGCGCCCTGCTTGCCGCCAGTACCGGTATCGTCGGCGCCACGGTAGTGACCATGGGCCTGATGGCGCTGCCGACCATGCTGCGCCGCGGCTATGACCCCGCCATCTCGACCGGCACCCTCGCCGCCACGGGTACGCTGGGGCAGATCATCCCGCCGTCGATCGTCCTGGTCCTGCTGGGTGACGTGATGTCCAGCGCCTACCAGCAGGCACAGCTGAAACTCGGCATCTTTTCGCCGAAGACCGTTTCGGTGGGCGACCTGTTCGTGGGCGCCCTGCTCCCCGGCCTGCTGCTGGTCGGCCTGTATATCCTCTACATCATCGGCGTCGCCATCTTTCAACCGAAGAAACTGCCGGCCCTGCCGCAGGAGGAGCTCGGTCCGATCGAGTGGGGCAAGTTGATCAACGCGCTGGTGCCGCCGCTGCTGCTGATCAGCGCGGTGCTCGGCTCGATCCTCGCCGGCTATGCCACCCCCACCGAGGCCGCCGCCCTCGGCGCCTTGGGCGCCATGGTGTTGGCGCTGTACAAGCGCAAGCTGAACTTCGGCCAGTTGCGTGAAGTGGCCTACGGCACGACCGAAATCAGCGCCATGGTGTTCCTGATCCTGATCGGCGCCTCGCTGTTCTCGCTGGTGTTCCGCGGGTTTGGCGGCGAAGTATTGATTGAAGACGTGTTCGCCCAGCTGCCCGGGGGCGTACTTGGTGCGTTCTTCGTGGTGATGCTGGTGATCTTCCTGCTCGGCTTCATCCTGGACTTCATCGAGATCACTTTCGTGGTCGTCCCGATCGTCGGGCCGGTGCTGCTGGCCATGGGCCTGGACCCGATCTGGCTCGGTGTGATGATCGCGCTGAACCTGCAGACCTCGTTCCTCACGCCGCCGTTCGGCTTCGCGCTCTTCTACCTGCGCGGCGTAACCCCGCCATCAGTGCCCACCGGCACGATCTACAAGGGCGTGGTGCCGTTCATCCTGATCCAGTTGCTGCTGCTGATCATCGCCTACCAGTTCCCCGGGCTCGTGACCTGGCTGCCGGAGCAGGTCTACGGCAACTGATGCAACCAGACGCCCGTTTCGACGGGCGTCTTGCTTTCCAGCCCGCGTGAACAGCGCGATCATGGGCGCCCATGCCAAGCGCCAATCACCCCATGCCCACCGCCCCCACTGGCCATGACCTGCTGGCCGAACGCTTCGATCAGCTCAACGCCTTCCTGCTGCGCCATCAAACGTTGTGGCGCCCCCGCCCCTTCACCGAGCCCTGCCTGGCGTGGGAACGCGATCACCCGGCGCTGGCCACCTGGCTGCGCCAGCGCTCGCTGGAGCAGGCCGAGGCCGCCCAGGCCTACCCCGCCGAATTGCCGGCACCCGCTCCCTTTGCCGAGCTGGCAACACAGGCCGCCGCCCTCGGCAGCGTGGCCGCCCTGTCGGCGCCGCCTCTTGCCGAGACGCCGGCACCGGTCGATGTGCCCGGTCGCAAATGGCTGCAGATTCAGGCCTTCGCCGCCGCCCTGCCGCTTGCCGAGGACGATCCGCGTTACTGGCTAGACTGGTGCGCCGGCAAGGGCCACCTGGGTCGCTACCTGGCCATGCACGGGCAGCAGGCCTCCTGCCTGGAATGGGATGCGGCGCTGGTCGTGGCCGGGCAACACCTCAGCCAGAAGCAGGGGGTCTCGGTGCGCCACCAGCAGCAGGACGTCATGGCCGACGGCGTGGCCGAGCACCTGCACCCGGGCGTGACGCCGGTCGCCCTGCATGCCTGTGGTGACCTGCACGTGCGCCTGCTCGAACAGGGCATTTCCCGGGGCTGCCAGCGCCTGGCCATCGCCCCCTGCTGCTACAACCGCACCCAGGCCACGCACTACCGCGCCCTGTCGCAGCGCGCCAGGCGCTCCGCGCTCGCGCTGACACGCGACGACCTCGGCCTGCCGCTCAGCGAAACGGTCACCGCCGGGCGCCGCGAACGCCACCAACGCGACCAGTCGATGGCCTGGCGCCTGGGCTTCGACCGCCTGCAGCGCCCGCTGCGCGGTGTCGACGCCTACCTGCCGACCCCTTCGCTGCCGGCCGCCTGGCTGAGAAAGCCCTTCGAGACCTACTGCCGCGACCTGGCCCAGCTCAAGGCCCTGCCCGCCCCCGGCGCGCAAGACTGGGCCGCCCTGGAACGCCACGGCTGGCAGCGCCTGGCGCAGGTGCGCAACCTGGAGCTGGTGCGCGCCCTGTTCCGCCGTCCGCTTGAACTCTGGCTGGTGCTCGACCAGGCCCTGCTGCTGGCAGAAAACGGCTACCGCGTCCGCCTCGGCACCTTCTGTCATCACGACCTGACGCCGCGCAACATCATGCTGCTCGCCGAACGCGATGCTGCCATTGCCGACACATGAACAAACCGACGCAAACAACTGGCAACAAACGGTTTACTCGCCCGGAGCAATGGCTATAATGGCGCCCATCTTTTCGCCGGTATAGCTCAGCTGGTAGAGCAACTGACTTGTAATCAGTAGGTCCCGAGTTCGACTCTTGGTGCCGGCACCATATGAAACAACGAAAAAGGCTCACCGCAAGGTGGGCCTTTTTTGTTTCCGGGCGGCGACAACCGGACGATAAAGCGTTCTCCCTCGCTGCTTCCCTTCATCGCCGCCAGCACGCCGCGATTACACAGGCACTCTTCGTCTGGCATCATCCCCGCAGCAGACCCAATCCGGACAGCCGGCGGACGATTCAAGGGATGGAACATGGCCGACAGCAGTAACTTCGCCTTTCTCAAGGAGCACGACCCGGTCCTCTTACAGCTCGCCAGCACCGCCGAGCGCGTGTTCGCCAGCGATCCCAACACCACGCTGATCAAGCTGCGCCAACTCGGCGAGGCGTTGGCGCAGGACCTGGCGGCGCGGGCCCGCATCGAGTTGGACGCCACTACCTCGCAGTCGGACCTGCTCTACCGGCTAAGCCGCGAGATCCAGCTCGACGGCAACATCCGCAACCTGTTCCATACCCTGCGCATCGAAGGCAACAAGGCGACCCACGAATTTCGCACCCAACACCGCGAGGCGTTGGATGGGCTTAAAGTCGCCCGCGCGCTTGCCATCTGGTATCACCAGTCGCTCGGCAACGCAGACAGCAACTTCAAGCCCGGCCCGTTCATAACTCCCGCTGACCCAAGTGCTCCGTTGCGAGAGTTGCAGGAGCAGATCGAGAGGCTGCGTGCCGAACTTGGCGACAGTCAGCAGCAACTGGAAAGTAACCATCAGCTGGCCGAACTGCTAGCGCGGGAGAAGGCAGAGCAAGCCAGCCTTGCCGGGCAGATGAACGAAGAAGCGCGTGTCTACGAACAGATCGCGCAGGAACGCGAGGCGGAACTGGCCAAGGCGCGTGCCGAGTTCGAGGCGCGCCTGCAGTCGCTGCAGCGACAGCTCGAAGATCAGCCACAAGCCGCCCAGCAGGTTGCCCGCAAGACTCAGCGGGCCAGCAGTCAGTTCGACCTCAACGAAGACCTCACCCGCATCCTCATCGACCAGCAGTTGAACGATGCCGGTTGGCAAGCCGACTCGCTCGACCTGACGTACAACAAGGGCGCTCGCCCGGAAAAGGGTAAGAACAAGGCCATCGCCGAATGGCCAACCAGCAAGCCAAAAGAAAACGCCGACTACGTGCTGTTCGCCGGTCTCACCCCGGTTGCCATCGTTGAAGCCAAACGCAAGCGCATCAACATTGCTGACCGTATCCCCCAGGCCGAGCGCTATGCACGTCAGCTGATCATCACCAGTGACCTACAGCCAGCCGGACCAGCAACCGGCTGGGTCGACGGCCAGGGCGGCTACTTCCAGGTCCCGTTCGCCTTCGCTTGCAATGGCCGCCCCTACATCAAGCAGCTCGCCGAACAGTCCGGCACATGGTTTCGAGACCTACGCAGCCCGGCCAACCTGCGCCGTCCGCTGCAAGACTTCCACACCCCGGACGGTCTGCGCGACCTGCTCCAGCGCAGCCGCGAAGAGGCCGAGGCGAAACTCCAGCAGGAAGGCTTCGCCTATCTCAAGCTGCGCGACTACCAAGAGAACGCCATCCGCGCCGTCGAGCAGGCGCTCGCCGACAACCGCCGCCAATGTCTGCTGGCCATGGCCACGGGCACTGGCAAGACGCGCACCATCATCGGTCTGATGTACCGCTTGCTGAAAGCCGAGCGCTTCCGCCGCATCCTCTTTCTGGTCGACCGCAGCGCCCTCGGCCAGCAGGCCATCGAGGCGTTCAACGAAGCGACCCTTGAGCAAAACCACACCCTGGCGCAGATCTACGACATCAAAGAGCTGGGCGACATGGCCGCCGAGGCGGAAACACGCGTCCAGGTCGCCACTGTGCAGGCCATGGTCCGGCGCATCTTCCAGTCGGACAACCCGCCGCCCATCGACGCCTTCGACTGCATCATCGTCGACGAAGCCCACCGGGGTTACACGCTTGACCAGGAAATGACGGAAGGCGAGTTGGCGGTGCGCGACTTCAGCCAGTACCTGTCGCAGTACCGTCGCGTGCTCGACTACTTTGACGCCTGCCGCATCGGCCTCACCGCCACGCCTGCCAAGCACACCAGCGAAGTCTTCGGCGCCCCGATATTCACCTACAGCTACCGCGAGGCCGTGGCCGACGACTGGCTGATCGATCACGAACCGCCGATCCGTTACCAGACCCTGCTCAGCCAGAACGGCATCCACTTCGCCAAAGGCGAGAGCGTTAGCGTCATCGATACCGCCACCGGCGAGGTCGACGTGGCCGAACTGGAGGACGAACTCGATTTCGAGATCGAGTCCTTCAACCGCCGCGTGATTACGCCCGGCTTCGACAAGGTCATCTGCGAGCAGCTGGCCCAGGAGCTCGATCCTTCGGGCGACGAAAAAGCGATGATCTTCTGCGTCAACCAGGCCCACGCCGAGCGCGTCAAGACCCTGCTCGACGACGCCTTCAAGGAATGCCACGGACAGGATTACAACCAGGCGGCTGTGCAGATCATCACCGGCCAGAGCGACAAGGTCGTACAGCTGATCCGCCAGTACAAGAACGAGCGCTACCCGAGCATCGCCATCACCGTTGACCTGCTTACCACCGGCATCGACGTGCCGCGCATCTGCCATATCGTGTTCATGCGCCGGGTGCGCTCGCGCATCCTCTATGAACAGATGAAGGGCCGCGCCACCCGCCGCTGCGATGAAATCGGCAAGACCGTATTCAAAATTTACGACCCGGTCGATCTCTACGCCAGCCTCGAACCCGTGGACACCATGAAGCCCCTGGTGAAAGACCCGAGCATCAGCCTTGAACAGCTGGTGAACGAGCTGACCAACCCGGCCAGCCTCGACGCGCCCGGCAGCCAACCCGATAGCAGCCATGCGCACGATGTACTCGACCAGCTCAGCCAGCGGGTCATGCGCATCCTGCGTAAGGCCAGTCACAAGGCCGAGAGCAAGCCCACTCTAAAGAGCAAGCTCGCCGAACTCGAAGACGCCTGGGGCGTGGCGCCGGACAAGCTGCACCAGCACCTGCACCAGCTCGGCCCGCAACAGGCCGCGCAGTTCGTCCGCCAGCACAGCCAACTGCTGGACCAGCTCGCCACCGTCAATGCCCTGCTCGGCTCAGAGAACTACCCGGTGATCTCAACTCATACGGACGAGCTGATGGTCCGCGAGCAGAACTACGGCACCAATCAGAAGCCCGCGGACTACCTGGAAAGCTTCAACGACTTCATCCGGACCCAGCTCAACCAGTCGGTGGCCCTCGGCGTGGTGGTCAATCGCCCGCAGGACCTGTCCCGCGAGCAACTACGTGAAGTACGCCTGCTGCTCGATGGGCACGGCTACAGCGAAGTGAACCTGCAAAGCGCCTGGCGCAACCAGACCAACCAGGAAATCGCCGCCAGCATTGTCGGCTTCATCCGCCGCGCCGCGCTTGGCGAAGCCCTGCTGCCGTTCGAGCAACGCGTGGCCAAGGCCATGGAGAAGATCTACGCTCTGCAGCCGTGGACCCCCATTCAGCGCAAATGGCTAGACCGCCTGGCCAAACAGCTGGTGCATGAGGTGGTGATTGATGAGAAGCAGATCGGCGAGGCATTCCGGAACGATGGCGGTAGCACCCGGCTGGACAAGATGCTTGGTGGCCACCTCGGCGTGGTGCTGGAGGCGTTGAATGACAACCTGTGGCCGCAGGTGGGGTGAAAGCCCAGTAATCGGTGCTCGGGTGGCTGGACACCATGCCGTCTTTGATGAAGAGAGTGTCCGCTGTTCCAGGACCGCAGACACTGAAAGCATGATTAGCCCGATAGCACAAGCGCTCTGGCATGACCACATGCCAGCGACCGCCCTGCGTAAATTCAGCTTGCAAGAAGCAGCACATAGGCCAAGAATCAACAAAATCTTGTTGAAGAACAGAAAATATGATCAAGTCCCTGCGGTTCTCCAACTTCTACAGCTTCGCCGAGGAAGCGCAGGTCGACTTCTTTCTCGGCAAGAAGCCCACCCCTTCCGGCTTTGATATCGAGCTAGCGGACTGCCGCCTGAACAAGGTGATCGCCGTGGTGGGCGCCAACGGGTCGGGCAAGACACAGCTCATCAAGCCGCTGGCCTTCCTCAAATGGTTCATCTGCGACTCCTTCCTGCAGGGCGATCCAGATGCCAGCATCGTCTATTCTCCTCATCTGCTGCGCGCGGACGAGGACACCAGCTTGGAAGTCGACTTCTTCCTGCAAGGGGTCGAACACCGCTATCAGTTGGCGATGAATGCCGGGCGAGTGGTGAGCGAGGTTCTACTGGCCAGAACCAGCAGCCAGTTCAGCTACCTGTTCCGCCGCGAGCGCTCGGGGGATGGCTTCACCTTCAAGCAGAAGGGCTTTCCCTTCCCGAAAACCCAGGCCCAGGGGCTGCGCAGCAATGCCTCGTTGCTGGCGGCCGCGTACAGCTACGACATCAAGGAAGCCCGCCCCTTCATCGAGTACTTCCGCCGCGTGGTGAGCAACGTCGCCAGCACGGGCCGCCATCACTTCCAGCAGGGGGCGCTGTTCAGTTCGGCCGAGAGCTACGAACGCTCTCCGGTCATCAAAGCCCGCATGGTTGCGGCCATGCCCGGACTGGATCTAGGGCTGTCCGGTGTCGATATCCGCCCGCTGGATATCACGACGGAGGATGGCAAGAGCGCCCAGATCTACATGCCCTTCGGCCAGCACCGCAGCAGTGATGGGCGGACCTTCGAGCTGAGCTTCTTCGAGGAGTCCAGCGGCACCCAGTCGGCCTTCGTACTGCTCGAGCGGCTGCTGACCGCGCTGGAGTATGGCGGCCTCGCCGTTATCGACGAAATCGACAACGACCTGCACCCGCACCTGATGCCACGGATTCTCGACTGGTTCCGCTTCGAACACAGCAATCCGCATCAGGCCCAGTTAATCTTCACCTGCCACACCCCGGAGTTGCTCAATCACCTGCAGAAGCACCAGCTCTATCTGTGCGAAAAGCGTGACCAGTGCTCCGAGGCCTGGCGGCTGGATGAAGTACAGGGGCTGCGAGCTGACGATAATTTGTACGCCAAATACATGGCCGGTGCGCTGGGTGGGGTTCCTGAGCTATGAGCAGGACAGCGCGCAAGGGACGGCGCAGCGTCATGCGCAGCACCCTGTTGGTGGTGGGAGAAGGGGCCGACGACTGGGCTTTCATCAGCCATATGAAGGAGCTGTATTGCCCGCGCAACAGTGGCCTGAGCGTCAAGGTCGAGCCCGGTGATGGAGGCTCGCCCGGCAATGTGATCACACATGCCATCCGTTCGCACAAGAACAAGGATTACGACCGACGCCTCTTCCTGCTGGATGCCGATCTGCCGCCCAGCGATGCCGAGCGCAAGCGGGCAGCAGCGGCTGGTTATGAAATCATCCTGTGGCAACCGCAGTGCCTGGAGGGAGCCCTGCTGGAGGCGCTGGGCGAGCCGGTGCGCGGCCACGAAACCAGCCGGCAGCTCAAGGCCCGCCTGCATCCCCGCCTGGCCGGCCGGCACACTGACGCGGCCGCCTATGCTGTGCCGTTTCCCCGCCCGGTGCTGGATGCCACCGGCAATCGCTCGATTGTCTCGTTGCGCAAGGCATTGCTGAGCCCCTGAGCCAGGGCGCTCACGTCGGAGCCATGCTGCACCGGCCCGCAAACTTGCCAAACCGCCTACCGGGCAATACCCTCGCCAGCACATACCCGCCATGCCTCTGACTGCCCCGGCAGCCACGCACAAATCGTGCGGGTTTTTTATTTCTGGCCAGGAAGCCCCATGACCAACTCCGACATCGTCCAGAAGCTCTGGAACCTCTGCGACGTCCTGCGTGACGACGGCATCAACTACAGCGACTACGTCACCGAGCTGGTCCTGCTGCTGTTCATAAAGATGGAATACGAGCAGGTACAGAACAACGACAGCTTCGGCCACAAGCTGCCCGAAGGCGCGCGCTGGCCGGACCTGGCTGGCAAGTCCGGGCTCAATCTGCTCGACCACTACCGGCAGATGCTGCTGGACCTGGGCAAGAACCCGGACCCGCTCATCGCCGCCATCTATGCCGACGCCCAGACCCGCCTGAAGGAACCGCGTCACCTCGAGCAGCTGATCAAGAGCCTCGACGGCATTGACTGGTTCAGCGCCCGCGAGGACGGGCTCGGCGATCTATACGAAGGCCTGCTGGAAAAGAACGCCAGCGAAACCAAGTCCGGTGCCGGCCAGTACTTCACCCCGCGCCCGCTGATCGACAGCATCATCCGCTGCATCAAGCCGCAGCCGGGCGAGACCATCCAGGACCCGGCCGCCGGCACCGCAGGCTTTCTCATCGCCGCTGATGCCTACATCAAGCAGCACACCGACGATCTCTACGACCTCGATGACAAGGCCCGCCGCTTCCAGCGTACCGACGCCTATGTGGGCGTCGAGCTGGTGTCCGGCACCCGCCGGCTGGCCCTGATGAACTGCCTGCTGCATGGCATGGAAGGCGACGCCGAGGGCGTGGTGCATCTGGGCAACGCCCTCGGCCAGACCGGCGCCAGCCTGCCCAAGGTCGACGTGATCCTCTCCAACCCGCCATTCGGCACCGCCAAGGGCGGCGGCGGGCCGACCCGCGACGACCTCACCTACCGCACCGGCAACAAACAGCTGGCCTTTCTCCAGCATATCTACCGCGGCCTCAAGCCCGGCGGCCGCGCCGCCGTGGTGCTGCCGGACAACGTCCTGTTCGAGGCCGGCGTCGGCACCGACGTGCGCCGCGACCTGATGGACAAGTGCAACCTGCACACCATCCTCCGGCTGCCCACCGGCATCTTCTACGCCCAGGGCGTGAAGACCAACGTGCTGTTCTTCCAGAAAGGCACGGCCGACAACCCGCGCCAGGAAGAGCGCTGCACCGGGCGCGTGTGGATCTACGACCTGCGCAGCAACATGCCCAGCTTTGGCAAGCGCACCCCCTTCGGCCCTACCCACCTCAAGCCCTTCGAGGACGCCTATGGCGAAGACCCGAACGGCGGGAGCCCGCGCGCCGAGAACGTCGAGGGCATCGGCGAGGCCAGCCGCTTCCGCTGCTTTACCCGCGAGCAGATCCGCGAACGCGGCGACTCGCTGGATATCAGCTGGCTAAAAGATGAAAGCAGCCTCGACGCCGCCGACCTTCCCGCCCCAGAAGTGCTGGCCGGCGAAGCCATGGCCGAACTGACCGAGGCGCTGCATGAGCTGGAGGAGCTGATGAAGGCGCTGGGTGCAGGCGATGAGGTCGTGGCGCAGAAGCAGTTGATGGCGGAGGTGATGGGGCTTTCGGTAGCTCAGGAGGCTGGGGATGAGTGAGTTGCCGAGCAGCTGGATCGACGTCGCGATTGGTGAAATTGCTCAAGTCATAGGCGGAGGCACGCCAAAAGCGAACGATGCTAATAACTTCACTGCGCCCGGCGACGGCATCGCTTGGCTTACACCCGCCGATCTCAGTGGTTATAAAGCCAAAGAAATTGCCCGCGGCACACGAGATCTGACTTTACAGGGTTATCAGTCCAGTTCTGCCAAGCTGATGCCAAAAGGCAGTCTGCTATTCAGCAGTCGCGCACCGATTGGCTATGTGGCAGTGGCTGCGAATGAAATTGCGACGAATCAGGGCTTTAAGAGCTTTGTTTTTTCTGATGGCGTCGACCCCAGCTACGCCTTCTATTACCTGAAAAGTATTCGGCAGCTAGCTGATAGCCTCGGAACAGGCACAACTTTTAAGGAGCTGTCTGGCGCAACTGCCAAGACCTTGCCTTTTCGTCTGGCACCTACAGCCGAACAAACCCGCATTGCCGCCAAGCTCGACGAACTGCTGGCCCAGGTTGATACCCTGAAAGCCCGAACTGACGGCATCCCCGCGCTGCTCAAGCGCTTCCGCCAATCCGTCCTCGCCGCCGCCGTTTCCGGGAGGTTAACGGAGGAGGAGCGTGACTCGGATGCGCCAATGACTGTTTGCGCTCTTGGGGATGTATGTGAATTCAGGAATGGCTTTGCATACAAAAGTGGCGACTATAAAAAAACCGGGATTCCTTTGGTTAGGATATCCGACATAGATGGAAGAAATGCCTCGCCAAGTTCGGATGTTTTTGTTGAAAAATGTCTTTATGACACTAGGTTTTCGATCTCGAAGGGAGACCTTCTAATAGCAATGTCCGGAGCCACTACCGGAAAGGTCGGTATATATCAAAGCGAAACTCTTGCGCTTCAGAATCAGCGTGTCGGGAATATCCTTGTAAAAACTGAAGGGAGGATAATACCCGCATATAGAAATATTGTGGTATTTCACATGTCCGGAGATATTATAAAAAGCGCTTATGGAGGGGCTCAGCCAAATATCTCAGCAAAAGAAATTTGCTCCATGCTGATTAATCTTCCAAACATTGAAGAACAAACCGAAATCGTCCGCCGTGTCGAGCAACTGTTCGCCTTCGCCGACCAACTCGAAACCCGCGTCAAAGCCGCCCAGGCGCGCATCAACCACCTGACCCAAAGCATCCTCGCCAAGGCATTCCGCGGCGAACTGGTGCCGCAGGACCCAAACGACGAGCCAGCCAGCGTGTTGCTGGAACGCATCAAAGCCCAACGCGCCGCTGCGCCCAAGGCCAAGCGCGGGCGCCGAACCGCTACGCCAAGCTAAGCCCTCTCATCAGGAAGAGAACGAACCATGTCCGTGCCGACCTATGACCAGTTCATCGAGCCCATCCTGCGTTTTCTCACCGCCCGCCCCGAAGGTGCCACGGCGGGTGAGGCTCACGAAGCGGCCGCTCAGGCGCTCGGCCTGAGTGAAATGCAGCGACAGGAAACAATCGCCAGCGGCCAGGCTACTTACAAGAACCGCTCCGGCTGGGCCCATGACCGGCTCAAGCGCGCCGGCTACTCCAGCAGCGCCAAGCGCGGCTACTGGAAGCTGACCGACGACGGGCTCGCCTTCGCCCAGGCCAACCCGGCTTCGCTGAGCCCGGAGCAGGTCGAGCATTTGGCGGTGAATTTCATGAGCGTGAAGCTGAAGCCGGCGCCAGACGCCGCCTCGCTGGATGACAGCAACGACACGCCAGCTCCGATCGCTCAGGCCGACCTCGCCACCAGCAGCCCACAGGAGCGGCTGAACCAGGCCATCCTCGAGCTGCGCACCAGCGTGGCGGGCGATCTGCTGGATAGCCTGCTGCAAGCCAGCCCGACGCGCTTCGAGCACATCGTGCTCGATGTGTTGCACAGCCTCGGCTACGGCGCGAACCGCCAGGCCCTGCAGCAGGTGGGCGGCAGCGGCGACGGCGGCATCGACGGGGTGATCTCACTGGACGCGCTGGGGCTGGAAAAGGTGTACGTGCAGGCCAAGCGTTGGCAGAGCACCGTCGGCCGCCCTGAGCTGCAAGCCTTCTATGGCGCGCTGGCCGGGCAGAAAGCCAGACGCGGCGTGTTCATTACAACCTCCGGCTTCACCGCCCAGGCCGTCGACTTCTCCCGCTCGGTCGAAGGGCTGGTGCTGGTTGACGGCAAACGCCTGGTCAACCTGATGCTGGATCACGAGGTCGGCGTCAGCTCGCAGCTCTACAAGGTGCCCAGGCTCGACAGCGACTATTTCGACGAATCGCTCGGCTGAGCCGATATCCTGGCTCACATCCCGCGGTGACCTCCACTCAGCTCGATGAAGCTGACGCCCGCTTCCCAGTCGCAAGGATCGCTCATGGAATTGCTGCACACCGCCTACTCGCTATTCGGTGCAACTGCCCGAGTGGCCGGCTGCTACGCCTGCGTCCCTCGGGTTACGCCGTCGGCTGATCCAAGCGACATGAGCTTGCACCGCAGATTGGCGAGTTACCGGGCGCCACACAAAAAAGCCCCGCATCGGCCGATGCGGGGCTTTTTTGCGTTGCGGGCTGAGTCCTGTCCCTGTGGCTGCTCCAAGCAGCGATTCCTGAACGCCGTCCTGGCGCTTGCGAGGCCCTTCGCGGCAGCCTTGCCACAGCCCGCGGCATGCAGGCTGGGTGCTGTGGCTAGGCGCTCCGTGACGCGGGGGCGGGTCAGGGAGCGGCTAGCAGCGGCACCGAGGTTAAGAGGAGTCATGATGGCAAAAGTTCCACTTTTGAGATGAAAAAGCCATCAGCTTAAGTCGAGACCGGTCGAACCTAACCTGTGACCCCCGTCGCACTATGGGCGATCCGACCGCCGGGGCGGTTTCGGTCCCCGGCACCGGCTGGCCCGGCGCCAGCCTCGCGCAGCGCGGCCCTAGCCCGCGTGAGCCATGGCCTGTAGGCGTACGGGCGGGCAGACGAGCGCCGCTAGGCTGGCTGTTCTGCGCGCTTATACGCAGGCTCGGGCCGATCGGCCGTCGGAACATGTCGGGCTAAACGCTGTCAGCTATCCGTCGCCACTCCAGCGCCACTGAAAGGCAATGTCTGCCGCCACGGAGCCAGCCTTGAGGAGCCAGGCCACTCGATGACAGCGATCAAGACTCTGTTCGACAAACTGAAGCACTACGTTTTCAACGCCTCGTGGATGATGGCGGAGCGGCTGCTGAACATCGGCGTCGGTTTTTTCATGGCGATCGTCCTGGCCCGCTACCTGGGGCCGGAGCAGTTCGGCATCCTGGCCTATGCGATCTCGATGACGGCGATATTCGCCTCGGCCGGCCACATGGGCCTGGCCGGGCTGGTGGTGCGCGAGGTGGTCAAGCAGCCGAACGCGGTGCCGGAAACCCTCGGCACCACCTTTATGCTCAAGCTCACCGGCATGACCCTCGGGTTCGTGCTGATCCTGCTCTACGCGCTGCTGTTCGAGGAGGTCGGCGGGACCGAGTTCTGGATGTTGCTGATCGTCGCCACGGCGATCTTCTTCCAGACCTTCGACGTGGTGGAATACTGGTTCCAGTCGCAGGTCCAGGCCAAGTACCCGGCCATGGCCAAGTCCGGCTCGGTGGTGGTGGCCGCGGGCCTGAAGCTGTTGCTGGTGGCCAGCGGCGCAGGGGTGATCGCCTTCGCCTTTGCCCATGCCGCGCAATTCATGATCGCCGCGCTGATCCTCGCGGTGCTCTACAAGGGCACCACCCGCATGTCGCTGATGAGCTGGAAGGCGAGTTTCGCCAAGGCGCGGGAGTTGCTGAGCCAGGGCTGGATCATCTACCTCGGCTCGATCTTCGCGGTGATCTACATGAAGATCGACCAGGTCATGCTCAAGTGGATGGTCGGTGCCGAGGAAGTCGGTGTCTATGCCGTCGCGGCGCAGCTCTCCGAAGCCTGGTATTTCCTGCCGACTGCCATCGTCGCGTCCTTTTTCCCCAAGCTGATCAAGCTGCATGAGGCGGACCCGGCGCGCTTCAATCTGCGCTTCCAGCAACTGCTCGATGTGCTGTTCGTGCTGGCCATCGCCGTGGCGGTGCTGGTGTCACTGGTCGCCGGACCGGTGATCTCACTGTTGTTCGGTGCCGAATATCAGAACTCCGCTTCGATCCTGACCATCCATATCTGGGCGGGGGTATTCATCTTCATGCGCGCCGCGTTCAGTCGCTGGATCCTCATCGAGGGCGCGCTGATGTTTTCCCTGATTACCCAGGGCCTCGGCGCGCTGGCCAATATTGGCCTCAATGCGCTGCTGATCCCGCATTACGGCGGTGAAGGCGCGGCCATGGCCACGCTGATTTCCTACGCGGTCGCCTCCTATGCCGCGCTGCTGGTGCACAAGAAGACCCGGCCGGTGTTCGTCATGATGACCAAATCCTTTTTCAGTCCGTTTCGCTATGCATTCAGTGCCGTAGGAGCCTTCCGATGAGCCTCAAGTCCCTTGTTCGAATCTTGCCCGAGCCGCTCAAGGACAGGCTCAAGGCGCTGCGGGACGGGACACGCCTGGGCCTGGTCCGGCTGTTTTCCAGCAACGGCTTTCTGGCCTCGCTGTACTACTGCCTGGTCAGCCGCGAGTTCGATCGCGAACACCGTGCCGTGCTGCTCGGGCGCCTGCAGTTCGCCCGGCTGATGCAGGGCAAAGGCGAGAACGACGCCTTCCTGCGGCGCAACGTGCATCGCCTGGAGAAGGGCCTGATCATGCGCCCGCGCCGCGCCACCTTTGCCGAGGACTACATCGGCCCGACCGTGCGCTGCTTCGCCGACGCGACCCGCGGCGGGGTGGTCAACGGTCAGCAGCGCTGGGCCAACGATGTGCTGACCGACTACTTCTCCGCGGTGCAGAGTTCGCCGCGGATCGACTCAGCGCGCCGCGAGTTCAGCGCAACCACCGGCCAGACCGAGGCCGGCCGCTGCGTGCCCTACCCGCACAGTGACCTGCCCCCCTGCCCGGTCAGCTACGAGCAGCTGCTGGTGCTGTTCCGTCGCCGCCGCTCGGTGCGCTGGTATCAGGACAAGCCGGTCAGCAACGCGCTGATCGAGCAGGCCGTACGCGCCGCCAGCCTCGCGCCCTCGGCCTGCAACCGCCAGCCGTTCCGCTTTTACGTCAGCAACGATGCCGCCAAGGCCGCCGATATTGCCCAGTGCGCCGGCGGCACCGGCGGCTTTCACGACAACCTGCCCTGCGTCATCGCCGTGGTTGGCGACCTCGGTTGCTACCCCGAAGCGCGCGACCGCCATGTCGTCTACATCGACGGTTCGCTGGCAGCGATGCAGCTGATGCTCGCCTTCGAGAGCCTCGGCCTGTCGACCTGTCCGATCAACTGGCCAGACATCGAGTCGGCCGAACGCAAGCTGGAACAGAAACTGGGGCTGGCCTACCACGAGCGCACCGTGATGCTGCTGGCGGTGGGCTATGCCGATCCAACGGGAGGGATCCCCTATTCGGACAAGAAGACCGAGCAAGATTTGATCGTATATAACTGAGGCAAACGATGATTATCGAGATCAGAAAGGCTGGATTCGTCAACAAGGGCGCGGAGCTGATGCTGCATGCCGCGCTACAGAAGCTGAAGTCCCGCTATCCCGACGCGACCTTCGTCATGGCCCCGACCACCGAGAAGTCCGATCACCCTTATCGCAAGCTCACGCAACTGGGCTTCTTCCCGAAAGCCTCGCTGTGGCGCTACGGCATCCAGTGGGGCAACCTGGCCAACCTGGCGCCGCGCCAGCTGCGCGAGATGTACGGCGTGGTGCTGGACAAGGAAGTCGACGTGGTCATCGATGCGGCCGGCTTTGCCTACAGCGACCAGTGGGGCGACGAGCCGAGCATCGAGCTGGCCCAGTCGGCCAAGGCCTGGGCGCGCAACGGCACCCGCGTGATCCTCCTGCCTCAGGCGCTGGGGCCGTTCACCACCGAGAAGATCCAGGCGGCGATGAAGACCGTGGTGGACAACGTCGACCTGGTGTTCGCGCGTGAGCGGGTTTCCTACGAGCACCTGACCCGGCTGACCGGCGAGCGGGACAATGTCCGCCAGGCGCCGGATTTCACCAACCTCATCAGCGGCGTATTGCCAGCCGACTTCGACGTCGAGCAGAACCGTTTCTGCATCGTGCCCAACTGCCGGATGCTGGACAAAACCGACCAGCAGACGCGTGACGCTTATTTGCCGTTCCTCATCACCTGCACCCGCTATCTGCTGGAAAAAGGCGCCAAACCCTTCGTGCTGGTGCATGAGGGCAAGGGTGACCTGGCGCTGGCCGAGCAGGTGTCGGCGGCCGTCGGTGGCATCCCGATCGTGCGCGAAAGCGGCCCGCTGGAGATCAAGGGCATCCTCGGCGCCTGCAGCGGCACCCTCGGCAGCCGCTTCCACGGGCTGGTCAGCGCGCTGTCGCAAGGCGTACCGGCGCTGGCCACGGGCTGGAGCCACAAATACCAGATGCTGTTCGAGGACTACGGTTTCCCCGAAGGCCTGGTCCAGGTGACCAGCGACGAAGCCGAGATCAAGCGCAAGCTCGACCTGGTGACCGACGACAGTGCCCGCATCGCCGCGCTGATTCAGGCGCGCACCGCCGCGCTCAAGCAGCAATCCGAGCAGATGTGGGAACAGGTCTTCGCCGTGACCGACCCATGCCAGCGCAACCGCCGCTCAGCCGGCGCCGCCTGATCACCGCAGGGAAGGGCTGGGCCTCGCCCCACCCTTCCCCTGCGCCGTGCGAATCGCCGCCGAATCGGCGCCTCCCGTAGGGTGGACTTCAGCCCACCAGCGCCAGCCCTCGCGCCAGCAGCGACCACGCCGGGGAGACCCCGACAGATCGGTGTCACGCTTCACCCACGCCGGGCGAACCGCTGGCGGATCAGGCGGTAGAGGTAATAGAGGACCATCAGCACCACGATCCCGGTGGACAGGGGATTGAGGTATGCCTGGACCTTTTCATACTGCGACTCGAGCAAGAAGCCGGCCAGCGCCAGGAGCGCCGTCCAGATCAACGAGCCCAGCGTCGAGTAGATCAGGAACAGCGTCATCGGCATGCCGACAATACCGGCCGGTACCGAGATCAGCGTGCGTACCGCCGGCACCAGACGCCCAATGAACACGGCGCCTTTGCCGTGGCGATCGAACCACCCCCCCGCCTTGTCGACATCTTCCGGCGACAGCGTCAGCCAGTGGCCCCAGCGTCGCGCCAGCCGTTTCATACGGTCGGTGCCGAGCTTGGCGCCGGCGTAGTACCAGGGCAGCGCGCCGACCACCGAGCCGGCCGTGCCGACGAGGATGACGCCGACGAAGTTCAGGTCGCCACGCGCCGCGACGAAGCCCGCCAGGGGCATGATCAGTTCCGACGGAATGGGCGGAAAGATGTTCTCCAGCAACATCAGCATGAACACGCCGAGGTAGCCGAACGCCGAGACGATTTCCACGATCTTGTCGAACATCGGTTACCTCTGCTGATGGGGTGATTGATCCTGTGCCGGCGTTTCAGCACGGGTGGGCGCGGGCTTGGTGAAGGCCGGCGCAGCCGAAGCCGGCAACGATGCGTAGTAATCGGCCAGCGCCTGCATCTGCTCCGGCGTGAGCCGCTGCGCGGCGCTGTGCATGATATGTGCGTACTCAGTGCCGCCGCGCTTACCGGCCGTGAACAGCTCCAGTTGCAACTTCAGATAGGACGCGTACTGGCCGGCGATGTTCGGGTACATCGGATTGCGAGGGCCCTCCTTGGGCCCATGGCAATGCACGCAGGAGGGGATGCCGCGCTCACGCACACCGCGCTCCGCCAGCGACAGGCCCTGGGCCAGAATGTCCGGCTGCGGTTGCGAGGCGTCCGTTCGGCTAATGGGCGGCAATTCAGCGTAATGCTGCGCCAGCGCTTCGAGCACGTCCGGCGCCAGGCCCGCAGCGATCGGCTGCATGACGCCGCTATACCGCTCGCCGCGGGCGTAGGCCTGCAATGCACCGAGCAGATACGCCTCGCTCTGCCCGGCCAACCGCGGGAACGCGCCCTCGCCCCGGCCGCCGCCGTCTTCGGCATGGCAACGGTTGCAGTTGGCCAGGACCGGACCGAGCGGATCCTGCAGCGGGCGCAGATGATCGGGGGTCACAGGTTTGGCGGGCTGGTCAGTTCGCCCACCCAGCGCCAGTTGCCTGTAGCGCTCGGGCGACATGCCTGGCATCGCCTGCAGGAAGGCCACCAGGGCCCAGACCTCATCGTCCCTTTTCTGCGCGGGCCAGGCCGGCATGGCGGTGAACTTCACGCCATTCTTCACAATCCAGAACAGCTCCTGCGGCGCCCAGTGTTCGATCCGCGGCGGCAGGTATGGCGGCTCGGGTGTCATCTGCTGGACGATCAGCGAGCGCTCCTCACCTGCTGGGCCGCCATGGCAGGCCAGACAGCCGGTGTGATAATGCCCGGCGCCCTTGAGCAGCAGCGCCGGATCGTCCAGCGGCGGCACCTCTATGCCCATCGACTGCGTGCTCACCGCACGGCGCATGGCGTAGTGCAGCATCCAGCCGGTCGCCTTCCAATGACCCGAGCTGGCACTGATCGAGACCAGCCCCAGCGAAACCAGCACGAACGCGCCCGTCCCGGCGAGCGTTGCCAGCAGCGCAACGGCCGCTACGACGCGCTTCCAGGAGCCTCCGGTCAGCCAGCACAGCCAGCGCCGCAAGGGCGCCAAGCATCGCTGAAGCCTGCGTTTAGCTGACTGAAACGGCATCGCGCTTGTCCTGTAATAGGCCGAACAGCAGGTACAGCCCGCCGATGAGATAGGCGCTGCCGCCAAAGGCCAGCATGATCACACCGCCCATCTGCTGATCTTCCAGCGGGCTCATGCCGGATAGCACCGAGCCGGTGTGCTCGAACAGCGGCCGGCTCGACATTGCCAGCAGCACGCCGAGCAACGTCATGTGCATCGAGGTCAGCAGCAGACCGGCGATGCCGGCCAAGGCGCGCTGATGGCGCACGCCGCCGAACGCGGCGAGCCACACCAACAGCCCAACGAACAGGTAGCTGCCCTGTTCAAGCAGCTCAGCCGATTGCGAGGTGCGCGCTGCATGGTGCAGCGCCGGCATGTGCCAGGCCCAGACCACGAACAGTTCGATCACCGAAGCCAGGATCGGCGAGAACAGAAATGGGATGCGATTGGAGAAGTCGAACCTGCCGCCAGCGAGTCCAATCGCCAACAGCGGCGCCGCCACCGCCACCACCACCACATGCATCAGCATATGGCCGACGAACAACCGATCCGCCATGTCCGGTAGCGGACCGAGCCAGACAGCCGCCAGCGTGGCCAGGCCGAGCATCAGCGACAGCGGGCGCCAGATCATGCGCAACTCCTGATGAACACCACGGACAGCGCGACGAAAATCGTTGCCACGAAACTCAGGCCACTGAGCAGCAATGTCGAGAAGCCAAGGAAACGATGGCGATCAGCGGGCGTATCGAAGTCATGCGGCGCCGTGGCGTGGCCAAACGAGTGCTTTCGCCAGCCGCGCCAGCCGGTCAAGGCGATGCCGGCCAGCGCCACGAGCGTCAGCACACCGATGACGAGGCGGATGTCGCCCAGCTCGCCGCTGCGACCCGCCACCTTCGCGCACCACACCGCCGTCGCCACGTAACACAGCAGAAAATGCACCGCCCAGATAGTCGGGCTGAAGGTGATCAGCCAGAGCGTGTCGCGCACCTGCGGCGGGGCTTCAGGCGCCTGCTGATCGCCGCTGCGTTGCTGTTCCCTCAGGTCTTCACTCATAGCACCTCCGGGAAGCCGGCGATGACGGCGACGGTCACACCGACGGTGATGAGCATGAAATGCCAGAACAGCGCGACGTTGCGGATATCGATGTCGTGCACCGCGGTCATCCGCCCGGCCGCACGGCGCGCCAGGCAATAGAGCTGCATGATCAGGCCGATGGACAGGTGAATCAGGCACCAGAGCACCAGTACCCATACCGTGGCGGGGTACACGTTAGTGGTCGGGTCCAGCCCACTGAAATGCGGCCCGGCCCATAGCGAGTAGGCGCCACCGAGTGTGCAGATCGCCGCCAGCCCCAGCGTGCCATAGAAGCCCGCCGCCTGATCACGGACGTTGCAGCGCCGTGCCAACAGCGTCAGCCCCCAGGAGGCGGCAATCAACCCCAGCCCCAATACCGGCCAGAACACACCGGGGCCGGCCGCATCGGCGGGCGGGAAATTCTCGTGCACGGTCCAGAAGAAGAAGTAGCCGAACACCAGGCTGCCAAAGGCGCTCATGTCACCGATCATGGTGATGAACATGGCCCACCAACCTACCGATTTGGCGCCCGACGCATACAGCGGCACCGTTACGTCCAGGCCGATGTCCTTTTTCGGCTTCTCCGGGATCACCGCCGTGCCGGTCCACAGCCAGATGAGGATGGTGACCAGCGCGAGGCCGCCACTGACCAGCGCTGCGACGTACCAGCTGTAGGTCGCGAAGATGAACAGGCCGCCGGTAAAAATCGCCGCCCACATGCTGAGGAAGGTCGGGCCGGGCACGCGCAGGCACTGGATCGGCTCGGCATCGATGATGCTGCTGATCAGGGTTTCGCGCTTGCCCTCCTCGGCATCCGGCAGGTAGAAGCGACCAGCATCGACGTCGCGCATCAGGTTGGGCTGATCCCACAGCGGGTAGCGGCTCTTGATGATCGGGATCGAGCGCGAGCCCCACGGCATGCCAGGCATTTCCGCGAGCCATTCGAGAGTCCCGGCGTTCCACGGATTGCGCTTGCTGTAGGGCTGTTTGCCCTTGGGCCGCATGACGTCCCAAACAAGCACCGCGACGCCAGCCGCCAAGATGAAGGCGCCAACCGTGGACACCATATTCAGCACGTCAAAGCCCATGTCCGGCGCATAGGTGTAGACGCGCCTTGGCATGCCCAACAGCCCGGTGAAGTGCATCGGCAGAAAAGCGATGTTGAAGCCGATGAACATCAACCAGAAGGCAATGCGTCCGAGCCGATCGGACAGCGTCTTGCTGCGCGCGAGGGGAAAGAAGTAATACAGGCCGGCGATCACCGGGAACAGCATGCCGCCGATCAGCACGTAATGCAGGTGCGCGACGATGAAATAGGTGTCGTGCGCCTGGAAGTCGAACGGCGCCAGCGCCACCATCACGCCGGTCAGCCCGCCCAGCACGAAGATCGCCAACGCACCGGCGACGAACAGCATCGGCACCGATTTGACGAAGCGTCCCGCCAATGCTGTCGCGAGGAAACAGAAGATCTGCACCCCAGTCGGGATCGCCACCGCTTCGGATGCCGCCGAGAAGAAGGCCAGAGAGATGCCCGGCATCCCGGTGGTGAACATGTGGTGGACCCAAAGCCCGAAACTGATGAACCCGGTGCCCACCGCAGCCAGCACGATGAAGCTGTAACCCACGATCGGCCGACCCGCGGCGGTGGGCACGATGGTCGCCACCAGCGCCACGGCCGGCAGAAAGATGATGTAGACCTCGGGATGGCCGAAGATCCAGAACAGGTGCTGCCACAAGAGTGGATCGCCGCCGCGGGTGTGGTCGAAAAACGGCCAGTTGAAGGCGCGCTCCAGCTCGAACAGCAAATCGCCCGCGATCAGCGGCGGGAAGGCGAACAGAATCATTCCGGCCACGACCAGGATGTACCAGGAATACAGCGGGATCAGGTTGATGCGCATGCCGGGCGGCCGGGTCTTCAGCACGCCGACGATCAGCTCCACGGCGGCGGCGATCGACGACACCTCGATGAATGACAGCCCGAGCAGCCAGATATCGGCACCGAGGCCGTCCTGATAGGTGGTGGTGAGCGGCGGGTACATGAACCAGCCACCCTGCGGCGCGACGCCGAAAAAGATCGAACCGCAGACGAACACGCCACCAATGATGAAACACCAGAAGCCGTAGGCGGACAGCCGCGGGAATGGCAGGTCCCGCGCGCCGAGCATCTGCGGCAGGATCAGGATCGAAAAGGCTTCGAAAATCGGCACGCCGAACAGGAACATCATCACCGAGCCGTGCAGGGTGAACACCTGGTTGTAGGTTTCTGCGGACAGCAGATCGTTGTTCGGCACGGCCAGCTGCGCACGGATCAGCATCGCCAGCACACCGGCAAAAAGGAAAAACAGGAAGGACACGCCGGTGTACCAGAGCCCGACCTCGGTGTTGTTTACCGCCGACCAGTAGCGCCAGCCGGTGGGCGTCTTCCAGGCGGCGGCGAGGCGTTCGGCCTGGGCCTTGGCACGGGCCTCGTCCTGCGGGTCGCGGTATGCAATCGGCTCGCTCATTTCAGGCCCTTCAGGTAATGCGCCATGGCGTTCAGCTGTGCCTCGGGCAGCATGCCGAAGGCAGGCATTCTCACGTCCGGCTTGATCTTACTGCTGTGGCCGATCCAGCGTCGGAAGGCGTCGACATCGGCTGGCAGCGTGCCAGCTGCCAGGGTCAGGCGGCTGCCGACGTGGGTCAGGTCGGGCCCGACCGTGCCGTCGGCGGCAGTGCCGCGCACCTGATGACAGGCACCGCAGCCATTGGCGAGAAAGGCCTGCTGGCCCGCCTGCTGCAATTCCGTTTCCGGTTGCTGCGCGGGCTTGGCCTGCTCGGCAAGCCATTGATCGAAGGCTTCCCGCGTCGTCACCACCACGGCGAAATTCATCAGCGCATGGGAAGTGCCGCAGTATTCGGCGCAGGCGCCACGGAAGGTGCCGGTCTCGGTCGGCTCCAGCATCAGCTCATTGGTGCGCCCGGGAATCATGTCGACCTTGCCGCCCAGCGATGGAATCCAGAACGAGTGGATCACGTCCGGGCTGGTCAGGCTGAAGGCCACCCGCTCGCCGACCGGCAGTCTGATTTCGTTGGCCAACTCGACGGCCTCGCCCGCATCGGTCTGGTAGCGCACCCGCCACCACCACTGCTCGCCTGAGACCTCGATGCGCCGCGACACGCCCTCGTCCGAACTCAACGTCGGCATCAGCGTCAGTCCGTAGACCAGCAGGCCGGTCAGCACCACCAGAGGGAACAGGATGCCGCCGCCGAGGATCAGCCAGCGGGCACTGCGCAGCGTATGCGCCTCCGGGTGCGCGTGGGTGGCATACAGCGCGATGCCCATCACCGCGCCCCAGATCAACAACGCACCACCAGCCATCCACCAGAACAGCGTGGCAATGCTGTGGGCGCCCGCGCCGGCCGGCGCCAGTGCCGACTGTTCGCCGTCGCAGCCGGCCAGCATCGCGAACGCCAGGCCCAGGATGGCGCCGGGTGCGGAGCGGATGGCGGAAGGCTGGATGGGTCGCATGGTACGTCTCGTCGGAGCGTCCGTTTTGTGACCCCCGAAACGCCGGGAAAGTTGGCAGAGAAACGCAAACAGGCTGCAGACGGACCCTCTCGCCGTTGCGCTGGTCCCATGACAAAGAGCCTGATGCTGGAGGAGACATGGACACCGACGCGGCCCATCGACGCTACCTGCTGACCCTGGTCGGCCTGTTCCTGGCCATTTGGGGCGTGCTGGCAATCAGCCCGTACGACCGCCACGACTGGCTGCTGGAAAACATGCTGTTCTTCGGCCTGGCCCTCGCCCTGCTGCTGGGCCACCGCCACTACCAGCCCTCGCCGGCTGCCGCGACGTTAATCTTCGTCTACCTCTGTATTCACCAGCTGGGCGCCCATTACACCTACGCCCACGTGCCCTACGACGACTGGTGGCAGGCACTGACCGGGCACAGCCTGAACCAGCAGCTCGGCTGGGAGCGCAACCAGTACGACCGCCTGGCGCACTTCAGCTATGGCCTGCTGCTGGCCTATCCGATGCGTGAAGTCCTGATCCGGCTGGGCCTGCGCCCCGGCCTGTGGAGCCTGGTGCTGCCCGTGGATGTGGTGCTCTCGACCTCGGCGGTTTACGAGCTGATCGAGTGGGTGGGCGGCGAATTCCTCGGCGACGGCCTGGGGCGAACCTTTCTCGCCACCCAGAACGACCGCTGGGACCCGCAGAAGGACATGGCGCTGGCGACGTTCGGCGCGCTGATCGCGATGCTGGTCACCGCCTTGTTCGGCGGTGGACGACGCGACTCCGGTGCGAAACGGGCCTGAGCGACGCTGCGAAGGTCAGGGCCTGGCGCCGTCACTCAGGCGCTCGGCCAGCTCGGGTGCCCGCGGGTCGCTGGTCAAGCCGATCCGGCGCAGGTACCACTGGCGTGCCAGGTAGTAGCAGCCCCAGCCGAGCAGCACGCCCAGCGTGTTGGCCAGCATATCGCCGTAGGAGGGCTCGCGATTGGGCAGGTAGCGCTGGCCCAGTTCGATCAGCAGGGCCAGGGTCAGGCTCGCCAGGACCGACCAGAGCAGCCGACCCTGCGGGAAGGCCAGGCGCAGGGTGAACATCAGCGCGGCAAAGCCGAGCAGGTGGTGCAGTTTGTCCTGCTGATCGAAAACCTGAGGCACCTGCTCCGGACGCAGCCCGCTGTAGAGGATGATGGCCAGAACGACAATGAACGGCAGTATGCGCAGATGATTCATGGACAAGCGAAGGCCTCGCGGACTGAGTGGACAAGACGGAAGGAGCGGCAGGGCCCAGTAGCCTGGGCGAGCTGAAGACAAAGGCGAAGGCGGCGTAAGATAGCAGCCCTCGCGGCGCGTTCCGAACCTGGTCGTCGGCGTGCACGCTATGGAGGCCCGTCGCCGCCGTTAGTTCGCCGGTCCGCCGGGAAATTTTCCAGCCACCGACCAACCGTCACGGCACCGGCCAGCTACCAAACGTAACCGCGCCGCCGGGGTCCGACCTGATAGGATCCACGCACGTTGCGACGAACAGGGCCTGTGCCCCGGCACCGGCCTCGTACCACACGGGACATCACCTTGACGCACCCCACTTCGCTGCCGGGCAGCCTGCAGCGTCAACCCGCAGGCGAAGCACGCGCCGCCACCCTCAGCGTTGCCGGCGACTGGACACTGCAGCACTACGCGGCACTGCGGCGCGCCGTCGAGCGCACCCGGCGGCAGGTCACGGCGGCGGATCAGGTCGACCTCCACGCGGTGGGCGAACTGGACACCGCCGGTGCCGGCTTGCTGGTCGAGCTGATCGGCCCGGCGCGCGTGGCCCGGCTTGAAGAATGGGCGCCTGACCTCGCCAGCGAACGCCAGGCGCTGCTGCGCACGGTCGCCGCGGCCCTGGACAAGCCCGAGGCCGAACAGGCGCCGCCCACCAATGGCCTGGCCGATGTGCTGGCACACGTCGGGCGCACGGTGTCTGGCGTCTGGAATCAGCAGCGCACCCTGCTTGGTTTCATCGGCCTGACCCTGCAGACGCTGGCCATGCAACTACCCAGGCCACGGCGCTGGCGCCTCACCGCACTGGTCGCGCAGATCGAACAGACCGGACTGGATGCGATTCCTATCGTCGCGCTGCTGACCTTTCTCGTCGGCGCCGTGGTGGCCTTTCTCGGCGCCACTGTGCTGGCCGACTTCGGCGCGACCATCTACACGGTCAACCTGGTGGCCTTTTCCTTCCTGCGCGAATTCGGCGTGCTGCTGGCGGCCATCCTGTTGGCCGGACGTACCGCCAGCGCCTTCGCCGCGCAGATCGGGGCGATGAAGTCCAACGAGGAGATCGACGCCATCCGCACCCTGGGGCTGAGCCCCATCGAGCTGCTGGTCCTGCCGCGGGTGCTGGCGATGCTCATCACCCTGCCGATCCTGACCTTCATCGGCATGCTCAGCGGCATCGCCGGCGGGCTGGTGGTCTGCTCGCTGGCGCTGGACATCTCGCCGACCATGTTCTTCACCATCCTGCAGCGCGACATCCCGCTCAATCACTTTCTGGTCGGCCTCGGCAAGGCGCCGGTGTTCGCCTTCCTGATCGCGGTGATCGGCTGCCTGGAAGGCTTCAAGGCCAGCGGCAGCGCGCAGTCGGTGGGCGAACACACCACCTCCAGCGTGGTGCAGTCGATCTTCATGGTGATCCTGCTTGATGCGGTCGCTGCGCTGTTCTTCATGGAGATGGGCTGGTGAAGACCGACGATCCCGTGATCCAGGTGCGCGGCCTGGTCAACCGCTTCGGCAAGCAGGCGGTGCACGTCAACCTGGACCTGGACATCCGCCGCGGCGAGATCCTCGGCGTGGTCGGCGGCTCCGGCACCGGCAAGTCGGTGCTGCTGCGCAGCATCGTCGGGCTGCGCGAGCCGAACGCCGGCAGCGTCAAGGTGTTCGGCGAAAACCTGCTCAAGCTCTCGCCGCGCCGTCGCTCGGAGGTCGAGCGGCGCTTCGGCGTGCTGTTCCAGGGCGGCGCGCTGTTCACCTCACTGAACCTGCAGGAAAACGTCGCGCTGCCGCTGATCGAGCATGCCGGCCTCACGCGCAGCGACGCCGAGCACCTGGCCCGGCAGAAGCTGGCGCTCGCCGGCCTGCCGCCGGATGCCGCCTGCAAGTACCCGGACGAATTGTCGGGTGGGATGGTCAAGCGCGCCGCGCTGGCCCGCGCCCTGGCGCTGGACCCGGAGGTGCTGTTTCTCGACGAGCCCACCGCGGGCCTCGACCCGATCGGCGCAGCGGCCTTCGACCAGTTGATCCTGACCCTGCGCGATGCGCTGGGCTTCAGCGTGTTCCTGGTCACCCATGACCTCGATACGCTCTACACCATCTGCGACCGGGTCGCGGTGCTGGCACACAAGCGCGTGCTGGTGGTCGACACCCTGGAGGCCGTCGCCGCCACGGACGATGCCTGGATTCGCGATTACTTTCACGGCCCGCGTGGCCGCGCGGCGCATGATGCCGCCCTGAAGCTGGAGAACGTTTGAGATGGAAACCCGTGCCCATCACGTCCTGATCGGACTGTTCACCGTGGTCGCGGTCGGCTGCGCCCTGCTGTTCGCCCTGTGGCTCGGCAAGTCCAGCATGGACCGCGAGTACAGCTACTACGACATTGGCTTCAGCCAGGCGGTCAGCGGGCTGTCCACCGGCAGCTCGGTGGAGTACAGCGGCATCAAGGTCGGTGACGTCACCGCGCTGTGGCTGCAGCCGGACGATCCGCGCAAGGTCCGCGCGCGCATCCGCGTCTACGGCGACACGCCGATCAAGACCGATACCCAGGCGCGCCTGGCCCTGGCCAACATCACCGGCAGCATGGTCATCCAGCTGCACGGCGGCACGCCGCAGGCGGCGCGCCTGGAAGGCAACCGCGACGACCCGCCCCTGATCATTGCCGACCCGTCCTCGCTCAGCGCGCTGCTGGAAAACGGCGAAGACCTGATGAGTAACATCAACAACCTGCTGCTCAGCGCCAACAAGATTTTCTCCGAGGAAAACACCCTGCGCCTTAGCAGCACCCTCGAGCATCTGGAGCAAGCCACCAGCGTGCTGTCGGAGCAACGCGCAGACCTGGCGCAGACGCTGCAGCAGTTCAACCAGCTGAGCCAGCAGGCCAACACCGTGATGGGCGAACTGTCGACCCTGGCGCACAACGCCAACGGCCTGCTCGACGAGCAGGGGCGCAGCGTGCTCGACAGCGCGGCGTCCTCGATGAGCACTCTGGACCGCACCACCGCGCGCCTCGACCGGCTGCTGAAGGACAACCAGGGCGCACTGAACAACGGCATGCAGGGGTTCAACGAGCTTGGCCCGGCGATCAACGAGCTGCGCAGCACCCTCGGCGCCCTGCGCCGGGTCACCCAGCGCCTGGAAGACAACCCCAGCGGCTTCCTGCTCGGGCGCGACAAACTGCAGGAGTTCAACCCATGAGCCTTCGCCACACGCTGTCCCGCCTCGCCCTGCCCGGGCTGTTCTGTGTCCTGGCCGCCTGCTCGGTGTTGCCGGCCTCGGAGACCCTGCGCATCTACTTGCTGCCCACGACACCGGTACCCCAAAAATCCGCCGAGCCCGCCACCGACCAGGCGCTGCGCCTCAACACCCCGCAGGCCAGCCGCATCCTGGGCAGCCAGCGGATTGCCGTGGTACCCGAGGGCAACCAGATCAGCGCCTACGGTGGCGCGCGCTGGAGCGATGCGGCGCCGGTGCTGCTGCGCGACCGGTTGATCGAAGCCTTCCAGCGTGACGGGCGGATGCCCTCGGTGAGCAACGAGGACGTCAATCTCTACGCCGACCTCAGCCTGCACAGCGATCTGCGCGCGTTCCAGGCCGTCTATGTCGACGGCCGGCCGGAAGTGCTCATCACCCTCGATGCGCGCCTGGTCAACCGTGACGACCAGCACACCCTGGCCAACCGCCGCTTCGAGGTTCGCCAGCCGAGCGCCGACCCCAGCGTCGAGCGCGTCGTCGAGGCTTTCGGCGCCGCCAGCGATCGCCTCAGCCGCGAGCTGGTCGACTGGACGCTGGCCCATGCGCTGCCACGCCAGTGACACAGGGTTCCGCGATCATGGTGACCAATCGACGCACAATTGATCCAGATAACCCTTAGCGAAGCCGTTAACCCGTAACATGGGTCGGGACTATCGCCACCGGAGCCCCGCCATGAGCCAACCCCGCACCCGTACCCTGTTCAAGGCCTCGGCGATCCTGCTGGTGGTCGCCGTGATCGGCCTGGTGCTCTGGTCCGAGCTACGCCCCAGCGGCCTGGGCGACGGCTTCGCCAGCGGCAACGGCCGGATCGAAGCCACTGAAATCGACGTCGCCACCAAGAGCCCCGGCCGGGTGCTGGAAATCCTCGCCGACGAGGGCGACTTCGTGCAGCCCGGCCAGGTGCTGGCACGGATGGACACCGAGGTGCTCCAGGCCCAGCTCAACCAGGCCCGCGCGCAGCTTCGCCAGGGCGAGAACGCCATCCTCACGGCCCAGGCACTGGTTGCCCAGCGCGAGAGCGAAAAGGCCGCGGCCGAATCGGTGGTGGCCCAGCGCCAGGCCGAACTGACCGCCGCGCGCAAGCGCCACCAGCGCACCGCCACCCTGGTCCAGCGCAACGCAATGCCGCGCCAGCAGCTCGATGATGACCTGGCCACCCTGCAGAGCGCCGAAGCCGGGCTGGCCGCGGCGCGCGCTCGCACCCTGTCGGCCAATGCCGGCATCGCCGCGGCGCGCTCCCAGGTCGTCGAAGCACAGTCCGCCGTCGAGGCGGCTCAGGCCGGGGTCGAGCGGCTGCAGGCGGATATCCGCGACAGTGAGCTCAAGAGCGATCGCCTGGCGCGGGTGCAGTACCGCGTGGCGCAACCCGGCGAGGTCCTCGGGGCCGGCGGCAAGCTGCTCAACCTGGTCGACCTGGCCGACGTCTACATGACCTTCTTCCTGCCCGAACGCCAGGCCGGGCGCGTGGCCATAGGGGCCGAGGTGCGCCTTGTCATCGATGCCGCGCCGCAGTACGTGATCCCGGCAAAGGTCAGTTATGTCGCCAGCGTGGCGCAGTTCACGCCCAAGACGGTGGAAACCGAAAGCGAACGCGAGAAGCTGATGTTCCGGGTCAAGGCGCGGATCGACCCCGAGCTGCTGAAAAAGCACATGGAGCAGGTCAAGACCGGCCTGCCGGGCATGGCTTACCTGAAGCTCGACGGTGAGGCGCATTGGCCGGATGAGTTGCAGGTCAACGTCACGCCATGAGCACGGCTGCCACCACCGTCGCCGAGATCGCAGCAGTCAGCCTGCAGTACGGCGCGACCCGCGCGCTGGATGACCTCAGCCTGAGCCTGCCGGCGCGTTGCATGGTCGGCCTGATCGGTCCGGACGGCGTCGGCAAGTCCAGCCTGCTGGCGCTGATCGCCGGGGCTCGGGCGCTGCAGACCGGACGCATCGAGGTGCTCGATGGCGACATTGGCGACCCGGCCCACCGGCGCCGGGTCTGTCCGCGGATCGCCTACATGCCGCAGGGCCTAGGCAAGAACCTCTACCCCACGCTCACCGTGTTCGAGAACCTGGAGTTCTTTGGCCGCCTGTTCGGCCAGGCGGCCGACGAGCGCCGCTGGCGTATCGCCGAGCTGACCCGCAGCACCGGCCTGGCCGCCTTCGTCGACCGGCCCGCGGGCAAGCTGTCCGGCGGCATGAAGCAGAAGCTCGGCCTGTGCTGCGCGCTGATCCACGACCCCGACCTGCTGATCCTCGACGAGCCCACCACAGGGGTCGACCCGCTGTCGCGGGCGCAGTTCTGGGAGCTGATCGGACGCATCCGCGCCGAGCGGCCACAGATGAGCGTGATGGTGGCCACCGCCTACATGGACGAGGCCCAGCGCTTCGATCATCTGGTGGCAATGGACGCCGGCCAGGTACTGGCCACCGGTACGCCCGCCGAGCTGCTGGCGCGCACCGCCAGCGACAGCCTCGAGGAGGCCTTCATCCGCCTGTTGCCGGAGGCCAAGCGCAGCCGCCACCAGGCGCTGCGGATCCCGCCGCGTACGCGCAGCGACAGCATTGCCATCGAGGCCCACGGACTGACCATGCGCTTCGGCGAGTTCGTCGCGGTGGACCGGGTGAACTTTCGCATCGAACGCGGAGAGATCTTCGGCTTCCTCGGCTCCAACGGCTGCGGCAAGAGCACCACGATGAAGATGCTCACCGGGCTGCTGCCGGCCAGCGAGGGTGACGCGCTGCTGTTCGGCAAGCCCATCGACCCGCGCGACATGCGCACCCGCCAGCGCGTCGGCTACATGTCCCAGGCGTTCTCGCTCTACAGCGAGCTGACCGTACGCCAGAACCTCGACCTGCATGCCCGGCTGTTCCACCTGCCGGCTGCCGAGCGCCAGCCGCGAATCCAGGCGATGCTCGAGCGATTCGAACTGCTCGCCGAGGCCGACAGCCTGCCCGACAGCCTCCCGTTAGGCGTCCGCCAACGTCTGTCGCTGGCCGTGGCCGTGCTGCACAAGCCGGAAATCCTGATCCTCGACGAACCCACCTCCGGCGTCGACCCGATCGCCCGTGACGGTTTCTGGGCGCTGCTGGTGCAGCTGTCGCGCGAGGAAGGGGTGACCATCTTCATCTCCACGCACTTCATGAACGAGGCGCTGCGCTGCGACCGCATCTCGTTGATGCATGCCGGCCGCGTGCTCGACAGCGACACGCCGCAGGCACTGATGGACAAGCGCGGCCTGCCAACCCTGGAGGCGACTTTCATCGCCTACCTGGAAGACGCCGTGGCACAGACCGCCGCCGCGCAGCCGGCCGCCGGCGCCGAGCCCGCGACAGCCGAGCCGCGGCCCGCGGTGCGGGCGGACGCCGGCGCGTTGCAACGACGCTTCAGCCTGCGCCGACTGCTCAGCTACACCCGTCGCGAGGCCATGGAGCTGCGCCGCGACCCGATCCGCGCAACGCTGGCGATGCTCGGCACCGTGGTGCTGATGTTCATCATGGGCTACGGCATCAGCATGGACGTCGAGGACCTGACCTACGCCGTGCTCGACCACGACCAGACCACCACCAGCCAGGCCTACGCGCTGAACATCAGCGGCTCGCGCTACTTCATCGAGAAAGCGCCGCTGGACAGCGAGCAGGAGCTGGACGCGCGCATGCGCAGCGGGGACATCAGCATGGCGGTGGAGATCCCGCCGAATTTCGGCCGGGATCTCAAGCGCGGGGACACGCCGCAGATCGCCATCTGGATCGACGGTGCCATGCCGATGCGCGCCGACACCATCAAAGGCTACGCCCAGGGCCTGCACCTGAGCTACCTGCGGGAGCTGGCGCGCGGCGCCGGCGTGCCCGCCGCCAGCCTCGCCGAGGTCGCCGTGCGCTACCGCTACAACCCCGACGTGCAGAGCCTGCCGGCGATGGTGCCGGCGATGATCCCGATCCTCTTGATGATGATCCCGGCGATGCTCACCGCCCTCGGTGTGGTGCGGGAAAAGGAGCTGGGCTCGATCACCAATTTCTACGTGACGCCGGTGACGCGCCTGGAATTCCTGGTCGGCAAGCAGCTGCCCTATATCGCGCTGGGGATGATCAACTTCGCCACCCTGGTGGTTCTCGCCGTGCTGGTGTTCGGCGTGCCGATCAAGGGCAGCCTGGCCACCCTCATCATCGGCGCGCTGCTCTACGTGACCTGCGCCACCGGCCTGGGCCTGCTCATGTCCTCGGTGCTCAACAGCCAGATCGCCGCGGTGTTCGGCACCGCCATCGCCACCCTGCTGCCGGCGGTGCAGTTCTCCGGGCTGACCTACCCGGTCTCGGCACTGGAGGGCGCCAGCGCGCTGTTCGGCCAGCTCTACCCGACCAGCCATTTCCTCATCATCAGCCGCGGGGTGTTTTCCAAGGCGCTGGGCATGGCCGACCTGTACCCCTATTTCGTGCCGCTGCTGCTGGCCATCCCGCTGCTCACCCTGCTCAGCGTCGCCGGGCTGCGCAAACAGGAACACTGACATGCATGCGCTCGCCAACATCTTCCAGCTGGGCCTCAAGGAACTGCGCAGCCTGTACCGCGACCCGGCGCTGCTGGTGCTGATCCTCTACGCCTTCACCCTCGCCATCTACACCAGCGCCACGGCATTGCCCGAGGCGCCGCACCGGGCCACGGTGGCGGTGGTCGACGAGGACCGCTCGCAGGCCTCACAGCGCATCCTCAACGCTTTTCAGCTGCCGTATTTCCTGCCGCCGGCGCTGATCGACCTGCAGCAGATAGACGCCGGTATGGATGCCGGGCTCTATACCTTCACGCTCAACATTCCGCCGAACTTCCAGCAGGACCTGCTCGCCGGCCGGCACCCGACAATCCAGCTCAACGTCGACGCGACGCAGATCAGCCAGGCCTTCACTGGCGCCGGGCATATCCAGCAGATCGTCACCGCGGAGCTGGCCGCCTTCGTCCAGCGTTACCGGGCCAGCGAGGCGCTGCCGGTCGAGGCGGTGGTGCGCATGGCCTTCAACCCGAACCTGAGCCGGTCCTGGTTCGGCGCGGTGAACGAGGTGATCAACCAGATCACCATGTTGTCGATCATCCTCACCGGCGCGGCGCTGATCCGCGAGCGCGAGCACGGCACCATCGAGCACCTGCTGGTGATGCCGGTGACGCCGCTGGAGATCATGCTGGCCAAGGTCTGGGCGATGGGCCTGGTGGTGCTGCTGGCGTCCGCCTTCGCCCTGCGCTTCATCGTCGAGGGCTGGTTGCAGATCCCGATCCAGGGCTCGCTGCTGCTGTTCATGGGCGGCGCGGCGCTGCACTTGTTCGCGACCACCTCGATGGGCATCTTTTTCGGCACGGTGGCCCGCTCGATGCCGCAGCTGGGGCTGCTGATCATCCTGGTCCTGATGCCGCTGCAAATCCTCTCGGGGGGCATGACGCCGCGCGAGAGCATGCCCGACCTGGTGCAGACCATCATGCTGGCCGCCCCCACCACGCACTTCGTTTCGCTGGCCCAGGCGATCCTGTTTCGCGGCGCCGGCATCGGGGTGATCTGGCCGCAGCTGCTGGCGTTGCTGGCAATCGGTACGCTGTTTTTCGTCGGCGCCCTGTCGCGCCTGCGCCAGTCGTTGCGCTAGCTAGCCGGAGACGGGCGGTTCGGTGCTGCCCGCATCTGTTGTCGCGAGCGCTGCGGTGTTCGACTCGACGTCGTCCCGGGCGTGCAACAGTGCGTCGGCCAGTGGCCGCACCATCGCTATGCGCGCCAGCATGCGCCGGCTGGCAATGCGCACGGCGGGGTCGTCACTGGCCATCAGCTCGAGGGAAAATGCCGTAAGCGCCTCGGACAGCTGTCCGACGCCCTGTGCGGTCTGGTTCAGCAACTCGGCGAGCTGCGCGTGACGGTTGTGCATTCCATTGCTACCGGTGGTGAGGTCGACGGATATTACCCAAATCTGTCTAAGTCGCCACCTGCCGTCGTGCAGCGCAGCCGCAGGGCGAACAGACGGACCATGCGCTGGGGATTAAACCCGCGCCCCTCTCCGCCAGACCGGGAATTTTTGATCGACAGCCGGGTCTATCCAGCCGACATGCCAAGAGCCTGTTGCTCTGTAGCGCGCCAAGGAAGCCTCTCAATCATGCGCATTCTCGTAACCGGCGGAGCCGGATTCATCGGCTCTGCTCTGATCCGCCATCTGATCCACGACACCGAGCACAGCGTCCTGAACCTGGACAAGCTGACCTACGCCGGTAACCTCGAGTCGCTGGCCGCGGTGCAGGACAGTGACCGTTATCAGTTCCTTCAGGCCGACATCGCCGACCGTGAACGGGTCGGCGAGGCGCTGCTGGAATTCCAGCCGGACGCCATCATGCACCTGGCCGCCGAATCGCACGTGGACCGCTCCATCGACGGCCCGGCGGAATTCATCCAGACCAACATCGTCGGCACCTACCAGCTGCTCGAAGCCGCCCGCGCCTACTGGCAAAGCCTGCCGGCCGGCCGCCGCGAAGCCTTCCGCTTCCACCATATCTCCACCGACGAGGTCTACGGCGACCTGCACGGCGTCGACGACCTGTTCACCGAAACCACGCCCTATGCGCCCAGCTCACCCTATTCGGCGAGCAAGGCCTCCTCGGACCATCTGGTCCGCGCCTGGCAGCGTACCTATGGGTTGCCGGTGCTGATCACCAACTGCTCGAACAACTACGGGCCCTATCACTTCCCCGAGAAGCTGATCCCGCTGGTGATCCTCAATGCGCTGGATGGCAAGCCGCTGCCGGTCTACGGCAATGGGACCCAGGTGCGCGACTGGCTGTTCGTCGAAGATCATGCCCGTGCGCTGTTCAAGGTGGTCAGCGAAGGCAAGGTCGGCGAGACCTACAACATCGGCGGCCACAACGAGCAGCAGAACATCGACGTGGTGCGCGGCATCTGCGCCCTGCTCGAAGAGCTGGCGCCGCGCAAGCCGGCCGGCCTCGGGCGTTTCGAAGACCTCATCACCTTCGTCAAGGACCGCCCCGGCCACGACCTGCGCTACGCCATTGACGCCAGCAAGATCGAACGCGAGCTCGGCTGGGTCCCGCAGGAAACCTTCCAGACCGGCCTGCGCAAGACCGTGCAGTGGTACCTGGACAACCTCGAATGGTGCCGTCGCGTTCAGGACGGCAGCTATCAACGTGAGCGCCTCGGCGCGCTGGAGAACGCATGAAAGGAATCATCCTGGCGGGGGGCTCCGGCACCCGCCTGCATCCCATCACTCTTGGCGTATCCAAGCAGCTGCTGCCGATCTACGACAAGCCGATGGCCTACTACCCGATCTCCGTGCTGATGCTGGCGGGGATCCGCGACATCCTGGTCATTTCCACCCCGCAGGACCTGCCGCAATACAAGAATCTGCTGGGTGATGGCAGCCAGTTCGGGGTCAACTTCAGCTACGCCGAGCAGCCTTCGCCGGACGGCCTGGCGCAGGCCTTTCTGATCGGTGAAGAGTTCATCGGCGATGATTCGGTGTGCCTGATCCTCGGCGACAACATCTTTCACGGCCAGCACTTCACCGAAAAGCTGCAGCGCGCCTCCCACCAAGAGAAGGGCGCCACCGTGTTCGGCTACTGGGTCAAGGACCCGGAGCGCTTCGGCGTGATCGACTTCGACGAAACCGGCAAGGCGCTGTCGATCGAGGAAAAACCGCAGAAGCCGAAGTCCAGCTACGCAGTGACCGGCCTGTACTTCTACGATAACGACGTGATCGAGATCGCCAAATCGATCAAGCCCTCGCCGCGCGGCGAGCTGGAGATCACCGACGTCAACATGGCCTACCTCAAGCGTGGCGATCTCAACGTCGAGCGATTCGGCCGCGGCTTCGCCTGGCTCGACACTGGTACCCACGACAGCCTGCTGGAAGCCTCGCAATACGTGCAGACCATCGAGCATCGTCAGGGTCTGAAGGTTGCCTGCCTCGAGGAGATCGCCTACCAGCACAAGTGGATCGACCGCGAGCAGTTGCTGCGCCGCGCCGACGCCCTGGGCAAGACCGGCTATGGCCAATACCTGTTCAAGCTGGCCGGTGAAGACGCATGAAGGTCATCGAAACCGCCATCCCCGAAGTGCTGATCATCGAGCCGAAAGTCTTCGGTGACGAGCGCGGGTTCTTCTACGAGAGCTTCAACGCCGCTGCCTTCGAGGCCGCCACGGGACTCAAGCGCCAGTTCGTCCAGGACAATCACTCCAAGTCCCAACGCGGCGTGCTGCGCGGACTGCACTACCAGATCCAGCAGCCCCAGGGGAAGCTGGTCCGGGTGGTGGCTGGCGAGGTGTTCGATGTCGCGGTCGACCTGCGCAAAAGCTCGCCGAGCTTCGGCCGCTGGGTCGGCACGCACCTGAGCGCGCAGAACCAGCGCCAGCTGTGGATCCCGGAGGGCTTCGCACACGGCTTCGTGGTGCTCAGCGAAAGCGCCGAGTTTCTCTACAAGACCACCGACTACTACGCGCCGGCCCATGAGCGCTCGCTGCTCTGGAACGACCCGCAGATCGGCATCGATTGGCCCTTTACCGAGCCGCCCCAGCTGTCGCAGAAAGACCTCGACGGCCGCGTCCTCAGCGAGGCTGAACTCTTCCCATGAAGATCCTCATCACCGGTAGCACCGGACAGCTGTCCAGCGCCCTGCAAGGCACGCTTGCCGGTGAAGGCAAGGTGCTCGCCCTGGGTCACAGGCTGATGGACCTCGCCGAGCCGGCGCAGGTCCGTCAGCAAGTCCGGCTGCTACGCCCCGACCTGATCATCAACGCGGCGGCCTATACCGCGGTGGACCAGGCCGAGCGCGAGCGCGACCGCGCCTTTGCCATCAACGCGACCGCCCCCGGCGTGCTCGCCGAGGAGGCCGCGGCCCTTGGCGCCCCGTTGATCCACTACTCCACCGACTACGTCTTCGACGGACGCAAGTCGGGCCCCTACACCGAGGATGACCGGCCCGCCCCGCTGAGCGTCTACGGTGCCAGCAAGCTGGCCGGCGAACAGGCGATCCAGGCGGTGGGTGGCGAACACCTGATCCTGCGCACCAGCTGGGTCTACTCGCTGCAGGGGCGCAACTTCCTCTTGACCATGCAGCGTCTGCTGCAGGAGCGCGACGCGCTGTCAGTGGTGTCCGATGAAATCGGCGCGCCGACCTGGGCCGGCACGCTGGCGGCCGTGACCGCCGACCTGGTGCGCAACTGGCGCAATGGCAATGGCTGGCCGGGCGGGCTCTACCACCTGACCGCCACCGGCGAAACCTCCTGGTACGGCTTTGCCTGCGCCATCGCTGAACACCTGCAACGCCAGGGCCGGCTGCGCGCGCGAATCACGCCGATCGCCACGGCGGACTACCCCACCGCTGCCCAGCGCCCGCTGAACTCCTTGCTGGACTGCTCGCGCCTGCAACGCGACTGGCGGATCGACCTGCCGGACTGGCACAGCGGCCTGCAGCAATGCCTGGCTGGCACTGCCGACCAACAGGCGAACCCTGCACCGGTCATCCGCAGCGCCTGATACGTCCGGCAGCGCCTGCCGCCCGAGACCACACCGAACGTGCATAATGGCGCCCGACCCACAGGCGCACCCGCATGACACCATCCCACGCTCCCCGCCGCCCGCGCTGGCGCAACCTGGCGTTGCTCGCGCTGCTGCTCGCGCCGCTGCTGTGGCCGCTGCAGCAACTGGCCGAACGCTATTACAGCAACGAGCTGGTCGAGCAAAACCGCCAGACCCTCGACCTCTATGTCGCCAACCTGCTCGGCTCGTTGCGCCGCTACGAGGTGCTGCCACGCATCCTCGGCGACCTGCCAACGCTGCGCACCGCCCTGAGCGAGCCAGACAGCCCGGCTGCCAAGGACCAGGCCAACCGCCTGCTGGACCAGTTGCGCAAGGAGACCGGCGCCGACGTGATCTACCTGATGGCACCTGACGGCAATACCCTCGCCGCCTCCAACTGGAACGACGAAGACAGCTTCGTCGGGCGCAACTTCGCCTTTCGCCCGTACTTCCGCGAAGCCATGGCCGGCCATCTGGGACGCTTTTTCGGCCTCGGCACGACCTCCGGCAAGCGCGGCTACTACTTCGGCGCGGCGGTGCGCGACGGCGACGCCACGCTCGGCGTGCTGGTGGTCAAGGTCGACCTTGACCATACCGAGACGCTCTGGGGCAGCACGCCCGAACAGCTCATGGTTACCGATGCCTTTGGCGTGGTGATCCTCACCTCCAAAGCGGAGTGGCGCTTCCGCGCCAGCCGCGCACTGGACGCCGACGAACGCGAGCAGATCGCATCCGAACGGCCCTACCCGACCCTCGACCCGCGCCTGCTGACCCTCGACATTGACGCCTGGCTGATCCAGAGCCGCGAACTGAAGGAAACCGGCTGGACGGTGCGCATCCTGGCGCCGATCAGCCTGGTCGAACGCCCGGTGCAAACCGTCGTGGCCATCGGCGCGGCGACCCTGGCCGCGGTGCTGCTGCTGCTCGGCCTGCTGATGCAGCGCCGTCGCCACTACCTGGAGCGGATCGCCCTCGACGCCAAGGCGCGGCAGCAGCTCGAACGCCGCGTACAGGAGCGCACTCAGGACCTGGAGGCGCTGAACAGCCGCCTGAAGAATGAGGTGCTGGAGCGGGAGCAGGCCCAGCAGGAACTGGTCCGCGCCCAGGATGAGTTGCTCCAGGCCGGCAAGCTGTCGGCGCTGGGCACCATGTCGGCCAGCATCAGCCACGAACTCAACCAGCCGCTGGCGGCGATCCGCAGCTACGCCGACAACGCCGGCGTGCTGCTCGATCACCTGCGCAACGAGGAGGCCCGCGACAACCTCAGGCTGATCAGCGAACTGACCGCGCGCATGGCCTCGATCATTGCCCACCTGCGCGCCTTCGCCCGGCGCGACCGGCATGCACCGGAGCGCGTGGCCCTGCAGCCGGCGCTGGACGACGCGCTGGCGCTGCTGGCCAAGCGCCGACAGGCCATGGGCGTCGAGCTGATCCGCGACCTGCCGGACGCCACGCTGTGGGTGCAGGCCGGCGAGACACGGTTGCGCCAGATCCTCTCCAACCTGCTGGCCAACGCTCTGGACGCGCTCAACGAACGTGCACCGGTGCGGCGTATCTGGCTGCGCGCCGAGCGCCAGGGCGACGGCGTGCTGCTGACCCTGCGCGACAACGGTCCAGGGTTCACCGAAACCGCCCTCGAGCGCGCCCGCGAACCCTTCTTCACCACCAAGACCAGCGCCCAGGGTCTGGGCCTCGGCCTGGCCATCTGCGATACCCTGACGCGCGCCCTGGGCGGCGAACTGACCCTCGGCAACCACCCCGACGGCGGCGCCCAGCTCAGCCTCTTCTTGCGTTGCGCCGACCCCGGGGTCGCCTTTCCCAGCGAGGACTAGCATGACCAGCCAGATCGACCCGCAGTACCAGGTGGTCCTTATCGACGACGACCTGCACCTGCGCCAGGCGCTTAGCCAGACCCTCGACCTCGCCGGGCTGCGGGTGCTGAGCTTGGGTGATGCGCGTGGCCTGACGCAGATGCTGCCGCGGGACTGGCCCGGCGTGGTGGTCAGCGACATACGCATGCCCGGGCTCGATGGCCTCGAGCTGCAGCAGCAACTGCACGTGCTGGACAGCGAGCTGCCGGTGTTGCTGATCACCGGCCACGGCGACATCCAGCTCGCCGTGCAGGCCATGCGCGCCGGCGCCTATGACTTCCTGGAAAAACCCTTCCCCAGCGAAGACCTGCTCGACGGCGTGCGCCGAGCCCTGGCGCTGCGCCAACTGGTGCTGGACAACCGCAGCCTGCGCCTGGCCCTGGCGGACCGCCAGCAACTGTCGACCCGCCTGCTCGGCCATTCGCCAGCGATGCAGCGGCTGCGCGAGCAGATTGGCGCCCTCGCCGGCACCCAGGCCGATGTGTTGATCCTCGGCGAAACCGGTGCCGGCAAGGAGGTGGTCGCGCGCGCGCTGCACGACCTGTCCAGCCGCCGCAGTGGCCCCTTTGTCGCGATCAATGCCGGCGCCCTGGCCGAGTCGGTGGTCGAGAGCGAGCTGTTCGGGCACGAGGCCGGCGCCTTCACCGGTGCGCAGAAGCGCCGTATCGGCAAGTTCGAGTTCGCCAATGGCGGCACCCTTTTCCTCGACGAGATCGAGAGCATGAGCCTGGACGTACAGGTCAAGCTGCTGCGCATGTTGCAGGAGCGGGTGGTCGAGCGCCTCGGCGGCAACCAGTCCATCGCCCTGGACATCCGCGTCATCGCCGCGACCAAGGAAGACCTGCGCCAGGCCGCCGACCAGGGCCGCTTCCGCGCCGACCTCTACTACCGCCTCAACGTTGCGCCGCTGCGCATCCCGCCGTTGCGCGAACGCAGCGAGGACCTGCTGTTCCTCTTCCAGCACTTCGCCGAAACCGCCGCCAGCCGCCACGGCCTGCCGATCCGAGAGCTGCGCCCGGAGCAGCGCGCGCAGCTGCTGCGCCACGCCTGGCCCGGCAACGTGCGCGAATTGCAGAACACTGCCGAGCGCTTCGCACTCGGCCTCGACCTGGGCCTCGAGGACCCGACCCGGCACGCCGAGGACACCCCGCCCATGGGCGCCACCACGCTCAATGAGCAGGTCGACGCCTTCGAGCGTGCCTTGATCGCTGCCGAACTGGCGCGCCCGCACGGCTCCCTGCGCAGCGTGGCCGAAGCCCTCGGCCTGCCGCGCAAGACGCTGCACGACAAGCTGCGCAAGCACGGGCTGGTGTTCAACGATGCTGGCGGTTCCTCGCCGGACGAGGGCGACTAGCTGGCGGATTTCCGCCACACGCTGTCGGTACGAACGCGCAGTGGCACGCTTCAGTGGGCGTGGTACACCCCGGCATGCGCCATCGGTGACATCCTGACCGCGCAGCCCTCTCGCGCCGTTATTACCTGGAATCCGCAGGCTAGACGCACCGGCTGAGAATTATTCGTCAGCATTCTGCCACCATCCCGGTAAACTCCGCGGCCAGGGGGCAGGCGCTCGCGCTTCTGGCACAGCACTTGCTCCCGCTAACCCCCATGAGCCGGTCGGATCTGTCTGCCGTTGGCGCCGCGACTTTTCTGCGTGGGCGCCTAGACTTGTCCTGCTGGTTACAGCCGAGCGAGCCCGTGACCGGGCCGCTCACTTCACAACAAGAGGAAAACAACAATGTTCAAACTGACCGCCACGGCGCTCGCCTGCGCCCTGTCCTTCGGCATGGCCACGCTGGCTCAGGCCGCAGACCCGATCGTGATCAAGTTCTCCCACGTCGTCGCCGACAGCACGCCGAAAGGCCAGGGCGCACTGATGTTCAAGAAACTGGTCGAGGAGCGTCTGCCCGGCAAGGTCGAGGTCCAGGTCTACCCGAACTCGTCGCTGTTCGGTGACGGCAAGGAAATGGAAGCCCTGTTGCTCGGCGACGTCCAGCTGATCGCGCCTTCGCTGGCCAAGTTCGAGCAGTACACCAAGAAACTGCAGGTATTCGATCTGCCGTTCCTGTTCGACGACATGGCCGCGGTCGACCGCTTCCAGAAGAGCGCCGAAGGCCAGGCCCTGCTGACCTCGATGATCGACAAGAACATCACCGGCCTGGCGTACTGGCACAACGGCCTGAAGCAGCTGTCGGCCAATAAGGAGCTGCGCGAGCCGAAGGATGCGCGCGGTCTGAAGTTCCGCGTCCAGGCGTCTCAGGTGCTCGAGGAGCAATTCAAGGCCGTTCGCGCCAACCCGCGCAAGATGAGCTTCGCCGAGGTCTACCAGGGCCTGCAGACTGGCGTGGTCAACGGTGCCGAGAACCCCTACTCGAACATCTACTCGCAGAAGATGCATGAAGTTCAGAAGCACATCACCGAGTCGAACCACGGCTTGCTGGATTACATGCTGATCACCAACACCAAGTTCTGGAACGGTCTGCCGGACGACGTGCGCTCGGAACTGAACGGAATCATCGAAGAGGTAACCGCCGAGGTGAACAAGCAGGCTGATGACCTGAACAAGCAGGCCAAGCAGCAGATCCTCGACGCCAAGACCACCTCGATTCTGGTCCTGAGCCCGGAAGAGCGTGCCAAGTGGCGCGAAGCCATGCAGCCGGTCTGGAAGAAGTTCGAAAACGAGATCGGTGCTGACCTGATCAAGGCCGCCGACGCCTCCAACAAGGCCGAGTAAGCGTCACCGGAGGGCGGCGAACCCGCCCTCACCCTGTTGCGGTAAATGACAGCGCAGCGGGACACGCGACAAACGGTGAAGCGCCGGGTGCCCGCCGCTTCACCCCCACAACAAGCGTGTCCTGATTCTGTCGCCCGGTTACCAGACCGGCCCACGGCGCACGCTCCGTACGCCTATCGAAACAATGCATTTCATCGGGAGATGTCATCCATGAACGCCCTCTGGCGCGTCTGGGACCACTTCGAGGAGGCGTTCATCGCCTTCCTGCTGGCCGCCATGACTCTGGTGACCTTTGTCTACGTGGTTCTGAACAACCTCTACACCGTTTTCTATTCCCTGGCGGATACCTTTCCGGCAGCGGAAGACTTTTTCTTCGCCATCGGCGACTTCATCATCGGGCTCGCGCAGTCGATGACCTGGAGCTCGGCGCTGACCCGCGCGCTGTTCGCCTGGCTGATCTTCTCCGGCCTCGCCTATGGCGTACGCACCGCCGGCCACATCGGCGTCGACGCCCTGGTCAAGCTGGCATCGCGCCCCGTGCAGCGCGTTATTGGCGTGATCGCCTGCCTGTTCTGCCTGGGCTATGCCGGCCTGCTGAGCGTGGCCAGCTTCGAGTGGATCCAGACCCTGTTCACCGCCAACATCGGCGCCGAAGACCTGGGACACATCGGCATCAAGCAATGGCAGATCGGGATGATCGTGCCGATCGGATTTGCCATGGTGTTCATTCGCTTCGCTGAGATCCTGGTGCGGATCCTACGCAATGAACAGACCGGACTGGGCCTGGCCGACGAGGCCGCCGAAGCTGCCCGCCTCGGCGAAGAGGAGCCGAAGTAATGACCATCCTGTTCCTCTTCCTGGCGCTGTTCGCGTTGATGTTCATCGGCGTCCCGGTGGCCATCTCCCTAGGCCTGGCCGGCTCGCTGACGATCATGTTCTTCAGCCCTGACTCGGTGCGCTCGCTGGCGATCAAGCTGTTCGAAACCTCCGAGCACTACACCCTGCTGGCGATCCCCTTCTTCCTGCTCGCCGGCGCTTTCATGACCACTGGCGGCGTGGCCAAGCGCCTGATCGACTTCGCCAACGCCACCGTTGGCCATATCCGCGGCGGCCTGGCCATCAGCGCGGTCATGGCGTGCATGCTGTTCGCCGCCCTGTCCGGCTCGTCACCTGCGACCGTAGCGGCCGTGGGCTCGATTGCCATCGCCGGCATGGTGCGCTCCGGCTACCCCCAGGCGTTCGGCGCGGGCATCGTCTGCAACGCCGGAACACTCGGCATCCTGATCCCGCCCTCAATCGTCATGGTGGTCTATGCCGCCGCCACCGAAACCTCGGTAGGCGCGCTGTTCATGGCCGGTGTAGTGCCGGGCATCCTGCTGGGCCTCGGGCTGATGGTGGCGATCTACATCGTCGCGGTGAAGAAAAACCTGCCGGCCATGCCGCGGGCGACTTTCCGCCAATGGCTGTCCTCGGCACGCGAGGCGCTCTGGGGCCTGCTGTTGATGGTGATCATCCTCGGCGGCATCTACTCGGGCATGTTCACGCCGACCGAAGCGGCCGCCGTGGCGGCGGTGTATTCGGCGTTCATCGCCCTGTTCGTCTACAAGGACATCACGCTTCGCGATTGCCCGCGGGTGCTGCTGGAGTCCGGCAAGCTGACGATCATGCTGATGTTTATCATCGCCAACGCCATGCTCTTTGCGCATGTGCTGACCACCGAGCAACTGCCGCAGCAGATCACCTCCATGGTGCTCGAAGCCGGGCTGCAACCCTGGATGTTCCTGCTGGTGGTCAACCTGGTGCTGCTGGTGGCTGGCGCCTTCATGGAACCCTCGGCGATCATCCTGATTCTTGCGCCGATCCTGTTCCCGATCGCCATCGAACTGGGCATTGATCCGATCCACCTGGGCATCATCATGGTGGTGAACATGGAGATCGGCTTGATCACGCCGCCGGTGGGGCTGAACCTGTTCGTCGCTTCTGCCGTAACCGGCATGCCGGTGACCCAGGTCATCCGCGCCGTGCTGCCATGGCTGGCGCTGATGCTCGCCTTCCTCGTGCTCATCACCTATGTACCGATGATCTCGCTCGGGCTTCCCCAGCTGCTGGGCATGTAATCCACCGGTCCTGCGGCATCCCAGCCCGGCCTTGCGCCGGGCTTTTCATTGGCCGTCGGCTAGAGCGCCAGCACGTCCGCCGGGCGCCGGCGAAACCAGCCGGTCAGCGAAAGCCGGTCGCGCCGGGTCACCAGCACCTCGTGCGGGAAATCGCCCGATAGGAACACCAGCAGGTCGCCGCCCAGCGGGGCGATGTCCCGCTGCGAGCCATCGACAAAGTGCAGGCGCAGCTCACCCGCATCGGCCGGCTGCCAGTCGGGATTGAGGTAGACCACCGCGGTCACCGCCCGGCTGTCGTCGTCACGGAAGCGGTCCAGGTGCGTCCGGTAGAAGGCGCCCGGCGGATAGAGCGCGAAATGGCATTCGAACTCCTCAAGGCCCAGGAACAGCTCGCGGTTGAGCGTCTGGCGTAACTCGTCCATCAATGCCAGGTAGCGGTCGCAGACCTCGGCCTGGCCCTGCTCCAGCCACTGGATCTGGTCGCCACGGATGCCTTCGCGCACCGCCTGCTCCTCGCCGCGACCGACACCGGCAGGGGCCAGCGTCCCTTCGGCATCGCGCCTGCGGCACTCGGCGGCCAGCGCATGGGTCCAATCCTCGGACAGGAAGGACGGCTGCAATGACCAGCCGCACGCGGCGAGGTCATCGATGAGGGTCGTAAACGGCAAGGACGTGACTCCGGAGTGGGTCTGCTGAGGTCCATCGCGGGCCGGCAGAGCCTGCGAGGGACAGTCGCTGAGTCTAGCAGCAGTGCTTTCGCGCCTCGACAAGCCGCCGTCGGGGCGCCGAAAATAAACCGCCCGCCACAGAGGAGCTTCCATGCGCGCCCTTATCGCCTGCGTCTTTTTCGCCGTCAGCCTGAATGCCTGGGCCGACCGCTACGATGATCTCTACGAGGCGGCCGGTTGGACCGAGCAGCGTGCCAACTTCTCCGATGCCCTCACTGCCGCCCAGCAGCGCTACAAGAGCAGCCTGCCGCCGGCGGTCTACCAGGCGCTGGTGACCAACAGCAATCGCCGCTTCGCCGTCGATGCGATCGACCAGCGCGCCAAGCGTGCCCTGCGCGAGAGCCTGGCGGCGCCGGACCCGGCGCTGGCGTTCTTCCAGTCAACCCTCGGCCGCAAGGTCGTGGCCGCGGAAGTGCTCGCCGGCCGCCGCGAACAGCTCGCGCGCTACGAGAACGGGTTGCCACGCATTGAGGCCGGGAGCAACCGTCAGCTGCTGATCCGCCATCTGGCCCAGGCACTGCCGGCCGCCGAGGCCGGTGCCGAGGTCAGCCTGGCACTGGCCGGTGTGGCTGCAGACAGCCTCAGCCAGATGATTCCCGGGCTGCTCGGTGACGGCCAGGCTCAGGGGCTGCTGGACAGCCAGCGCGAGCGTCTGCAGCAGCAGGTCGAGAGCGACCTGGACAACACCCTGCTGTATGTCTATCGCGACCTGTCCGACGCCGAGCTCGAGGAGTTCGTGCAGTTCGCCGAATCGGAGAACGGCCGGCGCTACTACCAGGCCGCCCTGCAGGCCCTGCGCGCAGGCCTTGCCGTTGGCATGAGCAGCCGCGACATCCAGGCGAAGGCGGCCTGACCGCTAGCCGGAGCATCGCCCCGAACCGCTAAAGCCGCTCGCGCAGGAAGTCGAAATAGCGCTGGCGGATCGCTTCGTCTTCGTTGACCAGGTGGTGGCGGGCCTCGGGCAGATAGAGCACGTCCGGCGCGGTGAACTTGTCCTCGAGGACCGGCAGATTGTGCTGCCAATCGACCGTCATGTCCGCCTGGCCCTGGACGATCAACGGACTGTGCGGGCTGTTCGGCGCCGCCTCGATGCGCGGAATCCAGCGCGCCAGCGCCCCAACCCAGGCGGTCGGCAGAATGTCCGGTTGCAGCGGATCGCGCGTCTGGATGAAGTCCAGAAACGCCGGATCACTGGAATTCTCGCTGAAGCGCCGGGGAATCTGGCTGACGAAGCGCCGCATCACCGCGTAGCTCAGGCGCGACCAGCCCCAGGCCCGCGGCCGCACCAGTGGCGCCAGCAGAATGCTGCGGCCAAGCCGGGCGTCGTGCGGGTGGCCCAGCAGGTAATCCAGGGCGATGGCCGCGCCGGTGCTCTGCCCGAGCAGATGCCAGGGCTGGGGCAGCTGCAGCGCCGAGGCCTCGCGCAACAACCCCCCAAGCATTGCCTGGTATTCGTCGAACTCCCCGATGCTGGCCCGCGGCCCGCTGGATAGCCCGTGGCCGGGCAGGTCGCAGGCGAGCACGGCGAAGCCCATCTGCAGCCCCCAGTCCACCACGTGCCGGTAGAGGCCCATGTGGTCGTAATAGCCGTGCAGTACCAGCAGCGTCGCGACCGGCTGCGCCGGACGCCACAGCTGCGCGGCGACCCGGTAGCCGTGCACGCTGAAGCAGCCGAGCCGGCGTTGCACCGCTTGATGATGCGGCAAGTCGAGGCCGTAGAAGGCTTGGTAGGCACGACCCTCGGCTTCCAGCTCGGCGCCGCTGCGCAAGGGCTGCAGCTGCGCACGCAGGGCGGGGAGGTCGAATGGCGAGGTCATGGTGGTTGTTCTGGTCCGATGGGGAAGGGAATATTCAGCTCTGAGGCGTGACGTGGCAAGCTGGCGCGTCCTCAGAGAGTGCCACCATGACCTTACGCCGCAAATACCTGCTCGCCGCGCTCGTCGCCCTGCTCTGGGGCGGCGCCATGCTGGCCGCGTTCTGGTGGTTCGAGGCGCGCTACCTGCGCCCGTTCGACAACGAGCGCACCGCGCTGTTTTCCGGCGATGCGCTGGCCCTACCCACGCCATTGAGCGGGGCCGGACCGATCCGCGTAGTGCATTTCCGCGATCCGGCGTGCCCCTGCAATGCCGGCAACCAACAGCACCTTGCCGACCTGCTGCAGCGCTTCGCGCCGCAGGGCGTGGCGTTCTATCTCGTGGAAAAGCCTGGCAGTCGCGGGCGCCTGCCAGAGCACCTGGACGGCCTGCAGCGGCTGGACAGCCTGCCCGGCGCGCAACAGTTGCCGGCAAGCCCGGCCGTGGGAATCTGGGACACCCGCGGCGAGCTTGTCTATGTCGGCCCCTACAGCGAGGGCGCCGTGTGCAGTTCGAGCAACAGTTTCATCGAACCGATCCTCGAAGCCGTGCTCGCCGGGAGGCCGGTCAAGGCAACCCATTCGCTAGCGGTCGGCTGCTTTTGCGACTGGGCCTCACCCGCCAGCGACCAGCCCTGAGCCGGCCGCAGCGAGATCACCGCGCGCGTCAGCTATGCGCCGACGGCGGTACCGCGGCAGGCGCCGATTGCGCCGAACCCCAGTTTTGTACCGCCGCTTCGTCCATGGCCTGACGCATCGCCCGCGCCCGGCGCTTGTCGGCACGCCGACCGAAGTACCAGGCAATGAAGGTCGCCAGCGATACCACCAGCAGGATGAGACTGGCCACCGCGTTGATCTCCGGCTTCACGCCCAGGCGTACCGCGGAAAAGATCTCCATCGGCAGGGTGGTCGAGCCCGGGCCCGAGACGAAGCTGGCCAGCACCAGGTCGTCGAGCGAAAGAGCGAATGACAGCATGCCGCCGGCGGCCAGCGACGGTGCGATCATCGGCATGGTGATCAGAAAAAACACCTTCCACGGTCGCGCACCCAGATCCATGGCCGCCTCCTCGATGGACTGGTCCAGCTCACGCAGCCGGGCCATGACGACCACCGCGACATAGGCTGAGCAGAAGGTGGTGTGGGCGATCCAGATGGTCGCGATGCCCCGTTGCTCCGGCCAGCCGATCAGCTGAGCCATCGCGACGAAGAGCAGCAGCAACGACAAACCCGTGATCACTTCCGGCATCACCAGCGGCGCGGTGACCAATCCACCAAACAGTGTGCGACCGCGGAAGTTGGGGATCCGCGTCAGCACGAAGGCCGCCATGGTGCCCAGCGCCACGGCGGTCACCGCGGTGTACAGCGCGATCTCCAGCGAGCGCATCACCGCTCCCATCAGCTGGCTGTTGTCCAGCAGGCCGACGTACCACTTGATCGACCAGCCGCCCCAGACCGTCACCAGCCGTGAAGCGTTGAACGAATAGATGACCAGCAGCACCATCGGCAGGTAGATGAACAGCAACCCCAGCACCAGCATCAGGTTGGAAAAACGATGGCGCGTCATGGCCTGCCCTCCCGCTTCATGGTCATGGCGGCAGATGGAACGCTGGCGGGCAGGCAGCAGCTCAGGCACGTCATAGCTTGCCCTCCAGTTCCTTGGTTTGGTTGCGGTTGAACAGGATGATCGGCACCAGCAGGATCACCAGCATCACCACCGCCAGGGCCGAGGCCACCGGCCAGTCACGGTTGTTGAAGAACTCCTGCCAGAGCACCTTGCCAATCATCAGTGTCTCCGGCCCGCCGAGCAGCTCGGGGATGACGAACTCGCCCACCACCGGGATGAACACCAGCATGCAGCCGGCGATGATGCCGTTCTTCGACAGCGGCACGGTGATCCTCCAGAAGCTGGTGAGGTGGCTGGCGCCGAGGTCCGACGCCGCTTCGAGCAGGCTCAGGTCGTGCTTCACCAGGTTCGCGTAGAGCGGCAGGATCATGAACGGCAGGTACGAATAGACCACGCCGATGTAGACCGCCAGGTCCGTGTTGAGGATGCGCAGCGGTTCGTCGATCAGGCCCATGCCCTGCAGCAGCCCGTTGAGGATGCCGTTGCTGCTGAGAATGCCCATCCAGGCGTAGACGCGGATCAGGATCGCCGTCCAGGTCGGCATCATGATCAGCAGCAGCAGGACCGTCTGCACGTCCTTGCGCGCCCGGGCAATGGCATAGGCCATCGGGTAGCCGATGAGCAGGCACAACAGCGTGCTGAAGAAGGCGATCTTCAGCGAGCCCAGGTAGGCGGCCAGGTACAGCTCGTCCTCGCTGAGGAAGATGTAGTTGCCCAGGTTGATGAGCACCTGCAGCTGCTGGTCGGCGTAGGCGAAGATGTCGGTGTACGGCGGGATCGCCACGTCGGCCTCGGCGAAGCTGATCTTCAGCACGATGGCGAACGGCAGCAGGAAGAACAGGATCAGCCAGATGAAGGGCACGCCGATGACCAGTCGGCGCCCGCTGTTCAAGCGTGAGCCGCTCATGCCTGCAGTACCACGCCGCTGTCGTCCCACCAGTAGACGAAGACTTCCTCTTCCCAGGTCGGCAGCTTCACATGGCGCTCGGCGTTGGCCATGAAGGCCTGCAGCATGCCGCCGGTGGGCAGCTTGATGTAATACACCGAATGGCCGCCGAGATAGGCGATGTCGTGCACCACGCCCTTGGCCCAGTTGTAGCCGGGCCGCTCCAGCTCCGGCAGCTCGCTGCCGATCAGCAGTTTTTCCGGGCGGATTGCATAGGTGATCTGCTTGTCCTGCGCGCGCGTGCTGATGCCGTGGCCGACATAAATGGGGTTCTCCAGGCCCGGCGAGGCAATCACCGCGTGGTCTTCCATGTCGGCGACCAGCTCACCGTCGAACAGGTTCACGCTGCCGATGAACTCGCAGACCAGCCGGCTCGCGGGCGTCTCGTAGATATCCATCGGGCTGCCGACCTGGGCGATCCAACCCAGGTGCATGATGGCGATGCGCTCGGCCATGGTCATGGCCTCTTCCTGGTCATGGGTGACCATCACGCAGGTCACGCCGACGCGCTCGATGATCTGCACCAGCTCGAGCTGCATCTGCGAACGCAGCTTCTTGTCCAGCGCGCCCATGGGCTCGTCGAGCAGCAGCAGCTTGGGCCGCTTGGCCAACGAACGGGCCAGCGCCACGCGCTGGCGCTGGCCGCCGGAGAGCTGGTGCGGCTTGCGCTTGGCGTACTGGCTCATCTGAACCAGGGTGAGCATCTCGTCGACGCGGGTCTGCACCTCGTTCTTCGACAGGCCGTCCTGCTTCAGGCCAAAGGCGATGTTCTGCGCCACCGTCATGTGCGGGAACAGGGCATAGGACTGGAACATCATGTTGATCGGCCGCTCGTAGGGCGGCATGTCGGTGATGTCCTGCCCGTCGAGGAAGATTCGCCCATCAGTGGGCCGCTCGAAGCCTGCCAGCATGCGCAGCAGCGTCGATTTGCCTGAACCCGAACCACCAAGCAGCGCAAAGATTTCGCCCTGGTGAATGTTCAGCGAGACATCATCGACCGCCACCGTTTCGTCGAATTTCTTGGTGACGCGGTCGATCTTCAGCAGCACCTGTTTGTTCTGGCTTTCGCCGGAAAGGGCCTTCTTGTAGGCGCTGGAGGCAACGGCCATGCGCGAACTCCCGATAGAGATTGAGGACCCGGACGGCGTCCGGGAGCTGTCCTGTAACGCAGACGGGCGATGCCATCGGCACCGCCCGCTGTTGTAGCTACTGGCCGGACTTGACCTTGGTCCAGGTCCGGGTCATCAGGCGCATGATCTTCGGCGGCAGTTCGGCCGATACATAGAGCCGGTCGAGCACGGACTGCGGCGGATACACCGCGGGGTCGTGGCGCACCTCCTGGTCCATCAGGCTGTCCGCCTTGAGGTTGGGGTTGGCGTAGCCGACGTAGTCGCTGACCTCCGCGATCACTGCTGGGTCAAGCAGGTAGTTGATGAAGGCATGGGCCTCGTCGACATTCTGCGCGTCGGCCGGAATCGCCAGCATGTCGAACCAGAGGTTGCCGCCCTCCTTCGGAATCGAATAGGCGATGTCGATGCCCTTGCCGGCCTCTTCGGCTCGCGCGGCGGCCTGGAACACGTCACCGGAGAAACCGGCAGCGATGCAGATGTTGCCGTTGGCCAGGTCGGAGATGTACTTCGAGGAGTGGAAATAGCGCACGTAGGGGCGCACCTCCATCAGCTTCGCCTCGGCCTTGGCATAGTCGTCCGGGTCGGTGCTGTTCGGGTCCAGGCCCAGGTAGTTGAGTACCGCCGGTATCATCTCGTCCGCCGAATCGAGAAAGGCGATCCCGCAGCCGGCCAGCTTCTTGGCGTTTTCCGGCTCGAAGAGCACGGCCCAGGAATCGACCTTCTCCACCCCCAGCGCCGCCGTCACCTGCTCGACGTTGTAACCGATGCCGTTGGTACCCCAGAGATAAGGCGCGGCGTAGGCGTTGCCCGGGTCGTTCTTCTGCAGTTGCTTGAGCAAGGCCGGATCGAGGTTTTCCCAGTTCGGCAGCTTGCTCTTGTCCAGTTTTTGGAAGGCACCAGCGCGGATCTGCTTGCCGAGGAAGTGGTTCGACGGCACCACCACGTCATAACCGGTGCGGCCGGCGAGCAGCTTGCCCTCCAGGGTTTCGTTGGAGTCGAAGACGTCGTAGACGGGCTCGATGCCGGTTTTCTTCTGGAAATTTTCCAGCGTGTCTTCACCGATGTAATCGGACCAGTTGTAGATGTGCACCGTGGCAGCCTGGGCGGATGCAGCACCGCTGACCGCAGCGGCGAGAAGAAGCGACTTCACTGTCGAGCGCATAGGAGAGTCCTCTTGTTGCAGGCCGCGCGATCAGCGGGCGAAAGGCGGGCTGTTTATTGTAAAAACCTCTGAAAATCAACTGGTTTGATACTGCAAACGAGGCGTTCGCTTGCCGGGGCAGACGGCCTGCGGATCGCGCCAGCGTCGCCGATCCGGACTTCACCCCGTTGCCGGTGGCCGCCCGGCCAGGTCCGCTATCGGGCCTGGCCGGGCAGCGCGGGCTCAACGGCCGGACTTGATCTTGGTCCAGCTGCGGGTCATCGTCCGCTGGGTTTTCGGATCCAGGTCCGGGAAGGTGTAGAGCTTCTGCAACACGGCCTGGCTCGGGTAGACGCCCGGGTCGGTGCGGATCGCTTCATCCACCAGCGGCGTGGCCGCCGCGTTGCCGTTGGGGAACTGCACGTAGTTGGTGATGTTGGCCATCACGTCCGGCTTCATCAGGTAGTTGAGGAAGACGTGCGCGCTGTCGACGTTGTTGGCATCGGCCGGGATGGCGAGCATGTCGAAGAAGGTACCGGCGCCTTCCTTCGGGATGTTGTACTTGACCGTGACGCCGTTGCTGGCTTCCTCGGCGCGCGCCTTGGCCTGGTAGATATCACCCGAATAGCCGATGGCGACGCAAATGTTGCCGTTGGCCAGATCCGAGATGTACTTCGAGGAGTGGAAGTAGGCGACGCTCGGACGGATCTGCATGAACAGCTCTTCGGCCTTCTTCAGCTCCGCCGGCTTGGTGGTGTCCGAGGCGTAGCCAAGATAATGCAGGGCGGCGGGAAGAATCTCGGTGGGCGAATCGAGGAAGGACACGCCACAGGACTTCAGCTTCTCGATGTTTTCCGGCTTGAACACCAGGTCCCAGGAATCCACAGGCGCGTCGGCCCCGAGGGCGGCCTTGACCTTCTCGGGGTTGTAGCCGATGCCGATGGTGCCCCACATGTAGGGCACGGCGTACTGGTTGCCTGGGTCGCTGGGCTGCAGCGCCTTGAGCAGGTCCTTATCGAGGTTTTTCCAGTTCGGCAGCTTGCTCTTGTCGAGCTTCTGGAACACCCCGGCCTTGATCTGCTTGGCCAGGAAGGGGTTGGACGGCACCACCACGTCATAGCCGGAACTGCCGGCCAGCAGCTTGGCTTCCAGCACCTCGTTGCTGTCGAAGACGTCGTAGACGACCTTGATGCCGGTTTCCTTGGTGAAGTTCTCCAGGGTGTCTTCGGCGATGTAGTCGGACCAGTTGTAGACGTGCAGTACCTTGTCTTCGGCCTGGGCGGCGCCGGCAACGGCGCCGGTCAGCGTCAGTGCAATCAGGGTCTTGGCGAAGGGTTTCATCCGTGCAGCTCCTGTTGTGATCGTTCGTATCGGGGCTTGGGCAGTCGCGGCGGAGGGCCATCGGGCCGTTCCGTAGCGTCTGTGCAGCAAAATGGCTGTGCCGGCATCGACACACCCTCGTGTTGGTCAGGCCAAAGCACGCGCGCAGTCTGGCAAGGTCGGCGGCTGTTTTTCAACAGCCGGGCCGGCCTCGCCGAGGTCGCTCAACCCCGTGCATCCTTTAGCGTCGCATCCAGGCACAGGCGGACTTTGTCGATCAGCTCGTCGATCTGCTCTTCGTTGATCACCAGCGGCGGTGAAATGATCATGGTGTCGCCCACCGCCCGCATCACCAGGCCGTTGCGGAAGCAGTGCTCGCGGCAGAGCATCCCCACCCCCGGATCGGCGAACCGCTCGCGGGTCTTCTTGTTCTTCACCAGCTCCAGTGCACCAAGCATGCCGACGCCGCGCGCCTCGCCTACCAGCGGATGCTCGACCAGCTCACGCCAGCGAGACTGCAAATAGGGTGCCGTCTTGCTTTTTACGCGCTCGACGATCTGCTCCTCGCGCATGATGCGGATGTTTTCCAGCGCCACCGCGGCCGCCACCGGGTGCCCGGAGTAGGTAAAGCCGTGGTAGAACTCGCCGCCCTCGTTGAGCGTGTGCACCACTTCGTCGCGCACCACCACGCCGCCCATGGGCAGGTAGCCGGAGGTCAGGCCCTTGGCGATCGGCATCAGGTCCGGTGCGTTGCCGTAGTAGTCGCTACCGAACCATTCGCCGGTGCGACCGAAGCCGCAGATCACTTCGTCGGCGATGAACAGGATGTCGTAGCGGGCGAGGATTTCGCGGATCTTCGGCCAGTAGCTGTCCGGCGGGATAATCACCCCGCCGGCGCCCTGAATCGGCTCGGCGATGAAGGCGGCCACCTTGTCTTCGCCGACTTCGAGGATCTTCTGCTCCAGCTGCTGGGCCACGCGAACACCGAATTCCTCCGGGTCGAGGTCGCCGCCTTCGCCGAACCAGTAGGGCTGGTCGATGTGCTCGATCCCCGGGATCGGGCCATCGCTCTGCTCGTGCATGGCCTTCATGCCGCCGAGGCTGGCGCCGGCGATGGTCGAGCCGTGGTAGCCGTTCCAACGGCCGATCACCACCTTCTTCTGCGGCTGGCCCTTGATTGCCCAGTAATGGCGCACCATGCGCAGCACGGTGTCGTTGGCTTCCGAACCGGAGCCGGTAAAGAACACATGGTTCATGCCTTCCGGGGCGATCTCGGCGATGGCCTTGGCCAGTGCCAGCGCCGGTGGATGAGCCGTCTGGAAAAACAGGTTGTAGTAGGGCAGCTCACGCATCTGCTTCGTGGCCGCCTCGACCAGTTCCTCACGTCCGTACCCGAGGTTGACGCACCAGAGCCCGGCCATGGCGTCGAGGATCTTGTGGCCCTCGCTGTCCCACAGGTACACACCTTCGCCGCGGGTGATGATGCGCGTGCCCTTGGCGTTCAACGCCTTGAAGTCGGTGAACGGCGGCAGGTGATGGTCGCGGCTCAGGGCTTGCCATTGCAGGGTTTGCGAATCGCTCATCAATCACCTCTCGAAAAATTCGTGCATGTTCGGTGGATGAAAACAGCGTCATCCACCCTACGGCTAATCCATCCCAAGCCTTGGCCAACGTAGGGTGGATCACGCTTCATCGATCCACCGGGTGGCGATCCACCGGGTGGCGTCCGACCCTATGAAGCCACGGCGGATGAAAAAAGCGTCATCCACCCTACGGCTGTCGTTACACCGAGAGCATCAGAAATTCACGCTCCCAGGAACTGATGACTCGGTGGTAGTTCTCCTGCTCGGCGCGTTTGACCGCGACGTAGCCGGTGATGAATTTCGGGCTCAGGTACTTCTCCAGCTGCCGGCAGTCCTCCATGCGCTCCAGCGCGGCCTCCAGGGTCAGCGGCAGGCGCAGGTTGCGCCGCTCATAGCCGCGGCCCTTGACCGGCTGGCTCGGCGGCAGCTCCTCGACCATGCCGATATAGCCACACAGCAGGCTGGCGGCGATGGCCAGGTATGGATTGGCGTCGGCGCCCGGCAGGCGGTTCTCGACGCGGCGGTTCTGCGGATCCGAATCCGGCACGCGCAGGCCGACGGTGCGGTTCTCCTCACCCCACTCCACGTTGACTGGCGCCGAGGTGTCCGGCAGGAAGCGGCGGAACGAATTGACGTTTGGCGCAAACAGCGGCAGCAGCTCGGGGATGTACTTCTGCAGACCGCCGACGTGGTGCAGGAACAGCTGGCTCATGGTGCCGTCGCTGTTGGAAAAGATGTTGCGGCCGGTCTCGTCGATCACGCTCTGGTGCAGATGCATCGCGCTGCCCGGCTCGCCGGTCATCGGTTTGGCCATGAAGGTGGCGGCGACGTTGTGCTTGAGCGCCGCCTCGCGCATGGTGCGCTTGAACACCAGGATCTGGTCGGCCAGGTGCAGCGCCTCGCCATGACGGAAGTTGATCTCCATCTGGGCGGTGCCTTCCTCGTGAATCAGGGTGTCCAAGTCCAGGCCCTGGGCCTCGCACCAGTCGTACATGTCCTCAAACAGCGGATCGAATTCGTTGGCCGCATCGATGGAGAACGATTGCCGGCCCGTTTCCTGCCGGCCCGAGCGCCCGATCGGCGGCTGGAACGGCAGGTCGGGATCCTCGCAGCGCTTGGTCAGGTAGAACTCCATTTCCGGCGCGACGATGGGCTGCCAGCCCTTGTCGGCGTACATCTTCAACACGCGCTTGAGAATGTTGCGCGGTGAGATCTCGATGGGGTTGCCCATCTTGTCGTAGGTGTCGTGGATTACCTGGGCGGTGGGCTCGATGGCCCAGGGCACGAGGAACACGGCGTCCGGGTCGGGGCGGCAGAACATGTCGATGTCCGCCGGATCGAGCAGCTCGTAATAGATGTCGTCCTCGACGTAGTCGCCGGTCACCGTCTGCAACAGCACGCTTTCGGGCAGGCGCATGCCCTTCTCGTCGAGAAACTTGTTGGTCGGAGAAATCTTGCCGCGGGCGATGCCGGTCAGGTCGCTGATCAGGCATTCCACCTCGGTGATCTTGCGTTCTTTCAGCCAGCCGGTGAGCTGGTCGAGCTTGCTGGACATATCGACCTCAAGAGTGATGAAACGAGCGCCGTGCCGGCCCGCGCTCAGCGCCGTCCCGCGCGTTCCCGGCAGGCCCGGGCAAAGCCTTCGAACAACGCCAGGTAGTAGGGGTGCTCATGCACCTTCCATTCCGGATGCCACTGCACGCCAAGGGCAAAGCTCGCAGCGCCCTCGACTGAAAAGGCCTCGATCAGCCCGTCCGGCGCCAGCCCCTCGATGCGCAGCCCGTCGCCCAGACGCTCGACGCCCTGGCCATGCACCGAATTGACCTCGACACTGGGCGGAAGTCCCAGCCGCTCGAGCAAGCCGCCCGGCTGGACGTGCAAGGGATGGCTCAGGCCGTACTGCACCTCCACCGGGTCCTCGGCGCGCTCGCGGTGGTCGGCGTAGGGACCGGCTTCGTGCACCTTTTGGTGCAGGCTGCCGCCAAAGGCGACGTTCATTTCCTGGAATCCGCGGCAGATGCCGAACACCGGCACACCGGCCGCTACCGCGGCGCGGATCAGCGGCAGGGTGAGGCGGTCGCGAGAGGGGTCGTGCGGGGTGCCTTCGATGCTGGCCGGGCCACCGTAGTGGTGCGGTTCGACGTTGGACGGCGAGCCGGTGAAGAGCAGGCCGTCCAGGCTGTCGAGCAGCGCGTCGGGATCGATCAGATCGTCCAGTGCCGGAACCACCAGCGGGATGCCGGCAATGGCGGCGGCGCGCAGGTATTTGTCGCCGGCAATGTGGAAACTGTGGTGGCCGATCTGCCTGGTACAGGCGGAAACGCCGATCAATGGCACGCGAGGCATGGGATACTCGTCTTTCCGGATGGGGCTCGTCGGAGAGTAGTCTTGTTCATTTTTATAGACAATAGCCGAGCATTCCCGCTTCGCAAAGCCTCGTCGGCGCGCCGCACATTTTTTCTGAATTGCCCCAAAAACGCCCATTATGGGCCTTGGTGGCACATTCGGAGGCGCTATTGACACCGACAGGGCTTTTCGATTGACTCCGAGACAAGCCGTTGGATGATTGAAATTTTTAACAATTAAGGTGCTTCATCATGCTACCGCCGCCGCGTGCCGTTCAGCTCAACGAAGCGAACGCATTTCTCAAGGAACACCCGGAGGTCCAGTACGTCGACCTGCTGATCGCAGACATGAACGGAGTCGTTCGAGGCAAGCGCATCGAACGCGCCAGTCTGCACAAGGTGTATGAAAAGGGCATCAACCTGCCTGCCTCGCTGTTCGCCCTCGACATCAATGGCATCACCGTCGAGAGCACCGGGCTGGGCATGGACATCGGCGACTCCGACCGAACCTGCTTTCCGATCCCCAACACGCTGAGCAACGAGCCCTGGCAAAAGCGTCCCACCGCGCAGTTGCTCATGACCATGCACGAGCGCGACGGTTCGCCGTTCTTCGCCGACCCGCGCGAAGTGCTGCGCCAGGTCGTCAGCAAGTTCGACGAGCTGGGCCTGACGATCTGCGCCGCATTTGAGCTGGAGTTCTATCTGATCGATCAGGAAAACGTGAACGGCCGGCCGCAGCCGCCGCGTTCGCCGATTTCCGGCAAGCGTCCGCACTCGACCCAGGTCTACCTGATCGACGACCTGGACGAGTACGTCGACTGCCTGCAGGACGTGCTCGAAGGGGCCAAGGAACAGGGCATTCCAGCCGATGCCATCGTCAAGGAAAGCGCTCCGGCGCAGTTCGAGGTCAACCTCCACCACGTCGCCGACCCGATCAAGGCGTGCGACTACGCGGTGCTGCTCAAGCGGCTGATCAAGAACATCGCCTACGACCACGAGATGGACACCACCTTCATGGCCAAGCCTTACCCGGGCCAGGCCGGTAACGGGCTGCACGTGCACATCTCGCTGCTGGACAAGAACGGCAACAATATTTTCGCTACCAGCAATCCGCTGGAAAGCGAAACGCTGCGCCACGCCATTGGTGGCATCCAGCAGACCATGGCCGCGTCGATGGCCTTCCTCTGCCCGAACGTCAACTCCTACCGCCGTTTCGGCGCCCAGTTCTACGTGCCGAACGCGCCCTGCTGGGGCCTGGACAACCGCACCGTGGCGCTGCGCGTGCCCACCGACAGCCCGGATGCGGTGCGCATCGAACACCGCGTCGCCGGTGCCGATGCCAACCCCTACCTGCTGCTCGCCAGCGTGCTGGCCGGCATCCACCACGGCCTGACCAACAAGATCGCGCCGGACGAACCGATCGAGGGCAACTCCTACGAGCAGGTCGAGCCGAGCCTGCCGTCGAACCTGCGCGATGCGCTGCGCGAGCTGGACGACAGCGAGATCATGGCGCGCTACATCAGCCCGCAGTACACCGACATATTCGTGGCCTGCAAGGAAAGCGAACTGGAGGAATTCGAGCATTCGATCTCCGACCTCGAATACAACTGGTACCTGCACACGGTGTGAGCCGGCAGCACCCTGCCCGCGCCAGCGGTCCATCGGGCCGCCGCGCGGCTGCGGCCGGCACGCCAGGCTGGTCCGCCGAACCGGCCTTTCATCGGCAAGCAGGTCCCACGCCAGCCGCCAGGCAGCCGAATCCGCCGCGCCATGGTCACAGCTGTGCAGATCCCCGTTGACCCGCCGCCGCTTGCGCCGGCCCTGAATGTCCCTTTCGTAGGTAAACCGATGACCACCCTGACCACCACTCCGCGCGCCGACGACTTCCACATGCCTGCCGAGTGGGCGCCGCACAGCCAGACCTGGATGGTCTGGCCACAGCGTCCGGACAACTGGCGCGACCACGGCGCCCCGGCGCAGGCCGCCTTTACCGCAGTCGCCAAGGCCATCGCGCGCTTCGAACCGGTCACCGTCTGCGCCACCGCCGAGCAGTACCTGGCCGCGCGCGGGCAGCTCGACGACCCGCGCATTCGCGTGGTCGAGATCAGCAGCGACGATGCCTGGGTGCGCGACACCGGGCCGACCTTCGTGATCAACGGCAAGGGCGGCGTGCGCGGCGTCGACTGGACATTCAACGCCTGGGGCGGCCTGGAAGGCGGGCTCTACGAAGACTGGCAGCGCGACGACGAGGTGGCGCGCAAGATTCTCGAGATCGAACGCTGCGATCGTTACCGGACCGAAGGTTTCGTACTCGAAGGCGGCTCGATCCATGTCGACGGCGAAGGCACGCTGATCACCACCGAGGAATGCCTGCTCAACCACAACCGCAACCCGCAGCTGTCGCGCGAGCAGATCGAGCGCGTGCTGGCCGACTACCTGGCGATCGACAAGGTCATCTGGCTGCCGCACGGCCTGTACAACGACGAGACCGACGGACATGTCGACAACTTCTGCTGCTTCGTGCGTCCCGGCGAGGTGCTACTGGCCTGGACCGACGACCGCGACGACCCCAACCATGAACGCTGCCAGGCCGCCATGCGCGTGCTGGAAGAGGCGACCGACGCCTGGGGTCGTCCGCTGACGGTGCACAAGATGCCGATCCCCGGGCCGCTGCACGCCACCGAGGCGGAGTGCGCCGGGGTGGTCTCACTCGCCGGCAGCCAGCCGCGCGACCCATCGATCCGCCTGGCCGGCAGCTACGTGAACTTCCTTATCGTCAATGGCGGCATCATCGCGCCAGCCTTTGACGACCCGAAGGACGCCGAGGCCGAGGCGATCCTCACCCGGCTGTTCCCGCAGCATCGCGTGGTGATGGTCCCCGGCCGCGAGATCCTGCTCGGTGGCGGCAACATCCACTGCATCACCCAGCAGCAGCCCGTCGGCTCGAGCCGTGCGTCCGCCTAGCGACCAGTGCGCGCCCCGCCGGCAACGGGGCGCGCGTTGTCGATCCGGTTGTCGCCGGCTATGGGTCAAGAGCCAGGCGCTGCCGGCCGGCACCGGCTGACGATTACCGAGGGCAACGAGGCCAACGCGTGTCGCGTCACCCGGTTACGTGGCGGGTCGGCTGGCGGTTGGCGACAACAGCCGCTGCGGTGAGGGCGAATGTGCGTGTCGACGACGTCTACCGCACGGCGCCCTGAAACACCCGGCGGTACAGGATCGCGGCGTGCACCTGGCCCGACCACCGATCCCGCAGGGTGGAGCTCAGCCCACCGGGCGGGCATCACCGCCGCGAACGATGACGTCACCCTCATCGCAGCCATGCCACAGCGACGGCCCCCTCAACCACACCGCCGTGTCGCCCGGTCAGCCAAGCGGTGCACCGAACGGGCAAGGGTGTGAACATCAAGGGCTACGTCACCCCTCGCAGCCGAGCTTCCAAACCGACGCGACCCTCGGTGCCGCCGTCCAAGGCACGGCTCAGGCGACGATCACCTGGTTCTTGCCCAGACGCTTGGCGGTATACATGGCGGCGTCGGCCCGCGCGAACAGCGCGCCGAGGTCCGGGTCACTGGCCTTGAGGTAGGTCACGCCGAGGCTGATGGTGACGCCGAAGCGCTGACCGTCCGGGCTGGTGAACACCAGCCGCTGGATCTCGCGCTGCAGGCGTTCGGCGATCTGCTCGGCCAGGTCGGGCTGGCAGCCGGGCAGCAGCAGGGCGAATTCCTCGCCGCCGATGCGGCCCAGCAGGTCGCCACGGCGCAACACCGAGGCGCCGCACTGGGCGACCCGTTGCAGCACCTGGTCGCCCATCTGGTGGCCATGGGTGTCATTGATGCGCTTGAAGTCATCGATGTCCAGCAACTGGAACGCCAGCGGCGTGGCATACAGCCGCGCCAGGTCGAACTCGCGCTGGGCGCACTCAAAGAAGTAGCGCCGGTTGCTGCTCTGGGTCAGGACGTCGACAGTGGCCAGGCGCTGCAACTCGCCTTCGAGCTGCTTCTTTTCGGTGATGTCCTCGGCGATGCCGACGATGATCGGGCCACGGTCGCTGTCGCCATTGCGGGCAATGAAACACTTGTCGCTGAGCCAGCGCAGCTGCCCGTCGGTGCGGATGATGCGGTACTCGCGCTCCTCGACGGCGCCCTTGTCGAGCACGTCGAACAGGCTCTGCTGCGCGTATTCAAGGTCGTCGGGGTAGATGCTGTTGCGCCATTCGCCATAGTCCGACAGCAGCAGCGCGGCGGAGCGCCCGAACACCTGCTCGTAAGCCGGGCTGACGTAGATCATCTGCTGGGCCTGCCAGTCGAAGGCCCAGAGCACGGCATTGACCGCGCCCATCAGGGTGCTGAACAGCTGCTCGCGCTCGCTGAGCCGCTCGACTTCGGCCCGGGCGTGCATCAGTGCCAGGAGGGTTTGCGCCTCGGTCGGCGGCAGGATGCCTGCGCCCGCTTTGCTTCGCTGCTTCACCAGATTCATACCCGCGTTCCAAAAGGGCGCCAGGCCGGCGGTTACCCGCCTCGGCAGCTGTCGCTTGCACCAGAATGCTGTTCAGAGACTGGCCGCCGGGCAAAGTTCCGGCCGATGACCGGGCCAGCGGTCGCGCCGATCAGAGGTCACGCGGTGGCGACGGCCGGGCGCAGCGAATAGGTGCTCAACTGTTCAGCGAACTCGCGCAGCGACTGGATGCCGCTGGCCTCGGCGTCCTGCACCCACTGCTTGATCGCCGCCAGCATGTCGTGGCCGTTGGCGCTGGTGCGGGTCCAGATCTGCTGCAGCGCCAGGCGCTGCTCGTAGATCACCCGCAGCGGCTGGCTCTGCTCGAGGATCACCGCGATATGCGCCTGCTGATCGTGCTGCAGCAGGCTTGGCTCGCGGGAAAGCAGCCGCTTGGCCCGGCGGAAGCGGTGGCGCACCGAGGCATCGGCGCGTTGCAGTTCCAGGCGCACCAGCGGCTTGATCACCAGCCGGCGATACTGCGCCATGATCTGGAAGCGGTTATTGAGGATGGCCATGGCGCTATCCATGTCCAGCTGGCGCTTGGTCGACACCCGGTGGGCGATCGGTGCGGTGCGGTTCACCCGCGCCAGGCCCAGCAGGCTGAACAGGCTGATCCAGGCCCAGCCCATGTCGAATTCCCACTTGCGCACCGAGAGCTTGGAGGAGTTGGGGTAGGTGTGGTGGTTGTTGTGCAGTTCCTCGCCGCCGATGAGGATCCCCCAGGGCACGAGGTTGGTCGCCGCATCACGGCATTCGAAGTTGCGATAACCGACCGCATGACCCAGGCCATTGACCACGCCGGCCGCCCAGAACGGAATCCAGATCATCTGCACCGCCCAGGCGGTCAACCCGATCACGCCGAACAGGGCCAGATCGAGGCCGAGCATCAAGACAATGCCGAGGTTCGGAAAGCGCGAATAGAGGTGACGCTCGATCCAGTCGTCCGGGCAGTTCTTGCCGTAGATGCGCAAGGTCTCCTCGTTTTTCGCCTCGTCCATGTACAGCTCGGCGCCACGCCGCAGCACGGTGCCCAGCCCTTTTTGGACCGGGCTGTGCGGGTCGTCGGGTGTTTCGCACTTGGCGTGGTGCTTGCGGTGGATGGCGGTCCACTCGCGGGTGTTCATCGCCGTGGTCAGCCACAGCCAGAAACGGAAGAAGTGCTTGAGCCCGCCATTGAGTTCCAGCGAACGGTGAGCCGAATAGCGGTGCAGGTAGACAGTGACGGCGACGATGGTGACATGGGTCAGCAGCAGCGTGACGGCCACCACTTGCCAGGCGGAGAGATCGAGAAAACCGGTGTACCACATATGTCGCTTGCCTCGCGGTGTAGAGTCGCTGACCCGCCGTTGCGGGTGTCCGACGATTATCCTCGCCCATTACTCGGAAAAGCCGCCGTCTGTCGACTCTCGTTTCTTTTTCGTTTCAGCATCTGACAGAAATGACGCCTGTGGCCGATAGCCTGGCGCAAGGGAATGCCGTTGTGAGATAGCATAGGGCCACTACCCTCTTCCCGCCCGCACGGGCCAGGCTGTCGCGATTCCCCCCGCCGACAGCCGGCGCGCGTGAGCCAACGCCCACCAGAGCCATGAACCGACTTCCGCATCCCACCGATCCCCGCTGGATCCTCGGCGTTGGCAGCCTGCTGCTGGCCCTGTTGTTCGGCGCGCTGGCGTTCAATGACCACCAGACCCGGGACGCCGTCTGGACCTTGCAGACCGCACAGCAGGGCGAGCTCCAGGCACTGGCGCTGCGCAGTGCCCAGCAGGGCCTGGAGGAACAGGCGCGACTGATCGCCAGCGCCCTGGCCGCGAGCCCGGACACCCTGCGCCTGGTGCGGCAGGCGGACCGCGCCGTGAAAGCCGGCTCCCAGTGGGACGGCCCGCGGCTGTCGCGGATCCGCAGTCAGCTGGCCAGTTCGCTGACCCCGACCTGGAGCACCCTGCAACGCCACGGCGCCCTTCAGCTGCAGCTCTACTGGGGCCAGGCCGGCATCGCCCTGCTGCGCATGCAGGACCTCGACGCCTACGGCGACGCCGTGGCCGATCGCCGACCGCTGCTGTACCGCGCCCTGCACGCGGGCGAAACGGTCTCGGGCCTGGACATCGGCCACCACAGCGCCGGCAACCGCGCGATCGTGCCGATCCGCGCCAGCAGCGCGCCGGACAGCGAGGTTATCGCCGCGCTCGAAGTCGGCTTCGACGTGCTGCCCGACCTGAACGGGCTCGGCGAGCGGCTCAACGCCGGCCTCGGCCTGTTGCTCAACCGCACCGAACTGGAAGAAATGCTCTGGGCCGAGCCGGTCGGCGTGCAGCTGCATGGCCTGCCCGGCTGGCTGCTCGCTACCCAGTCCTCGCCGCAGATCCTCCAGTGGGCCTACCAGCAGGCGCTGCCCGCGCCGGAAACCGGCAAGGCCCTGCGCACGCTCGAGTTCGACGGACGCAGCTTCCTGCTCAACCAGGTACCGCTGCATGACGTCAGGGCCCAGGCCAGCCCGGGCCGGCCACCTATGGCGGTGGCCCTGGTCTGGCGCGACGTCACCCTGGCGCTGCGCGAACAGCGGCAGGTCGAGCAGCGCCTGTTGCTCAAGTGGGGGCTGGCCTGGCTGATCGCCGAAGCGCTGCTGCTCGGGCTGGCATTTCTGCTGCACAGGCGCACCGTGGTGCAGCGCCTGCACCAGACCCGTTCACTGCAGCAGGAACGCCATCGGCGGCGCCTGCTCGAGCGCGGCCGGAAGATCGCGAGCCTGCTGCCCGGCATGGTCTACCAGCTCAAACGCTCACCCGATGGCCAGTTCAGCTTTCTCTATGCCAGCGAGGGCGCCAGCCAGCTGTACGGGCTCAGCCCGGACCAGCTGATCAGCAACCCGGATCTCGCATTCGACGCCGTGTATGCCCCCGACCGCGCCGAACTGCAGGCCGCCATCGAACGCTCGGCCGCCCGGCTGGGCAGCGGCGCTACCCGCTACCGCATCAACAGCCCGGTCAAGGGGCTGATCTGGGTCGAGGTCCGCGCCGCCGCCGAGCGCCTGCGCGACGGCACGATTCTCTGGCACGGCTTTATCGCCGACATCACTCCGCTGATGCACACCACCCTCGCCCTGCGCGAAAGCGAGAGCCGCTTCCGCAGCCTGGTCAGCAACCTGCCCGGCGCCGCCTACCGCCGCGCCGGCGACAGCGCCTGCACGCTGCGCTACCTGAGCGACGGCATCGAGCGTCTGACCGGCTACCCGGCGAGCGACTTCGTGGCGCCGGGCACCCGCGCGTTCGGCAGCCTGCTGCACCCTGACGAACACCTCGAGACGCCCGCGCCCGGCGCCGACCAGTTCGAGCGCACCTACCGCATCATCGACGCCCGTGGCGAAACGCTGTGGGTGCAGGAAACCTGCCGGGCGATGCGCGACGGCGAGGGCCGCCTGCAGTGGTACGACGGCTTCATCTGGGATGTCACCGCGCGGGTGCTGGCTGAACGCGAAACCCGCGAACGCGAAAGCTACGTGCGCCTGCTGATCGCCAACGTGGTCGACGCGATCATCATCATCAATCAGCGTGGCCTGATCGAGACCTTCAACCACGCCGCCGAGCGCACCTTCGGCTACAGCGAAGAGGAGGTGCTCGGGCGCAACCTGTCGATGCTCATGCCCGAACCCCATCGCGCCGCCCATGACGGTCACCTGCGCGCCTACGAGGCGCGCGGCGAGGGCCGCAGCCTGGAGCAGAACCGCGAGCTGCAGGCCGTCCGGCGCAACGGCGAGGTCTTCACCATCGAGTTGCGGGTGTCGGAAATCAGCCACCGCGGCGAGCGCAAGTTCATCGGTCTGGTGCGCGACATCACCGAGCGCAAGCGCGTCGAGCGCATGAAGAACGAATTCGTCTCCATTGTCAGCCACGAGCTGCGTACGCCGCTGACGTCCATCACCGGGGCCCTGGGCCTGCTCGCCGGCGGCGCGCTGGGCGAGGTGCCGGCGACGATGAAGCCGATGCTCGACATCGCCCAGCACAACAGCCAGCGGCTGACCCTGCTGATCGGCGACCTGCTGGACATGGAAAAACTGATCGCCGGCAAGATGGTCGTGAACCTGGCCAGCCAGCCCCTGGCGCCGCTGCTCGACGAGGCCCTGCAGGCCAACCGGGCCTACGCCGAGCGCCTGGGCGTGCGCCTCGAGGCCGGCGTGCAGGCCGCCGTCACCGTTGCGGTCGATGCCCACCGCCTGCAGCAGGTGCTGGCGAACCTGCTGTCTAACGCGGCGAAATTCTCGCCCGCCGGCGAAGTCGTAATCTTGAGCAGCGAGTGGTGCGGCGACCAGGTGCGCGTCTGCGTTCGCGACCACGGCCCGGGAATTCCGCAGAGCTTTCGCCAGCGGATCTTCCAGAAGTTTTCCCAGGCCGACTCCTCGGATACGCGTCAGCAGGGCGGCACCGGCCTGGGCCTGGCGATCAGCAAGGAGCTAATCGAACACATGGGTGGGCGGATCGGCTTTGACGCCGGCCTGGCACCGGGCGCCTGCTTCTGGTTCGAGCTGCCGGCACAGGGGTCGGCCTAGCCGACTATTTTTTCCGGCCGTCGGGCTAGGCGGCGAACAAGCTGGCACACTGCCCCTGTTCGGCTGGGCGCAGCACTGAGGAGGAGGTCCGCATGACCGAATTGAAACGGATCCTGCACGTCGAGGACGACCCCTCGATCCAGGCGGTGGTCAAGGTGGCCCTGGAAGCGATTGGCGGCTTCCAGGTCCTGTCGTGCTCGTCCGGCCGCCAGGCGCTCGAAGAGGTCGGGGCCTTCGATCCGCAGTTCATCCTGCTCGATGTAATGATGCCGGGCATGGGCGGCCCGGAAACCCTTGCCCGGCTCGCCGAACGCGTCGACCTGCAGCAGGTGCCCGTCGCCTTCATGACCGCCAAGGTGCAGCCCAGCGAGGTCGAGCACCTGCGCCAGCTCGGCGCCCGCGATGTCATCGTCAAGCCGTTCGACCCGATGCGCCTGGCCGGGCAGATCCGCTCCATCTGGGAGGCCGGTGGCAGCTGAGCCGCCGTGTCCGCCATCCCCTTCACGCATCGGAGCCAGCAGATGGAGTCCCAGAAAGCCACACCGGCGTCCGCCCCGCCCCGCGAGCTGTCCCGTCTCGCCGCACTGCTGCGCTATGAAATCCTCGACACGCCCGACGAATCGGCCTTCGACGACTTCGCGCAACAGGCCGCCTACATCTGCGGCACGCCGATCGCCCTGATTTCGCTGGTCGATGAGCAGCGCCAGTGGTTCAAGAGCCGGATCGGCCTGGACGTCAGCGAAACCCCACGGGGCATCTCCTTCTGCACCCATACCATCGAAGGCCAGGGTGTCTTCGAGGTCGAGGATGCGCAGCTCGACGCCCGCTTTCGTGACAACCCGCTGGTCACCGACGAACCGCACATCCGCTTCTATGCCGGCGCGCCACTGACCTCACCGGACGGCTTCAACCTGGGCACCGTCTGCGTCATCGACCGCCGGCCGCGGCACCTCGACGAAGGCCAGCGCAAGGCCCTGGCCCGCCTGAGCCGGCAGGTCATGCGGCTGTTCGAGGAACGCCTGCAGGCCCACCGCTATGCCGAACAAGCGGCGATGCAACAGGCCATGCTCAACAGCGCGGCCAGTGCAATGTTGGTGACCAATGCCGACGGCGTGATTTCGGGCGTCAATCCGACCGCCGAGCGCCTGCTCGGCTACAGCGAGGCTGCGCTGGTCGGACAGTCGCTGACCGCCACGCTGTTTCCCGCCGACGCCCTGGCGCGGCGTGCACGGATCCTGGCCGACCGGCAGGGCGAGACGGTCGAGCCCGGCTTCGCGGTGCTCACCGCCCCCTTGGTCGAGGGGCAACGGGAGACGCGCGAATGGCGCCTGCGCCACCGTGACGGCAGCGCGGTGCCGGTGCTGCTCAATGTCTCGGCGATCCACGACGAGCGGGAGCTGCTGCGCGGCTATGTGGTCAGCGCCTATGACCTGGCGCACCAGGAGCACCTGCAACTGCGCCTGCAGCAGATCGCCGCGCAGGTCCCGGGCCTGCTGTTCCAGTTCTGCTGGCGGCCGGACGGCAACAGCTCGTTTCCCTACCTCAGTGAGGGCCTGGAGGACATCTACGGGCTGAGCGCAGCCGAGACCACGCCGCAGATCGACATGCTCTACGCCCGGCTCCACGCCGAGGACCGCGAGCATGTGCTGGCCAGCATCCGCCACGCCGCCTCGAACCTGAGCCCCTGGCATTTCGAACACCGCATCGACCACCCCCGCAAGGGCGTGATCTGGGTCGAGGCACGCGCCACGCCCATGCGCCAGGCCGACGGCTCGGTACTCTGGCATGGCCTGGTGACCGACATCACCGAGCGCAAGGCGCAGCAGCTGGAACTGGACAAGCAGCAGGAAATGAACCGACGGCTGCTCGAGGCGCTGTCCGAGGCGGTGGTCGCCTGCGATGCCGAGGGCAACCTGACGCTGTTCAACAACACCGCGCGTCGCTGGCACGGGCTCGACGCCCAGCCGGTCTCCCCCGAGCACTGGCCCGACACCTACCATCTGTTCCACGGCGATGGCGTCACGCCCATGCAACCCGAAGAGGTGCCGCTGGCCCGCGCCCTCGGCGGCGAGCGCATCCGCAACCAGGAGATGACCATCGTGCTGCAGGGCAAGCCGCGTTTCGTGCTCGCCAATGCCGACCCCATGTACGCCTCCAATGGCGTACAGAGCGGTGCGGTGTCCGTGCTGCACGACATCACCGAGCGCAAGCAGATCGAGATCTTGCAACGCGACTTCGTCTCCACCGTAAGCCACGAGCTGCGCACGCCGCTGACCTCCATCACCGCCTCGCTGGGACTGATCTGCGGCGGGGTGATGGGCGAAGTACCCGAGCATCTGCAGGAACTGCTAGACATCGCCCAGCTGAACAGCAAGCGCCTGAGCGCGCTGATCGATGACCTGCTCGGCATCGACAAGCTCTACGCCGGCAAGATGCGCTTCGAAATGCGCCAGCAGCCGCTGCAGCCGCTGCTTGAGCAGGCCGTGCGCAGCAACCATGGCTATGCCGAGAGCTACGCGGTGAGCATCGAGCTGGGCGCCTGCCCGCAGGTGACGATCACGGTGGACGCGATGCGCCTTGAGCAGGTGCTGAGCAACCTGCTGTCCAACGCCGCGAAATATTCGCCGCGCGGCGAGCGCATCGCCCTCGGCGCGCGCCTGGTCGATGCGCAGCGGATCCGGGTCAGCGTCTGCGACCGCGGCCCGGGAATCGCCGAGGCCTTTCGCGAGCGCATCTTCAGCAAGTTCGCCCAGGCCGATTCCTCCGATACGCGCCAGCAGGGCGGCACTGGTCTGGGACTGGCGATCAGCAAGGAGCTGATCGAGCACATGGGCGGCACGATCGGCTTCGACTCGGCGCCCGGCAACGGCGCCTGTTTCTGGTTCGAGCTACCCTGCGCGCCACCGCAGGAGCCCCAGCCATGAAGCCGCTGAAGCGTATCCTCCACGTCGAGGACGTGCCGTCGATTCAGGTGGTGACCCGCATCGCGCTGGAAAAGCTCGGCGGCTTCCAGGTGCTCAGCTGCTCGTCGGCCCAGGCCGCGCTGGAACAGGCGCCGAAGTTCAGGCCGGACCTGATCCTGCTTGACGTGATGCTGCCGCAGATGGGCGGCCTCGAGCTGCTGCAGCGCCTCGCGCCGCTGCTCGACCTGCAGCAGACCATGGTGGTGTTGCTGACCGGCCAGCCGGACGATCCGGCGTCGCCCGAGGAGCTGCGCCGCCTGGGCGTGCGCAAGCTAATGCACAAACCTTTCGACCCGCTGCAACTGGCCACGCAATTGAATGAGCTATGGATGACCGAGCATGAATGAAGGCGCCAACGATGCGCTGCAGAGCCAGTTGCGAGCCCTCAACCAGAAATTCGCCGAACGCCTGGCCGATGAACTGGCCGCCCTCGAAGGGGATGCCGAGCAGCTGCAGCAGGGCCGCGACCAAGAGCAGCGCCACCGGCTGATGCTCGAGTTGCACCAACGGCTGCATCGCCTGGCGGGCACCGCAGGGACCTTTGGCTTCAGTGTGCTCGGCGAACAGGCACGGCTGCTGGAGCAGCGCGCCGAGCGCTGGCTGGAAGCCGCCAAACCCAGTGGCCAGGCGCTTGCTGCCTTTACCCGGGCAATCCGCCAGATGGTGGCCACGGAGCGCAACGGCCATCCCGAGCCGGGCACACCGAGCCTGGTGCAGGACGCCCTGCCGGCCGGTTGCCGCGTCTACCTGCTCGAGCGCGACCTGGCCGTGGGCGAGCAGATGCGCCAGACCCTCGGCACCTTCGGCTACGACGTCTTGCTGTTTCCCGAGCTGGGCCTGCTGCAGGCGGCGGTCGAAGGCCAGCTGCCCGACGCCCTGATCGTCAGCCAGCACGATGGCGAGCTGGACGCGGTCAGCAACCTGCAACAGCGCCTGGAATCGCCGCTGCCACTGTTCGTCATCGCCCACCGCGGCGACTTCGACAGCCAGCTGGCAGCGGTGCGCGCCGGCGCCAAGGGCTTCTTCGTCCGGCCGCTGGACATCACCCAGCTGGAGAACACCCTGGAAAGCGTGCTCAACCTGCAGTTGAGCGAGCCCTACCGGGTGCTGATCGTCGACGACGACGAGGACCTCGCGGCCCGCTACAGCCTGGTGCTGCGCAATTCGCAGATGCTGGTGCAGACCCTCAGCGACCCGCGCCAGCTGTTCGAGGTGATGCGCAGCTTCGACCCGGAAATGGTCCTGCTCGACATGAACATGCCGGACTTCACCGGCATCGAGCTGGCGCAGATGATCCGGCTGAACGACGAATGGCTGCGTGTGCCGATCATCTACCTCTCCGCCGAAACTGACATCAACCGGCAAATGGCCGCGCTGCTCAAGGCCGGCGACGACTTCATCACCAAGCCGATCAGCGACAATGCCCTGACCGCCGCGGTGTTCTCCCGCGTACAGCGGGCACGGGCGCTGAGCATGGCGCTGTCGCGCGACAGCCTGACCGGCCTGCTCAAGCACGCCGACATCAAGGAGCAGGTGGCGCTGGAAGCCGAGCGCACCCTGCGCAGCGGCAAGCCGACCAGCGTGGTGATGCTCGACCTCGATCACTTCAAGCAGGTCAACGACCGCTACGGCCATGCCGCCGGCGACAACGTCATCCGCGCGCTGGCCAACCTGCTGCGCCAACGCCTGCGGCGCATCGACAGCATCGGCCGCTACGGTGGCGAGGAGTTCGTCGCGGTGCTGCCCAACTGCCCGGCCGAGCAGGCGAAGCGGATCTTCGACGAGATCCGCGAGCGCTTCGCAGCCCTCAGTTTCCATGCCGGCGGGCGCACTTTCAGCGTGTCGCTGAGCGCGGGGATCAGCCAGACCGATGGCCAGTCCAGTGGCGGCGAGCTGCTCGAACGTGCCGACCAGGGGCTCTACCTGGCCAAGCACCAGGGCCGCAACCAGGTGCAGATCGCCGTGCAGCCCTGACGAACGGCACCCCGGAAAAAACAAGCGAACCGCCGCAGGCAGGACGACTCCAACTACACTGCGACACATCGACGCCGCTTGCCGGCCGACACGGCTCGCCGTGCAGGTGCCGTCGCCCATTCCGTCAACCGGCGTAAGGAGTACCGGTTTGCCCTCGAGAACACAGGTCAACTGGCACTGGCTCGCCCTGCTGATCGCCTTCACCCTGCTCGTCGCCCTCGGCTGGCAGGGCAAGCAGACCCAGGAGGCGGTGCTGGAGAGCAACCTGTCGGTCAGCCGCAGCCTGCAGATCATTACGGCGACCCAGTCGATGCTGTCTTCGCTGCAGGACATCGAGACCGGCACGCGCGGTTTCGTGCTCACCGGCCAACCGACCTACCTGCAGCCCTACGAATTCGGCTTGCGTGCAATCGAAGTTCAGCGTCGCGAGCTGCAGAGGCTGCTAGAGGGCCGCGTCTTTCCTGATCAACGCTGGTTCGGGCAGCTCGACCTCAACATTGCCGAGCGTCTGGTGATCGCCGCTGGCAACATCGAGGCTCGCCGCGACCTTGGCCTGCTGGGGGCTGCCGAGCATTTGCAGCAGTCCGGCGGCAAGGAAATCATGGACCGCCTGCGGGCGCTGCTGGCCGCGGCCGAAGGCTACGAGCGCCAGCAGCTGGTCGCAGCCAATCGCGCGGTGGCCGAGACCCTTGCGCATAGCCGTCGCCTGGTCGTCATCGGCAGCCTGCTGGTTGCATTGCTTTTTGTCGCCTCGCTCTGGGCCATCCGTCGCAACCTACAGATCCGCCAGGCCCTGGCGCAGCAGGCACAAGCCGGCGAAGCGCGGCTGGGCGCGCTGCTGCAGGCGATCCCCGACGACCTCTACGCGGTCAATGAGCAGCGCCAGGTCTCGGCCCTGACCCGGGCCAGCGACAGCCGTGGGCCGGCGCCAGCGGCCATCGAGCCGCTGCTGGCCGAGCTGGTGGAGCAGGCCGACCAGGCGCAGCGGCGCAGCCAGACCACCTGGTGCGAGCTGGAGCACCGCCGCACCTTCGAAGTGCGCCTGGCGCCCACCGGGCTCGGCGACCACCTGGCCATCGCTCGTGATGTCACCGAACTGCAGCGTAGCCGCGACAGCCTCGAAGAACAGCAGATCTTCCTGCGGCGCGTCGTCGACACCGATGAAAACGCCATATTCGTGCGCGACGACGGGGGCCGTTTCCTGCTCTGCAACAGCGCCTTCGCCGCATTGCTTGGCTGCCCGCCGGGCGCCATCGAGGGCCGCCGCAGCGAGGAAATCCCCGGTGCCGAACGGCTACTTCCCCTGCTGCAGGGCGAAGCCGACCTGCTCTGCGGCAGCGGCGAACTGCGCCTCAACGAGATCGGCCTGTCCGATGCCCAGGGCGAGGAACGCTGGCTGCAGGTGGTCAAGCGCCCCATGGTGATGCTCAACGGCGCCTGCCATGTGGTCACCGTTGCGGTGGACATGTCGCTGCGCCGGCGCATGGAGCAGATGAAGACCGAATTCATCTCCACCGTCAGCCACGAGCTGCGCACGCCGCTGACCGCCATCCGCGGTGCGCTGGGCATGCTGGTCGGCGGCGTTGCCGGCGCGATCGACGACGGCGCCCGCCCGCTGCTGGACATCGCGCACAAGAACAGCGAACGCCTGGTGCGGCTGATCAACGACATCCTCGACATCGAGAAGCTCGAAGCCGGGCGTCTACCGTTCCACTTCCTGCGCAGCGACGTGCAGCAGCTCACCGAGCAGGCATTGGTCGACCTCAAACCCTATGCCGACGACCATGGGGTCAGCCTCGCCTGTAATACGCCGGACGGCCCGGTGCGCAGCGAGGTCAACCTGGACCCGGACCGTTTCGCCCAGGTGCTGGCCAACCTGCTGTCCAACGCGATCAAGCACTCGCCCGCCGGCGGCAGCGTCAGCGTGGCCCTGCGCAACACCGGTGAGGAGCTGGAAATCAGCGTCCAGGACCAGGGGCCGGGCATCCCGGAGAGTTTCCGCGCACGGATTTTCGAGCGATTCGCCCAGGCCGACTCCTCCGATGCCCGCAAGCGCGGCGGCACCGGGCTGGGACTGGCAATCACCCGTTCGCTGGTGCAGCAGATGCACGGACGAATCGGCTTTGACTCCGAAGAGGGCCAGGGCGCGCGGTTCTGGCTGGGACTGCCGCTGGCGCCCGAGCAGCAGTCAACCGCTCCGGCCAGCGCAACGGCGCCCGGCCCGGCGCGAGCGTCGTCCCGCGCACGCATTCTGCTGCTAGAACCCGATGTCGCCGCGGCCGAGCAACTGGCCGGTGCCCTGCAGCAGCAGGGCTACCAGACCCTGATCGCCGAAACCGCCGCCGCGGCGCGCGAGTTGCTCGCCGAATTCAGTGTCCAGGCACTGACCCTCAGCCCGGTGCTGCGTGACGAGGACAGCATCGCCTTCCTGCAGAACCTGCGCAGCCAGAGCGCCTTTCGCCACCTGCCGGTGCTCATCGTCAGCCTGCAACCGCAGCGCCGCGACAACGACGACGGCATGCTGCGCGGTGGCGCGGTCGGGGTGATCGACTGGCTGCACAAGCCGATCGATCCGTCGCGGGTCATGGACGTGGTGCGCGCCTGCCTCGGCAGTCACGGGGCGCGCCCGCGCATTCTTCACGTCGAGGACGACGAGGACCTGCAGGCGCTGCTGGCCCGGCTGGTCGCGCCGCTGGACATCGACCTCGACGGCGCCGGCAGTCTCGCCGAGGCGCGGGCGCTGCTCGAGCGACAGCACTTCGACCTGGCGATCATCGACCTGATGCTGCCTGACGGTGACGGCAGCGAACTGTTCGACGAACTGGCCCGCCGCGAGCCAACGCCGCCGGTGATCATCTTTTCCGCGCTGGACGCGCCGGTGCACGACAGCCGCCTCGCCTTGCGCCAGCTGGTCAAGTCGCGGCACAACGGCAGTGAGCTGGCCGCGCTGATCCAGCAACTGCTGCAACACTGGCCCCCGGGCCAGGCTCACCCCGAAGAGGCGAATACATGAGCGAGCCCGCCAACCCGCGCATCCTGATGGTGGAAGACGAAGAAGACATCGCCTTTCTCATCCGCTTCATGCTCGAGCGCCACGGCTTCGTCGTCGACCATGCCGCCGACGGCCGTCAGGCCATCGAGCGGATCACCGGCTCCAGCCCGCCCGACCTGACGCTGATGGACATCATGCTGCCCTACCACGACGGCCTTGAGCTGGTCGAACGGCTGCGCGCCCAACCTGGCTGGGAGACCGTGCCGGTGCTGATGCTCACCGCCAAGGCGCGCGAAGTGGATATCGTCCGCGCGCTGGAGCTGGGCGCCGACGACTACGTGACCAAGCCCTTCCAGCCGGAGGAATTGCTGGCGCGTATCCGCCGCCTGCTGAGGAAGGCCCGATGAACTGGCTGCGCGCACTGGCCCTGGCGCTGCCTGCCGCCCTCGCCCCGGCGCTGGCCCACGCCGACCTGGCGGCAGCTCAGCGACAGGTCGAGGCGCAACAGCTCGAGGCCGCTGAAGCCACCCTCGCCGCGCACCTGGCCGCGCAACCGGACGACCGCGAGGCGCAGTTCCTGCTCGCCCGGGTGCGTGCCTGGCAGGGCCGCCCGGAGCAGGCCCTGCCGCTCTACGACCGTCTGCTGCAACAGCAGCCGGACAACGTGGACTACCTGCTCGGCCAGGGGCAGGCGCTGCTCTGGGCCGGCCGGCCGCAAGCTGCGCTGGTCGCCTTGCAGCGGGCCGCGATCCTCGCCCCGGACTACGCCCAGGTGCAACAGGTGATCCAGCAGGCGCGCGCCGCGCTGACCTCGCCGATGACCGACAGCGCACCGGTCGCTGCCGCGCCGGCGCAGCGCCGCCACGAACTCGAGCTATCGGCCCGCCAGGACTGGCTGGACAGCGGCTTCGACAACTGGCGCAGCCAGCGCCTGGACTACAGCTCCACGCAACCCGAGGGCCTCGGCTGGTATGGCGCGCTGCTGCGTGAACAGCGCTTCGGCGAGTGGGACCAGGGCGTCGAGGCGGGCGCGGTTATTCCGCTGGATGCGAACTGGACGCTGCAGCCAGAAGTCGGCTTCCAGCCATCGCCGTATTTCCTGCCCGAGTGGCACGCCGACCTGCGCCTGCAGCGGCGCCTGCCTGCGGGCTATCTCGGCGCCGCCAGCCTGCGCCGCACCGAATACGAAACCACCCGCGTCGACCGCCTGGCCCTCAGCGGCGAACGCTACTGGGGTGCCTGGCGCGCCGGCTACACCCTGAACATCACGGACGTGGCCAATGCTGGCACTCCGATCGGCCATGATGTGGCGCTGGACTGGTTCTACAGCGGCCTCAGCTACGCCGGCCTGCGCCTGACCGCTGGCGAGGAGGAAGCGGTCGAGGAGCAGCGCCTGATCACCAGCGATGTACGCGCCATCAGCCTGCAGGGCCGGCACTGGCTCGACAGCCGCTGGGCGCTGAGCTGGGAAGTCGGCCACCACCGCCAGGGTGACTACTACACGCGCCGCTGGCTGCAGATCGGCCTGCGGCATGCTTTCTGAACGGCTGCCGGCCTGCCCGGCCTGGCTGTGCGAGACACCGCAGCGGGTCTGGCTGTCGATCTGGCCGGATGACGCCATGCTGCAGCTGGCGCTCTACTGCGCCTTCGGGCTTGGCGCCCTGACCCTGCTTGTGATGCTGCAGGTCATGCTGCTAGGCGAAGTCGCGCGCCGGCGTGCCGCCCGCCGCCTGCAGTTCAACGACCAGTGGCGGCCCTTTTTCGCCCTGTGCAGCCTCGGCGATGAATTGCCAACGCCAGTGCCAACCCTACCGCGCAGCCGCCAGCTGTGGTTTCTCCTGCAATGGAACCGTACCCAGCTGCAATTGCGTGGCGCCGCCCGTGAGCGGATGAACCGCGCCCTGCTCGCCCTCGGCATGGACCGCCAGGCCCTCGCCTTGCTGCGCGGCCGGGTGCGCAGCAAGCTGATTGGCCTGACCTGCCTGCGCCACCTGGCCGACCCGGCGCACTGGAACGCCGTGCAGCCGCTGCTGATAAGCCGCAACATGGTCGTCTCCCTCGCTGCGGCACAGACCCTGATCGCCATGGATGCGCCGCGCGCCATGCAGCTGATCCTCCCGGCGGCGGTCGCGCGTCCGGACTGGGCCCTGCCGCGCCTGGCCAACCTCTGCCAGCAGGCCGGCGAACAGGCGGTCACGCTGCCGCTGTTGATCGCCCTGACAGGCTCCGAAGACCCGCGCCGCGAGCGCCTGATCCCGCTGCTGGTGCATGGTGACCCGCGCCACGCGGCGCCCTGGGCACGCGCCCGGCTGGAGGAAAACGCCGCACCGGAACAGTTGCAGGTGGCGCTGCGCTGCCTTTGCGAACTGGGCGACCCGCGTGACCGCGCGCGCCTGCTCAACGCGCTACGCCACCCGCACCCCGACGTGCGCCTGGCCGCGCTGCAGGCCCTGCACAAGCAGGCGCGCCAGAACGACAGCCCGCTGTTCCTGCCGTTGCTGAGCGACAGCAGCTGGTGGGTCCGGCAGGCAGCGGCGGATAGCCTGGCTTCCCTGCCGGGGAGCACTTCCGACGGGCTACAGGCGCTGCTCGACGAGGTACAGGACCGCTACGGCCAGGATGCTTTGCGACGCGCGATCGCGGAGGTCAGACGGTGACGGTCGACTGGCTGTGGTGGCTGCAACTGGGCTTCATCCTTTATTTCCTGCTGCTCAATGGCATGTACCTGCTGCTCAACGTGCTGTCCATGGTCAGCCTGATGGGTTACATCCGCCAGCGTGCCGAAACCGGCGAGATCGCGCCCTATCTCGGCGTGGAACCACCCGTTTCGGTGCTGATGCCCGCGTTCAACGAGGAAGCGACGATTCGCACCTCGGTGCGATCGATGCTGCAGCTGCAGTACCCGGAGTTCGAGGTGGTGGTGATCAACGACGGCTCGAAGGACAACACGCTGGCGGTGCTGATCGAGGAATTCGAACTGGTGCCGCACCCCGAACCGCTGCGCCAGGCGGTGGCCCACCAGCCGGTGCAGGCGATCTACCGCTCGCAGCGCTACGCCAACCTGCGGGTAATCGACAAGGCCAACGGCGGCAAGGCCGATGCGCTGAACGCTGGCATCAACGCGGCGCGGCACGGGCTGTTCTGCGGGGTCGACGCCGACTCGATCCTTCAGCGCGACAGCCTGTTGCGGGTGGTCCAGCCGTTCCTCGAGGACGAACGCACGGTCGCTGCCGGCGGCACCGTGCGCATCGCCAACGGCTCGGAGGTGCGCGGCGGCTTCCTCATCCGTGCCGGTCTGCCGAGCAACTGGCTGGCGCGCTTCCAGATTGTCGAATACCTGCGCGCCTTTCTCTTCGGGCGGCTGGGCTGGTCGCCGATGAACGCGGTGCTGATCATCTCCGGCGCCTTCGGCCTGTTCGACAAGGAGCGGGTCATGGCCGTGGGCGGCTACCGCACCGACACCGTTGGCGAGGACATGGAGCTGGTGGTGCGGCTGCACCGCTACCACCGCGAACGGCGCATCCCCTACCGCATCCGCTACCTGCCGGATCCGATCTGCTGGACCGAATGCCCCGAGGACCTGGGCACCCTCGGTCGCCAGCGCAGCCGCTGGCAACGCGGCCTGGCTGAAAGCCTGGGCCGGCACGCGCGCCTGGCCTTCAGCCTGCGCGGTGGCACGCCCGGCTGGCTGGCCTGGCCGTTCATGGCGCTGTTCGAATGGCTGGGGCCGCTGATCGAGCTGGTCGGCTACGCCTTCATGATCGGCGGCTTCGTGCTTGGCGTGGTGTCCTACGCAGCGCTGGCCGCGTTCCTGCTGGTGGCCATCGGCATGGGCATCCTGCTTTCGGTCAATGGGTTGCTGCTGGAGACGCTGTCGTTTCGCGTCTATGAACGGCGCCGCGACATGCTCCGCTTGTTCCTCATGGCGGTGCTGGAGAACTTCGGCTATCGCCAGCTCAACACGCTGTGGCGCTGTCGCGGGCTCTGGCAATGGTTCTCGCGGCGCAAGCACCAGTGGGGCGCGATGCGCCGCAGCGGTCGCTGGGGGCAGTAGCGCAGCGGCGGTCCCGGCCGAGGCGACGCCGCTCGCAGCCACCCTCGGAGAATGGCCGGTCGCGGTCATGCACTCGCCTGTAGGAGCGAGCTTGCTCGCAAATCATCTGGCTTACGATCACATGAGGCGGTGGGCTGAAGCGGAACGCCGCCCGGTCCACCCTGCGGAGGCGTCTCGCCGGCGGGAACAGCGCGCTAGTCGAGCGCCAGCACCGCGGGCAGCTGCCGGGCGAGCTTTTCAGTGCGCAGCGGCGCGCGGATGAAACCGCGCAGGCGGCCGTCGGGGCCAATCAATGCGAGATTCGCACCATGGTCGACGGTGTAGTCCTCCTTCGAGGTGTCGCCTGGGATGAAGGGCACGCCGACTGCGTTGGCAAAGGCCTGAATGTCGTCCATCGAACCCGTCAGGCCGATGAAGCCGGCGCCGAAGTAGTCCAGGTATTTCTTCAGCTGGGCAGGCGTATCCCGGGCGGGGTCGACGCTGACGAGGATGGGTTGCACGCGCGCGCGGGCCGCTTCCGGCAGCTGGCCGCGCAACTGACGCAGCTCGGCGAGGGTCGCCGGGCAGATGTCCGGGCAGAAGGTATAGCCGAAGAACAGCAGGCTCCAGCGCCCGCGCAGCTCGGTGGTGGAAAAGGCTTCGCCGTCCTGGTCGGTGAGGGTCAGATCGGGCACGTCGCGCCCCTGAGGCAGCATCACGATCCCGGCATCGAGCAGCTCGGTCGGGTCGAGCTGCTGCTCGCTGTCGAGCACTCGCTTAACGGTCAGGCCGATAATCAGCGCCACCAGCGCCACGAGGATGAAGACCGTTTTCTGGATGCGCGTCATGGGATTCCTGTGCTGGATGGGCGGGCCGGCACCGTGCCGAGCCGCTGTCGCTAAAAACTCAGCGGCAGATAATGATCAACCAGCAACGCGATGAACAGCCCGAACAGGTACCAGATGCTGAACTTGAACGTCTTGATTGCCGCATGCGGTCGGCTGTCGCGGTAGAGCACGACCGTCCAGAACAGGAAGCGTGCCCCCAGCAGCAGGGCCGCTGCCAGGTACAACGGACCGCTCATGTGGATGGCGAACGGCATAACGCTCACCGCCAGCAGCATCGCCGTGTAGAGCAGGATGTGCACCTTGGTGTAATGCTCGCCGTGGGTCACCGGCAGCATCGGCACGTTGACCTTGGCGTACTCGGCCTTGCGGTGGATGGCCAGCGCCCAGAAGTGCGGCGGCGTCCAGGCGAAGATGATCAGCACCAGCAGCAGGGGTTCGGCCGTGACCTGGCCGGTGACTGCGACCCAGCCCAGCAGTGGCGGCGCGGCACCGGCCAATCCACCGATGACGATGTTCTGCGGCGTCGCACGCTTGAGGAAGCCGGTGTAGATCACCGCGTAGCCGATCAGCGAGGCCAGGGTCAGCCAGGTCGCCAGCGCATTGGTGAAGGTCAGCAGCAGCCCCATTCCGGCGATGCTCAGCAGCAGGGCGAAGAGCAATGCGGCCGCCGGCGAGACCCGCCCCTCGGCCAGTGGACGTCGATGGGTACGCGCCATCACCGAGTCGATGCGCCGATCCACGACGTGATTGACCGCCGCCGCGCCACCGGCGCACAAGGCGATGCCGAGGTTGCCGAACACCAGCACCGTCCAGGGCACCCCGGCGCGTGTGGCGAGAAACATGCCCACCAGCGAGGTGATGAGCATCAGCAGCACCACCTTGGGCTTGGTCAGTTCCAGATAGTCACGCCAGCTGGCGGTAACGCGACGTTCACTGAGCAGGGTCGCCATGGGGTTCTCCTCTTGGTCAGGCGCGAGGCAGCTCGAGGCCGCCCATCGTGTTCGAATCCGGGTGCTGCCGGGCCGCCGGCTGGCGCAAGGCCACGGCATAGCGGTGGCTCAGGTAGAGGCGATGGTTGATCCAGACGTTGACCAGCAGCAGCAGCGCAGCGCCGCCGTTGTGGGCCACGGCGACCGGTAGCGGCAGGTTGAGCAGCACGTTGCTGATGCCCAGCGCCAGCTGCACGGCCAACCCAGCGAGCAGCAGCCCGGCCAGGCGCGGCAGGCCATGGCGCCAGAGCTGCACGACGAGCGCCAGCAGGATCAGGGTCACGCCAAGTGCGCCGAGGCGGTGGGTCATGTGAATGGCCGTGCGCGCCTCGCCGAACAGCAGCCCGCCGAGGTAATTGGGGCCGATGTCGTGATGAGCCAGGTTGAACGCGTTGGCGAAGTCCATTGCTGGCCACCACTGGCCGTGGCAGGTGGGGAAATCGGTACAGGCCACCGCGGCATAGTTGCTGCTGACCCAACCGCCCAGCGCCACCTGGACGATCACCGCCAGCAGACCAAGCTGTGCCAGCCGACGCAGGCCGGGCGGCGTAACGGGCAGCGTCGGCTGGCGTCCGGACAGACGCAGGGTCAGCAGCAGCAGCAGACTCAATGTGGTGAAGCCGCCAAGCAGGTGCGCCGTGACCACCTGAGGCCACAGCTGCAGCGTCACGGTCCACATGCCGAACGCCGCCTGCGCGATCACCACCCCGAGCAACGCCAGGGGCAATTTCAGCGGTTGCCCGGGCTGGCCCCGGTGGCGCAGCGCCTGGATCGCCAACGCGAGGATCACCAAGCCAAGGGTGCCGGCGAAATACCGGTGAATCATCTCGTTCCAGCCCTTGTGCACCTCCAGCGGCGCCTCCGGAAAGCGCAGCGCGGCGAGGTTCTGCTGCCCCTCGCTCATCGGCACGCTGAGAAAACCGTAGCAGCCGGGCCAGTCGGGGCAACCGAGGCCCGCGTGGGTCAGCCGGGTATAGGCGCCCAGCAGCACCACCACGAAGGCCAGCAGGGTGGCGACCAGTGCCAGGCGGTATCCAGGTCTTGCCATCGGTTTCTCCTTGGACGGTCTCGTTGGGACTACAGCGAGGCGGCCGAGTGCCCTGGCTCAGCCGATCTGGGAGATCTTCAACAGGTAGCGCAGGTCATCGAGGATGGCCTTGCCATCGATGTCGGCGTCGTAGCGCAGGACCAGGTTGCCGTGCGGATCGACGATCCACAGTTGGGCCGTGCCAGGCCGCGTCGTGTCCTGCCGGTAGACCGCCGGGTCGAGCGCATAGCGCTGCAGTTGCGGGTACTCGCGCTGCAGCCGCTGTTGGTAGTCGGCGGACAGTGGCTGCGCGCTGGCCAGCGCATGTCCGGCACGATTGGCCTCGCGCGCCAGGCCGATGTTGATCTGCCGGGCCAGGTAGACGAGCCGCTGGCATTGCTCGTCGCACCCCTGCGGCGCGGTGACCAGCAACTCCCAGCGCGGCTCGCCGGCCGCGGCCGGAGCCTGCACGCCCAAGGCCTCGCGGCCCTGCCCGTCGGCGACGAGGGCGCCGTCGTAGGTGCGGGTACTGGGCACCCAGAAGCCGAAGCGATACATCGCGGTCGCCAGCAGCATGGGCCCGATCACCACCGCCAGGATCAGCAGCAGCTGCAGACGCCCACGGCGCCGCTGCGGCGGCAGCGGGCCAAAGGCAGGATTCAGGGTAGTCATGGTCTGCGCTCCCGTGCCTGATGCACGCCCAGGTAGATGAACAGCCCCAGCAGGGCGACGGCCAGGGCGAACCATTGCACGGCGTAGCCCAGGTGCTGCGCGGGTTGCATGAAGGTCACCGGCCAGTCGGCGCGGTAGGCGGCCGGGCCCGGCTGCAGGCGAAGCTCGTAGCTGACGCCGTCGCGTCCGAGCTCCGCCCAGATCGCCTCGACATCGACATGATTGACCAGCCGCGGCCAGCCCTCGCCCTTGCCACCGCCGAGCAGGAACGGCTTGCCGGACGGGGCATAGACCCAGGCGGCGAGCTTCAATGGACGGTCGGGCGTGTCGAATTGCGGCGCGATGCGCCGGTCGGGCCAGGGCAGCCAGCCGCGGTTGACCAGAACCCAGCGGCCGCTGGGTGCGTCCATGAACGGTTGCAGCAATTCCACGCCGACCTGGCCGTCACGGGTACGACTGTCGAGCAGCACGCTGTGCTCGGCATCGAAACTGCCCTGCAGGTGAACGCGGCTATAGGCCGGCTCGTCGAGCTGCTCGATTCGCTCCGGGCTTACCGCAGCCGCGGCCTGGCGAGCTTCCTGACGGGCCAGCAGGTCGCGCTTCTGGTCGGCACGCTGCAGTTGCCAGATGCCCAGCCATACCAACATCGGCAGCAGGCAGAGCACCACCAGGGTCGGCACGAGGCCCGGCTTGAAGCCCCTCATGCCGCGCACCCTGGCGTATCGATCCGGCTGGCTATACTCCACCCCACTCTCCCCGTTGCGGACCCGCTCATGCTCAAGGCGGCGATTGTTCTGTTGTTGGTGGCCACGCTGGTCAGTTTGTTCAGTGGTCTGTTCTTCCTGGTCAGAGACGACGGCGGCCGCTCGCGGTTGCTGACCGCCCTGTTCATCCGCGTCTGCCTGTCGGCCGCCACCATCGCGCTCATCGCCTGGGGCTTCTATTCCGGTCAGCTGCACCCGGGATTCGGCTAGCCCGGGCCGCCAGCGCAGCGACCCATCCGGCTACAGCACGTAGACGAAAATGAACAGGCCGATCCAGACCACGTCCACAAAGTGCCAGTACCAGGCCGCGGCCTCGAATCCGAAGTGCTGCTCCGGCGTGAAGTGATTGCGGAAGCTGCGCACCAGCATGACCGTCAGCATGATCGCGCCGATGGTGACGTGGGCGCCGTGAAAGCCGGTCAGCATGAAAAAGGTCGCACCGTAGATGCCCGAGCCGAGGGTCAGTCCCAGTTCGGTATAGGCGTGCAGGTATTCCTCGATCTGCAACGACAGAAACGAGGCGCCTAGCAGCACCGTCAGCCCCAGCCCGAGCTTGAGCTGCTTGCGGTCACCGCGACGCAGCGCATGGTGCGCCCAGGTCAGGGTAAAGCTGGACGTGACCAGCAGGATGGTGTTGACCAGCGGCAGGCCCCAGGGGCCGATGGTGCCTTCCGGTGCGGGATAGAGTTTTGGATCAGGGTTGTTCAGCAGTGGCCAGCTGTACTCGAAGTTCGGCCAGAGCATGTTGCTGACGCCCTTGTCGCCTTCACCGCCCAACCAGGGTCCGACCCAGTAGCGCACGTAGAACAGCACACCAAAGAACGCCAGAAAGAACATCACTTCCGAAAAGATGAACCAGCTCATGCCCCAGCGGAACGAGCGGTCCATTTGCGCGCTGTAGAGTCCGGCACGCCCCTCGCGCACCACCGAGCCAAACCAGCCGAACATCATGTAGGCGATCAGCAGCGCGCCGGCAAAGAAGATCCACGGACCATGGGACTCGGCACGGTCGGCCTTGAGGTCGTTGAACCAGGTGCCGAGCCCGAACACCGTGGTCAGCAGCGCGGCCGTCGCGATGATCGGCCACTTGCTCTGGGCCGGAACGTAGTAGGGCTCGTGCACGGGGGTCGGTTGGCTCATTGCAGACTCTCCTCTGCCGCGGGTTTCGGCGCCTGGACCACGACGATCGGGGGCTGGCGGGACGTGATGTCGAACAAGGTGTAGGCGAGCGTCAGGTGGCGCACGTCGGCGGGCAGGTCGCGGTCGACAATGAAGCGCACCGGCATCTCGATGCGCTCGCCGGGCTGCAATACCTGCTGGGTAAAGCAGAAGCACTCGGTCTTGTGGAAATAGGCGGCCGCCTTGGACGGCGAAATGCTCGGCACCGCCTGAGCCGTCATCGGGTGATCGGTGGGGTTGAACGCAACGAACAGCATTTGCTGGGCCGCGCCCGGATTGACACTGATCTGGTCGGACTTGGGGTGAAATTCCCAGCTCATCCCAGAAGCGTTGGTCGCCAGAAACTGCACCCGCACCTGTCTTTGAGCGTCCACCGTCTGGGTGCCCTGATAGGCGCCGGCGGTCTTGCCGTTGATGCCGAACGCCTTGCACATCACGTCATACAGCGGCACCAGGGCGAAGCCAAAGGCGAACATCACCACGACCAGCAGCAACAGGCGACGCACGAGACGTCCGGTAGACAGTGAGGCGCTCATGACGGGCACCCGATGCGAGCGCCCCGGCTCATCCGCACCGTCGATGGAGGCTCGCTCCGGTGGGCTGAAGCCCACCCTACGGCAGCGCTGCAGGGTCGCCGGCTATGTAGCGTGGGCTTCTGCCCACCCCGGAGGCCAGGCGCCGCCCCATGTTCCGACCCGCCATGCGGCGTCCGGGCCACCTGCGGACTGGCCCTGCGCCTCCGGTCCGCGGCAGCCGTTACGCTATTCATGCTTGGGGCCCGTGCGATGCTCGTGCAGCTCTTCCATCGTCGGCGGCACGCTGAAGGTATGGTAGGGCGCCGGCGACGGTACGCTCCATTCCAGGCCCTCGGCGCCGTCCCAGGGCTTGGCGGGGGCCACCGGGCCGCCGCGGATGCACTTGATCACGATGTACAGGAACAACAGCTGCGTCGCGCCGAACATGAAGGCGCCGATGCTCGACACCATGTTGAAGTTGGCGAACATCAGGTTGTAGTCGGGGATGCGCCGCGGCATGCCGGCCAATCCCACGAAGTGCATGGGGAAAAACGCCATGTTCATGCCGACGAAGCTCATCCAGAAATGCAGCTTGCCGAGGGTTTCGTCGTACATATGGCCGGTCCACTTCGGTAGCCAGAAGTAAGCCGAGGCGAAGATGCCGAAGATGGCGCCGGGCACCAGCACATAGTGGAAATGCGCCACCACGAAGTAGGTGTCGTGGTACTGGAAGTCCGCCGGGGCAATGGCCAGCATCAGCCCGGAAAAGCCGCCGATGGTGAAGAGAATGACGAAGGCCACGGCGAACAGCATCGGCGCTTCGAACGTCAGCGAGCCGCGCCACATGGTCGACACCCAGTTGAACACCTTCACCCCCGTGGGCACGGCGATGAGCATGGTCGCGTACATGAAGAACAGCTCGCCGACCACAGGGATGCCGACCACGAACATGTGGTGGGCCCAGACGATGAACGACAGGAAGGCGATGGCGCCAGTGGCGTAGACCATCGAGGTGTAGCCGAACAGCGGCTTGCGGCTGAACGCCGGGATGATCGAGCTGACGGCACCGAACGCCGGCAGGATCATGATGTACACCTCGGGATGGCCGAAGAACCAGAACACGTGCTGGAACAGCACCGGGTCGCCGCCGCCAGCCGCGCTGAAGAAGCTGGTACCGAAGTGGATGTCCATCAGCATCATGGTCACCACGCCCGCAAGCACCGGCATCACCGCAATCAGCAGGAAGGCGGTGATCAGCCAGGTCCAGACGAACAGCGGCATCTTCATCAGCGTCATGCCCGGCGCGCGCAGGTTGAGGATAGTGGCGACCACGTTGATCGCACCCATGATCGAGCTGATACCCATCAGGTGGATGGCGAAGATGAAGAAGGTCACGCTTTCCGGCGCGTATTTGGTCGACAGCGGCGCGTAGAAGGTCCAGCCGAAGTTTGGCCCGCCACCTTCCATGAACAGCGTGGACACCAGCAGCCCGAATGCTGCCGGCAGCAGCCAGAAGCTGAAGTTGTTCATCCGCGGCAGCGCCATGTCCGGCGCGCCGATCATCAGCGGAATCATCCAGTTGGCCAGGCCGACGAAGGCCGGCATCACCGCGCCGAAGACCATGATCAGGCCGTGCATGGTGGTCATCTGGTTGAAGAATTCCGGCTGCACGATCTGCAGGCCCGGCTGGAACAGCTCGGCGCGGATCACCATGGCCATGGAGCCGCCGAGCAGGAAGGCGCAGAAGCTGAACCACAGGTACATCGAGCCGATGTCCTTGTGGTTGGTGGTCAGCACCCAGCGCATCAGACCCTTGGCTGGGCCGTGGTGATGGTCATGCCCGGCATGACCATGATCGTCGATCACTGCACTCATCACCTGATCCTCTTACTGGGTGGCTTCTTCGGCCTGTTTGAAGACGAGCACGTCTTTCGGCGTGACCATGTCGCCCTTGTCGTTGCCCCAGGCATTGCGCTCGTAGGTCACCACCGCGGCCAGGTCGACCTCCGACAGCTGCGGGCCGAAGGCCGGCATCGCCGTGCCCGGGCGGCCATGGAAGACCGTACTGAGATGCCCTTCCGCCTCGCCGGTGGCGACGGGAGACCCCTTGAGTGCCGGGAACATCGGCGGCAGGCCCTCACCCGTCGGTTGGTGGCAGGACGCACAGTTGGTCAGATAGACCTTCTCGCCACGCGCGACCAGCTCTTCACGGGTCCATTCCTTGCTGGTCAGCTCGGCCATCTTGGCCGCCTCGGCCTTCTTGCCGCCGAGCCAGGCGGCGTAGTCTTCCTGCGACTTCACCTCCACCACGATGGGCATGAAGCCATGGTCCTTGCCGCAGAGTTCGGTGCACTGGCCACGGTAGATGCCGGGCTGGTCGATGCGCGTCCAGGCCTCGTTGATGAAACCGGGGATGGCGTCCCTCTTCACCGCCAGGTCTGGCACCCACCAGGAGTGGATGACGTCCGCCGCGGTCACCAGGAAGCGCACCTTGGCGCCCGCCGGGATCACCAGCGGCTCGTCCACCTCGAGCAGGTAGTGCTCGCCCTTCGGCGCCAGGTTGTTGATCTGGTCACGCGGCGTGGTCAGGTTGCTGAAGTACTCGACGTCCTCGCCCAGGTACTTGTAATGCCATTTCCACTGGTAGCCGGTGACCTGGATGTCGACGTCCGATTCGGAGGCATCGTAGATGTGAATCAGCGTGCGGGTGGCCGGAACGGCCATGCCGACAAGAATCAGCAGGGGAATGATGGTCCAGAGCACTTCCACCTTGGTGTTCTCGTGAAAGTTCGCCGACTCCTGCCGCCGGGAACGGCGATGCGCGAACATCGACCAGAACATCGCCGCGAACACCACCACGCCGATGATCACGCAGATCCAGAAGATGGTCATGTGCAGATCGAATACGGAGCGGCTGACTTCGGTGGCGCCGGAACGCATGTTCGTTTCCCAGGCGGCCTGCGCCTGACCGAACAGCGACCACAACCCCATCCCCATCCAGACTCGTGGATGTCGCGACATTGCGGGTTCCCCTTATGGTTCTTGTTATCCCGCCGACTGTCTCTTGTCCTGTCACGAAAGGGAGCCAGGCACAGCTATCGTCTGACTACGCTCCGATCTGGCCTCCCCCGGTCAACGGGCTCGGCCCTCGTTTCTGCACGCACAGTCGGTATCAATCGGTACGCTACGATCGGAGTATAGACAGCGAAGCCGGGGTGGCAATTTCGTCAGCGACCCGGTTCGGTTTGCGCCTCGGCGGGGTGGTCGTTCTTTTTCACGCCGCGGATATTCATCAGCGCCAGGCACACCTGAAGGACGATCAATGCCCAGGCATGAGCCTGCCAGCCCCAGATCACCCAGAGCAGGTTGCTCAGCAAGAAACACCAGAACCCCACCGTCCGTCGGCCCGGATTCAGCGAGCCGATCAGCCAGGCCGCGAGAACGGTGACGACCATGGCCGGCCACTGCAGCAAATCGATAAAAGCGTTCAAATCATTCCTCCGGAACTAACGACGGCGCATCGCCGATGCCGACGCGTCGCGATCAGAGGCGCGCCCAGGCGCCGACCCCTGAAATCAGGGGTCGGCGGCCGTGAATAGTTCCGTTGCTCGTCATCGCAGCCGTGCAGCACCGTTCACCTACCCGCATGAACCAGGGCGGCTCGATAGAGCCGCGCCGCACGACAACGCCCCACCCTCGATCACGCCGCGCCGCAGCGCCGCACCCGCCCCTGTAGGAGCGAGCTTGCTCGCGAACCGGGACGACGCGGTGGCTTCTTTTCGCGAGCAAGCTCGCTCCTACGAAAAGCGGCTCCGCGACGACGCTCGTTTCGTGAGAACACGGCTCACAGCAGGTTCATCTGCTGCCCGGGCGGTGCGAAGCGGGTGCAATCGAGGCCATAATTCTGGTCTCGCCGGTTGTAACCGAGGCGCTTGCAGGCCAGCTGGAAGCGTTGCGCAAGCAACTGGGCAAACTGGCCCTCACCGCGCATGCGGCTGCCGAAGCGACTGTCGTAGTCCTTGCCGCCCCGCGACTGGCGCACCAGGCTCATGACGTGGGCGGCGCGCTGCGGGAAATGCTCCTGCAGCCATTCGTCGAACAGCGTCGCCACTTCGTGTGGCAGCCGCAGCAACACGTAGGCCGCCGAATGCGCGCCCGCTTCACGCGCGGCTTCGAGCATGCGCTCGAGCTCCATGTCGTTGATCATCGGGATCATCGGCGCGCACATCACACTGACGGGCACACCCGCCTCGTGCAGCGTGCGCAGCACCCGTAGACGCGCCGAGGGCGAGGCCGCGCGCGGCTCCATGAGGCGTTTGAGTTCGTCGTCCAGGGTGGTCAGGCTGACCGAGACACTGACCAACCGCTGCTCGGCCAGTGGCACCAGCAGGTCGAGGTCGCGCAACACCAGCGAGCCCTTGGTGATGATGTGCACCGGGTGCTTGAAACGCAGCAGGACCTCCAGTGCCTGGCGGGTCAGGCGCTGCTCGCGCTCCAGCGGTTGATAGGCGTCGGTATTGACGCCCAGCGCGATGGGTTGCGGCACGTAGCCGGGCTTGCTCAGCTCCTGCTCGAGCCGCTCGGCCAGGTTGGTCTTGGCGATCAGCCGCGTTTCGAAATCGATGCCCGGCGACAGGTCCCAGTAGGCGTGGCTCGGTCTGGCAAAGCAGTAGATGCACCCGTGCTCGCAACCGCGATACGGATTGACCGAGCGATCGAAGCCGACGTCCGGCGACTGGTTGCGCGTGAGCACACTTTTCGCCGTCTCGAAGCGGATTTCCGTAGCGCGGGTGGGCGGCACATCCTGTTCCCAGCCATCGTCATAGGCTTCGCTACGCGTCGGGGCGAAGCGGTTGTCCGGATTGATCGCGGTGCCGCGGCCCCGCGGGGTGGTGATGGGCGCGCGCATCGAAGCCTCCAAATACTGTTTATGCATACAGTATCTAGCAGCCGACCGAACTTCTCCACGCCGACGGTCGGAAAAAAACCAACGGCAAGGGAATTATCGCCGCCCGTTTGTGCCGAAGGTGGCTCACGGCTGTAATCCGTCCCGGTATCGACAAGGAGGTGAAGATGCCCGCCCAGCCAGGCGCACCGCTCGCTCACGAAAACAACTTCGATTTTCTGCGGTTCTTCGCAGCAACGATGGTCCTCCTCGTTCACAGCTATCCGCTGACCGGGCGCCGACCCGATGAACCCATCGAGCTGCTGACCGGCTACGAGAATGGCGGCGAGATGGCCGTCGCGATCTTCTTCGTGATCAGCGGTTACCTGATCACCTCCTCCTGGATCAATAGCAGCAGCGCGAAGAGCTTTCTCATCAAGCGCGCGTTGCGCGTGTTCCCGGCCTTGATTCTGGCGGTGCTGCTTTCTGCCTTCGTCATCGGCCCGCTGGTGACCGACCGGAACATGACCAGCTACCTCTCGTCCTCCGTCACCTGGACCTATTTGCAGAACATCCTGCTCGTCACCCGCTTCGAACTGCCGGGCGTGTTCACCCAGAACATCTATCCGAACGTGGTGAACGGATCATTGTGGACGCTTCCGCTGGAAGTGCTGATGTACCTCGGCGTGATGATGATGGGGCTGGTCGGCCTGCTGAATCGCCGGCTGATCTTCCTGCCGATCGCCGGCCTCGCCCTGGGACATTTCTGGATATTGAAGATGCTCGGGATCGAGTCGTTCTTCATCAATAACATCGTCAAGCTGGGCTTGCTGTACTACACCGGTTCCGCCATTTTCCTGTACCGCGACGTCTTGCCCTGGCGCGGCTGGATCGCGACGGTGCTGGTCGCTGCGCTGGGACTGACCTTCCATACCGCCGCCGGCCCCTACGTCTACGTGGTTGCGCTGCCCTATCTGGTGATCTACCTGGCCTATGCCCCGATCCCGCTGATTTCCCGGTTCGGCAAGCATGGCGACTTCTCCTACGGTATGTACATCTACGCCTTCCCCCTCCAGCAGCTCACCGTCTACTTGCTGGGCCCTGAAATCGGCGTGTTCCAGCTGACCTTGATCAGCCTCGTGCCGACGCTGCTGTTGGCGATCCTGTCCTGGCACCTGATCGAATCCCCGGCGATGAAGCTCAAGCAGCGCTTCACGCGCGCAGCGCGTCCGCAGCTGGTCGGCGAGAAGATTGCCGGCTAGCCGGTACGACGACGTAGTCAAAGCGGCTGGCCAGCGGACAGCCGCCGCGATACCGCTTCAACCCGCTGCCCGACGCACCCGCACCGTTGCATAGCCAGCGCCGTGGTCACCGCTCAGCCGCAAAATGCCGCGCTGCGCCAGCTCCCGGGCGCGCCAGTAAAGAAACATGTCCGTCGCGAAAAAGCCGTCGCAGCGGGCCATCACCTCCGCCATCGCGCGGGACAGCGGCAGGTCCTCGTCGGTGCAGGCGTCGGTCAGTTCGTGGTCGATTCGACGATGGTCCTCGCCGACGAAACGACCCTCCTGCCAACGCCGTATCGCGGCGTTCTCCGCCACGGCGGTGCGCCACTGGCTGGCGAGCGTGGCGACTCTGGCTGGATCAACAGCGCGCGGTTGGTCGAGCGCCACCAGGGCTTCCGGCGTATGCATGGGCACGGCCATGCGCGTGCCGACCCGGCTGTCACCGGTGCCGCAAGCGACCTCGTAAAAGGGCAGCGAAACGCCCTCCAGAGCTGCCGCCACCCGCGCCAGCATCAGCTGCTCGGAAGCGCTGTCGCCATGCCAGACGGTGACCGGCCGCGGCTGGCCAGTCAATCCCTCCAGCCACAACGCATCACTCGCAATGCCAGTGAAGTCCGGACGCGATGTCATGGTTGCAGGCCACAGGGTTTCCCAGAACGCCAGCCGCCCCGCACAGGGCGCGGTATCGACACCGGCAAGCGGCCCAACGGCCAGGTCATCGCGCAGCACGCGGACCTCGCTGCCGTCAGCCAGCAGCGGCCGAACGCTCTCCGCCGCGAGGTCGCCACAGGTGATGTGCCACATGGCGCGCCTCTCGGATCAGTCGGGTTTTTTCTTCAGCTTGGGATTGGGGAAAAACTGCACGGCCTGCACTTGCGGATCCGGGGCCTTCGGCTTGGCCTGGTTGACCCGCGTCCCCAGCTCCGAGGGCACGGATTGGCCCTGGGCGTTGAGGGTATCGGCGTAGCCGCACTCGACGCACTCGCGATGCGGAACGCCGTCGACGTCCCACATCTTGATGCTGTCGCTGGCGCTGCACGCCGGGCATACCGCCCCGGCGATGAAGCGTTTGGTGATCACTTTGGGATCGTCGCTCATGCGACCTCCTCGGTCAGGCCCAGGTGGCGCAGCAGCGCATCGGTGGACGGCTCACGGCCACGGAAGTCGACAAACAGCACCATCGGCTCCTGCGAACCGCCGCGCGCCAGAATGGCCTCGCGGAAAGCACGACCGGTATCGGCATTGAAGACGCCCTCTTCCTCGAAACGCGAAAAGGCATCGGAGGACAGCACCTCGGCCCACTTGTAGCTGTAATACCCCGCCGCGTAACCGCCGGAGAAGATGTGCGCAAAGCTGTTGGGGAAGCGGTTGCTGGCCGGCGGACGCATCACCGAGACCTCGTCGCGGATGCCTTCGAGCACTTCCAGCACGCTACGGCCGTCGCCATGGGTGGCGTGCAGTTCGAAGTCGAACAGCGAGAATTCCAGCTGACGCACCATCATCAGGCCGGACTGGAAATTCTTCGCCGCCAGCATCTTGTCGAGCAGGTCCTGCGGCAGCGTTTCTCCGGTCTGATAATGACCGGAGATCAGCGCCAGGCCTTCCGGCTCCCAGCACCAGTTCTCCATGAACTGGCTCGGCAGCTCGACCGCGTCCCAGGCCACGCCATTGATGCCCGACGCGCCAGCATGCTCGACCTGGGTCAGCAAATGGTGCAGACCATGGCCGAATTCGTGGAACAGCGTAGTGACTTCATCGTGGGTCAACAGCGCCGGACGCTCGCCCACCGGCGGGGTGAAGTTGCAGACCAGATTGGCCACCGGCGTCTGCAGCGTGCCAAGGCAGGTGCGGCGTTTGTCACGTGCGCCGTCCATCCAGGCACCGCCGCGCTTGTTGGCCCGTGCATAGAGGTCGAAGAAGAATCGCCCGACGTGCTCGCCCTTCTCGCGGATTTCGAACAGACGCACGTCCGGATGCCAGCTGTCGAAGCCTTCCAGCTCGTGAATCTCGATGCCGTACAGGCGCTTGACGATCGCGAACAGCCCGGACAGCACCTTGTCCACCGGGAAGTACGCACGCAGTTCTTCCTGGCTCAGGCTGTAGCGGGCCTGGCGCAGCTTTTCGCCGAAGTAATTGACGTCCCAGCTCTGCAGATCGGAGACGCCCTGCTCGGCAGCAAAGGCGCGCAGTTCCTTCAGGTCGCGTTCGGCAAACGGCTTGCTGCGCGTGGCCAGATCACGCAGGAAGCCCAGCACCTGATCGGTGCTATCGGCCATCTTGGTCGCCAGCGACAGTTCAGCGTAATTACCGAAGCCCAGCAGCGCTGCCAACTCCTGACGCAGGTCGAGGATCTGTTCCATCACCGGGCCGTTGTCGAACTGGCCGGCATTCGGCCCCTGATCGGAGGCGCGGGAGGAATAGGCGACGTAGACCTCTTCGCGCAGCGCGCGATTATCCGCGTAGGTCATTACCGCGTAGTAGCTGGGGAATTCGAGGCTGATCAGCCAGCCGTCCAGCTCCTTGGCCTTGGCCGCTTCGGCCATCTGCGCCTTGGCCGAATCGGTGATGCCGGCCAGCAGGCTTTCGTCGGTGACGTGCTTGGTCCAGGCCTGGGTCGCGTCGAGCAGCTGATTGGAGAAGGTGCTGCCCAGTTCGGCGAGCTTCATGCTGATCGCGCCGAAGCGCTGCTGCTCGGCCGGCGGCAGGTCGATACCGGACAGGCGGAAGTCACGCAACGCATGTTCGAGAATGGTCTTCTGCGCCACATCGAAGCCGTCGGCCTCGGCGCTCAGCGACAGCGCCTGGTAGGCGGCGAACAGGTCGGCATTCTGGCCCAGCTCGGTGGTGTAGGCGGACAGTTTGGGCAAGCAGGCCTCATAGGCGCTGCGCAGTTCAGGGTTGTTGCGCACCGCATTGAGGTGGCTGACCGGGCCCCAGGCGCGGCTGAGGCGTTCGTTCATTTCGTCGAGGCCAACCACCAGGGTGCCCCAGTCGAGGCTCTCGGCGGGGCGGCTGAGCAATTCCTGCAGGGCGACGCGGTTCTCGCCTAGGACGGTATCGACCGCCGGCTCGACGTGCTCCGGACGAATCTCGGAATACGGCGGCAGGTCGAATTCCCGAAGCAGCGGATTGGTATCGGTCACGGCAGTTGCCCCTTCTGAATAAATGATCACCGGCGCATGTTAAAGACAAATGCCCGACCGCGCAGCTGGGGAACGAAGCGATAGAGCGGCTCTATTCACAACGAAACGGCGCGGGTTACGGGCATACGTAGCGGTCATTGGACCACCGCCTCCCCTGGCAATTCGGGCCGCCGCGCATAGCGCTGGGCGAGCACCGTGCAGACCATCAGCTGGATCTGATGGAAGAGCATCAACGGAAGGATGATCATGCCGACCGCACTGGTGGCGAACAGCACCTGAGCCATGGGCACGCCGGTCGCCAGGCTCTTCTTCGAGCCGGCGAAGAGGATGGTGATGCGGTCTTCCAGATTGAAGCCAAACAGCTTGGCCAGCATGGCCGTCAGCCACAGCACGATGGCCAGCAACAGGCAGCAGGCCACGACCAGTCCAAGCAGGTTGCCAAGCGGCACGAGCTGCCAGAGCCCTTCGACCACCGCCCCGCTGAACGCGGTGTAGACCACCAGCAGGATCGAGCTCTGGTCCACGGTTTTCAGCCAGGTCTTGTTGCGCGTCACCCAGGCGCCGATCCAGCGGCGGGCGATCTGCCCGGCGATAAAGGGCACCAGCAGTTGCAGCACGATCTTGCCGATGGAATCCAGTGTCGAGCCGCTATCGCCTTCGACACCCATCAGCAGCACTACCAGCAGCGGCGTGAGGAAGATGCCGATCAGGCTGGAGGCCGCCGCACTGCAGATCGCCGCCGGCACATTGCCACGCGCCAGCGAGGTAAAGGCGATGGCCGATTGCACGGTCGCGGGCAGCGCGCAGAGGTAGAGCATGCCCAGGTACAGCTCGTCACCGACCATCGGGGTCAGCACTGGCTTGAGCGCCAGCCCCAGCAGCGGAAACATGATGAAGGTGCAGGCGAACACCAGCAGGTGAAGGCGCCAGTGCCCGGCACCGGCAAGGATCGCTTCGCGCGACAGCTTGGCGCCGTGCATGAAGAACAGCAGCGCGATGGCGGCTGCCGTCAGCCACTCGAAGAACACCGCGCCGCGCCCTTCGCAGGGAAACAGCGTGGCAATGGCAACCACCGCCAGCAAGGCGAGCGTGAAGTTATCGAAGAGGATGCGGAGCTTGGCCATGAACAGTATTCCTAGGGGCTTGCGGGTGACTGAAATGGACCTTAACGTGGGCGCCTCCTTCCGACTAACGCCAAGCAGGCACGAAATGTCGCCAATCGGACAAGAAGCCGCATTGATCACCCGCCTGGGCGAACTCAAAGCGCTGCCGCGACCGGTCTACGGCCAGCTCGATTCGCCGCCCAACCTCAAGCTGGGCTACCGCCACAGCCATCCCTGGGTGCAGCTGTCCCATGCGGTGGAAGGCGTGCTCGAAGTGCGCACCGACAATGGCCGCTTCATCGCGCCGCCGCTGCGCGCGGTGTGGATTCCGGCAGGGGTGACGCATCAGGTCTTCTGTGCGCCGGACACCTGCATTCGCAGCCTCTACATTGATCGGGCCGTGGCCGGCGAGGCGCCCGAGCATTGCCGCGTACTGCAGGTCAGCCCGCTGCTGCGCGAACTGATCCGGCATTTCAGCACCCTGCCCGAAGCCTATGCCGAAGACGGCGCGGAGGGACGACTGGTGCAAGTGCTGCTCGATCAACTGGGTTGCGCACCGGAGGTCGAACTGGTGCTGCCGCTGCCCGCCGAGCCACGTTTGCATCGGCTGTGCAAAAGCCTGCAGGCGCAGCCGGAATCCCAGGAAGGGCTGGCCGACTGGAGCCGCACCCTGGGCGTTTCGGAACGGACCCTGAGCCGGCTGTTCCTCCGTGAAACCGGGCTGACCTTCCGTGCCTGGCGCCAACGCCTGCGGCTGCTCAGCGCGCTACCGGCGCTGGAGCGCGGCGAACGGGTCACCGACGTGGCGCTGGGCTGTGGTTATGAATCCTTATCGGCCTTCATCGCGGCCTTTCGCGAACAGTTCGGCGCCACGCCGGGCGAATTCTTTCGTCCCGGCAGCAACACACTCGATGGTCGGGTCTATCAGTAATCGCCCGCCCCCACACACGCGCCTACAGGAGCCACCCATGAGTATCCGGACCTTCCAGGGCCACACACCGACACTTGGCGAACGCGTCTTCGTCGACCCCAGCGCCGTTCTCATCGGCGATATCGAGATCGGCGAGGACAGCTCCGTCTGGCCACTGACCGTGGTCCGCGGCGACATGCACCGCATCCGCATCGGCAAACGCACCAGCATTCAGGACGGCAGCGTGCTGCACATCACCCACGCCGGCCCATTCAACCCGGACGGCTTCCCACTAACCATCGGCGACGAAGTCACCGTCGGCCACAAGGTCACGCTGCACGGCTGCACCCTGGGCAGTCGCATCCTGGTGGGCATGGGTTCGATCGTGATGGATGGCGCGGTGGTCGAAGACGAAGTCATCATCGGCGCCGGCAGCCTGGTGCCACCGGGCAAAACACTGCAAAGCGGCTACCTCTACGTCGGCAGCCCAGCGAAGCAGGCCCGCCCGCTGACGGAAAAAGAGCGCAGCTTCTTCAGCTACACCGCCGGCAACTACGTGAAGTTGAAGGATCAGCACCTGGCAGAAACGCCTGAAGCCTGAAGCCTGAAGCCTGAAGCAACAAATCGTGCGCGAGCCGATTGTCGGACTGCGCCCCCACATGAATTTACCGAGCCCTGCGATGCACCACTCAACCATCCTTTTCGATCTCGACGGCACCCTCACCGACCCGCGCGAAGGCATCACACGCTCGATTCAGTATGCACTGGCGCAGCTTGGGATCGATGAGCCGGACCTGGCCAAGCTCGAACCCTTTATCGGCCCGCCGTTGCTACAGGCGTTCATGGAGTTCTACGGCTTCGACGAGCCGCGCGCCTGGGAAGCGGTGGGCCATTATCGTGAGCGCTTCAAGACGGTCGGCCTTTACGAAAACCTGCTGTTCGACGGCGTGCTGGAGATGCTCGACCACTTGCGCGGGCAAGGCCGGACGCTCTATGTAGCGACCTCGAAACCCTCGGTTTTCGCCCGCGAAATTGCCCGGCATTTCGCCTTCGACCAGCACTTCAAGGTCATCTATGGCAGCGAGCTGGACGGCACCCGCACCAATAAGGTCGAGCTGATCGCCCATGTGATCGCCAGAGAAGGGCTCGATCCAGCGCAGACGCTGATGATCGGCGACCGCAAGCATGACCTGATCGGCGCGCACAGCAACGGCTTGCAGGCGGTCGGCGTGGGTTACGGCTTCGGCAGTCATGCCGAGCTGATGGCGCAATCGCCGGCCTACTACTACGCCACGCTGCCAGAGCTGCGCGCGGCGTTCGGCTAGCACGCCGGATCGCGCTCGGGTGCGAAGCTCACCGGTGGTGACCCGTCAGCGTTGATCTGTTGCACCTGCGACGGCCGGCCCTCGGCATCGAGCCGGATACGGCCGATGCCCGAGCCGTTCCACAGGCGTTCCCCGGACCGGCTGCGGCTCGGCAGCCACGGCTGGACCCGTACCCGGCGGCGTTTGGTGAACCAGTTCAGGGGCGAGCGCGGCGAATACAGCCAGCGGTTGAGCCGATCGAACAGGTCGAGCAAACGCGGCGGAAACTCGTTCTTCACGCCACTGCTGGTGATCTGCCATAACCGCGGGCCGTCAGCACGGCCTCGAATGCGCACCTCATAGGCGAACGAATAGTGCACGTCGCCAGAGAGGATCACGTAATTGCCCGGCGTGCGGGTATGGCGAAAGATGTTGAGCATCACCTGCGCCGCGCCGCGATGGGCCATCCAGTTTTCGGCGTCGACCAACAGCGACAGGCCGGCCCAGCTGAATACGCGTTGCACAGTCTCGATCAGCTTGACGCCGAACATCGGCGCCGGCGAGACGATGATCACCGAACGATGATCGAGCAATTCCTGCTGAAAATCGGTCAGCGCTTCCCAATCCATCAGCCCCGAAGGCCGGCTCAGGTTGCGCTCGCTGCGCCAGCGGCGGGTACGAGTATCGAGCACCACCAGCGCCGGCTCGCTGGGTATGACATAGCCCCAGTCGCCGCGCTCCAGCAGCTCATCAACCACCTGATCATGCAGGGCGCAATCGAGTCGCCCGTCTTCGCCGCTATTGAGCAACGCCTCAACCGCGCTCAAGGACGTGACGCTGGCATCCGGCGCATTGCCCCAGGCCTGGCACAACAGATAGCCGAGCAAGGCGTTGCCGATGATGCGCCGGGAAAACGGATGGCCATAGGCGGTCTGCTCCCAGCGGGCGCTGAGGTTCCAGTCATCGGTGATGTCGTGGTCATCGAAGATCATCAGCGACGGCAAATGTGCCAACGCCCGCGCCACCTGCGGCAGGCCGATCTGGAAGGCATCGATGCAACTCAGTTCACGCGCCCAGCGCTCGGCCAGCTCGCCGTCCAGCGGCGGCGACTGAAGCTCGATCAGGCCCCAGGGCACGGGTGACCAGACCAGCAGGTACATCGCCAGCACCTCGCCCAGCGACACCAGATGGTTGTGTGCGCTGGAAGTGGTAAACACCGGTTTTTCCACACCACCGAAGAACCGCTCGCGCAGGGCTTCGTTGGATTTGAACGCGGGCAGCAACTGTTCACGCCGGTAATAGGTCGCCGGATGCGCCAGCAGTTCGTCGCTGTCGGCGACGGTGGCGCCCTCCAGGCATTCCCCGTAGAGCCCGAGCCGGCGGATCAGCGCATGGATGGCGACCAGAGTGGGCCCGGCCACGTCATCGGCGTAGATCTGGTCGCCGGTCATCAACAGCGCGGCGGGCCATCGCTCGGGGGCGTGGCGGGTCTCGGCCACCAGCGAATCCACGGTGACCAAGCCGTCCGCCGAGGGGTGGTGAGGCTTGCGGCAGGAGCCATGCAGCAGGTTGTCGTAGCGCGAACGGATGACGAATGCCGGACGTTCGAAACCGTCATGGATCAGGTGCGGCGCCCAATCGGCGATGCCTTGTTCTCCGCCGTCGCGCTGGATCAGCAGGTCGTATTCGACCAGCCGATCCTTTGGCAGGGGCGTAGCCAGGTGGAGATCGATCAGGTGCAACCAGGCCGAGGTGCCAACGCGCAGCTGGTGACAGCATTCGCCTTCCAAGGCCAGCGAAATCGAAACCTCGCCTTCAGGCTGCAGCGTCAGGCGCAGCTGCAGCGGCTCGCTGGCCACCAGCCAAAGCACCAGCCGCCCCGCCTCGAGCCGGCGCAGCATGGGGCCGGCCAGCACGAGCGGAAGCGGTTCAGTGGTTGCGGATGATGCGGATGATGCGGGATTGGGCATGCAGCAGCTCGATGGGCGGCGTTGGTGCATGAGAGTGTAACGAACGGCACCGGTTCGCCTTGGATCGTGGTCAGGCTGGTGGGTGGTGAGCCTCAGCCTTGTAGGGTGGATCGCGCTTCACCGATCCACCGAGCAGTGGCCAACGGTGGATGGAAAAAGCGTCATCCACCCTACGATCGAGCAGCTCGGTGTGAGCCTCAGCCTTGTAGGGTGGATCGCGCTTCACCGATCCACCGAGCAGTGGC
>DAMBNU010000009.1:69099-78598 GCA_032064305.1 Pseudomonas sp. | reverse complement strand
CGGTGTGAGCCTCAGCCTTGTAGGGTGGATCGCGCTTCACCGATCCACCGAGCAGCGGCGAATGGCGTCTGAAAGAAGAAGGAGCACTCGCCCAATCGACCCGAGAGCCATCAGGCGCGCCGTTGCGCCTGCTCGCCGATCAGCGATTGCAGACGATGGAGAAAGGCCAGCCCCTCTTCCCAACGAGGGTGCCCCGACGCCACGTTGATGTGTCCGACACCATGGAGCACGCTCACTTCGCTGCCCCAGGCTTCACCCATGGCACGCGCCCGGTCGGCGCTGGCGGCCGGATCGTTGTCGGACCCCACCAGCACGCTTGGAAATGGCAGCGGCGCCAAGGGCAACGGCGCGAAGTTGCGCAGCGGCTCGGGGCAGTCCGGTCGCTCAACGTCCGCCGGAGCGATCAGCAGCGCGCCTCGAACCCGCCGCAGCGCATCGGGCGCTGCCTGCGCCGCCCAATGTGCGACGGTTACGCAGCCGAGGCTATGCGCGATCAGCACTACCGGCTCTGGCGCGCCGGCGATGCCACGACTCAGTTCGGCCACCCAGTCAACACGCTGCGGCAGTAACCAATCGGCCTGTTCGACCCGCTGACTGTGATGCAGGGTGCGTTGCCAGTGGCTCTGCCAATGATCGTCAGGCGAGCCGTGCCAACCGGGGACGATCAGGTAATGAAACGATCCACGGCGCATGAAATGGCCTCTCGATGATGACTGAGCCGCGAGTCTACCGTCCGCACAAGTAACACCAGAAAGAATAAGAATGCATTTACTTATGACCTAAAACACCAAAGCGTCCTGCCAGTCATAGGCGAAAAAAAGACGCGCCCGGAGGCGCGCCAAGATTTGAAGCGCACGCGGTATTCATTGCACCTGGCTGAGCAGATCCTTGCGCAGGAGCGACTTGATCTTCGCCAGATGGTCGTCTTCCTGCTCCTTGGCCTTGTGAAAGCCCTTGGCGATGCGCGGGTGACCACCGGCCTCGGCCAGCTCGATCAGCAGCTCCCAGGCGGCATTGTCCTCGAGTTCGGCAGTCAGGAGCGCGCTGAGGCCTTGAGCGACATTGGTGCGCGGGTCGGTCAGCACCTGCATGAGGCCCATCGCTTTAACTCCGACCACATCGGCGCACGGCGTCTGCGCAGTCGGGTCGGCGCCGAGGGTCTCGATGGCGTCGGCGACGATGTTCATGTGCTCGAACTCTTCGTCGCGGATGTGCTGAAGCACCTGCACCAGATCGGATTCGGCGGCCTCCAGGGCTTTGGCCTTGGCGATCATTGCGTCATACAGGCGTACTCCGCTGCGCTCGAAGGCCAGGCGCTCGCCGAGCTTGTCGACCAGCAGCTCTGGGCTCTTGCCCAGCGCCATGTCGAAGGTGGATTTGAGCATGCCCTTGGCCGAACCCGGGACCGGCACCGGCACCGAGCCAATGCGATCGGCTTTCTCGGCGCGGGTCGTGCGTTCGAGCATGATGCCCCTGGAATCGCCCGGGACGTCCGGATGGATCTCGTTGACGGCATCGAGCAGGCGCTTGGTGTCCTTCGGCGACATCTGCACGCCGGTGAAATTGGTGCCCAGTTTTGCTGAAGTTGCCATGTCCTGTTCTCCTCAAGAAACCTTGCGCATGCTCATCAGTTCGCCACCCGGCGCCCACTGGTAACCGGCCGAGACGATGTTCGAGGCGATGCCTTCTGAATTGAGCTGGGCGCGGTAATCCAGGGAGTTCTGCGGCTCCTCACTCTTGTCGACGTACTGGGTGCCACTGGAGCGCAGGTTGACCTCGGCCGCCAGCACCTGACGGACGAACTCACGCTGGCTCTTGAACTCGATCATCTTCGGCAGCGGGCCGCCGAGAATCTCCGCCGGATCGCGACGCTCGATGTTCTTGAAGTGCTCGCAGGCAATGTTCAGATGGCCCAACTCGTAATCGAGGAAGCGCTCCCACATGGCCTTGATGCGCGGGTTGGTTTCCTGCTCGGCGCAGCTGGCGTAGGCGTAGACCTCCATCGCCTCATGCACCAGCCACTTCTCCATGAAGGATTCCTGCGGGTCGGCCAACGAGCCGTACTGGGTCACGTGCTGCTCTTCGACCGAGGCAATCTCGGCATACAGCTGACGCGCCAGCGGATCGGCGAACAGCGGGCCGATGTTCTGATAGTAGTCATGGGTCTGGAATTCGGCAGCGGTGATCAGCGCGCAGTGAATCTTGGTGATCAGATTCGCCTGCTCCTTCGCGTAGCTTTCGCGCAGGTCGTTATCCGGATGGCGATGATGCTCGGAGGTCTGCCGACCCGGGACAATGTCGGTGTAGCCCTGCAGGATGTTGTTCGCATCCTTGCCTTCGAGGCGATCGAGCATGGCCGAATAGCGATACAGGTGGTCGAAGTCTTCCAGCAGGCCGAAGCGGTAAGTCTGCGCCTGATAAGGATCCGGCTCGGTCTGGGCGACGGCCGCAGTCACCTCGATCGCGACCTGCTCGTAGGCGACGGTGGTTTCCAGCGGCGAATGGTCGGCGGAGATCAGCCAGTTGACCATGGTCGCCTGGTGCTGCTCGACCCGACGGATCTCGGCGAGCGGGCCGCGCAATTGGCCGGTGATGCGGGCAATGCCGTGCTTGAGGCGCAGCGCATCGGTTTCGACGCCGTTCATCAGAATGATCCGTACGCGGGTAAACGCATCGTCGTCGAGCTTGCTGATCGGCTTGCCCGCCAGTTCCTTCCAGGTGAATTTCTGCTTGGCGAGCGGCGTGCCCCTGTTGTCTAGGATGCCGGATAGGTTGTCCATGGAGCCTCCGTTGTCACGGCTTCTTGGTTCTTAGATAGGCGCACTGGCAGCGTGCGGCCAAATCACGGGTCAGCTGGGCTGACGATCTAGAAAATGGACGGGGGCGGAGGGAAAACAATTCCACGGTGTGTGGCTCCAAAGCGCGCGAAGACGATGAGCGGCGCATCAAACCTCTGCGAACAGGACGCCATCAGACAGCCGAGGAATTGCCGCAACGCCTTGCCGTGATTGCCTTTGAACGAAGCGACCGGGGCTTTAGCGAAGCGCTTCGAGCACCTGCGCCCGCTCGTCGGCAGGCATGCGTCCCAGGGACTCGACCCGCGCATGGAAACGCTGCCAATCCCCATCGGCCTGCTCGAACAGCGCCGCGAACGCCGGCACCCAGCGGTCGTAGAGGCCGAAGGGCACCAGGCTGGCGTTGTTCAGCGGCTGCGCCATCCAGCGGTCGAAACGGCCATCGCCCTGCCAGGGCCCGTCGCGTAGCCGGCGATAGGCCTGGCGCATGCGCATGAACTCGTCACGCTTGGCCGCACGCATCGCCGGTGCGCTCAGGTCGGACGCATAGAGGGCAGCCAGGCGATCGCGGGTCGTCAGCACCAGTTCGCTGAGGTCGGCGTACTGCTTGTGGGCCGCCTCGCTCGCCGGCGGCAGGCCGCGGCTGGCACGCCACTGGCGCAGCCCCTCGCGCTCGACAAAGGAGGCGTAGGACTCGTTGAACGCGGTGTCGCCCGCCACGTAGAGGCGTTGGTGCGCCAGCTCGTGGAAGATCAGCCCGGCCAGGCGTTCGTCGTCCCAGCGCAGCATCGAGCTGAGCAAGGGATCGTCGAACCAGCCGAGCGTCGAATAGGCCTGCACGCCCACCACCGCGGTGTCGTAGCCCCTGGTGTCGAGCAGCGCCGCTGCGCCGCGCGCACGGGCCGGCTGGAAATAACCGCGGTAGGCCACGCAACCGGCGATCGGAAAACAGTGTTGCAGCGGTGCTACGGAAAACTCCTCGGCAGCGAACAGGTTCCACACCACGAAGGGCCGCCGGATGTCGGCGTAGACCCGGTAGCTGCCGTTGTCCGGCAGCTTCAGCGTGCGGCTGGCGAAGCCTCTGGCCTGCAGCGCCTGGACCAGTCGTTGACGCAAATGCGCGTCGGTGGTCGGGTCGTCGACCAGCGCCGTGATGGGCTCGCGTTGGCGCAGCAACGCCAGTTGCCCCGCTGCGAGCTGGCCGTAGTAGCTGCTGCAGCCGCTCAGACCGACGGTCAAAAACAGGGGAACCCAGCGCAACCTGCGGTTGTCGACAAGGGCGGTTTTCAGCTTCGAAATAGACAAGCGCCTGCTCGCACACGGGACCTCGAGGGCCGGACTGCTGAGCCTACAACGACATCGAAGCCCACCCAACCTCGTGCAGCCAGGCCGCCCCAGCCGCGGTCGGAGACTTCTCATGCGAACCCTGATTGCTGTCCTCGCGCTGACCACCCTCAGTGGCTGCGCCTTGTGGATGCCGCGGCCGGACCCGAACCAGGCCTGGATCGAACTGGCGCCCCGGGATGAAACCGAACTGAAAGCGGTGGCGGTGGACGAGCGGCCGCTGGAGGACCCTCGCTACTTCCAGGTCACGCCCGGCAGCCATCAGCTTGGCATGCGCTACCGGTTCGAGGTCGGCCCGGCGGATGTCGGCCGCAACAGCGAGGCGCTGGCACGCGATTGCCGGCTGACCCTGAGCTATGACGGCTTCGACGCCGGCGCGCGCTACCGGCTGGTGGCCGGCGGCTACGGGTTTCGCCCCTGGGCGCGGCTGTACGACGAGAACGACCAGCTGCTGGCGCGCGCCAGCGAGCGCGGCTGCGGCGGTGTCGCGGCCCGCTGAGCACAGCCGCCGCGCAGCACGGCGCGGTTGAAAAAGCGGCGGTTCTGGCTCAGGCTCGTCTGCTGACCGCCACAGCGCGACGCTGGCCCCGCCGGTCCTGGAGGAATGATCATGCGCGTGCCCTTTCCCCTGCTACTGGCGCTCGGCCTGACCGGTTGCGCCGGCCCGCTGCCGGCACCGGCTCCCGGCATGGCCTGGGTCGACCTCAGCGCCGCCGGCATCGACACTTTCATGTCCGACCGGCTGGACGGCCAACGCACGCCCGACGGTCGCTTTTTCCAGGTCAGCCCCGGCGCCCATGAACTCGAAGCGCGCTACGAATTCGAAATCAGCAGTGGCGGCTTTGGCGATTTCGGCGAAACCAATTACCTGCGCTGCACCATGGTGATCCGCTACGACGATTTCCAGGCCGGCCAGCGCTATCTGTTCCAGGCCCGTTCGCTGGGCTTCACTCCGCAAGGCTGGCTGCGCGACGCCAAAGGCACGGTGGTGGCCCGCGCCGAGGCCGAGCACTGCTACTGAGCCGGTGCCGCCAGCAGTGCCCGTCAGAATCGAGGTAGACGATGTCCCGTATCGAACACACCCGCTTTTCCACACTCGACCTGGCGCCGATCCGCGATGACGGCGACGCCGGGCTCGCCCTGCGCAACTCCCTGGCCCTGGCGCAGCACGTCGAGAAGCTCGGCTTCCAGCGCTTCTGGGTCGCCGAACACCACAACATGGACGGTATCGCCAGCGCCGCCACCGCGGTGCTGATCGGCTATCTGGCTGCCGGCACCTCGCGCATCCGCCTGGGCGCCGGCGGGGTGATGCTGCCCAACCATGCGCCGCTGGTGGTCGCCGAGCAGTTCGGCACGCTGGAAGCGCTCTATCCGGGCCGGATCGATCTGGGCCTCGGCCGGGCGCCGGGCGCCGACCAGTTCACCGCGCATGCGCTGCGCCGCGACCGCATGGGCAATGCCGATGACTTTCCGGCGGATGTCGAGGAGCTGCAGCTGCTGCTCGGCCCGCGCCAGCCCAATCAGCGGGTCATTGCCATGCCGGGCATGGGCAGCCAGGTGCCGATCTGGCTGCTCGGCTCCAGCCTGTTCAGCGCCCAGCTGGCCGCGGCCAAGGGCCTTCCGTATTCCTTCGCCTCTCACTTCGCGCCGCGCTACATGCACGAGGCCATCCGCCTGTATCGGGAGAACTTTCGCCCCTCCAAGGTGCTGGACAAGCCCTACGTCATGCTCGGCGTGCCGCTGATGACCGCTGACACCGACGAGCAAGCGGAGTACCTGGCCACTACGGCCTACCAGCGCATCCTCGCGCTGATTCGTGGCCAGAGTCTGGTGCTGGTACCGCCGGTGCAGAGCATGCAGGGCAAGTGGCTGCCCCACGAGCAGGACGCGGTCGGCAGCTTCCTCGGCATGGCCCTGATCGGCGGCCCGGAAAAGATCCGCGCGCGGCTGGACGTCCTGCTCGAGCAGACCGGCGCCGATGAGCTGATCTTCACCTGCGACTTCTACGACAGCGGCGACCGCCACCGTGCCTTCGAGATTCTCGCCGGGCTGCGTTGAGCGGCCACGCCTGTAACGTCACGGGGCCGGCCCTTAGCGGGCGTTTCGCCCAAGCCGAACCCCGGCTGTGGGCGCGCCTCGCGGCGAATGCGGACTGTCATGCCGCCGGAAAGCAACAGCTTCGCCCCGAGGGCGGGCCTCCCACAAAGAGCGCGTGCAAGGGCTCAAAGCCAGAGGGGGCCTCCAACGAAGCGCATGGCATGGCTCAAGGCCGGTGCAGGCTCCCCAGCGCACCCCCCACCAACGCACCGGCCACGCCCAAGTACACGCCGAACCCGAGACCAGGCGCGCCCCGCGGCGAATGCGGCCTGTCATGCCGTCAGAAAGCAAAAGCTTCGCCCCGAGGGCGGGCCTCCCACAAAGAGCGCGTGCAAGGGCTCAAAGTTAGTGTGGGCCTCCACCGAAGCGCGTGTCATGGCTCGAAGCCGGTGCAGGCTACCCAGCGCACCCCCACCAACGCACCGGCCACGCCCACGTACACGCCGAACCCGAGACCAGGCGCGCCCCGCGGCGAATGCGTGCTGCCCAAGCACGCAAACTCCATCCCGTTGGGCAGCGCCGCTGAACCCGTCCGGGCGCTGCCGATCGAATCTGCAGCCCATGCGCACTTTGGCGCGTCACGCTTGCCCCGGAAGACTGAATGACTTTTCTCCAATGGATGGCCGTGCTCGGCGTCCTGCTGATGATCCTCGCCCTGGCGTCGGCCTACCTGCGCTGGCTGCCGGTAACCACTTCGCTTATCTACCTGGGCTTCGGCCTGCTTATCGGCCAGCTGGGGATCGGCCTGTGGGACGTCGATTTCCTGCACATCGCCACCTGGATGGAGCACCTGACCGAGGTCGCGGTGCTGGTCTCGCTGTTCGTCAGCGGGCTGAAGCTGCGCATGCCGCTCGGCCATCCGGTGTGGCGCAGTACCTTTTTCCTGGCCGGCCCGGTGATGCTGGCCTGCATTGCCGGGGTCGCGGCGTTCTGTCATTACCTGCTGGGGCTGAACTGGGGCATCGCGGTGCTGATCGCGGCGATCCTCGCACCGACCGACCCGGTGCTCGCCAGCCTGGTCCAGGTCAACAACTCGCGGGACAACGACCATGTCCGCTACGGCCTGTCCGGCGAGGCCGGCTTCAATGACGGCACGGCCTTTCCCTTCGTGGTGTTCGGCCTGTTGTTGATCGAGCAGGAAACCATGGCCACCGGCTGGGTCGGCGACTGGGCCCTGCATCGGCTGGTCTGGGCGGTGCCGGCCGGCCTGCTGTTCGGCTACCTGCTCGGCCGCCTGGTTGGCAAGCTGGCGATCTACCTGCGTGCCCGGCATGCCGACACCTCGATGTCGCCCAACGACTCGCTGGCCCTGGCGCTGATCGCACTGACCTACGTCGGCGCCGAGCTGATCGGCGCCTGGGGCTTTCTTGCGGTGTTCGCCGCCGGGCTCGGCTTGCGCCACGCGGAAAAGGACGCCTCGCACGAATCGGAAACGCCGTCCGAGGAGCTGATCGCCCACGCCGTGCCGCACGTCGCCGAAGGCGGCATGACCCCGCGTGAATTGCCCCTCGAGCGCGAGGCCATCGGCGAGCCCAAGGTCGCGGCCGGGGTGATGATGGGTGACATCCTGACCTTTGGCGGCCAACTCGAACGCAGCCTGGAGGTGCTGCTGGTGACCATGCTCGGCGTGCTGGTAGCCGAACACTGGGACTGGCGCGCGGTGCCGCTGGCGGCAGCGCTGTTCGTGGTGATCCGGCCGCTCAGCGTCTGGCTGCTGGTGCCCGGTCGCTATCTGGACCGTACCCAGCGATTGACCGTCGGCTGGTTTGGCATCCGCGGCATCGGCAGCCTCTATTACCTGAGCTACGCGGTCACGCACGGGCTGCTGCCGGACGAGGCCGGGGACATCATCCAGCTGGTGATCTCGGTGGTGGTGCTGAGCATCGTGGTCCACGGATTGACCACTCAGCCACTGCTCAGGCGCTACGAGCGTAGCCGCGGCGAGCCGCCGACCGAGCACGGCTGATACGCGTCTAGCGAACGTCCGGCTGGTCGTACAAAGGCCGCGACCGGCATCCCCGGGCAGCCAGCAGGGCGCTGCTGCCGGGTCGCCTGGCGCGAACGATCAGCTATTGGCGAGGCGGAAGCCGACCTTCATGGTGACCTGAAAATGGCCAACCTTGCCGTTCTCGACATGGCCGCGAATCTCGCCGACCTCGAACCATTCGACGTTCTGCAACTTGCTGCTGGCCTCGGAGATGCCATTCTGGATGGCCTCGTCGACGCTGTTGCGCGAGGAGCCGACGATCTCGATCTTCTTGTACGTGTGATGGTCCGACATGCTTGTCCCCTTCTGGTCTGTGGAGCCTCCGCTCGGAAATGACGCGTCCTGCCCAGTTGAGGCCCGTGCAGCGGGCCGGAAGTTCAGCGCAGCGGTGAATCGGCCGATGACGGGCGACGCAAAATGTACGGCAACAAGCGGAACGCCCGTGGGATGGCCGTAGGGTGGGCTTTGGCCCACCGGTGTTCCGCCACCTCAGTGGTAGTAACCGGTGGGCTGAAGCCACCCTACGGGGTGGGGCGGCTGGGCCGCACAGCGCAGCGGTGAATCGGCCGATAACGGGCGACGCAAAAATGCACGGTATCAAGCGGAACGTCCGTGAGATCGCCGTAGGGTGGGCTTTAGCCCACCGATGTTCCGCTACCTCAGTGGTTGTGACCAGTGGGCAGAAGCCCACCCTAAGGGGTGGGGCGGCTGGGTCGCACAGCGCAGCGGTGAATCGGCCGATGACGGGCGACGCAAAATGTACGGCAACAAGCGGAACGCCCGTGGGATGGCCGTAGGGTGGGCTTTGGCCCACCGGTGTTCCGCCACCTCAGTGGTAGTAACCGGTGGGCTGAAGCCACCCTACGGGGTGGGGCGGCTGGGCCGCACAGCGCAGCGGTGAATCGGCCGATAACGGGCGACGCAAAAATGTACGGCAACAAGCGGAACGCCTGTGGGATGGCCGTAGGGTGGGCTTTAGCCCACCGATGTTCCGCTACCTCAGTGGTAGTAACCGGTGGGCTGAAGCCCACCCTACGGGATGGGACGGCGGGGCCGCACAGCGCAGCGGTGAATCGGCCGATGACGGGCGACGCAAAAATGTACGGCAACAAGCGGAACGCCTGTGGGATGGTCGTAGGGTGGGCTTTAGCCCACCGATGTTCCGCTACCTCAGTGGTTGTAACCGGTGGGCTGAAGCCCACCCTAAGGGGTGGGGCGGCTGGGCCGCACAGCGCAGCGGTGAATCGGCCGATGACGGGCGACGCAAAAATGTACG
>DAMBNU010000009.1:46014-68999 GCA_032064305.1 Pseudomonas sp. | reverse complement strand
GCAACAAGCGGAACGCCATTGGGATGGCCGTAGGGTGGGCTTTGGCCCACCGATGTTCCGCTACCTCAGTGGTTGTAACCGGTGGGCTGAATCCCACCCTATGGGGCGGCACGAGGTCCGGACGATGATTCAGTCGAGGCGCCGATACCGGTAGTGCTGAGGCTTGAACACCTGGTTGAAGTGGCGGCCCAGGGAATCGGCTTCGAGCAACGCCTGCACGGCTTCGGGCGGGACCTGTTCGTAGCGGTAGCGCGCGCCGCTGCTGAAATCGACTTCCAGCACCTGCGCATCGGGGTCGTAGCCCAGCGCGCGCAGGCTGCTGGAATTCAGGGCGATGCGCTTCATGGCGCCTGGCCGGGTTGCGCGGCGAAGCCGTCGGCCTGCATCCGCCACAGGGTCTCGAATTCACCGCCCCGGCTGCGCAGTTCCGTCGGTGCACCGTCTTCGACGATGCGTCCGTCGCGCAGCACGATGACCCGGTCGAAATTCGCCAGCGTCGACAGCCGATGCGCCACCGCCACCACGGTGCGGTGGTTGACCAGCCGGCTCAGCGCCGCCTGAATCTCGCCTTCGGACTGCGTATCCAGCGCCGATGTCGCTTCGTCGAGGATCAGGATCGGCGCGTCCTTGAGGAAGGCCCGCGCAATGCCCAGGCGTTGGCGCTGACCGCCGGACAGCATGACCCCGCGCTCGCCGACGAGGGTGTCGTAGCCCTGCGGCAATTCGCGAATAAACCCGTCGCAGAAGGCGCTGCGGGCCGCTTCGACCACCTCCTCATCGCTCGCGCCGGGGCGGCCGTAGCGGATGTTCTCGCGGATGCTGCGGTTGAACAGCGCGGTCTCCTGGGGCACCACGGCGATTTTCTCGCGCAGGCTGTCCTGGCTGACCTGGCGTATGTCCTGGCCATCGATCAGGATGCGCCCGTCCTGCACGTCGTCGAGCCGCTGGAGCAGGCTGATCAGCGTCGACTTGCCGGCCCCGGACGCGCCCACCACGCCGACCTTCTGCCCGGCCGGGATATGCAGGTCGAGGCCTCGGAACACCCGGCGGCGGTCGGGGTAGCTGAAGTCGATCGCCTCGAAGGTGATATCCCCTTCGGCCAGCAGCAGCTGGGTATCGCCGTCTTCCAGGCCGTGGGGCTGGACGATGATGCGCAGGGTGTCGTCGATGGCGCCGAGCTGCTGCGTGGCATCTACCAGCGCCAGCGCCAGATCGCGCGAGCCGTGCAGAATGCGGAAGGTCAGCGCACTGACCAGCACCACGTCGCCGGCGCTGACCGCGCTGTCGAGCCACAGGCTGATCGCCCAGACCAACATGCCGCCGGCCATCACCGAGAGGCAGATGTCGTGCATCACCCGGGCTTTTTCCAGGTACATCCAGCTGCGCCGCTGGGCGCGGGCCTCGTAGCCGATCTCGTGGGCCAGGCGCTCGGCTTCGCGGTCGCGGGCGGAGAAGGCCTTGATGGTCCAGACGTTGGACACCGCATCGACCAGCTCGCCGCCGACCCGCGCCGACTGGGCGGCGAAGCGCTGATGCTTGGCGCGGCCGCGGATACCAAAGCCGGTGATCACCGCGGCGACAATGGCGACGAACAGGATCAGCGCCATGGCCATGCGCCAGTCGACGGTAAACAGCACCACCACCGCACCGATGAAGTCGACGATCGGCGGCACGATTTTCCACGCCAGGCCGCCATAGATCGCGCCCGCTGCGGCGCCCAGGGCCGAGATGCGGTTGCCCAGCGAGCCGGCGAAGTGCTCGGTGAAATAGCGCATCGGGTGGCCGGTCAGGTGCTTGAACAGGTCGACGCGGATATCGACCACGCTGGCCACCACGGTGCGGCAACCCAGCCAGCCGCCGAGTCGCCAGAAGATGTTCTCGATGACGATCAGGCCGATGAACAGGCCCAGCGGCCACCAGACGTTGGCCGACGCCCGGTCCGTGCTGCCCTGCGCCATGGCATCGACCAGCAGCTTCATGCCGTATTGCACCGCCACCGCGCAACTGGCAGCGCCGACGATCAGCGCCAGCAGCCCGGCGAAATGCCATGGCCGGGCGCAGACGTAATGCCAGAGAAAGGCCACCGGCCGGCTGGGCAGCAGCGCCGCCTCCGGTCGCGGCCTGGGTGCCTTGGCCGGCGCGTTCACGGCAGGGCGTCGGCGTGCGAGGGGCTGTTCAGCGACTGGAAGCGGGTCTGCTGCAGCTGCAGTTCGTCGGCCAGCCCCGGGTGAACCTCGCGGTGTCCGCTGTCGTTGGCGAAGCCGAACAGGCCGACTGGGCAATGGCGGTCGTCGGTCCAGCCGGGGTAGTCGACGACCGGGTACAGGCAGATGCCTTCGACCTGCACGCCGGCCTGCATCGCCAACCCGGCCTGTTCGCTGACGTAACGCAGCCAGTCGCCGCGCACGTCGCCTTCGGCCCCGGTTTCCGCGATCAGCAGGGGTCGCCCGTAGCGCTGATGGATTTCACGCAGCAGGCCTCGCAGCGGCCGATAGTCGGCGCTGTCGCGCCCGATGGTGCTGCCGTCTTCGTGATACCACTGGTTGTCCGGGTAATAGTTCACGCCGATTACATCGAGGTACTCCGGCGCGCCGCCCAGACCCGGCCACAGGTCGCCGGCAAGCATGTCCCAGGCCTGGTACTGCGACAGACGAAAGTCTTCGGCCGCGCGGCGCGGGCCGGGACGGTCGCTGCGAGCCGCGACATGGATCGCCGGATCGACTTGAACGAAGCGTGCCCGCGGTTCGACCGCGCGTATGGCGTCGATCGCGGCAATGGAGGCACGGATCAGCTGATGTTTGAGCTCGAAGCCGCGACCGCGCGCCATCGGGTTGAAGTAGGCCTCGTCGCCGCCGGCCCAGGACCAGAAGGAAATCTCGTTGATCGGTGCATAGAAAGGCACCCCGCCGGTCTCGTCCTTCACCACTTGCGCCGCCGCCGCCGCGTAACGGGCGAAACGCTCGACGAACTGCGGTCTCCAGACGTCGAGGTCGTCCGGCCAGCCGTAGTGGCACAGGTCCCAGATCACCTCGGTGCCCTGTTGCTGCGCCGCCTGCAACATTGGCAGAAAGCTCGACCAGTCGTAGCGCCGGGGCGTCTGCTCGATCAGGTGCCAGCGCAGGCCGTCGCGCACGCTGCGCAGGCCATGGCGATACAGCACGGCATAGTCGTGTGCGGCCCAGCGGTCATGCCCGGTGGCTGCCAGCAGATCCAGGCGCCGGCCGTCGCTGCGGCGATGGGCCGAGCACTCGAAACCGCCTAGAAAAAAGCTCTGAAACAGGCTGGGCTGGTGCATCCGATCGTTCTCTCAGGAAACCTGTTCGGCCAGTGGCCGGCTGGGCGCAGCAGGCTCGCCCGTCGCCGGGCCACGCTCGGCCTCTTCGATGCGCTTGTACAGCGCCAATGCCTGCCCCACCACCTGATCCATGTTGTAGTACTTGTACGTACCCAACCGCCCCACGAAGGTCACCCCCGGCGTCTCGTCCGCCAGCTGCTGGTAGCGTTTGTACAGCTCGGCGTTCTCCGGCCGCGGGATCGGGTAGTAGGGATCGCCCTCGGCCGAGGGGTATTCGTAGGTGATGCTGGTCTTCGGATGGACCTGACCGGTGAGGTGCTTGTACTCGCTGATGCGCGTGTAGGGCACGTCTTCGCTGGGGTAGTTGACCGTACCGACCGCCTGGGACTGTTCCTGGTCGAGCTGCTTGTGCTCGAACTTCAGCGAGCGGTACGGCAGCTTGCCGAAGCGGTAGTCGAAATATTCGTCGATCGGGCCGCAGAAGATCAGATGGTCGTGCTGGATCTCGTCACGGATCTCGCGGTAGTCGGTGTTGAGCATGACCTTTATGTTGGGGTGCGCCAGCATCTTCTCGAACATCTTGGTGTACCCGTACTTAGGCATCTGCTGGAAGGTGTCGGTGAAGTAGCGGTCGTCGGTATTGGTGCGCGTGGGGATGCGCGAGGTCACCGACTTGTCCAGCTGCGACGGGTCCAGCCCCCACTGCTTGCGGGTGTAGCCGCGGAAGAACTTCTGGTACAGCTCGCGGCCGATGCCGTTGATCACCACATCCTCACTGGTCTGGATGTCTGCCACCGGCTCAGCGCGACTGGCGAGGAAATCCGCCGCCTCCTCTTCCGTGGTCATGTTTAGCCCGTAGAGCCTGTTCAACGTGGTCATGTTGATCGGGATCGGCACTTGCTGCCCGTCCACCTGCGCCAGCACGCGATGCTCGTACGGGCGCCACTCGGTGAACTGGGAGAGATAGTCGACGATGCGCTGGGCATTGGTATGGAAGATGTGCGGGCCGTAGCGGTGGATCAGCACGCCGGCTTCGTCGTAATGATCGTAGGCATTGCCGCCGATGTGCGGCCGGCGATCGACCACCAGCACGCGCTTGTTCAGCCCGGCCGCCAGCCGCTCGGCCAGCACGCTGCCGGCGAAACCGGCCCCGACGATCAGGTAATCGAAACCGCGGCGCCCAGCGTTGCAGGCTTCACCAGCGCCACCGGCTGCGGGCTGGCTGTCTTGCCCACTTACTTCGCGCATCGCATCTGCTCCTTCATCAGGGCCCAGGTGTGATCCCAGGACATGTCGCCGAGAATCTCGTCGGCAGTCGTCAACAGGCGGTCCCGGTCTTCGCCGTCCATCAGCGCTTTTTCTACAGCCGCAATGAAGGCGTCTGGCGAATAGGCGATATAGACGATCGAGGTATCGCCATAGGTGCGCACCACGTCCCTGATCGGCGTGGACACCACCGGGCAGCCGCCGGCCAGATACTCCGGAGTCTTGGTCGGGCTGATGAAACGGGTCGATTCGTTCATCGCGAAGGGCATGATCGCCACGTCCCAGCCGGACAGGTAGCGCGGCAACTCGTCGTACGTCTTGCCGCCCAGGTAATGAATGTTGTCGCGTCGCGGCAGGTCGGCCGGATCGATCTTGACCACCGGCCCGACCAGCACGAATTGCCAGTCCGGGCGCTGCTCGGCGACCTCGGCCACCAGCTGGATATCGAAACGCTCGTCGATCACGCCGTAGAAGCCCAGGCGCGGATGCGGAATCTCGGCCTGGTCATCGGGATCGGCCTGGGGCCGCCGGGCCTCGGCGAAGTGCGCCACGTCGACACTGCTGGGAAAGGCGTGGACGTTGTCATGCAATTCACGCTTGGCTTCCCAGATGCTGAACCCGCCGGTGAATACCAGATCGGCGCGCTCGAGCAGTTCGCGCTCGCGCTGCACCAGTTCCGGCGGCGCTCCGCGAAAGGCGGACAGCTCGTCCATGCAGTCATAGACCGTCAGGTCGGCCTTCAGGTGGCCGGCATACCCCAGCGCCATCGGCGTGTAGTACCAGAGCAACAGCTCGCCGACGCCGAGCTTGGCCAGGTAGCCGTCCAGCAAGTCGCGCTGAGTACGCAGCGCTGCCTCACCCTCACAGCCCTTCGGCAAGCGCGGGATCAGCACCTGAACGTCGTTCTCCTCGGGTCGCACCTCGAGCCAGGGCTTGGCGTCCTCGGTGGGAATCGGCTCCTCGACGAACAGCACGTTGTAATCGCGGGCGAAGCGCGACATGAGGTGCTGCGGGCGCTGGTACACGAAGCGCCAGCGCAGGTGCGACAGGCACAGCAGGGTCGGCACCTGCTCGTCGAAGATCACCTCGGCCGGCGATTCCGGCTGCTCGGGGGATTTGCCAATTTCATCTTGGTAGGGGCCGGCCCAGCTCATGGACACCTCGATAGGGCGTTGCGCGGCGGCGTCCGTTCCGGTGCATCGCTGACGCCGGCGCACCCTGCGCGGCAGACAAGGGTTCACGGAGTGCGACCACCGGGTTGAGCCTGCAGCCGCGTCCGCCGACTATCGACGGCAAACCGTCACCCGAGGTTCCCGGCGCTGCGGCCGGGATGTCGGTCATCGGATCAACCCCGACGTCGCGGAACTTGCCCGCCGTTCCCTCCGTCCCTTATCTCAGGACGCCCGCTTTACCCGGCGCCGGTGCTGTATGGCTCGTGTTTCCCCACGAGTCGACCCGGTTCGCCACCCCCCTGGAGATGGACGCAGCGACCGTGCCTCGATGGCCCGCCGCCGCCTCCCTGCGCGTCGATGAAACCTTTGCGAGGTCGAATGATGATTCTGGTCACGGGTGGTGCGGGCTATATCGGATCCCATGCAGTGCTTGAGCTGCTCTCGGCCGGCCACGACGTGCTGGTGCTGGACAACCTCTGCAATGGTTCGGAGGTCGCGCTCGCCCGCGTCGAACAACTGGCTGGCCGCCGCGTCCAGTTCGTCAAAGGCGACGTGCGCAATCGCGCACTGCTCAACGCGCTGTTCGCCTCCTATCCCGTCACGGCCGTGCTGCATTTCGCCGGGCTCAAGGCGGTAGGCGAAAGCGTGCGCGAACCGCTTCGCTACTACGAGACCAACGTCAGCGGCAGCATCACCCTGTGCCAGGCCATGGCCGAGGCAGGCCTGTTCAAACTGGTGTTCAGCTCTTCGGCGACCGTCTACGGCGATGCCCCCAGGATGCCCATCACCGAGCTGAGCCCGACCGGTGTGCCGATCAGCCCCTACGGTCAATCCAAGCTGATGGCCGAAAACGTGCTCAAGGGCCTGGCCGCGTCGGACCCGCGCTGGTCGATCGGCCTGCTGCGCTACTTCAACCCCATCGGCGCCCACGCGTCCGGCCTGATCGGCGAAGACCCGCATGGCCTGCCGAACAACCTGCTGCCCTACATGCTGCAGGTTGCGGTAGGCCGGCGCAGGCAGCTCAACGTCTATGGGGCCGATTACCCGACGCCGGACGGCACAGGGGTGCGCGACTACATCCACGTGGTGGACCTTGCCAAGGGCCACCTCCGCGCACTGGAGCGGCTCGATGCCGTACAGGGTGTTTCCACGTGGAACCTCGGCACCGGCCGCGGCTATTCCGTCCGCCAGATGATCCTGGCGTTCGAGCAAGTCATCGGGCGGCCATTGCCGCACGTCTACAAAGCGCGCCGCGCCGGTGACATCGCGCAATGCTGGTCGGATCCGAGCAAGGCCAGCGACGAGCTCGGTTGGGCGGCTGAGAAAGACCTGCTGACCATGCTCGCCGACGCCTGGCGCTGGCAAAGCCGTAATCCGCAGGGCTATGCCAGCGAACGGATCGCGGCGGACCAGGCCGAGGCCAACACCGACACCGACACCGACACCGCACTGGCCAGCTGAGGCGCGGCGCGGCGGCCAGCCCTGCGCTCAGGGTGTGCAGGCCAACTCGCGGCGAATCTTCGACACATCCAATCGACGATTGAGCTGCACGGCACCGGTGAGCTGGGGGTCCCTCACCGCCAGGCGCAGCAGCGCCTCGCGAATCTGCGCCGCGCTGGCGCAGGGGTTGAGCGAGGCGTACAGCGCCGCGGCCCCCGTAACGTGCGGCGCCGCCATCGAGGTTCCGCTCATGTAGGCATAACCGGAGCCGCCGGTGCTGGTGGGCACGGTCGAGACGATATCCACCCCCGGCGCCGCGATATGCACATTGCGCACCCCGTAGTTTGAGAAGCCCGCGCGCTGGCCGTTGACGTCGATGGCACCGACGGAGATCACGTTCGGCAACGCGTAGCTCGCCGGGTAGCTGGGCACGGCATCGATGTCCTGGCCGCTGTTGCCAGCCGCCGCGACGAACAGGATGTCGGCATCCCCGGCGGCCTTGATCGCATCGTAGAGCGCCTGCGAATAACCGCCCCCGCCCCAGGAGTTGTTTGTCGCCACCAACCTGAGCTTCTGCTGCACCTTGAGCTGCGTCAGGTAGTTGATCGCCTTGACGGCGTTGGCGGTGGTGCCGCCACTGGCGCCGAGGAATTTGGCATTGACGAACCTGGCCGTCGGACAGACGCCGAACACGCCGGCCGAGTTGTTGGCGAGCGCAGCGATGGTACCGGCCACATGGGTTCCGTGGTCGTCGGCCGGCCCGTCGTAGACGCCGGCATTATTGGCGGCGAAGTCCCAGCCGAGGCGATCGTCCACCAGGCCGTTGCGGTCGTTGTCCTGACGGTCGGCGCGGCTGCCCTCGCCGGGGTTGACCCAGGCATTGGCGCGCAGGTCGCCGTGGGTGAGCATCACTCCTTCGTCGATGACGCCGACCAGTACTTTGCTCGAGCACAGCGCCCCGGCGTTCCAGGCCGCAAGCGCACCGCTGCCATAGGGCGAGGCCGGGGATGTGGCGGCGCCCTGCAGGCCCCACAGCAGGTTGAGGCCCGGGTCGTTGGGGTTGGCCACTTGCGTTTTGTAGATCCAGTTGGGCTCGACGTACTCAACGGCGGGATCCTCGGCCAGCTGAGCGATCAGTGCAGCATCCAGCTTCTTGCCCTTGGCCAGCCGGGCCTTGACCAGGTCTCCCTTGGCATCCTTGCGCGCGGCCTTATCGAGCAGCTTATGCGCCGCCTTGGCGCCCCGCTTGCTCAGCGCGGCGCTCATGACCGCCTCGGAAGCACCCGCCTTGAATTGCACCAGCAACTCACCGGCTACGAACGGCCGCCCGGCCTTCAACGAAGCTTCCACTGCCGGGTTGGGCTTGGCGGCGACCTGCTCCGCCCCACTGACAAGGAGGGCAAACATTGCCCAGCGAACACACCGTTTATTGACCATCACCTGTTCTCCTCGAACGACTGCGGACAGCCCCCGATCGCAGGCAAACGGCGTCGCGGGTCTGCGCACTGTATCGGCGGCGATGGTGTCGTTTCAGTGGCGCCAGATGAACGGCGATGCCACCGGTCGGGCGGCGAGGGCTCGCGAAACACCACGCTTTGGAAGTAGTTGGCGTGGACTGAAGCCCACCGCTGCCCGGCCCCCTACTCGCCGCCAAGCGCGCGACGTAACCAGTCGGCCAGCCGCTCCGCCCGTCGATCCGGCCGGCGGGAGGGCACCCACAGCGCCAGCCTTGCGTCGGTCTCGACGAATCCCCAGGGTGCCAGCAAACGCCCCGATTTCAGATCGTCCGCCACCAGCTGTTCAGGCGCGATGGCTACGCCGAGGCCGGCCAGCGCCGCTTCCAACAGGAAGTAGAGGTGTTCGAAGCCCTGCCCCATGCGCAACGCGGCAGGATCAAGATCGTTGCTGCGCGCCCAGGCCGGCCAGGCCTGGGGACGCGAGACGGTGTGCAGCAACGCTTCGTCGAGCAGGGCCGCGGCCGGCGCGTTGCGCAGGACGGTGCAGTTCGGATGGTGCGGGCTGAGCACCGGACCGATGCGCTCGTCGGCCAGCTCGTAGACCTGCATGTCCGCCGGCCATGGCGGCTCGGCGTACAACAGCGTGGCGTCGAGCCCTGGCCCGCGCGGGTCCAGCTCTCCCTCGCTGGCGGACAGTTGCAGATGCAGATCCGGCAGGTCGCGATTGAGCCTGTCCAGCCGCGGGATGAACCAGCGCGCCAGCAGGCTGCCGGGACAGCCGAGCACGAACGGCGCATCGACGGTCTGCTGGCGCAGCTCGGCGCAGGTGCCGCGCAAACGCTCGAACGCCTCGCCCGCTGCGTCACGCAGGCGCACGCCCGCATCGGTGAGTTTTACGCCGCGACCCTCCTTGCTGAACAGCGCCACGCCCAGGTCATCCTCGAGCAGCCGGATCTGCCGACTGACCGCACCGTGGGTCACGCTGAGTTCCGCCGCCGCTTGGCTGATGCTCTGCAGGCGCGCAGCCGCTTCAAAGGCGCGCAACGCGTTGAGGGGAGGAAGGGCTGGGCTCATTGGTTAGATTTCCTGACAGGTCCAGGCGATCTTATCGCTTTTTATCCCGGCTCGACTCGGGTAATTTCCTACCCATCGCGCATGCCTTGGCTGAGCCAGGGCGGCTGCCACTCATTCCCGCAGGAGATGACCATGACTTCATTCCGCAGCGGCCCTGACGCCAGGGGCCTGTTCGGCCGCTTCGGCGGCCAGTTCGTCGCCGAAACCCTGATGCCGCTGATCAACCAGCTGGCCGCCGAATACGAGAAGGCCAAGAGTGATCCGGCGTTCCTCGAGGAGCTGGCCTACTTCCAGCGCGACTACATCGGCCGCGCCAGCCCGCTGTATTACGCCGAGCGCCTGACCGAGCAGTTCGGCGGCGCGAAGATCTACCTCAAGCGCGAAGACCTGAACCACACCGGCGCGCACAAGATCAACAACTGCATCGGCCAGATCCTGTTGGCCAAGCGCATGGGCAAGCAGCGCATCATCGCCGAGACCGGCGCCGGCATGCACGGCGTGGCCACCGCCACCGTGGCCGCGCGTTTCGGCATGCAGTGCGTGGTCTATATGGGCACCACCGACATCGAGCGCCAGCAGGCCAACGTCTTCCGCATGAAGCTCCTCGGCGCCGAGGTGATCCCGGTCAACGCCGGCACCGGCACGCTGAAGGACGCGATGAACGAAGCCCTGCGCGACTGGGTGACCAACGTCCATGACACCTTCTACCTCATCGGCACGGCCGCCGGCCCGCACCCCTACCCGGCCATGGTCCGCGATTTCCAGTCGGTGATCGGCAACGAAGTGCGCGAGCAGATCATGCAGAAGGAAGGCCGCCTGCCCGACTCGCTGGTCGCCTGTATCGGTGGCGGCTCCAACGCAATCGGCCTGTTCCACCCCTTCCTCGATGACGAAGCGGTACAGATCGTCGGCGTCGAAGCGGCCGGTCACGGTATCGAAACCGGCAAGCACGCCGCCAGCATGGCCGGTGGCGCACCGGGTGTACTGCACGGCAACCGCACCTTCCTGCTGCAGGACGCCGATGGCCAGATCACCGACGCGCATTCCATCTCCGCCGGCCTCGACTACCCAGGCGTCGGCCCGGAGCACGCCTGGTTGCACGAGATCAAGCGCGTCGAATACGTGCCCTGCACCGATGACGAAGCCTTGAAAGCCTTTCACCAGTGCTGCCGCCTGGAAGGCATCATCCCCGCGCTGGAATCCGCCCACGCCCTGGCCGAAGCCTTCAAGCGCGCGGCAACGCTACCAAAAGAGCACCTGATGGTGGTCAACCTCTCCGGCCGCGGCGACAAGGACATGCAAACCGTCATGCACCACTACGACGAACAGGAAGAACACATATGAGCTCGGTAAACGCCCGTTTGCAGACGCGCTTCGACCAGCTGAAGCAGGAAAACCGCGCCGCGCTGGTCACCTTCGTGACCGCCGGTGACCCGGACTATGCCACCTCGCTCGCCATACTCAAGGGGTTGCCGGAGGCCGGCGCCGACGTGATCGAGCTGGGCATGCCATTCACCGACCCGATGGCCGATGGCCCGGCGATCCAGCTGGCCAACATCCGCGCCCTGGCGGCCAAGCAGAACCTGCCGAAAACGCTGCAGATGGTCCGCGAATTTCGCGAGACCAACAGCAGCACTCCGCTGGTGCTGATGGGTTACTACAACCCGATCTTCGCCTACGGCGTCGAGCGTTTCGTCAGCGATGCGAAGGAAGCCGGCGTCGACGGCCTGATCGTCGTCGACCTGCCGCCGGAGCATAACGACGAGCTGTGCGACCCGGCCCAGAGCGCTGGCATCGACTTCATCCGCCTGACCACTCCGACCACCGACGACCAGCGCCTGCCCACCGTGCTCAACGGCAGCTCGGGCTTCGTCTACTACGTCTCGGTGGCCGGCGTGACCGGTGCCGGTTCGGCCACCTTGGAACACGTCGAAGAAGCCGTGGCCCGCCTGAAGCGCCATACCGATCTGCCCGTATGCGTCGGCTTCGGCATCCGCACACCGGAACAGGCCGCCGCCATCGCTCGGCTGACCGACGGCGTGGTGGTGGGCTCGGCACTGATCGACCAGATCGCCAATGCTGGAAGCTCTGACGATGCCGTCAACGGCGTTCTTGGCCTTTGCCGAGAGCTGTCCGGAGGCGTACGCCGCGCGCGAGGCTAAGGGCTTTGGTGGGCTAAAGCCCACCCTACCGGAACGCTTAAACAAACATCCGCCGTAGGCTGGGCTTCAGCCCACCATAGTGCGTCGAAGTACGTCGGACCCCAACTTCAATCCCGCTAAGCGCACCTTTTCCGCTATACCCTGTTCGCTATATTCATGAAGGCAAGGAGGCCTCCATGTCCGACTACCGCCGAAGCCAGGCGCCCGGCGGCACCTGGTTTTTCACCGTGACATTGGCTGACCGTCGGTCCCGACTACTCGTCGAAGAGATAGAACATCTTCGTCATGCTTACGGCCAGACGCAGCAAGCCCGCCCTTTCCGTACCCTGGCCATCTGCGTCCTGCCCGATCACCTGCATGCCATCTGGACGCTTCCGGACGGCGACTCCGACTTTGCAGGCCGCTGGAGCCTGTTGAAAAGCACCTTCTCCCGACAGTTGCCCGCACACACTCGAACCCAAAGCCAGGTCCGCAAACGCGAGAAAGGCATCTGGCAGCGCCGGTACTGGGAGCACCAGATTCGGGACGCATCCGACTTGCAGCGCCACGTTGATTACATTCACTTCAACCCGGTCAAGCATGGGCTGGTCGAGCGGGTTGCCGACTGGCCCTATTCGAACTTCGATCGATACGTGAAGAACGGGCTAGTGCGAGGCGACTGGGCAAGTAGCACGGTGGGGGATGGTGGCTTTGGTGAGTAGTCGCCCTTCATTTCTGCCTTCACGGGGGCTTGGTGGGCTGAAGCCCACCCTACGAATTGTCGTATATCACCGACGCCACGTCCCGTCGCAGCCGTAGGGTGGGCTTTAGCCCACCGCTTACCACCCGGAGCCAAGCGAACTGCCTGACCCGTCGTGGCCGGCCGATGGTCTTGGTGGGCTGAAGCCCACCCTACGAGTTGGCGTGATGCCACCGATACCATGTCCACTTTACTACCCCAGGGCTGGGCTGGGCTGGGCTGGCAGCAATACGGCGATTGGCTCGTTCGTCGAGTAAATGGCGATACGAGCCCAGCCCCATGCCCCCTACGATGACCCAGGCCCCGGTGGGCTGAAGCCCACCCTACAACCGCCAGTCCAAAGCCGAGCTCACACCCGTAGGGTGGGCTTCAGCCCACCACAGGACATCCGCCGGGTCCGGGTGCCCCAGCGAGTGACCAACCGAAACCGCACCGAGACCCCAGGCCTGACCGTACTTCTGCCGCGACATTGCCGACGCGCGGGCGACCTGGCCTGTGCCACGTCGAACAAACCATCGCCCACCGATGACCAATATCAACCGGCTCGATTTCGACTGCACTGCCTGAGCGCGTAGGATGCTCTGCACATTCCCCAGTCCCCACGCGAGGAAATTGTTCATGCCCGATAGCACTTACGTACCGCCGAAAGTCTGGACTCACGACGCGCCCTCGGGCGGCAAGTTCGCCAGCATAAACGCCCCGACCGCCGGTGCGCGGGAGGAAAGAGCATTGCCGGTGGGCAAGCATCCGCTGCAGCTCTATTCCCTGGCCACGCCCAACGGCGTGAAGGTCAGCATCATGCTCGAAGAGCTGCTCGCCCTCGGCCACAGCGGTGCCGAATACGACGCCTGGCTGATCAAGATCGGCGATGGCGACCAGTTCGGCAGCGGTTTTGTCGAGATCAACCCGAACTCCAAGATCCCGGCATTGGCCGATCACAGCGTCGACGGCGAACCGCTGCGGGTGTTCGAATCCGGTTCGATCCTGGTGTACCTGGCCGAAAAATTCGGCGCCTTCCTGCCAACCGAAACCCGCGCGCGCACCGAAACGATGAACTGGCTGTTCTGGCAGATGGGCTCGGCGCCCTTCCTCGGCGGCGGCTTCGGCCACTTCTATGCCTACGCGCCGGAGAAGTACGAGTACCCGATCAACCGCTACGCCATGGAAGTCAAGCGCCAGCTCGACGTGCTGGATCGCCAGCTGGCCGAGAGCCGCTACATCGCCGGCGACGATTACAGCATTGCCGACATGGCGATCTGGCCCTGGTACGGCGTGTTGGCCCGCGGCGAGCTGTACCAGGCCGGTGAATTTCTCTCGGTGCAGGACTACAAACATGTACAGCGCTGGGCCGCCGAGCTGGCCGAGCGACCCGCCGTGATCCGCGGCCGCAAGGTCAACCGCACCTGGGGCGAGGAGTCGGAGCAAGCGGCCGAGCGCCACAGCGCGGCTGACCTGGACTGACCCGTCCGCCTCCCCCGGCCTGCGCCCGTCGCAGGCCGCCTGTTCTGCGCCGCGCCGCTCTCACCAGGGCGAGCGGCGCCGTCGTGCGATCACCCACACGCCGACCGCTGATCCTGCCGTCCTGAACTCCTACCGCCCCGCCTGACCCAACCTCTATGGGCATCGCGCCGCCCTGCGCCGCGCAGCGCCCCCAACCCAGTTGTCACGACAACGCGAGGTGAATCATGAAACACACACTGGTAGCAGCGTTCGCAACGCCCACCGACGCCAGCCGCACCTATGGCGACCTGATGTCCCGTGGCATCGCCCGCGAGCAGATCCATACGGTGGGCGCCGACCATGCCGAGATCCACGGCTATGACGCCCCCTACTCCACCGCCGGCGCGCCGGTGGACCGCGACCATCACGAATCCAAGGTCACGCACTTCTTCAAGTCGCTGTTCGGCCACGAGCCGCATGAAACGCACCGGCGCCACGCCACCGCCTACCCTGAAGCCGTACGCCGCGGCGCCACGGTGATCGCGGTGGACGTGCAGGACGACGACGAGCTGATCCGGGCGCGCGATGCGCTGGAGTACAACGGTGCGCTGCATATCGACGAGAACGGCAGCGGCCTCGCCGCCACCCCAGGCTACGCCGGTCCGACCAGCCCCTACGCCGGCGCTACCGGCGGCGACAGCCACCTGGACAAGCATTTCGCCGGCGACAGGGCTACCACCCGCCCCGCCGACGCGTCTGTCACGCCTCACCAGACCACCACGCCCGATGACGCCCAGCGCGAGCGGCTCGACCATGCTGCCGGCGCCGGCCCGACCGACGAAGCGCACCCCACCGCCCATGACCGCACCGGCACCGTGGACACCGGCCGTTATGAAGTGGGCAGCGATGCCAAGCGGGCCGGCACCGACTACCCCGGCACCCTGGCGACCAACAACGCGACCGGCGCAGGACCTACCGGCCGAGAAGTGGCCGAAGGCGTCGGCACCCGCGAGGCCGGGCAATGCACCGACCGCATCTGTGTGATCCAGCGACCCAGCTGAACGGCCGGTTGCGCCGTGACAGGCCGCGCCTGACGCGGCCTGTCAGCGCAGGCCGAAACGCAACGCGATAGGCGGCGCCCCAGCCACCCGCTTCGCGAGCAAGCTCGCTCCTACGAAAGGCAGCCCGTGCGGGTCAGCCCGCCGGGTACCCTCGAGCAACCCGAACTGCGATCCCCCAAGAGCGCCGCCGCAACCCCGGAAACACCCCAACCCCTGTAAGAGCGAGCTTGCTCGCGAACACCGCATGCACCACCGCGTGCGTCCGAGACGTTATTCGGAGCCCCAGCCCCCGCTTCGCGAGCAAGCTCGCTCCTACGAAAAGCAGCCCGTGCGGGTCAGCCCGCCGGGTACCCTCGAGCAACCCGAACCGCGATCCCCACGAGCGCCGCCGCAACCCCGGAAAACACCCCAACCCCTGTAGGAGCGAGCTGGCTCGCGAACACGGCATGCACCACCGCGTGCGTCCGAGACGTTATTTGGAGCCCCAGCCCCCACTTCGCGAGTGGCCGGGCGTGGCGGGGTCCTCGGACGGCGTGTAGATGTCGGAGATGAGGATGGCGCTGTCGGGCACCAGCGCATGCTGGACGCCGAGTTTGTCCAGCTCGGCCGAGGTCTCGCGGGCGCGCACCAAGCTCGCTCCTACGAAGGGCAGCCCGTGCGGGTCAGCCCGCCGGGTAGCCTCGAGCAACCCGAACTGCGATCCCCACGAGCGCCGCCGCAACCCCGAAAAACACCCAACCGCTGTAGGAGCGAGCTGGCTCGCGAACACGGCATGCACCACCTCGGCTTGCATCCGAGACGTCGCGCGGAGCCCCAGCCACCGATTCGCGAGCAAGCTCGCCCCTACGAAAGGCAGCCCGTGCGGGTCAGGCGGCCCGTCCCAAGGCCCTGTGCAAACCTGCCCTGCCGAGGGTCAGCGCCAGGCTGTCTTCGGCCAGCCCCAGGGCGGCATTAACCAGTGGTTGCGGCTGATACGGCTTGCGCAGGCCGAGGCCGATCTTCGAGGACACCAGCGCCGCCGTCGCACCAATCAGCGCCGGCAGCAACAAGGGTTCACGCCGCATGCTCGCCAGCGCCGCCGCGGTCACGCCACCCGACAGCGCACGGAACATCATCGACGGAGCAATGGTGCGATCCGGCGCGAAAGGCATCTTGTCACCGAGCAACTCCGCCGCGGCCATCGGCAGCAGGACCTGCTGCGCGCGGTGCGACGCCAGGGTACGCGCCGGCTCGTCGGCAAAGTCGATAGCGTCACACGCGGCCAGCGCGCGGCTGGTCATCGCCGGCGCCAGGGTACTGCGCATGCCGGTGACCAGGCCGAGTGCAAGGGCACCCAGCAGCACACCCGTGGATGAAGTCATGCGGTCATCTCCTGCAGGGGCTTTCCCTTGCGACCTGCCGCTGTCCGCCCCCGTTCAGACCAGGCTCCGAACGGTCGTCCGGCTAGGCGGTGACGGCCGCGAATTTCTCCACCAGCCGGGTCTCGCCGGCAACGACCAGAATGTCGCCGGGATGGATCAGGGTCTCTGGCGTGGCGTAGATGAAATCCTCACGGGGCCGCTTGACCCCGATGATGGTCACGCCGTTTCGCTTACGCACCCCGGCGTCGGCCAGCGTCTGGTTGTGGATCGCGCGCGGCGCGCTGGTCGAGGCAATGGCGAAGCCATCGTCGAACTCGATGAACTCGAACATCTTGCCGGTCACCAGGTGGGCCACCCGCTCGCCCATGGACGCCTCGGGATAGACGACGTGGTGGGCGCCGGTGCGCTCAAGGATCAGCCCGTGACGCTTGCTCAGCGCCTTGGCCCAGATGTCCGGCACGCCCAGCTCCTGCAGCGCCAGAACGGTCAGCACGCTGGCCTCCAGGTCGCTGCCGATGCTGACGACCACATGGCGGAACTGGTCGACACCGAGCTGGCGCAGGGCGCGCACGTCGGTGGAGTCGACCTCGGCCACGTGCGTCAGCCGGTCGACCCAGTGCTGCACGTTGAGGCTGTTGTTGTCGATGCCCAGCACCTCATGGCCCATCGAGGTGAGCGACTCGGCCACGGCCGAACCAAAGCGCCCCAGGCCAATGACCGCGACGCTGTCATTCTCGAATGTTTTGCCGAACAGGTTAGCCAACAATGGGACGCTCCTCCGGGTAGCGGTAGTGTTTGGTCGTGCTGCGCAGGGCCAGCGCGGTGGCCAGGGTGATGGTGCCCACCCGGCCAATGAACATAAGCGCGATGATGACGAGCTGGCCGGACGGCGGCAGGTCAGCGGTGATGCCGGTCGACAACCCCACCGTGGCAAAAGCGGAGACGGCCTCGAACAGCACGTCGCCCAGCTCGAAGCGCGTCACGCTGAGCAGCAGCATGGTGCCGACCGCCACCGTGAGCGAGCCGAGGAACAGCACCGTCAGCGCCTGGCGCTGCGTCTGGTAGGAGATGCGCCGGCGAAAGGCCACGGTGTCGGCGTTGCCGCGGATCTCGGCCCAGATGAAAAAGAACAGCAGGAAGAAGGTGGTCACCTTGATACCGCCAGCGGTGCCGGCGCTGCCGCCGCCGACGAACATCAGGAAGTAGTGCACCGCCAGCGTCTGCGGCACGAACTGGCCGACGTCCAGGCTGTTGAAACCGGCCGTACGCGCCACCGCGGAGCTGAACAGCGCCGAGAGCAGCTTGTCGCCGAGGCTCATGCCGCCGAGGGTGTGCGGATTGCTCCATTCGTAGAACCCGATCGCCAGGGTGCCGCCCAGCAGCAGCACCGCCGAGCCCCACAGGGTGATGCGGGTATGGATGGTCCAGGGCTTGCCCCGTTGGTCGCGGCGAAACTCGTAGAGCACCGGAAACCCGAGCCCGCCGATGATCAGCGCCAACATGATCGGCACCAGCATCACCGGGTCGGTAGCGAACTGCATCAGGCTGTCGGAATAGGTCGAGAAGCCGGCATTGTTGAAGGCGGAAATCGCGTGGAACATGCCGTTCCAGAGCGCCTGCGTCCAGGGTTCGGCGTAGGTGGAGTGCAGGTGCACCGCGAGCACGCCGGCCACCACCACCTCAACGGAAACGGTGACCATCAGAATCAGGCGCAGCACGCCGATCACATCACCCAGGCCCAGGCTTCGGGTCTCCTGTTGCGCGACCAGGCGGCTGCTCAGCTGCAGGCGGCGCTTGACCATCAGGCCGAGCAGTGTCGCGCCGCTCATGATGCCCAGGCCGCCGATCTGGAACAGCAGCAGGATCACCCACTGGCCAAAGAAGGACCAATAGGTGGCGGTGTCCTGCACGATCAATCCGGTGACGCAGACGGCCGAGACGGCGGTGAACAGCGCGGTCAACAGCGGCGCATGGCCGGGCTCGGCGGTGGCCGCCGGCAGTGACAGCAGCACCGTGCCCAGCGCGGTGGCGATCAGGAAGGCAAGCGGGATGAGTCGGGCCGGACGGCGAAGGGCGTTGCTGAGCAAAGGTGAATCCTTGACGATGGACGGTCGGGTCGGGCCTGTCGCTTCAGCGAGAACGGTGGCTACCCGCAGCGCGGCCAGGCCGCGCAGCATGCTGCGCGGTGCCGTCACAATAGCAAAGCCTCAGGGCGGGCGCCCCGCTCGGTGGGCTAAAGCCCACCCTACCAGACACCGCCAACCAAGGCCTCCGCCGCCCGACCCTGGACGCCGCCAAACAAGGCCTCCACCGCCCGGCCAGCCGCCACCGTAGGGGCTTCAGCCCACCAAAAACCTCTGCGCGCCAAACCGGCGGGCTAAAGCCCACCCTACCGGACAGCACCAAACAAGGCCTCCACCGCCCGACCCCGCCGCCACCCTACCGGACGCCGCCAAACAAGGACCCCGCCAGCCAGCCCAGCCGCCACCGTAGGGTGGGCTTCAGCCCACCAAAAACCTCTGCGCGCCAAACCGGTGGGCTAAAGCCCACCCTACCGGACAGCACCAAACAAGGCCTCCACCGCCCGGTCCCGCCGCCACCCTTCCGGACGCCGCCAAACAAGGACTCCGCCGGCCGGCCCAGCCGCCACCGTAGGGTGGGCTTCAGCCCACCAGAAACATCGCCGCGCCAACCGGTGGGCCAAAGCCCACCCTACCGGACACCGACGAGCGTGGCGTTCAGCACCAGGCTCCGCTCCGCCCTAAAACGGCGGCGCTCCAAAGGCTCAGAAGCGCGCTCCTCAGCCGGCGCTACTCACCGAGCAGTCCGCTGCCCTGTGCTGAGCCAAAGGCAAAGGCCATGAACTCCTGCACGCTCATCTCGCGGCCGTTGAGGGTCACGCGGTCATCGGCATAGCGCAGCGTGCTGACCAGGCGCTCGCCGTCCAGGCGGAACCAGCCGTTGCCGAGCGCCAGACCGCTGAACAGTTCAGTGGTCGCATCGGCCTCCTGTTTCAGCGCCGCCGCATCGAGCTGGCCGGCCGACTGCCGGCGCTGCGCGACCAGACTCACCACGTCGCGCACCAGGCCTTTATCGACACCGGCGTCAGCCTTCAGCGAGGCCAGCATGCTGGTGGCCATGGCGTCAGGGGTGAACGCCTGGGCATTCGGCGCGCGCAGGTCTAGCACGACAGACAGGCTCGCCGAGCCGTGGGCGGTCTCGAAACCGAACTCGTCGAGAGCCAGGGTCGGGTTATGCTCCAGCAGTTGCATTGCCAGGGCCTGCAATTCCTGCTCCTGGGCGCTGGTCATGCTGCCGAAGGCATCTTCAGGCGTGGGGCTGCTGGCCAGCATGGCCTTGTAGCGATCGACCAGCGCCTGGAGCCGATCGGCGTCCAGATGACGAAGGCCGAGCACCAGCGCCAGGTTGCGGAAGGACTGGCCCTGCGCATCCACCTGACCGACACGGTAGCCGACGGACAGGTCGAGGCCACGCTCGCCTTCCTTCAGCTCGGCGTCGAACGCAGCATCCTGAACAACCACCGCCGGTTCCTCACCCGTCTGGATGTGCATGCGCTTGAGGGTGACAGCCGATGGCCCCAGGGCGAAGCCATGGGGGTCCTCGTGGTTATCCACACTCAGGCCGACACCGCGCAGGCTGATGCGCACCGGCTGGCCAGTGACGCTGTGCTGCAGCTGGAGATCGACCTCCGGCAGCTCGCCATTCAGGCGGATCTCGGAGGCGTCCTGCGTGGTCTCGAACATCACCACCGCGGGCGAGAGGCGCGCCGCACCGTCGTCGTCCTTCAGGTGGAGTTCGGCCGAGCGCAGTTCACCGGTCTGACGGCTGTCATAGCCGATGGTGACGTCGCCAGACAGCGGGACTTCACCGCCAGCGGCCTCGAACAGCTTGTCGGTTACCGCGGAGCGCTCGAGCTGGAAATGGCTCTGTGCGGCCACCGGCATCAATTGGCCATGGGCCAGACGCGACAGCGGAAAGGGGCCGTGCTCGAGGCGGTCCTGCAAGAGCACCGCATACTGGCGGCTGCTACCGTCTTCTTCGGCCACGCGGACGTCGATCTGGTAACGCGCCGCGCTCGACAGCAGGCCGCGGTCGAAGCTGAGCAACGAAAGGCTGACCTCGGCACCCGCACCAGCGCTCATCTCGCGCAACTGTTGATTGGCCTGGTCGACCGCCGCGCGCGCCGTCGATTCGACCTGGGTACTGGTATAGAAAGTCGCCGCCCCGAAAAGGGCCAGCGGGATGGCAACGGCAAGAGTGAGTTTTTTCAAGGTAGGCATCCTCTGCGGCGGCTGGGCAGACGTCCTGTCAGCCGGGGGTTGGCAAGCGCCGGCACTCTACCAGCGCGGCCGCGCCGGCTCCAGCGGGCGATGCCGCCGGCTGAGCGGCCTGCGAACGAGGCAGCAGTTCACCCGGCAAACCCTTGCACGGCTCACTCCACCCCGACGAAACCACCCGTCTGGTGTTGCCACAGCCGCGCATAGAGGCCGCCGCGCCCAACCAGCTCGGCGTGGGTGCCGGTCTCGATCACCCGGCCCTCCTCGATCACCACCAACCGGTCCATGCGCGCGATGGTCGAGAGCCGGTGGGCGATGGCGATCACCGTCTTGCCTTCCATCAGGGTGTCGAGGCTTTCCTGAATGGCCGCTTCGACTTCCGAGTCCAGCGCGGAGGTGGCTTCGTCCAGCACCAGGATCGGCGCATCCTTGAGCAACACCCGGGCGATGGCGATGCGCTGGCGCTGCCCACCGGAGAGCTTCACGCCCCGTTCGCCGACTTTGGCCTCGAAGCCGTGGCCGCCCTGGCTGTCGTCCAGCGTGGCAATGAAGTCGTCCGCCCGTGCCTTGCGCGCCGCCGCCCAAAGTTCGGCGTCGCTGGCCTCCGGCCGGCCGTAGCGCAGGTTGTCGCGGATCGAACGGTGCAGCAGCGAAGTGTCCTGGGTAACCATGCCGATGTTGGCGCGCAGGCTTTCCTGGCTGACCTCGGCGATGTCTTGCCCGTCGATGAGGATGCGCCCGCGCTCCAGGTCATAGAGCCGCAGCAGCAGGTTGACCAGCGTGGACTTGCCCGCGCCGGACGGCCCGACGAGGCCGATCTTCTCGCCGGGGCGGATATCGACGCTGAGCCCGCCGATCACGCCGCCCTGCTTGCCGTAGTGAAAATGCACGTCCTCGAAACGCACCCCGCCCTGCTCCACTCGCAGCGGCTTGGCGCCTTCGCGGTCGACCACCTGACGCGGCTGGACGATGGTCTGCATGCCGTCCTGCACCGTGCCGACGTTCTCGAAAATGCCGTTGACCACCCACATGATCCACTCGGACATGTTGTTGATGCGAATCACCAGCCCCAGGGCCAGGGCGATGGCGCCGGTGGTGATCAGCGCCTCGCTCCACAGCCACAGCGCCAGCGCCCCGGTGCCAACGATCAACAGGCCGTTCATGCAGGTGATCAGGAAATCCAGGCTGGTGATGGTGCGCGACTGCAGGCGGAACTTGCCGAGCAGCTCCTGCATGGCCTCGCGCGCATAGCTCTCCTCCTCCCGGGAATGGGCGAACAGCTTGAGCGTGGCGACGTTGCTGTAGCCGTCCACCACCCGCCCCATCACCTTCGAACGCGCCGCGGACGCGGCCGCCGAGCGCGAGCGGATACGCGGCACGAAGTACCAGAGCGCGGCGCTGTAACCGATGATCCACAGCACCAGCGGCAGGATCAGCCGCAGGTCGGCGGCGGCGAACAAATACAGCGCGCTGCCGGCGTAGACCACCACGTGCCACATCGCATCGATGACCTGCATGGCCGAATCGCGCAATGATGGGCCGGTCTGCATCACACGCTGGGCGATGCGCCCGGCGAAGTCATTCTGGAAGAAGTTCAGGCTCTGCTTGAGCACATAGCGGTGGTTCTGCCAGCGGATCAGGTTGGTCAATCCCGGGTTGATCGCCTGATGCGTCAGCAAGTCATGCAGGCCAAACACCAGCGGGCGGATGATCAGCGCCACGGCCGCCATCCACAGCAACTCGTTGCGGTGCTCGGCGAAGAAGGTCCGCGCATCGCCCGTTGTCTGCGCCATATCGATCAACTGGCCGAGAAAGCTGAACAGCGCCACCTCGATCAACGCCGCGAAAAAGCCGACCACCAGCACGGCGGTCATCAACGGCCAGACCTGCTTCAGGTAATGCGCATAGAAGCACAGCATCCCGGCCGGCGGCGCGACGTCCGGGCTGGGCTTGAAGATATCGATCAGGTTTTCGAAACGACGGAACAGCATGGGAAGGTCTGCTTTGTGGCGCGTGGCGCGTGGCTCCGTTGGACGCCGCCGGCGCGGCGGTGTTTCCGACACTTCCGCCCAAGCGGCTTCCGCCTGTCGACTGCGGCGCGTTCTGGGAATCGCGCATTGCCGCAGCCCACACCGTAGGGTGGGCTTCAGCTCACCAAAGTCCCAAAAGCCGAACCGCCCCGGTGGGCTAAAGCCCACCCTACCGGGCTGCCGACACCAC
>DAMBNU010000009.1:0-45914 GCA_032064305.1 Pseudomonas sp. | reverse complement strand
CCGAACCGCCCCGGTGGGCTAAAGCCCACCCTACCGGGCTGCCGACACCACGCATATGCCCAGGCTACTTCGCTGTCGAATGCGGCGCGTTCTGGGAATCGCGCATTGCCCCAGGCCACCCCGTAGGGTGGGCTTCAGCCCACCAAGTCCCAAAGCCGAACCGCCCCGGTGGGCTAAAGCCCGCCCTACCCGGCTGCCGACACCGCGCATGCGTAGGGTGGAAAACGGCGAAGCCTTTTCCACGCGTTACGTTCAGGCCACCTCGCTACCCCTTCGGAATCGTTTCCGGGCGCACATGGGGCAGCATGTGCGCCACGTAATCCGCCTTGCCGAGATTGATGCCTTCCTTGCGCAAGATCGAGTAGGCGGTCATGACGTGGAAATAGAACTGAGCCAACGTCCAGTCTCGGGCGTATTGGTCTGCGGTCAGATCCAGGACCATCCCGTTCGGGAGTTCATGGGCGATGGGCTTATCCCCCTCTACATCGAGCGCATCGGCGGCGAGACGGTTCAGTATCGCGACCGTCTCATTGATCCGGGCATAGGCCCCCGCGAGCGATCCGGGGCTTTTGACAGCGTGGCGCCCCTCATCGAGTAGCTCGTGGATAGCCGGCGGAAACGCCTCTCCCCGCAACCGGCACATAGCCTCCCGCGCCTGCACGCAGGCAAAGCGAACCTGCGTCGACAGCGGATACATATCGGGCGCCAACCGTGCCGATAACAGGGCTTGTGCCTCTGCCTCCGGTAACTGCGCCTGCGCCTTCTTCAGCCAGCCTGAGAGTGTTTTGAGCATTTGGGTATAGGTGGGGACGAGCAGTGTCGTTAGCTGCATGGGTTCGTACCTGGTGGGATTGGAAGGCGACGTCGAAGAAATGACAGGCCGTTATGAAGCTAACCGACTGAAAGGTAAATAACGGCTCGCCTTCCCTGTTGCGAGTGATCAGCCCAGGAGGCGGTGACCCGCGTCTCTCAGAACCTGCACGGCATTTTCGAGATTCATTGTTTTGACCAGGATGTAATCGGTATCGAACGTGCTCACCGCGAAAATGCCGATAGCAGCACCCGCGAGCGGGTGAAGGAAGGACGCCAGAATACCTGTCTGATCAAAAGCAAACGGCCCCTGCACCTTCATCGCACGCCAACCGCTGTCCACTCGGGGTAACCCGACCGCGGCATCCTCCGCGCAAACGATCGACAGTTCATCCTCCGTCCGGGTGATGGATATAAAGCTCGGTGACGCCAACACCGCGCTCGGCAGCTCAGCACCAGGCTCTAGCCGTGCAATCGCGAAGCTTCGCGGGAGTACGGAAAAGGATTGAGTCATGCAATGTCACCTCATCAATAAAGAGAGTGGCGCGAAGCGGCGGCGCTGAGCTCAGAATGCTCAGTGGAAAATAAATCTGTCCCCTTTTCCAAACGCTTGAGTTAAGCCGCGCCGCGAAGCGGCGTCGGCTTGCACGAATTGTTAGGCATTGTTAGCGCGCTATTTTTTTGACAAAAGCCATAACCCGCCCGAAATGGCTACGCCTGCGAGAGCGGTCATTCCCATAACTGCAAGAGTGGAAAATCCTCGCTGCGATTGGTGTGATCGCTGATTAACCTCTCGGATGTCTTCGCGCGCATCTCGAAGTGCGTCCCTAGCATCCTTTAGCCTCTGAGTCCTTTCATCTTCTGTTTGGGCGCTGGCCAGAGCCTCCTTTGAGGCAGAAATGAATTCAGATGTAAGGGAACCAATTTTTTCGATTGCGTCCGAGTCAATTTTTGCCGTGTTTTCTGATGTTTTGTGAAGCGTCTGAAACCCTTCTTTCTGCCCCTCATCTGAAAGACGACTGTCAGGAATCTTGGATCCAATGTCTATTTTCATAAATCTCTCCATGTTGGTTGCGAGTCCTAACGCTTGGGTAACCGAGCTACGCGTAGCGGAGTCCGGTTGACCACTTGTTAGCTCGGGACGGTACATTTTTAGAATGGAATATCATCATCAAACTGCGAGTAATCTGGCGTTGACGGTGAGACTTTATAAGCGCCAACTCTAGCAATTATATTTTTCAGCTTACTTTGCTCGTGTTTTGAGAGACTCGCGCTTTCAAGTACGCCTCTCATTTGCTCGTCTGTTACGACAGACCATTCATCTAGCTGCTCAATCAACTTAATTTTTCTTGTGGAATCTTGCGTTCGAAGCGCATTTTCTAAGCTTTTAAGGCATCTTTCTCGATGCTTAGGCTTTTTAAGTAGAAGTAGAGCAATCTCATTTGAGACCACTTCTGGGGTCTTTCCCTTAATTGGTATGCCTTGATATTTTCCAAAGAAACCAAATGGATCTAATCCCGCTCGAAGAGGGATAATATCCACTTTTCTGCCAAGAGCATAACCAACTTCTTGTGCGCACCAATCAGATTCCTTAAATCCTGGCTCTACTACAGCCGCCAAAATATCCATGGTTTCCAGTCCGGCCTCTACCTCATCCCTCCACTCCCTAGATGCCTCAATATCCTCATGCGCGACAAAAGCACATATACCCCAGTGGGAAAGAGCTGACTTAAGAGCTGACATCCTCGCCTTGTTCGAAGAAAGATGGCTAACGAATAACTTTACGTATCCCTCAGTCCAGAAATCGGCGTTCGTAATCTTAGACTCTAAAAATACTCGCTGATACTTTTCAGGATGCTTTTGCTGATACCACAAATCAATATCAAAGTGGTCGACCACATCAAGGATCAAGCTTGGGTCTTTAGAGAAAATTGAGTCAAGAACCTCAGCGACGCAGTAACTATAATCATCATCACCAAAGCTTAGAGACCTAAGCAGCCGTCCATGACCAGTAATCACATTTACTTTGCCCGTAATTTGTCCAAGCGTAAGCCAGTCCCCCTCATTGAACGATTCAATAACATATTTAGAAATTACCGATACTTTTTTACGTTCTTCTGAGTTCATAATTTAATTAGAGCTAACGTTTGGTTAAGGGGCCGGCTTTAGCCAGTCCCGAACGAGCGAAGCGAGTGACTTCAACAATTTGTTAGGAATGGGCCACAACGCTGAATATTTCATTAATTCTAGCTTCTAAGATTCCGGTATGGTTCGTGTAGCCTACGAGCCGATCATCTGCGGCTTCCAACGCTAGAAGCAGAAATTCTTTTGCCCTGTTTTGGGATACAACATTTGCAGGGGTGACGAATTGGCCGTTGTCATTTGAAAAATACAAGGATGACTCTCGGAGATTTCTAAACTCCCCATGCGCAGCCTCTTTTAGTAGTTCGGTACACCTTTCTTTGCCTAAACCCTCTTCTAAGCGCTTACCCATAAACACTGTAGGCAATATAGCCATGCGGTGCTTTTCTTGATGATTGAAAAGTTTATCTTGGCTGCGCTTAGCTTTTTCGATTTTGCCTTCTCTTCGGTAAAGGCCAACCTCTGCTTTTGCTACTTCTTCAATTGCAGTAATTGAAAGAAATACGGACGTACCCCAAGAGCCACGCTCAAAGCACTGGAATGCATCTGTTAGCAGCACAAGTATGTGGTCGCATGCCCTGTTGAAGTCATCGGTTTTGGTTTGCTCATTAAAAATGAGTGAACCTTTCTCCAATGCTTCCTGGACGGTTTGTATTCCAATGCTTTGCAGGTCTACGTCCATTGGATTCCTAACGTTTGGTTAAGGGGCCGGCTTTAGCCGGTCCCGAGTGAGCGAAGCGAACGTCTTGAACCAGTTGTTATGCACTTTTTATTCTTGCCATGCCCAGATTGCCACGACGTTTCCAGTGTAGCCAGGCTCTATATTGCTAAATATCACGCCCTCGCAACTGAAGTATTCTTTTTTGATTTCTTTTAGCGTCTTGCTAAAGTATTCGAGAGCTTGGGAAACAAATGAGGCTGGAGAGTAGTGTTGCCCTGCACCAGAACCCATTGTGGGATTACCTGTAGCGGTGCCGTACTCGCTTTGAATTACACTCCATAGATTTGGAAATTTTGCCTCAACGGCAAGACAAATTTGATATGCGGAAATAAACCGTGTATCTGCATCTTGTAGTATCTGAATAAGCTCTTTCTTGGCATCAATAAATTTCATGGGTCACCTGAGGTGGTTTGATTTGGGTGAACGGAGTGAGCGATTCCAGCGGCTTGTTAGACGCATTCAGCCTTCGGTTGCGTTTGAATCATCTGGACGAAGCATTACATATATAGCCATACCTACGAGAGCGATGAAGCCGAAAGCCATAATTTTTACTCCGCTTATCCCCAGTAATAAGCCAAGCCCTACACAAGCTATGGGATACCCGGTAATCCCCGCGACAAAATAGAGCGCTTTACCATCAGCTCCTCGGACGGTTGTGGCTAGAAGCCAGCCTGCCGCCATAGTTCCCAGTACTGCCCAGAGTGTAATCACGGAATTACTCCGTTTTTGTCTAACTATAATTAGGCACCAATTGGTGCATAACACGCCGAACGGAGCGTGGTGTATAAAATTCTCTTCGTTTCGCACAGACCTGTTCTAGCTTGGGCGATACAGCGATATCAGCGCTCGTATTGCTTTTTATGCACCACCGCTTTCGCTCGGGCGCTGGCCCTTATGATGGAGCCACGAGCGCAAAAGGGCCGAAGTAGCTCGTAATGTCACAGCGAAACCACGAACAAGTCGCAATTCCTGCGCGTGATGGCACATTAGTCACTGCTTCCGTATGGGTAAAGCAGACGATGGATTAATCCTCGGTTTTCACACGGTCGCCTGTCGCGCGGTCATTCGCGCGGTATGCACGTTCCGCCCGCCTACCCTGTCCACCCCTGCATGGGTCAGTCATGGAGGTTCTCGTGGAAGGCAGGTTTTTCAGTAGCGCAACGACATTGATACGCACGCGGATGGTGGGCGTGCTGGCCGATATCAGCCTGGTGCTGTTGTTGCGCCTGTCGGGGCGGCAGATGTTGTCGAAGATGAATGCGTTCGATCTGGTGGTGACGGTGGCGCTGGGTTCGACCTTCGCGACGATTCTGCTCAATCGCGATGTATCGCGGGCCGAGGGGGGCTGGAGACCGATGGCAGTTTCAGCGGGATCACCAATGACGCCAGCGACAGCTGTTCCATGCTGAGCACGAACAGAGGCCAGGTCTGTTTTCTTGCTCAGGCACCGCGGTTTTTCTGAGGGTACCGGCCGTTCGCGCCGGGCTGCCTGGGAGCGGTGGCGCGACGCCGGGTTTAGCCTGCGGCCTGGAGGGCGAGCATTTCGCGCACCTTGCTGGCGAAGGCTTCGATGGCGAAGGGCTTGGTGATGACGGCCATGTCCCGGCCGAGAAAATCGTTAGCCGAGGCGCTTTCGGCGTAACCGGTGGCGAACAGGACCTTGAGGCTGGGGCGGTGCTGGCGGGCGACGTCGGCCAGTTGCCGGCCGTTCATGCCGGGCAGGCCGACGTCGGTAATGAGCAGGTCGATGCGCTGGCCATCTTCGAGGCTGGGCAGGGCTTCGGTGGCGTCGCCAGCTTCGATTGTCTGGTAGCCGAGGTCGTTGAGCACTTCGACGACGAGGGAGCGCACCACGGGCTCGTCTTCGACCACGAGGATGGTTTCCCCCGTGCCGTTGGGTACCGGCTCGTTTTCGGGCAGCGGGGTGACCGCTTCGCCGTGGTGGACGGGCAGGTAGAGGCGCACGCGGCTGCCGCGGCCCGGCTCGGATTCGATCTGCACGTAGCCCTTGGCCTGCTTGATGAAGCCATAGACCATCGAGAGCCCGAGCCCGGTGCCCTGGCCGATGGGTTTGGTGGTGAAGAAGGGCTCGAAGGCACGCTCGATCACCTCCGGTGTCATGCCGGTGCCGGTGTCGGTGACGCTGAGCAGGATGTATTCACCGGCGGTCAGGCCGCGTTTGGCCGGATCGGGGCGCTCTCCCATGACGAAGGCGGCGGTCGACACGGTGATGTGGCCACCGTGAGGCATGGCGTCGCGGGCGTTGATGACCAGGTTGATCACCGCGCTTTCCAGCTGATTGGCATCCATGCAGGCGGGCAGCAGGCCGGCACTGAGCCGGGTCTCCAGCGTGATGTTCTCGCCGGTGGTGCGGTGCAGCAGGTCTTCCAGGGAGGCCACCAGCTGGTTGACGTCGACCGGTTTGAGGTGAAGGGTTTGCCGCCGCGAGAAGGCCAGCAGCCGCTGGGTCAGCGCCGCGGCGCGCTGGGCGGAGGTGGCCGCGGCGTTGATGTAGCGGTCCAGGTCCTGCTCGCCGCGGGCATGGCGGCGCTGCATGAGGTCGAGACTGCCGACGATGCCGGTCAGAAGGTTGTTGAAGTCGTGGGCGATGCCGCCGGTGAGCTGGCCGACGGCTTCCATTTTCTGGGCCTGGCGCAGGGCATCTTCGGTTCGGGTGCGCTCACGCACTTCGGCTGCTACCCGCGCTTCGAGCTCCTCGTTGAGCTGGCGCAGGCGGTTTTCGCTGACGCGCAGCGCCTCTTCGGCCTGTTTGCGCGTGGTGATGTCGGTACAAGCGCCCGCGACATAGGCGAGCCTGCCGCGGGCGTCGCGAAATACCTTGGCCCGGCATACCAGCCACGCGCTACGCGCACCGACCAGGCGAAACTCCACGACGAAATCGCGACCCTCGCGGCCACTGTAAAAGGCGTGGCGCACCCGCTCGCGATCCGCTTGATCGACCTGCGCAATGAGGTGTTCGAGGCTGTCCAGGCGCTCGCCCGGTGCGAGGCCAAAGACCTGCTGCAGCGCGCTGTCGGCCTGCAGGCTGCCGTCGCTGAGCTGCCAGTGGAAGGTGCCTGCGCCTGAGGCCAGCAGGGCGGCTCGAAGGCGCTCATCGACATGCGAGAGTGAGATGTCCTGCCGCTTGACCTGGCCAGTGACGTCTTCGATCTGGTGGATGATGCAGTGGATAGCGCCATGCTCGTCCAGCACCGGCACGTTGACAGGGCGCCAGTAGCGCTCTTCGAAGCCGCCGCCGTCGCTGGCTGGGCGCGGAATGTCGTAGCGGGTGATCGCCATGCGATCGGGCGTACGGTTGTGCATCACTCGTTCGAGCGAGGCACGCAGGGCACCGGTGCCGAACTCGCGAGGGTCGTCCGGGTCGTTGCGGAAGACCTCGAACACCGGCCGGCCGACGCTCTGCTCGCGGCGCGTGCCGGTCGCGAGCAGCTGAGCGTCGTTGGCGGCCAGAATGGTGAAGTCCCGATCCGGAGCCAGGATCAGGTGCAATGCGGGGGCGGCGTTGAAGATCGCCTGGTAATCGAGCGTTCGATGCATCGGGACGGGCTGGGTCACGGACAGGAGGCCTGTGGGGCGGCAGGCTCCCTGCCGCTGCGGGTGGATCGGGATCGGAGACGGGTGGCGCTAGGCGTTCCGCGAAGACCTTCAGCGCTTGCCATGGCGGCGTGGCATGGGAATGCCGACACTGCTTTCGACGCTACCCGCCGTGGCATCGCCTTCCTTGTAGAAAGGCTCCAGCTCCTCGCGGGCTTCGGCCCAGTGCTGCTCCTGCTGGCCGTCGGGGCGGCCCTTGGCTTCCCAGATTTGATAGGCACGCTCGCGGACGCGTTGTTCATCGCTCATGGTGGCTCCCCTCTGGTTGTCGGCGCGTCGGCGTTCGCCGCGCGCGACCGGTTTACGGCATGACTATGCAGCAGAGGATGGCGGGCCGGAGATGGTTCCGAACTAGCCGGGCAAAGCCGACGGAAGCCCGGCCCAGGCGCGAACCAGGCGACGGCCGGTCAGTTCAGCGGCGTTGAGCGAGCAGGTCCTGCATGCGCTCGGCCAGTGCCTGCACCGCGAAAGGCTTGGCCAGGACGGCCATGCCGGGGCCTAGCTGACCCTGGTGAAACACCGCGTCCTCGGCGTAGCCGGTGATGAACAGCACGCGCAGGCCGGGGCGGCTCAGGCGCCCGGCATTGGCCAGCTGCAGGCCGCTCATGCCGCCGGGCAGGCCGACGTCGGTGACCAGCAGGTCAATGGTGGCCGTGGTCTGCAGCACGTCGAGGCCGGCCACGCCGTCTGCCACCTCAATGGTGCGATAGCCCAGGTCATGCAGCAGGTCGGTGATCAACAGGCGCAGCGCCGACTCGTCTTCGACGACTAGCACGGTTTCGCCACGCCGGGCCGCCAGTGGGGGCTCGCGGTCGCTGCCGACGCCGGCGGGCGCCACCGTGCCCTGGTAGCGCGGCAGGTAGAGGCTGACCGTGGTGCCAATGCCGGGCTGCGAGGCAATGCGTACCTGGCCGCCGGATTGCTGGGCGAAGCCATAGATCATCGACAGCCCCAGCCCGGTGCCTTCGCCCATGGGCTTGGTGGTGAAGAAGGGGTCGAACGCCTTGGCCAACACCTCCTCGCTCATGCCGCTACCGGAGTCAGTCACGCGGATCACCAGATACTGCCCGGCGGGCACCTCGGATCGCGGCACGGCATCGGGTTCGATCACCTCGTTGGCCGTCTCGATGACGATCTGGCCGCCGCCGGGCATCGCATCGCGGGCATTGAGGCAGAGATTGAGCAGGGCGTTTTCGAGCTGCGATGGATCGACCAGCGCCGTCCACAGGTCTGCGGCCGGAAAGCTGTGCAGGGCGATGGCCGGCCCCACGGTGCGCTGGATCATGTCGAGCAGGCCGTGGACCAGCAGCGCAACGTCCGTCGGCTCCGGGGCGAGGGTCTGGCGCCGGGAAAAGGCCAGCAGGCGATGGGTCAGCGAGGCCGCCCGGCGCGTCGCGCCCTGGGCCACCAGCACGTATTTCTCGACGTCGCGCAGGCGCCCCTGGCGCACCCGGGTCTCGATCATCTCCAGGCTCACGGAGACGCCGGCCAGCAGGTTGTTGAAATCGTGCGCCAGGCCGCCGGTGAGCTGGCCGACGGCTTCCATCTTCTGCGCCTGGCGCAACTGTTCCTGGGCCTGCTCGAGGGCCGCCTGGCGGGCCTGGTCGTCGGTGATATCGCGACCGACGGCATAGAGCATTTCGCCCGCCGGTGCCGCTACCCAAGCGATCCAGCGCAACGAGCCGTCCTTGTGCCGGTAACGGTTGACGATGCGCGGCGAAGAGCCATCCGCGGCGGTCAGGTAGGCGTCGACGGTGGACGCGTGGTCTTCCTCGCAGACGAACGCGTTGACATGCTGGCCGAGCAATTCCTCCGGCCGGTAGCCGAGCTGCGTCGTCCAGGCCGGGTTGACGCGGTGGAAGTAGCCCTTGAAGTCCACCACGGTCATCAGGTCCGGCGAGCTGTCCCACATCAGGTTGCGCTCCTCGGTGCGGATCGTCACCTCCTGGGCCAACCGCTCGTTCAGCGCGCGCAGGCGTTCCTCGGCGGCCAGCCGCTTCTGGTCGGCGATCACCTCTCCGGTGATCTCGACGCCCTGGTTGAGCAGGCCGACGATGCTGCCGTCCTCGCCGCGGATCGGCGTGGCGCTGATGTTCCAGTAGGTGATTTCGGCGACGCCGCGGCGGACCATGGGCAGCTCGACGCGGTCTTGGGCGAAACCCTCGCCGGTGCGCAGGGCCTGCAGGAACGGCGGCGCGACCAGGGCCCAGGCCTCGCCCCAGACGTCCGCGACCGGCCGTCCCAGCGCGGCCGGATGGCGGTCGGCCATGGACGGTATGTAGGTGTCGTTGTAAAGCATGCGCAGCTCCGGCCCCCAGAGGACCGTGCCCAGCAGTGGCGAATTGAGGCAGGCGGCGACCATCGAGCGCAGCGATTGCGGCCACTGCGCCAGCGGTCCGAAGGGCGTCGCAGCCCAGTCATGGGCGCGCATCAGGGCACCCATTTCGCCCCCACCGGCCAGAAAGGACGGCGCCTCGTTTGTCGCATCGTGCATCGGTTCGGCATTCCTGGTGCTGCGCCCCGGCGCCATGGGCGGCGCTCGGAAGAAGTGATCGAATGGCGTGCGGCTTTCGGTGGTGCACCGACGGGCGGCGATGACGCGCTAACCGCTGCACGATACCGCAGGGCCCGCATGGCCAAAACCCCTCCGGGGAACCGCGCCGTTCAGCCGGGCGGGTCGGGCGGGGGATCGCTGGCGCGCACGGCAAGCTGGGCCGCCTCGACCTCGTCCAGCAGGTCGTGTACCTGGCCGGCCGCATCGACGACGCGGTAGACCACCTCGACGTCCGGCCCGCGCAGCGGCACCGGGATCGCTTCGCCGCGGAGTTTGCTCAGGGTGACAGGCATCGCACTCTCCTCGTGTGGTCGATCGCTTTGGACCGGACCTGGCGCCAGGCGATCCCCAGTTGCAGCCAGCGACGGCGAATCGCACCGGCACCGGTCTAGGGCGGCGCTGACCCCGCGGCCTGCTGGCCGAGCTCGCGCTCGACGCGCAGCTCCATGGCATAGCCGGGCCGTTCGACCTGCCCGTAGTCCTGGGTGTAGCGCCGGGCGAACTCGCTCACGCCCCATTGCAGGTACTGCTCGACGTGCTTGAGCTCGTGCGCCCACAGGGCGACGTTGTGCTCGGCGTCGGCCGCGTCGCGGAACACGATCAGGTCGACCAGCGTGACGGCAGCGATGTCCGGGTTGCGCAGCAGGGCGCCGGCGGTGGTCAGGACGTTGTCGTCGCCGACCCGGTAGCGCGCGGTTTCCAGCACGGCGAGGTCGTAATAGGCCTCCAGCTGCGAGCGCACCTGCAGCGGCACCGGCTGGCTGGGCTGCAGCGCCAGCTGGTCGCGCGACTGGCGGATCCAGGTCTCCAGCCCGGCCGCCGCCAGCCCCTGCAGGCGCAGGTAGAGCGCATCGCCCTGCAGCGCGGCGGGCGCGACCGGGGCGGGCAGGCAGCTGCAGCGGTTCAGGCACAGCGGCTGTTCGTCGGAGCTGCACAACGCCTGCGCCAGGGCGACGGCAGGCAGGACGGCGAACGCAGCGGCGAGGGCGCGCAGGCGGGTGGACGTGGGCACGGGGGTTCTCGTGGTGAGGGACGGGCGGACGACCGTTGCGGTCGGCCGCCGCGCACTATAGCCAGCGCCGCGCGCCAGGCAAATGTCTGGTGCCGCCCGCCTCGCCGGTTGTGCAGGAGGCGTCGCCTCGCGGTGGAGGCGGCGATTGTGCTCGCTGAAAAGCCAACGCTTCGCACCGAGGGCGGGCCTCCCACAGGTGCATCGTTGCGCTTGCAGGGGCGCGACCTCTTGGTGGGGCGGTGCCGTCAGGGTGCGAGGTCGAGCATGATCTTGCCAATGTGCCGGCTGCTTTCCATCAGCCGGTGCGCCTCGGCCGCCTCGGCCAGCGGGAAGGTCGCATGGATCACCGGATGGCAGCGCCCCTGATCCAGCAAGGGCCAGACCTGCTCGCGCAGTGCCGCGGCAATGGCCGCCTTGTCGGCATGGCTGCGCGGCCGCAGCGTCGAGCCGGTGAAGGTCAGGCGCTTGCGCATGATCGGCGAGGTATCCAGTTCGACCCGGCTGCCCTTGAGAAAGGCGATCTGCACCAGCCGGCCTTCGATGGCCAGGGATTTGACGTTGCGCGGGATGTAGTCGCCACCGACCATGTCGAGGATGACGTCCACGCCGTTGCCCTCGGTGAACGCGGCGACCACCTCGACAAAGTCTTCCTCGTGGTAGTTGATCACCCGGTCCGCGCCGGCGCGGCGACAGGCCTCGGCCTTTTCCGCATTGCCGACGGTGGTCAGCACGCGGGCACCGAACTGCTTGGCCAGTTGGATGGCGGTGAGGCCGATGCCGCTGGAGCCACCGTGTACCAGGAAGGTCTCGCCCGGCTGCAGGCGGCCGCGGTCGAAGACGTTGCTCCAGACGGTGAAGTAGTTTTCCGGCAGCGCCGCGGCTTCGAGCAGCGACAACCCGGCCGGCACCGGCAGGCAATGCGCGGCCGGCGCCACGCAGTATTCGGCGTAGCCGCCGCCGGGGGTCAGCGCGCAGACCTGGTCGCCCACGGCCCAGCCGCTCACCTCGGCGCCCAGGGCGACGATCTCGCCGGCGATCTCCAGGCCCAGCAGCGGCGAGGCATCCGGCGGAGGCGGGTAGCTGCCGGAGCGCTGGAACACGTCCGGGCGGTTGATGCCGGCGTAGGCGACGCGCACCAGCACATCCTGCGGGCCCGGCGTGGGGACCGGCCCCTCGGCCACTCGCAGGCATTCGGCGGCACCGCCCGGACGGTGTTCGACGTGGCGCATGTTTTCCGCAGTCATGAGTTGCTCCTGTTCTGTGGCCGTCGGCGCGAACGCCGCTGGCCGCGTTGTCGTTGGGGGTTCGCCCCACACGGTAGTGCGCTGCCGCCGCCGCGCCAAGCCCGAAGCGGGCCGGCGCGGCTCGCGTCCGCCTAGAGCACCGGCGAGGCGGCGCTGACTACGCGCAGGGCGAGGCCTTCGTACGGGTCGAGGTTGAAGGTCATCTCGCCGTTCTCGGTCAGGTCGCCTTCGATGCTTTCGTGAATGATGTCGACCACCGGTCCCGGCGCAACGCCGGGCAGGGCGATGGTTTCGCTCAGGGTCTCGGCGCTGAAGTTCAGCGCAGTGATCTGCACACCCTTGCCGGCCGGCAGCTCGTGGACCATCACCAGCAAGCCCGGCGACTGCACATCGGGGATCAGGATCTGCTTGCTGGCGGCGATGTCGTAGGCGCGGCGCACGCTGAGGATGCGTTTGAGCTGGCAAGCGAAGGAGCCGGTGTTCTTCAGCTGCTCGACCAGGCTGCCGTACAGCGACCGCGCCTTGGGCAGGCCCTCGCTGGAGGTCTCGGCCTCGGGAGCGATGTCGGCCAGGTCGTAGCCGCCGCGGTGCAGCCAACGGGTGTCGCCGTCGCCCATCAGGTGCTCGACCTGCTCGGCTTCGAGCGGCAGCGCGCCGACCAAATCCCAGCCGGAGAGCGCGAACACACCGGGCTGCATGGCATTGAACATCACCAGCAGCAGGTGCAGGCGCTGAATCTGCTCGATGTCGGCGGGCTTGATGGCGTTCAAGTCGCGAATGCCCAGCGCCGCGGTAATCACGCTGACCGTGGTGCAGGACACGCCGTTGGTGACGAACTTGAGGTTATACGGGGCGTGTTCGCCGGTCAGGCGCTCGTACATCTCCTCACGGATGTGCTCACGCAGGACGCCGCCGGGCAGTGTCTGACCGTGGTAGTGGTAGTGGTCGTAGGCATGCAGCGTCCAGAAATGCACCAGCTCGAGGGTCAGCTCGTCGTGGTTCTGCAGGGCGTGGATCAGTGACGCCGGGTCGATGCCGAAGGCATGCACCTCGCGCAGCATCAGGCGCAGGAACTCGGTGTCGCCGGTGAGCAACGCGTGGTGGTAGGCCGGACGGGTGATGAAGTCGTAGGACAAATCGGCGCCGCCGTGGGACATGGAAGCGATGTCGTCGATAGTCAGGTTCAGCTCCTGGAAGCTGAAGCCGCCGGCCTTGCGGATGGCCCCGGCGATCAGCTGGTTGCCGGTCACCGACAGCGGATGCCCCTCGGACCAGGCGGTGCCCTCGGCGCGACGCTCGACCCCGAGGAAGCCGTTGGCGTCCAGGCGCAGCACCCGCGCGCCGGACACGTCGATGGCATGCAGCGCGTCGCCGATGATCAGCTGCTGGGCGGCAAAGGTCGGGTCCAGCCAGTTCAGCGACGGCTGGCCTTCCTTGAAGTAATGCAGGTAGACCCAGCGCCGGCGCTTGCCGTCGACGCCGGTGACCACGCCGGTGGCGCTCCAGTCGGTGTCCTTGATGCCGGGCTCGAAAAAGATCACCCGCTGCAGCTGGCCGACGATGTAGTGCTTGTCCTTGAGCTGGTCGACCACCAGCGGCGAGAGGTTCACCGCGTCGCGGCCCTTGGGCACGTCGGGCAGCAGCGGCCAGTCCTCCTCGTTGATCTCGACCATGTGGTAGAGACCGGGGTAGTCGCCGTAGGCCATCTCGGCGAGGCGGAAATCAGCACCTTTGCCGGTGTGCGCCGGGACGACGTCATCGATGACGATGGCGTTGTGCGCGGCGGCCATGCGGCTGAGCTGCAGCATCTCCTCCTCGGTGCCGAGGTCCGGGTCGATGTCGAAGCTGATGCGGTCGAAGTTGCCATCGATGGTGGGGGTGAATTCGCGCCCGCGCAGGCCGCCGGAGCGCTTCATCGGGCCGTTGTGGATGCCCTGCACGCCGAGTTCCGACAGCGCGCTCCAGAGCCGGTCGTCTCCCAGTGCCTGAAGCACCGAGCCACCTTCGGGGGTGATGATCGCGGCTGGGTAGGCGGTGAACCACACCGAGGCGATGGCGCTGGCGTCGCGCGGCCGCGCCTGGGCGTAGGGCCGCTGCCAGAGCCGCGCCTGGCCGGCGTAGGCACGCGCCCGCTGGCGGGCGGTGTAGAGCATGGATTGGCTCTCGAGCCATTCGATGTAGCTGTTGTCTGGTGTGCTCATAACGAAGTCGTGTTCCCGGTGCGCTGAAGGGAAGGGTAGTCGTTTGAGTCAGGCGTACCGGCATCGTTGCATCGAATTGCCCCTGCCGTGCCAGCGCGACCGATCAGCGCGCCGCTGATCGACCCGCGTGGCGGCTCAGGCGGTGCTGCGTGCAGTCCATGGCCGGGCGGCCCGGTTTGCCGTGCGCGCCGCGCGCTGGCGCTGCCATCTGAGCCGGCGCCAGCCCAGGCACACCCCGCTGCAGGCGATCAATAGCACGCCGCCGCTGAAGGCCAGCAGCAGGCCGTCGCGCCACAGCGGGTGGCGCAGCAGCGGTGGCCAGTCCCAGCTGTGCAGCAGCTTGAACGCCCAGCGCACGGTCCGCCGGCGCGCGTCGAGCTGTTCGATCACCGCGCCGCTGTAAGGGTCGATGTGCAGCCAGGTTGCCGCCGGGTCGTCGAAGCGCACCCTGAGCACCGGCAGGCGCCGCGGCAGCTCGCTGTAGAGGCTCGGTTCGGCGCGCCGGTAGTAGTGAAAATCCTCGTGCTGCAGCCAGTCGAGCGCCAGCCGCTGCCCGGGCCAGGCGCGGCGCACCGCCGCTTCTAGCACGGCCGGCGTCAGGCGCGCCTGCGCAGCGCCTTCGCCCGTGAGGACACGGCTCTCGCCGCGGGCATCGATGCCGCTGAGCACGACCTGCCCGGCGAGCATCCGCCAGTGCAGCTCGACCGGCGTGAGGCCGGCCGCCTGAAGCCGCGCGAGGTCATCGGCGAGGTTGTCAGCCACGGCGGCCGCGCGCAGGGGCGCGCCCTGCAGGTCACCGGCAACCACCGCCGAGCGGCTCTGGAACAGGCCCCAGGGCTCCATGGACAGTGCCCCGCTGAGCAACCAGACCAGCAGCACACCGCCCACCGCCAGCCCGCCGCTGTGGTGCAGGCGGCCGGCGCCCGGCGGGTAGGGCGAGTGCGAACCGTTGCGGTAACGACCGCGCAGGCGCCAGCGCATCAGCCCGATCGCCAGGCCGAGCAGCGCCAGCAAGCCCGCCAGCAATGCGCCATAGACCAGCGCGACGGCCCACGCCGCCTTGGGCATTACCTCGCGCAGCGGGTAGAGCCAGTGCAGCCAGGCGCCCAGGCGGTTCCAGGCACGTTCCCGGGCGGTGGCGTCGCGTACCACCAACCCACTGTGGCTGGAGACGTAGAGCAGGCGATCCTCGGCGTCGGCGCTCTGCACGCGGTACAGCGGGCGGTCGCGGTTCAGCGCGCCGTTGCGGGTCCAGGCATCCTCCTCGACGCGGTCGATGAAACGCACCGGCGCGCCGGCGAACCGGTAGGCGCTGGCCAGGGCCTCGGCCGGCCCGACCCGATCGATACGCGTTCCGCTGAGCGCATCGATGGCCAGCAGCGGGCCGTCGCCGTAATCGAGCAGGTAGCGCGGCGTGGCGCCTGCTCCGGTCAGTCGCAGGCTCAGCGGAACACGCCCTGGGTCGCCGGCGCGCAGGGCCTGCGCCGGGCCGATGCAGCAGTCGGCCGCCAGCGGCGCCAGCCGGGACAGGTGCTCGGCGGACGTCAGCTTGGGGTAGCCGACGAACAACATGACCATTCCGCTGAGGATCCAGAGCACGACGAAGCTGCCAAGGCCGATGCCGAGCCAGCGGTGCCAGAGGTAGAGGTAGCGCTTCATTTGAGCCACCCAGCGACCGCATGCGTAGGAGGAAAGCAACAGCAGAGGCCAGCCGCGCACAACCGCGGCCGGTTGGAAAACGGGAACGGGAACATCTCGCCTGATCCTTGGGTTGAACGGTGCCAAACGGGAGACACCCGATGCCGCGCCAGCGATGCCGCGGTCCGGGTTGAGGCAGAGTGAAAGGGACGCCAACCGGCGTCAGACGAGCGGGGAGGCGCGCGGGTTGAGCGCCGGCCGCAGCTCCCGCGGCAATGGCACCGCAGCGTTTCGCTCCGCCGGCAGTTCCCTGCGCAGGACCGCTAACGCCGGCAGACGAGGCGGATCAAAGGGCAGCGCGGCGAGGCCGCTGAACCCGGCGCTGCAGCATTGCAGCGTAGCGCCATGGTCGAGGCCGTCGTGCCCGCTGTGGCGCAGCGGGGCCGTGTCGGCATGCGCGGCGTGTGCAGCGTGAATTTCAGCCCGGGCCTGGGCGTGACGCGTGGTCTCCGGATGGCCCTCGGCCCGCTGCGCGCCTCCCTGCAGGCCAGTGGTCGCCATCGCCAGCACGTGCGTCAACAGCGCAAGGGTGGCCAGCCAGGCAGGGAAACGGCGGCGGGTCATGGAGAACCGGGGGGATGGGGAACAGGCGGCAATGATAAGGATTATCATCGCCGTGCGACATTGCGTCGGATCAACAAAGCCGGCAGGCGCCGAGCGTCAGGGGCGTGCCGCGGGCGACACGCCGGGAAAGATCCGCCGATCAGCGCGCGCCGGCCAACGTATTGGCGGCGTTGGCAGGCTGGCCGGCCAGGCGGCGCTGGGCCATCCGCTGCTGCTTGTAGGCCAGGGCCGCTGGCGCGACTGGCGTGACCCGGCCGGTTTCGAGCCACTTCTTCAGACGGCCGGCGTCGGCGATGTGGGTGTACTTGCCGAAAGCATCGAGCACGACGAAGGCCACCGGCCGCTTGTTCATCACGGTGCGCATCACCAGGCAGTGGCCGGCGGCGTTGGTGAAGCCGGTCTTGGTCACCTGGATGCTCCAGTTCGGCTTGCGTACCAGGGCGTTGGTGTTACGGAAGCCCAGTGTGTAGTTCGGCTTGCGGAAGGCGACGGTCTTTTCCGATGTGGTGCTGAACTGCTCGATCAGCGGGTACTGCTGGCTGGCCTTGAGCAGCTTGACCAGGTCGCGCGCGCTGGACACGTTCTGCACCGACAGACCGGTGGGTTCGACGTAGTGGGTGTGGGTCATGCCCAGCGCCCGGGCCTTGGCGTTCATCGCCTGGATGAAAGCTCCGTAGCCGCCCGGATAGTGGTGCGCCAGGCTCGCCGCGGCGCGGTTCTCCGATGACATCAGCGCCAGCAGGAGCATCTCCCGGCGGCTGATCTCGCTGCCGAGGCGGACCCGCGAGTACACGCCTTTCATCTCGCGCGCATCGCGGATGGTGACGGGCAGGCGCTCGTCGAGCGGCAGCTTGGCGTCGAGCGCGACCATCGCGGTCATCAGTTTGGTCACCGAGGCGATCGGCACCACCAGGTCCGGGTTGCTGGCGTACAGCACCTCGTCGGTCTTCAGGTCGATCAGCAGGGCGCTGCCGGAGGCCAGCTCCTGCTGGACCGGGGCCTTGTTGGCGGCGAGGGCGACAGGAGCGCAGACGGCGCTGCCGCAGGCGAGCAGCAGACCGATGAGGGCGTGACGTAGCTTCAAGATGGACACCGATGAATTGGCTGGATAAAGAGCGCGCCGCGGCCGGCGCGGCGCGCATTATAGGTAAACGCCGGGCACAAATAAGGTCCCTGGCGGCTTATATTTCGCGGCGCCGGCAGCGCCCGCTCCGCCCAGTGTAGAAGAGGTTCAGCCGGCGTGCGCCGGACGCTGGCAGTGCGTGCGCCGGCGAAAGCCGCCTTCCCGGGCTATCGTCAGGAGAGGACGGTAGCGCAGGGCCAGCCGACGAACGGAACCCCCGAAGCGCAGACAGGTCCGCTACCTGCCGGGCCCGACTGCACCTTCACGCCGCAGCGGAGTCCAACCAGCACATTCACACCGGGGAGAACCGCTATGTCCCGCTTCAGCCGCACACCCACCACTCGCGACGAGATCGAAAGCGAAATCCAGGACCTGATGGCCGCCCTCGACGACCTCAAGCGCGAGGCCAGCCGTGGCTCGCGGCATCGCTTCGACGCACTGCGCTCCCGCGCCGAATCGCTGTGGCACGATGCCGATCTGGATACGCATCGCCGTGACCTCTCCCGTCGCGGCCGCGAAGCCGGGCGCATGGCCAAGGACTGCGCCCGCGAGCACCCGCTGAGCACCGTGGCGCTGGCCGCTGGCGCCGTGGCCCTGATCGGCTACCTGGTCAGCCGCCGCTAACGGGCCACCGGCATGCTCAACGCCGAAACCCCGCGCCGCAAGTTCGCCCTGTATGGGGCGCATTCGAGCCTGGGCAACGCCCTGCTTTGCGAGCTGCTGAGCCGCCAGCATGAAGCCGTGGCGCTGGTCGACGACCTCAACTCGATGACTGTGCGCCCCGGCCTGCGGGCCAAGACTGGCGACCTGTTCGATGCGACCAGCGTGGCGCAGAGCGTGGCCGGGATGGATGCCGTGATCTGCCTGTTCGACAGCCCGACCCTGGCCAGCGCCGCACCCAGCGAAATGGTCGAGCAGCAGCCGCACGGCTTCTACCAGGCAGTCGAGGCGCTGTTATCGGGGCTGCCGCAGGTGGGTGTCGATCGCCTGCTGCTGGTGGCGGACCTGTCAGCCATAGCCCACGACCCGGAAGTGGCCGCGGCGCTGCAGCACATCGCCGTGGACCCGCTACGCTGGACGCTGGTCGATGCCGAAGCGGGCGGCACGGACCTGTCGATCGAGGATTTCAGCGTGCTCGACGGCCTGGCGCGGGATGATCGCCGCGTCATCCTGCGTCGGCTTGCCGCGGGCATCGTCGATGAACTGGACAATCCGCAGCACCTGCACGAGCAGATTCACTTCCGCCGCTGAAGCGCTGCTCAGCGAGCCAGCCCGGCGCGCATCCGTTCCAGCACGGCCTCGGTGGCCGGACGCACACCGCGCCAGAGTTCGAAGGCCGCCGCCGCCTGCTCCACCAGCATGCCCAGCCCGTCGCGGCTGGCCGCGCCGTGGCGCTCGGCCCACTGGCAGAAGGGCGTCGGCTCGGCGCCATACATCATGTCGTAGCAAAAGGTGGTAGCCGGCCGAATCAGGTCGTCGCCGAGGGGTGGCAGTTCGCCGCCGAGGCTTGCCGAGGTCGCATTGATAATGACGTCGAACGGGCCCTGCAGTGCCTCGAAGGTGCTCGCCTGCAGCGGCCCTAGGTCGGCGAACTCGGCCGCCAGGCCTTGCGCCCGGGCCGGTGTGCGGTTGGCGATGACCAGCGCCTCGGGCTGCTGCGCCAAAAGCGGCTCGAGCACGCCGCGCGCCGCACCGCCGGCACCGAGCAGGAGAATCCGAGCGCCTTCCAGCAGCACCCCGGCGTTGCCCCGCAAGTCTCGCACCAGACCGAGCCCGTCGGTGTTGTCACCCAGCAGGCTGCCATCGTCGCGCTTCATCAGGGTGTTCACCGCGCCGGCGCGGCGGGCCCGGTCGGTCAGTTGATCGGCGAGACGAAAGGCCTCCTCCTTGAACGGCACGGTGACATTGGCGCCATGGCCGCTGCGAAAGAATTCCCGGGCCGTGCCGGCAAAGTCATCCAGCGGCGCCAGCAGCGGCTCGTAGCTGAGCGCCTGGCCAGTCTGCTCGGCAAACAGGCGGTGGATCTGCGGGGACTTGCTGTGCCCAATGGGGTTGCCGAAGACGCCGTAGCGGTCCATGGAATTCCTTAGCGGGAGGCTCGAAGCGGGAAGCTTGCCGCTTTTCACTTCTGCCTTCCAGCTGCAGGGTTCAGGTTCAGCCAGTCGCGGTCCTGCAGGAAATATTCGGTGAGCCGGGCCTCCGGCGTGCCGGGTTCGGGCTGCTTGTCGTAGCCCCAGCTGACCTGCGGCGGCAAGGACATCAGGATCGACTCGGTGCGCCCGCCCGACTGCAGGCCGAACAGCGTGCCGCGGTCGTAGACCAGGTTGTATTCCACGTAGCGGCCACGCCGCAACAGCTGGAACGCCCGCTCGCGGTCACCGTAGGGCATGGCCTTGCGGCGCTGGACGATGGGCAGGTAGGCCTCGAGGTAGGCATCGCCCACCGCACGCATGAAGGCGAAGCTGGTGTCGAAATCCCACTCGTTGAGGTCGTCGAAGAACAGCCCGCCCACGCCGCGCGGCTCGTGGCGATGCTTGATGTGGAAATAGCGGTCGCACCAGGCCTTGTAGCGCGGGTAGACGTCGGCGCCGAACGGCGCGCAGGCCTCGCGGGCGACCCGGTGCCAGTGGATGCAGTCGTCCTCGTTGCCGTAGTAGGGCGTCAGGTCGAAGCCGCCACCAAACCACCAGACCGGCTCCTCACCTTCCTTTTCCGCGATGAAGAAGCGCACGTTGGCGTGGGAGGTGGGCACATAGGGGTTTTCCGGGTGGATCACCAGCGACACACCGAGCGCCTCGAAGCCGCGGCCCGCCAGTTCCGGTCGATGGGCACTGGCCGAGGGCGGCAGGCCGGTGCCGTGGACATGGGAGAAGTTCACCCCGCCCTTTTCGATCAGCGCGCCCGCTTCGATCACCCGGGTGCGCCCGCCGCCGCCCGCCGGTCGGGTCCAGGCGTCTTCGACGAAACGGGCGCCGCCGTCCTCGGATTCCAGCGCGGCGCAGATACGATCCTGCAGGTCGAGCAGGTAGGCTTTGACGGCTTCGGTACGTTCGTTCACGAAATCACCTGGGCAGTGGCGGCACGGGCGTGTCGACCGGGCGTGTCGACCGGGCGTGTCGACCGGGCGACTCCGCCGTGCAGGCGGGAAATAGCCGGCAAGGATAGCATCGGTCCGATTGACGAACGCGGCGTAGAAGCGTTGGATAGGCTCCTTTGCATCTTGTCCAGGAGTCGATATGTCGCAGCGCATCCAATTCAGCCAACACGGCGGTCCCGAGGTCCTCGAACAGGTCGACGTGCCGGCCGTGGCGCCTGCGGCCGGTGAGGTCAGGGTCCGCAATCAGGCGATCGGGCTGAACTTCATCGACACCTATTTCCGCAGTGGACTCTACGTGCCGCCAAGCCTGCCGTCTGGGCTGGGCACCGAAGGCGCTGGCGAGGTCGAAGCGGTGGGCGAGGGCGTGACCGGGTTCCAGGTGGGCGACCGGGTGGCCTACGCCACCGGGCCGCTGGGCGCCTACGGTGAACATCACACCCTGCCGGCACGGCATCTGGTCAAGCTGCCGGACAGTATCAGCTATGAGCAGGCCGCGGCGGTCATGCTCAAGGGCCTGACCACCCAGTACCTGCTGCGCCAGACCTACGCGTTGCAGGCGGGCGAAACCATCCTCTTCCATGCGGCGGCCGGCGGTGTCGGCTCCATCGCCTGCCAGTGGGCCAAGGCCATCGGCGCCCGGCTGATCGGCGTGGTCGGCTCGGCGGAAAAAGCCGAGCGGGCCAAGGCGCTGGGCGCCTGGGCGACCATCGATCGCACCCGAGAGGACATCGTGCAGCGCGTCCTCGAGCTGACCGATGGACAGAAGTGCCCGGTGGTCTACGACTCGGTCGGCAAGAGCAGCTGGGAGATCTCGCTGGACTGCGTGGCGCCGCGCGGGCTGCTGGTGAGTTTCGGCAATGCGTCGGGCGCGGTGACCGGCGTCAACCTCGGCGTGCTGACCCAGAAGGGTTCGCTGTACGTCACGCGCCCCTCGCTGGCCGGCTACGCCACCAGCGCCGAACGCCTGCAGGCGATGGCCGCCGAACTGTTCGAGATGATCGCCAGCGGCAAGGTGAAGGTCGAGATCGGCCAGCGCTACCGGCTCAGCGAGGCCGCTGAAGCTCAGCGTCAGCTTGCCGCGGGCAAGACCACCGGCTCGACCATCCTGCTGCCCTGACCCGGCCGGGACCCAGTCGATGCCAGGGACGCCGGCGTCCGCGTTCAATACCAGTTGGCGCCGCTGGCTAGCTGGCGCGGATGACCTCGCCGCTGCGCACGTCGCGGATGGTGCTGGGGTTGCGCCGGCCGCCGAGCCGGCCGCCGAGCACCGCATCCAGTTCGCCGGGAAAGTACTGCTCCACACGCAGCCGTGAACGCGCCGAGGGGCGGCCGGCCGGGTTGGCGGAGGTGGACACCAGCGGCCCGGTCAGCGCGCAGAGCCTGGCGACCAGCGGGTGATCGCTTACACGCAGGGCGACGCTGTCGTGCTGCCCGGTGATCCAGTCGGGCAGCCGGTCACGGTGCGGCACCAGCCAGGTGTTCGGGCCGGGCCAGGTGCCGGCCAGGCGGTCCAGCCAGCGTTCGGGCAGGTCGTCGAGCAGGAAGTCGAACTGCTCGATGCAGTCGGCCACCAGGATCAGGCCCTTCTCCACCGGACGCTCCTTCAGCGCCAGCAGGCGGTGCACCGCGTCGCTGTTCCAGGGGTCGCAACCCAGGCCCCATACCGCTTCGGTCGGATAGGCGATAACGCCCCCCCGTCGCACGACCCGGGCCGTCTGTTGAATTCGCCAGTTGCCGACCATGTCGCCCCTCCAGATGTCTGTCGGCGAAGTGTACCCAACCGCCAGCGGTGGGGCAGCGGTCCTCAGGGACCACACGCGACCCAGAGGCCGTTTTCGCAGGCCACGCGGCCGTCGATCTCCAGTTCGGTGAGCGCCGCCAGCACCTGCTCGAGCGGCAGCCCGGCAGCAGCCATCAGTGCTTCGCTGGTCATCGGCGCGGCGTGCAGTTGGTCGAGCAAGGGATGGCCGGCAGGCGCAGGCCGCGGAGCCTGATCGGCGGGCAATTGCTGCCAGCCGCGCAGCGCCTGAAGCACATCCTCGACGCTCTCCACCAGCGCCGCGCCCTGGCGGATCAGCTGATGGCAACCGCGGGCGCCGGGATGGTGGATGGAACCGGGAATGGCATAGACCTCACGTCCCTGCTCGGCAGCCAGCCGCGCGGTGATCAGCGAACCGCTGGACGGGCTGGCCTCGACCACCAGCACGCCCAGGGATAGGCCGCTGATGATGCGGTTGCGGCGCGGGAAGTTCGAGGCATGGGGCGCGCAGTCCAGCGGCAGTTCGGAGACCAGCGCGCCGCCCTCCGCGACGATGCGTGCGGCCAGGCCGAGATGGCGGCGAGGATAGAGCCGCTGCAGCCCGGTACCAAGCACCGCAATGGTGGCGCCGCCGGCATCCAGCGCGCCCTGGTGCGCCGCGCCGTCGATGCCGAGCGCCAGCCCGCTGGTGATCACGAATCCGCCGCCAGCCAGGCTGCGGGCAAAGGCCGTTGCGTTGTCCAACCCTGGTCGCGAGGCGCGTCGGCTGCCCACCATGGCCAGCTGCGGGCGCTCCAGGAGCGTGGCATCGCCTTCGACGAACAGCAGCGGCGGCGCGTCCGGCAGCTCGGCCAGCAATGCTGGATAGGCGGGGTCGTCCCACATCAGCAGCTGGTGGTTGGCCTGCTCGAGCCATGCGAGCGCCTGGGCTGCCCGTTCACGGATGTCCGGGCTGCGGCGCGGCTCGGCGCAACTGGCCGGCAGGCCCAGGGCGCGCCAGGCGGTAGCCGGCGCACTGAGCGCCGAGGCGGCATCGGGAAAGGCACTGAGCAGACGGTGCAGGCGCCGCGGACCGAGCTCCGGCAACAGATGCAGGCGCAGGCGGGCTTCTAGTTCGGCAGGGGAAATAGCGGAGGACATGGCAAACGGTCCTTGTCTTGGCGCACCGCATCCATGCGGTGGTGATCAGCAGAAAAAAAACCCCGCTTGTGCGGGGCTCGGGAAACTCAGGGATTGCGAACCTTGTCCATCACGGCCAGCGAACGGGTCGCCTGCAGGACCAGCCCATAGCTGAGCTTGTCGTAGGTGCGGAAGACCATCAGCAGGCCCGAACGCTCGTCCGGAATCTTGACGTTTTCGCCGGTGACCCGGTCGCGTACGGTTTCCCCGGTCTTGTAAACCGCCAGCACGTTGCCGACGCTGAGGCCGTCCCGCGCGCCCTTGTTCAGGGTGACCACGTCGAACTGGCCAATCTGGGTGACACCGCGCGGCACATCGAGGATCACCCCGTTAATCTTTTCCTTCGGCTCGCTCGGCATGAAGGTGGAGTTGACCGCGCGCTCCTCGCTGGGGAACAGGCGGTCGCCCAGGCGCGCTTCCTGGGTGACCCGGGTCAGCATCATGGTGGCGATGTCGCCCTCCATGTCAATCAGCTCGGCAGTGCCCACGTCGTCGGCGTTAATGCCGAGGAACTCCTCGGTTGTGGGATCGACGTAGGTTTTGCCCTGGCGAAAGATCCCGTAGACCTTGATGCCGTCCCGGAAATCGCCGCGCCCGTAGACGCGATCGCCGGAGCCGCTGATGACGCGCTCGGCGTTGCCCGCGACGATGTAGGGCGCGGCGTCGAATTCGGCGGCGCTGTCGACGATGCGGTTGCTCAGCAGGAAGCTGTTGATGGCCTCCAGCGGAATGGTACTGATGGCCTCGGCCATGGGCGTGGTGCGGACCGTGGGCGACAATTTGATGGTGCCGCGCGAGGCGCCGCGGTTAAGCATGATGCGCGGCTGACCGTCGATGTAGACAAGGCTCAGATTGTCGCCGGGATAGATCAGGTGTGGGTTTTCCACCTGCGGGTTGGCGTGCCACAGTTCCGGCCACTTCCAGGGTTCGCTGAGAAAGCGTGCGGAAATATCCCACAGCGTGTCGCCTTTCACTACGGTGTACTGCTCGGGATGGTTCTCCTTGAGCTGTACCGCGGCCTGCGCCATGCCGCCCACCGCCACCAGGAGCAGGGCGAGTAGTGATTTCCTCATGTGGTGAATCCCTTTATGATGTGCCTTCACGTAAAGCGCCCTAGCGCCGCAGAAACCCTTGTGGAAAGCGGCGTTAAGCCGTTTACAAGCTGCTCGGCATCTTAGCAGCGGCTTTTGACTTTATTCCATAAGTGCATCACAAACGCATATGGCAATCCTGAACATCCTTGAGTTTCCCGATCCACGTCTGCGCACCATCGCCAAGCCGGTGGAGGTGGTGGACGACGGCGTCCGCCAGCTGATCGGCGACATGTTCGAGACCATGTACGACGCACCGGGCATCGGCCTGGCGGCGACGCAGGTGAACGTGCACAAGCGGGTGGTGGTAATGGATCTGTCGGAAGACAAGACCGAGCCGCGGGTCTTCATCAATCCCGAGTTCGAGTTTCTGACCGACGAAATGGAGCAGTACCAGGAAGGTTGCCTGTCGGTGCCAGGTTTCTACGAGAACGTCGACCGTCCACAGAAAGTGAAGATCAAGGCGCTGGACCGCGACGGCCAGCCCTATGAACTGGTGGCCGAAGGGCTGCTCGCGGTGTGCATTCAGCACGAATGCGATCACCTCAACGGCAAGCTGTTCGTCGACTACCTGTCCAACCTCAAGCGCGACCGGATCAAGAAGAAGCTGGAAAAGCTTCACCGTCAGCAGGCTTGATCTCCCACCCCAAAGGCTTGCAGCGCAGGCTGCTTGAAAACGTAGCGAGCGAAGGTCAGGCAAGGACTAGGCGTCCCCGCAAAAACAGGCGAAAAAGCGCAATTTACGAGTTGTAAATGAGCATTTTGACTGGGCTCGCAACCGAGGCTGTTTTTAACGCAGCATGACCGAGCGCAGTAGTTTTCATGCAGCCTGCAGCAAGCCTTTTTCATTGAAGAGTCCTTTTATGCGCATCGTTTTCGCCGGCACGCCGGAATTCGCCGCTCAGCATCTACAAGTCTTGCTCGACGCCAAGCGTCAGGTCGTGGCGGTGTATACGCAGCCGGATCGCCCGGCGGGCCGTGGCCAGAAACTGATGCCCAGCCCCGTCAAGCAGCTCGCGCTGCAGCATGAGATACCGGTGTATCAGCCCCAGAGCCTGCGTGACCCAGCTGCGCAGGCGGAGCTGGCGGGCTTGCAGGCGGACCTCATGGTCGTGGTCGCCTACGGCTTGATCCTGCCGCAAGCCGTGCTGGATATGCCGCGCCTGGGCTGTATCAACAGCCATGCCTCGCTGCTGCCACGCTGGCGAGGCGCGGCGCCGATTCAGCGGGCTATCGAAGCGGGTGATGCCGAGTCCGGCGTGACCGTCATGCAGATGGAAGCGGGACTGGATACCGGGCCGATGCTGCTAAAGGTCAACACGCCGATCACTGATGAGGACACGGGCGGCTCCCTGCATGATCGCCTGGCCGTCCTCGGCTCGCGCGCCGTGGTTGAAGCGGTAGCGGCGCTGGAAGCCGGCACGCTCGTTGGTGAGGTTCAGGACGACCATCTGGCCACCTATGCCCACAAGCTGAACAAGGACGAAGCACGGCTCGACTGGAAGCGACCGGCGGTCGAGCTTGAGCGGCTCGTGCGCGCATTCAATCCCTGGCCGACCTGCCACAGCAGCCTCGACGGCGCTGCGGTGAAAATTCATGCTGCGCGTGCGTCCGCAGGGCAGGGCACGCCCGGGCAGATCATCGAGGCCAGCAAGGACGGCCTAGAGGTCGCCTGTGGCGAGGGTTCGCTGATACTCACTCGCCTGCAACTCCCGGGCGGCAAGGCGCTGGCCGTCAGCGACGTGTTCAACAGCCGCCGCGAACAGTTCGCTGTCGGCAAGGTGCTCGAATAATGTCGACGAACCCGCGCCTCGCCGCTGCCCGCGCGTTGGCCGTGGTGCTGTCCGGCAAGGCCTCGCTGAACAGCAGCCTGCCGGATGTATTGGGTAAGGTCGACGCGCGTGATCGTGGTCTGACGCAGGAACTGGCGTTCGGCACCGCCCGCTGGCAGCCGCGTCTATCCGGCCTTGCCGAGCGATTGCTGCAGAAGCCGTTCAAGGCAGCGGATCGCGATGTCGAGGCCTTGCTGCTGGTTGGCCTGTACCAGCTGTTCTACACCCGGATTCCGCCGCATGCCGCCATTGGTGAAACCGTGGGCTGCGCGGACAAGCTCAAGAAACCCTGGGCAAAAGGCCTGCTCAACGCGGTGTTGCGCAACGCGCAGCGAGACGGCGAAGCGCTGTTCGCCGAGCTCGAACGTGACCCGGTGATTCGTTTTGCCCACCCGCGCTGGTTGCAGAAATCACTCAAGGCGCACTGGCCGGAACATTGGGAAGCGATCTGCACGGCGAATAACCAGCATCCGCCGATGGTATTGCGGGTCAACCATCGCCAGGTCGAGCGCGACACCTATCTCGCGCAATTGCAGGATGCCGGCATCGAAGCCTTTGCCTGCAGCCACAGCGAGGACGGCATCCGACTTGCCGCGGCCTGCGATGTCACGCAGCTGCCGGGCTTTACCGGAGGGCGCATCAGCGTACAGGACGAAGCCGCGCAGCTCGCCGCCGGGCTGCTCGACCTAGCCCCCGGGCAGCGCGTACTGGACGCCTGTTGCGCGCCGGGCGGCAAGACCTGCCACATCCTCGAACGCGAACCTGCGCTGGCTGAGGTGATCGCCCTGGACCACGAGCCGAAACGCTTGCAGCGTGTGCAGGAAAACCTCGATCGCCTGCAGCTCGAGGCCAAGCTGGTAGCTGCCGACGCCCGAGCCACCGACGTTTGGTGGGACGGCCAACTGTTCCAGCGGGTCCTGCTCGACGCGCCATGCTCGGCCACCGGGGTCATTCGTCGGCATCCCGATATCAAGCTGGCGCGCCAGGCCGACGACATCGCCCCCCTGGCGGCGCTGCAGGGCGAGCTGCTCGACGCGCTATGGCCGACCCTGGCTGTCGGTGGGGTGCTGCTGTACGCCACCTGTTCGGTATTGCCAACCGAAAACCGCGAGGTAATCGAAGCCTTTCTCGCGCGCACATCAGGCGCTCGCGAATTGGACCTGCCCAAGGGATTCGGCGTCGAACAGCCGCATGGACGTCAGCTTCTGCCTCAGGACAATGGGCACGACGGCTTCTACTACGCCAAATTGATAAAAGTCGCGGCCCAACCCAATGGCCGACATTCCTAAGGTGAGCCAGACGGCAGTGTCTCGGCTACCCCATGCTGTGGCGGTGATTACCCACCGCCTTTCAGGAGCGATCACGTGAAGATCATCATTCTCGGCGCAGGGCAGGTGGGCGGCACGCTTGCCGAAAACCTCGCCAGCGAAGCCAACGACATCACCGTGGTCGACACCGACGTCGATCGCCTGCGCGACCTCGGCGACCGCCTGGACATCCGCACGGTGGTCGGCCGTGGCTCGTTTCCCACGGTGCTGCGCCAGGCCGGGGCGGACGACGCCGACATGCTGGTGGCCGTTACCAATAGCGACGAGACCAACATGGTCGCCTGCCAGGTCGCCTACACGCTGTTCCATACGCCTACGAAGATTGCGCGGGTGCGCGAGTCGGTGTACCTGACCCGCTCCGGTCTGTTCAGCAACGAGGCGATCCCGGTCGACGTGCTGATCAGCCCCGAGCAGGTGGTGACCAACTACATCAAGCGGCTGATCGAACACCCCGGCTCGCTGCAGGTAATCGACTTCGCCGAGGGCAAGGCGCAGCTGGTCGCCGTACGCGCCTACTACGGCGGGCCGCTGGTGGGCCAGGAGCTGCGCCAGCTGCGCAAGCACATGCCCAACGTCGACACCCGCGTGGCGGCGATCTTCCGCCGCAACCAGGCGATCCTGCCGCAAGGCGATACCGTAATCGAGGCCGATGACGAGGTGTTCTTCATCGCCGCCCGCGGCCATATCCGTGCGGTGATGAGCGAGATGCGTCGGCTCGATGACACCTACCGTCGAATCGTCATCGCCGGCGGCGGGCACATTGGCGAGCGACTGGCCGAGGCCATCGAAAGCCGCTACCAGGTCAAGATCATCGAATCGAATCCGGCCCGCTGCCGCTACCTGTCCGACACCCTGGACAGCACCATCATCCTGCAGGGCAGTGCCTCGGACCGCGACCTGCTGGTGGAAGAGAACATCAACGATGCCGACGTCTTCCTCGCGCTGACCAACGACGACGAGGCCAACATCATGTCCTCGCTGCTGGCCAAGCGGCTGGGCGCGCGCAAGGTGATGTGCATCATCAACAACCCGGCCTACGTCGACCTGGTGCAGGGCGGCGAGATCGACATCGCCATCAGCCCGCAGCTGGCCACCATCGGCACCCTGCTGACCCACGTACGCCGCGGCGACATCGTCAGCGCCCACTCGCTGCGCCGCGGCGCCGCCGAGGCCATCGAGGTGATCGCCCACGGCGATGCGAAATCGAGCAAGGTGGTCGGCCGCGCCATCGGCAAGATCGCCCTGCCGCCGGGCACGACCATCGGCGCCGTGATTCGCGACGAGGAAGTCCTGATCGCACACGACAATACCGTCATCGAGTCGGGCGACCACGTGATCCTGTTCCTCGTCGACAAGAAGCATATCCGCGACGTCGAACGCCTGTTCCAGGCCGGCCTGACGTTTTTCTGAGCCGGCGCTGCGTGGCAGGCGCCAGCGCCGCGCGTCAGGCGGTGGCGGCCTGCTCCGCGGGCAGCAGCCGCACGATCGCGTTGAGCAGCATGCCGTAGAGCGGCACGAACAACGCCAGGCTGATGATCAGCTTGATGGCGTAGTCGACGCTGGCGATCTCCACCCAGTTCGCCGCCATGAAAGCGTCGTCGCTGTGCCAGAAGGCGATGGAGAAGAACAGGAAGGTGTCGAGCAGATTGCCGAACACTGTCGAGGCGCTTGGCGCAATCCACCACTGGCGCAGCCGGCGCAGGCGGTCGAAGACCTGGATGTCGAGAAGCTGACCGAACGCGTAGGCGAGAAAGCTGGCCACCGCGATGCGGAACACGAAGAGGTTGAACGCGCCGAGCGCGGCAAACCCGGCGAATGCGGCCTCGTGGAACAGTACCGACACCGCGTAGGACGCCACCAGTGCCGGCAGCATGACCCGCGCGATCACCCGCCGTGCCGGTCCCTTGCCGAGCAGACGCACGGTCAGGTCGGTGGCCAGGAAGATGAACGGGAAGCTGAACGCGCCCCAGGTGGTGTGCCAGCCAAACAGCGTGATCGGCAGCTGTACCAAGTAATTGCTGGCGATGATGACCAGTACGTGAAAGGCGATCAGGCCGGCGAGGGTGACCCGGCGGACCGAGGAAGGGATCTGCAGCATGGCATGTCCTTTTTGAGGTGATGGGGTGAGGGAACCCATTGCGCGCGCCGACATGGCCCGGGCGGCGCGCATTCTAGTGCGATTCGCCGCCCGGCGATAGCGGCAGCCGTCGGCCTGCGCGAGGCGGCCGCTAGCGCGAGCCGCGAAAGGCGTGGATGTCCGGGTATTGCTCGAAGATGTCCCGGACGCTGGCCAGCCCGCTGCGGAATCGCTGCTCGTCACCCTCGACGCCGATGCACAGGCGCATCGCCCGGGGCCGCGGCCAGCCGGGGGCGAGGAAGGGATCGGGCAGGGTCAGGGCGATGCCTTCATGGCGCAGCTCGTGCTGCAGGGCGTCCAGGTCCCAGTGCTCGGGCACGTTCAGCCAGGCACTGAGCGAGGCCGGATGGCTGCCGTGCAGGTAGTCGCCGAGTTCGACGGACACCGCAGCCTGGCGCGTGGCGATCAGCTCGCGCTGCAGGCGCACCAAGGCCATCGCTTCGCCACCCTCGATCCAACGCGTTGCAATTTCGCCAAGCAACGGCGGCGCCATCCAGCTGTTTACCCGCAGGATGCTTTCGGTGCGCAGCGCCAGCCGCCGCGGCATCGCCAGGTAGCCGAGGCGCAGGCCGGTGAGCACCGACTTGGTGAAACTGGTGCAGTAAAAGGACAGGTCCGGCAGGTAGTGGCTGATCGGCGGCGCCTGGCGGTGCGCACCGAGCAGCGGGCCGTAGACGTCGTCCTCGATCACGTAGACGCCGTAGCGCTGGGCGATGTCGGCGATCGCGCGCCGGCGCGCATCCGGCATGACGCTGCTGGTCGGGTTGTTCAGGTTCGGCGTGCAGACCAGGGCGGTGACGCGCTCGTTGGCGCAGACATCCTCGAAGTGCTCCGGGTCGATCCCCTGCTGATCGGCATCGAGCCCCTGCAGCTTGAAGCCCAGCACCTGCGCCGTGCCGATCACGCCGTGGTCGGTGCAGTGCTCGCAGAGCACCAGGTCGTCCGGGCGCGCCAGCGCGGCGAGGGCCAGGAAGATCGCCTGGGAGGCGCCATTGGTCAGCAGCAGGTCCCGCGGGCGCACGGTCAGCCCCAGGCCGGCGAGCCACTGGACGCCCGCCTCGCGATGGCGTTCGAAGCCGGCGATCGGCCGGCAGGTGTGGATCCACGGCTGCTCCGCCTCGCCAGCCAGCGCGCCGCAGACCTGTCGCCAGTGGCGGTCATGGCTGTCGGTGCGGATGATCCGCGCGGTGGAGCAGTCGAACAGCGAGTGCTCGCCACGATCGAGCATCGAGCGCGCCACCCGTTCGCTGCTGCGCCGGCTGACGAAGCTGCCGCGGCCGACCTCGCAACGCACCCAGCCCTGGCGCTCCAGCTCCTTGTAGGCGTTGGTCACCGTCTGCACGCTGATCCCCAGCTGGTCGGCGAGCAGGCGCTGCGGCGGCAGGCGCTGGTCCTCGCGCAGACTGCCCTGTTCGATGTCGGCGACGATCACGGCCACCAGCCGCTTGTATTTCGACCCCCCGCCCGGGTCGGCGAGCAGGGCCTGTTTCCAGTTGTGCATGACGGTTCACCTCGGTCCAGGTGACAGGATCGACCGAAGCAGGGCGTCCTGCAATTGTCCTAGTGCAATCTGCCTCGCCTGGCGCCTTTTGTATGCTCGAGTGGTTGCAAGCGGCGCACATTTTCTAATCGAAGCAGTCCTAACACTGCGCCGAGGCAGGGATTGCCCTGTCCTGATGCTCGTAAAACCGTCCTCCAATGACGCAGTTCGCCTGCGAAAATAAAACAGCACAGGAGTACTCAGAATGAGTCGCACACGTCCTCTTTCCCTAGCCCGGTTGCTGCTGGCCAGCGCGGTTGCCACCGGTCTGTCCCTCGGCGGCGTGGCCCAGGCCGATACCCTCGACGATATCCGCGCGAACAGCAGCGTGCGCATCGGCTATGCCAATGAAACGCCCTTCGCCTACACCGCCACCGACGGCAGCGTGACCGGCGAATCGCCCGAAATCGTCGAGAAGATCTTCCAGAAGATGGGTATCAAGACCATCAAGCCGGTACTCACCGAGTGGGGCTCGCTGATCCCCGGGCTGCGCGCCAGCCGCTTCGACCTGATCGCCGCCGGCATGTACATCACGCCGGAGCGCTGCAAGCAGGTGATCTTCACCGATCCGCACTACCAGCTGCCGGATGCGCTGCTGGTCAAGGCCGGCAATCCCAAGCAGCTGCACAGCTATGAAGACATCGCCAAGGACGGCTCGGTCAAGCTCGCCATCATGTCCGGCACGGTCAACCTCAACTACGCCCGCGAGGCCGGCATCAAGGACTCGCAGATCGTCCAGGTACCGGACACCACCTCCCAGCTGCAGGCCGTTCGTACCGGGCGCGCCGACGCTGCCATCGGCACCCAGCTGACCATGAAGGGACTGGCGGACAAGGCCGGTGAAGGGGTCGAGGCCATGACCGAGTTCAAGGACGATCCCGCCCATACCGGCTACGGCGCGCTGGCGTTCCGCCCGCAGGACAAGGCGCTGCGCGATGCGGTCAACGCCGAACTGAAGAAGTGGCTCGGCAGCGAAGAGCATCTGAAGACCGTCGAGCCCTTCGGCTTCGACCGCTCCAACCTCACCGACAAGACCGCCGAGGAGCTCTGCGGTGCCTGAATGGATCCGGCGCAGCACCGCTGCGCCGGGCATCCTCCAGTGACTGGCCTTTCGACCTCCTCCTGCCTCAAACCGGTCACGCCGCCTGAACGCGGCGCGGCCGACCGTCGCCGACGCCCTTCCCGGGCCGTCCAGCGATCCCGGCTCCACCCCTTCCGGAGCAAAGCGGACAAACCACGATGAACGAACTTCTCCCTCTGTTGCTGCAAGGCGCCTGGGTAACGGTGAAGATCACGGTCTGCGGCTCACTGCTGGCCGTGCTCGCCGCGCTCATCGGCGCCATGGGCCGGCTCTCGCCGATCCCCCCGTTGCGCTGGCTCGCAATCGTCTACATCGAAGTGTTCCGCGGCAGCTCGCTGCTGGTACAGCTCTTCTGGCTGTATTTTGTACTGCCCATGCCGCCGTTCAACGTGACCATGAGCGCCTTCAACGTGGCGGTCATCGGCCTGGGCCTGAACATCGGTTCCTACGGAGCCGAAGTCCTGCGAGGCGCCATCCGCTCGGTACACGAAGGCCAGTACGAGGCCTGCCAGGCGCTCAACATGACGCCCTGGCAGCGCTTTCGCCGGGTGATCCTGCCGCAGGCGCTGCTGGCAGCCATCCCACCGGGCACCAACCTGCTGATCGAATTGCTGAAGAACACCTCGCTGGTGTCGCTGATCACCCTGTCGGACCTGGCCTTCCGCGCCCGCCAACTGGACCAGGCCACGCTGATGACGCTGGAGATCTTCGGCCTGGCCCTGGTGATCTACTTCGTCCTGGCGCAGGTCATCAATTTCGGCATGCGCCTGCTGGAGCGGCGCCTGGCGCGCGGACGGATGCGCGGACGTCTGTCATGAATTTTTTCGACTGGCAATTTGCCTGGGACATCCTGCCGAGGCTGCTCGACGCCTCGCTGAAAACCATCGGCATCACCCTGGCTGGCTTTTCCATTGCCATCGTGCTCGGCCTGTTCCTCGCCGTCGGCCGGCGCAGCCGCCAACGCTGGCTGGCCTGGCCGGTGACCGGGTTGATCGAGTTCATCCGCAGCACGCCGCTGCTGATCCAGGTGTACTTCCTGTTCTTCGTGCTGCCCAACTACGGCTTCAACCTGTCGGCGCTGCAGGCCGGGATCATCGGCATCGCGCTGCACTACGCCTGCTACACCGCCGAGGTGTACCGCGCCGGGCTCGATGCCGTGCCGCGGGCGCAATGGGAGGCGGTCACCGCGCTGAACATGAAGCCGGCCGTCGCCTACCGCAAGGTGATCCTGCCACAGGCCCTGCGGCCGATCCTGCCGGCCCTGGGTAACTACCTGATCTCGATGCTCAAGGACACGCCGGTGCTGTCCGCCATTACCGTCGTCGAAATCATGCAGCGGGCCAAGAACATCGGCTCCGAGCACTTCCGCTACCTCGAACCGATCACCATGGTCGGCCTGTTCTTCCTTCTCCTCAGCCTCGGCCTCGCCTGGTGCGTCCGTCGACTGGAAAACCGCATGGAGCTAGCCCGATGAGCGCATCGATGCCCGCCGACGCCGCCCGCCAATCTGCCAGCCCGGCCGACGAGCCGGAACTGATGGTGCAGTTTCGCGACGTGACCAAACGCTACGGTGACCTGACCGTGCTCAACCACCTCGACCTCGACGTGCGGACCGGCGAGAAGGTCGCCATCATCGGTCCCAGCGGCTCGGGCAAGTCCACGCTGCTGCGCGCGTTGATGACGCTGGAAGACATCGACGAGGGCGTAATCATGGTCGACAACGAGCCGCTCACGCACATGCCGGACGCCAGCGGCAAGCTGGTCCGCGCCAACGCACGCCACCTGCGTCGGGTGCGCGGCAAGGTCGGCATGGTGTTCCAGAGCTTCAACCTGTTCCCGCACATGAGCGTGCGGCAGAACGTGATGGAGGCGCCGGTGCAGGTGCTCGGCCTGTCCAAGAAGGACGCCCGCGAGCGCGCCGAGGAGCTGCTGGCCATGGTCGGCCTGGAAGACAAGCTCGAGCATTACCCCTCACAACTGTCCGGCGGCCAGCAGCAGCGCGTGGCTATTGCGCGGGCGCTGGCCATGCGGCCGATGGTCATGCTGTTCGACGAGGTGACCTCGGCGCTGGACCCGGAACTCTGCGGTGAGGTGCTCAACGTGATCCGCCGGCTCGGCGACGCGCACAGCCTGACCATGCTGATGGTGACCCACCAGATGGGCTTCGCCCGGGAGTTCGCCGACCGCGTGTGCTTTTTCAACGAAGGCCGCATTCACGAGCAGGGCACGCCGGACGAGCTGTTCGGTAACCCGCAGGAAACCCGCACGCAGGAATTTCTCAGTGCGGTGACCCAGGCGAGCTAGGCTAGTGGTACGGTGGCGCCACCGGTCGGCAGACCCACCGGCGTCTCAGGGGGGAAGCGATGCTCCAGTCACTGCAAAAGATGCTGGCACAAGGCATGGACAACCCGATGCTGCGCTTCGGGCTCGGCAAGGGTTACCTCGATGCCGGCGACCCGGCGCAGGCCGCCACGCACCTGCAGCGCTGCGTCGAGCAGGACCCGAAATATTCGGCCGCCTGGAAGCTGCTGGGCAAGGCCTTGCAAGCCAGCGGCGATCCGGTGGGCGCGCGCCGCGCCTGGGAGCAGGGCCTGGCCGCGGCAGCCGCCCATGGCGACAAGCAGGCCGAGAAGGAAATGACCGTGTTCCTGCGCAAGCTGGACAAGCCGGTGACGCCCTGACGCACCGAAGGTGAAGACGGCGCCGCGGACCGGTTGAGCGACTTCCCGGCCACAGCGCAACCGGTCAGGTTGCGATCGGCCCTGGCCCGGCGGCTCAGCTCTTGGGCTGTCGTGCCCGAATCGCCGCGAGCAGCTTGTCTGCCAGGGCATCATAATCGCCGTCGAAATGATGACCGCCGGCCAGTTGCAACCGCTCGCCCACGGCGCCGTCCTGGGTGCAGCCACTGTCGGCGGCCTCTTCGCTGCCATATACGCAGAACACCTTGGCGGCCGGCAACTGACGCATCTCCGGTCCGGTTGCTGCCTCTGCGCCCTGTTGGCCCAGCCAGCCTCCCACCTCGATCTCGAAACTGCCGCTGCGGGCGAAGGCCAGCAGCAACAGCGCGTCGACCTGTGCCTGGTCGCTGCGCGGCAGGCGGTTGTAGATCGCTGGCAACACGTCGGCGCCAAAGGAGTAGCCGGCCAGCACGAAGCGATTGATGTGCCAGGCGTCACGGTAGTGCTGCATCAGCCGCGAGAGGTCATCGGCGCTCTGCTGCGCGCTCTTGTGCTGCCAGTAGTAGCGCAACGTATCGATGCCGACGACCGGATAGCCGGCCGCCGCCATGTGTTTGGCCGAGGCGCGATCCAGATCCCTCCAGCCGCCGTCACCGGAATAGAACAGCGTGAGGGTGTCGGACGGCGTGGCAGTCGGGTGTTCAACCACCGGCACGGGATTGGCCTGGCCGCTGAGCAGGCGGGCCAGTTCGGCACCGAGTACGGTTGTCAGCGGGGTACCGTAGGCGCTGATGCGCGGTTCGGCATTGGCCTGGCTGCGCAGGAACACCGCGTTGGCATCGCCCGGGTTGTCATTCCAGGCGCCGAACCAATGGCCGTGGGGCGCCGCCTGGGGCAGTGGCTCATCGCAATCGGGATGCTCCAGATCGAAGCCCACCGACAACGCCCGGGCCGAGTCGTCGCCCTGGCCGGCCAGCCAGCGCCAGGCCGAGGCAGCGGCGGGGCCAAGCCCGGCCACCAGCGTCGGCGCACCACCGAGCATTCTCTCGGCTTGCGTGCGCTGACTCTGCTGCGCGGTGCAATCGCCGGACAGCGGCAGCTGCAGCAGCGCGACCGAGCCAGACGCGGCGAGGCGTTCGAGGGTCGCCGCATCGAGGGCCTGGTCCCGGCTGACCAGCACCAGCACGCGTTGCGCGGCGGTAGCCGGTCCGACCCGCAGTACCGGCGTACCGTCCGCCAGCGCCAGGGACTGCACCGCCGCGTCGTGGCGTGGGTGCCAGAAGAAGGCCATGCCGGCGGCCACGGCAACCACCACCAGCGCGGCGCCTGCGAACCCGATCTGTCGTTTCATCTCAGCGTCTCACCAATCCGCCCATGCCGCCGGCGATCAGCGCCGCCGTATCGGCCATTGCCACCCAGGGGTCCAGTCCGGCGGGCACCGCCAGGTAGCGCGGTTCCCACTGCGGCTGGAACTTGTCCTTGAACCGACGCAGCCCCTGGAAGTTGTAGAAGCTCTCGCCGCGGTTGAACACCCAGGCACCCAGGCGCAACGGCAGCGGCGTGCCGCGGCGCGGCTGCAAGCCGGCCAGCGGCACCATGCCGAGGCTGAAGCGCTCATAGCCGGCTTCCTTGAAATGCAGGATCAGCCCGAGCATGAGAAATTCCATGGTCGATTTAGGCGCATCAGCCACCACGCGCATCAGGTCGAGGCTGGCCACCACGTGACTGTCGCATTCAAGCAAGTTGGCGAAGGCCACCGCGCGGCCCTCGACGCGCACCACCACGATGCGAAAGTGAGCGAGGTAGTCGGGGCTGAAGCGGCCCAGGGAAAAGCCTTTCTCGCGTACGTTCTTGCCCTGCAGCCAGGCCTCGGAGATGCCTTGCAGTTCGTCGAGCGGTGCTTGCCCTGACGCGTAGAACTGCACGGTTAGCCCATCGCGCTGCCCGCGGTTCCAGGTGTAGCGCAGGGCTTTCATCTCTTTGCCATTGCTGGCCAGATCGAAGCCGGCCAGATCCACCAGCGCTTCCTCCCCCAACTTGAGCGCGGTCAGGCCGATGTCCAGGTAGTTCGACAGATTCTGCGCGCGCACCTGGTAGAACACCGGGCGGGCGCGGTGGCGGTCGCAGAGATCACGAAATTGCCAGATCAACTCGGTCCGCTGTTGCGCCTGTCCAATCGGATCATGCAACGCGACCAGGCTACGACCGCGGCGCGCATACATCAGGAAAGCATCGCCGCTCGGATGAAACAGCAGCGCCTTGTCGCCGCTGAGCGCGAGCCCGCCTTCGGGTTGTGCGGATTGGCTGACGATCCGTGCGGCCCGTGCCAGTGCCTCGGCGTCTGGCAGGCGAATGGCCGGCGGTGGCGGTCGCAGCAACCAGGTGATGCCCACCGCGACCAGCACCAGTACGCTGCCGAGCACGGCGCGGAGGCTGCGCGGGGCATTGGCGTCCAGTTCGAACTGCCACCACAGCTCATGGCTGTAGGGCACGTCCTGATAGGCGAACAGCAGCAGCCAGATCGAGGCGGCGAGAATGCCGAGCGTGCCCGCCAGCGCCGCAACGGAGACCGGCGCTTCCATCAGTCGGCTGTGCCGGTAAAACTCCCGGCGAAAGGTGGCCAGCAGCCCGGCGACCGTCAGGAGCACGAGCGCCTCGGGCCAGTCGATGCCCTTGAGCAGCGAGGCCAGAGCACCCAGGCAGAGCAGCACCAGCGTCACCGCCCAGGCCGCCGACAGGCGGCGGTACAGGCCCTGGGCCAGGAGCAGGCACAGCGTGCCGATCAGGCTGGCACTCAGGTGGGAAGCGGTAATCACCGGCAGGGGCAGGAAGCCGAGGGCAGCCAGCCGTTCGTCCACCCCAGGCGTGGCGCCGGAGAACAGCAGCAGGGCACCAACGACGAACACCAGCAGGGCCAGCACCGGCACTGCCAGGCCGCCGGCAAGCCGCACCACCTGTCGCGCGAACCACAGGCGGCGTGCCTCGGCAAGGAGCAACAACACCCCGGCCGCACTCAGCGGCAAGAGCACGTAGAACAGCCGGTACAGCAGCATGGCGGCGATCAGGGCAGCCGGGTCGAGACGGCCGGCAAACGCCGCCAGCAGCACGGCTTCGAACACACCGACCCCACCCGGCACGTGGCTGAGTACGCCCGCGGCCAGCGCCAGCATGTAGATCAGCGCGAAGCTGACGAAAGGTGGCGCCTCCGGCAACAGCGCGTACAGCACCAAGGCCGCCACGCACACGTCCAGCACGCTGATGAGCAACTGTAGGAGGGACAGACGCGCCCCCGGGACGCGTACGCCGAACCGGCCTAGCTCGATACGCCAGCAGCCCGGTGCCGGGCGCTCGCTGGCACGCCAGCGAATGGCCAGGAGAACTGCCGCGCCTGCCAGTCCCAGCACGGCAAGCGCCGCACCACGCAGCATCGGTTCGGACAGGTGAAGCGCACGCGCGGCATCGGTCGGCTGGTACAGGACAGCCGCGGCCACCAACAAGGGCAGACACAGGCCAAGCGATAGACTTGCGAACAGCGTCATCCGCGCGACGTCGGCCGCGCCCAGCCCCGACCGCCCGTAGAGGCGGTAGCGCACCGAGCCGCCGGAGAGCACCGAAAAACCCACTGCGTTGCCAATCGAAAAGGCACAGAAGCCGCCCAGCGCGAGGGTTCGCCAGGGCAGGCGGACCTGCGCGTAGCGGGCCGCCGACAGCTCGTAGGCGATCATCACCGCGACACCAGCAAGGGTCGCCAGGCCGGCCAGCTGCAGGTCCCGCAACGGTATTGCCGCCAGGGCTTCGCGTACCTGGCCCGGATCGATCGACCCCAGCAGGTGCCAGCAGGCCAGCAGTGCAAGGGCGAACAGCAGCAGCGACACGCTGAGGCCGATGGCCTGTCGATAGGGGCGCAGCCGTTCGAGGCGAGAAGGGGAAACAAGGGGAGCAACGCCGGCAGCAAGGGTGCCGGATTCAACGACCGCGCGACTCATGGAAAAGCGCCTCGCAAGGATGCGGCCTCAGGGAAGGGCCGATCCGGGGCGCTAAATGTAACAGGATGTTTTGCCAGAACAAGGGGGACGCAGGGCTTGCTGTCCTGGCGGCGCGCAGCGGGCGGCCGACGCCCATCCCACGCTCGAACGAGGGACGGATCAGTCGCCGCCGACGAACCGCAGCCCGACACCTTCGGCATCGACCCGCATGACTTCCATCGCCAGCTCCGGCGCGGGAATCGGCAGGTCCTGCACCTGGCCGTGAACGATCATTCCCGGTTGCAGGTCGGTCAGCTGTGGATGCCTGACGTAGACACCGCCATCGGACAGATCGCGGGTGTGGGCGAACACCTCTCCGAACGACTCGTGGCTGATGCGGATGCGGCACTTCATTGGTGCGCGGGGGTGCTGGCGCTGGTTTGGGCTTCCCATGGTGTCCCTGTCGTGGTTCGTTGGCTGTCGTCAGTACCAGCGTGCTTCGCCGGCCGGCCGTTTCTTGAAGCGCTTCATGGTCCACATGTACTGGCTCGGCCAGGTGCGTACGTAGCGTTCGATCACACCGCTCATCGCCGCCACCGACACCTCGACATCCTCGTCGTACATGGCCGGCGGTGCTGCTTCGAGGATCACCTTGTAGCCCGAACCGTCCTCCAGGCGCAACGCGTGGAGGAACACGCCGAGCGCCTTGCCGCCGGTCAGCATGCCGGGCACGAACTTGCTGGTCAGCGCCTGGGTGCCGAGGAAGGGCACGAACACACCGGCGCCTTCGCTCGGTTCGGGGTCGGCCGGAATGCCCACCGCGCCACCGCGGCGCACTTCCTTGATGACGCTGATGATGCCCTCGCGGGTCGAGGGCGCTACCTTGTTGCCGAGCTGGACGCGCTGGCGCTGGAGCAGCTCGTCGACGGCCTTCAGCTTCGGTGGGCGGTAGAAGATGATCGGCTTGCACTGGGCGCAGTAGAAGTGATTCAGCACTTCCCAGTTGCCGAGGTGGCTGGTAATACCGACCACGCCTTTGCCGGATGCCAGGGCCTGCTCGAGGACTTCCAGGCCCTCGACTTCGCGGACCAGGCGCAGCGTCTTGTCGGCCGGCCAGATCCAGGCGCAGGCGCTTTCGGTAAAGGTTTTGCCGGTCTGCTTCAGGCTCTCGCCGAGCAGCCGCTCGAGCGCCTCGGGGGCCAGCTCCGGGAAGCAATGCGACAGGTTTATCCTGGCCACCTCGCGTGAGCGGTTGGGCAGTTTCCACATCAACCAGCCGATCAGTCCGCCAAGTGCCTGCACCGCACGCCACGGCAAGAGCGCGAACAACCGCAGGAAACCGACGACCAGCGCACCTTTGAACGTCTCCAAGGGTCTCTCCCGCACAATCGAAACGCCTAGTGTAACCGCTTCGCCCCGAGGACTAACCGGTCGCGCCGCCGGCGAGCTCGCGATGGCGGGGGCAGTCGGTGGTGTGGTCCATGACCATGCCGCAAGCCTGCATGAAGGCGTAGCAGATGGTCGGCCCGACAAAGCTGAACCCGGCGCGCTTCAATGCACGGCTCATCGCTTCGGCTTCCGGTGTGACGGCCGGCACCTGGGCAATTGTCGCGAAGCGGTTGATCTTCGGTTGCCCGTCGACAAAGGACCACAGCCAGGTCGCCGGATCGTCCAGCTCGAGCCAGCACCGGGCGTTGCGCCGCGCCGCTTCCAGCTTGCGGCGGTTGCGAATGATGCCGGCGTCCTGCATGAGCGCGTCGATCTCGGCATCGGTCATCCGGGCCAAGCGCCGGGCATCGAATCCGAACAGGACCTGGCGGTAGCGTTCGCGCTTGCGTAGCACGGTGATCCAGGACAGCCCCGCCTGGGCGCCCTCGAGAATCAGAAACTCAAACAGGACCTGCGGATCGCGGGTCGGCATGCCCCACTCGCGGTCGTGGTAATCGATGTACAAGGGATCGCTGCTGCACCAGGCACAACGCGGCATTTCGAGGTCCTTCTGTGTCCGAGCAATGGGGTGGTCGCCGTGCACCGGAGCATAACCCGAGAGCCGCGCCCGCGCCGGGCGCGGCGTGGAATCAGGTATACTCCGAGGCTTTCTGTCGAAGCCCAGCACAGGTGAAATTTTGACCCAGCCAACGCCGACCGTGCGCACCTTCCAAGACCTGATCCTCGCCCTGCAAAGCTACTGGGCCGAGCAGGGTTGCGTGGTCCTGCAACCCTATGACATGGAAGTGGGCGCCGGTACCTTCCACACCGCCACCTTTCTGCGCGCCATCGGCCCGGAAACCTGGAACGCCGCCTACGTGCAGCCCTCGCGGCGCCCGACCGACGGCCGTTACGGCGAGAACCCCAACCGCCTGCAGCACTATTACCAGTTCCAGGTGGTGCTCAAGCCCAACCCGGAAAACTTCCAGGAGCTGTACCTCGAGTCGCTGCGGCGCATCGGTGTGGACACCTCGGTCCACGACGTTCGCTTCGTCGAGGACAACTGGGAGTCGCCGACGCTGGGCGCCTGGGGTCTTGGCTGGGAGGTCTGGCTCAACGGCATGGAGGTCACCCAGTTCACCTACTTCCAGCAGGTCGGCGGCATCGAGTGCTTCCCCGTCACCGGCGAGATCACCTACGGCCTGGAGCGCCTGGCGATGTACCTGCAGGGCGTGGACTCCGTCTATGACCTGATCTGGACCGACGGACCATTCGGCACCGTCACCTACGGCGACGTGTTCCATCAGAACGAAGTGGAACAGTCGACCTACAACTTCGAGCACGCCAACGTCGACAAACTGTTCGAACTGTTCGATTTCTACGAGTCGGAAGCCAACCGGCTGATCGAGCTGGCGCTACCCTTGCCCACCTATGAAATGGTGCTGAAGGCCTCGCATACCTTCAACCTGCTGGATGCCCGCCGGGCGATCTCGGTGACGGCGCGTCAGCAGTACATCCTGCGCGTCAGAGCGCTGGCTCGTGCGGTCGCACAGAGCTACCTGCAGGCACGCGCCAAGCTCGGCTTCCCCATGGCCACCCCCGACCTGCGTGACGAAGTACTGGCCAAGCTGGAGGCAGCAGAATGAGTGCACTGGATTTCCTCGTCGAACTGGGCACCGAAGAGCTGCCCCCCAAAGCCCTGGGCAAACTCTCCGACGCCTTTCGCTCGGGCATCGAGAAGGGCCTGAAAGAGGCCGGCCTGCTGCATGCGCGCGTGCAGGCGTTCGCCGCCCCGCGGCGCCTGGCGGTACTGGTCGAACGGCTGGAAAGCCAGCAGCCCGATCGCAGCGTCAACCTCGATGGCCCGCCACTGCAGGCCGCATTCGACGCCGACGGGCAACCGACCCAGGCCGCACTGGGCTTTGCACGCAAGTGCGGGGTCGAGCTCGCCGACATCGACTGCAGCGGACCCAAGCTCAAGTACAGCCGCACCATCGCCGGCGAACGCACGGCGGCGCTATTGCCGGGCATCGTCGAGCAATCGCTGAATGACCTGCCGATCCCCAAGCGCATGCGCTGGGCGGCGCGCAAGGAAGAATTCGTCCGGCCGACCCAGTGGCTGGTGATGCTGTTCGGCGATCAGGTCGTCGACTGCAACATCCTGGCGCAGCAGGCCGGTCGTGAGTCCCGCGGGCACCGCTTCCACAGCCCCGGCCGCGTGCACATCTCCAAGCCCTCGAGCTACCTTGAAGATCTGCGCGGCGCCCACGTGATCGCCGATTTCGCCGAGCGCCGCGAGCTGATCGCCAAGCGCGTCGACCAGCTGGCCGCCGACCAGAACGGCACGGCCATCGTGCCGCCGGCCCTGCTCGACGAAGTCACCGCGCTGGTGGAATGGCCGGTGCCGCTGGTGTGCTCCTTCGAGGAACGCTTTCTCGACGTGCCGCAGGAAGCCCTGATCACCACCATGCAGGACAACCAGAAATACTTCTGCCTGCTCGACGCCAACGGCAAGCTGCTGCCGCGCTTCATCACCGTGGCCAACATCGAATCGACCGACCCGGCGCAGATCGTTTCCGGCAACGAGAAGGTCGTTCGCCCGCGCCTGACCGATGCCGAATTCTTCTTCAAGCAGGACAAGAAGCAGCGGCTGGAACGGTTCAACGAGCGGTTGCAGAACGTGGTGTTCCAGGCCCAGCTGGGCAGTGTCTATGACAAGGCCGTGCGGGTGTCCCGGCTGGCGGCGTTCATCGCCCAGAACACCGGCGGCAACACCGACTGGGCCGCGCGTGCCGGCATGCTGAGCAAGTGCGACCTGGCGACCGAAATGGTCGGCGAATTCCCCGAGATGCAGGGTATCGCCGGCTACTACTACGCCCTCAACGACGGCGAGCCGGGGGACGTGGCCATCGCGCTCAACGAGCAGTACATGCCGCGCGGCGCCGGTGCTGAACTGCCGGCGACCGAGACCGGCGCCATCCTCGCCGTGGCAGACAAGCTCGATACCCTGGTGGGCATCTTCGGCATCGGCATGCTGCCGACCGGCAGTAAGGATCCCTACGCGTTGCGCCGCGCCGCACTGGGCATCCTGCGCATTCTCATCGAACGCCAGCTGGACCTCGACCTGGTGGCGGCGGTGCGTCATGCGGTCAGCCTGTTCGGTACCCAGGTCAAGGCCGCCGGGCTGGCCGATCAGGTGCTCGAGTTCGTCTTCGACCGACTGCGCGCACGCTACGAGGATGAAGGCGTGGAGGTGGCTTCGTACCTGTCGGTGCGCGCCGTGCAACCCGCCTCGGCGCTGGACTTCGATCAGCGCGTCCAGGCAGTGCAGGCTTTCCGCACGCTGCCCGAAGCCGCGGCGCTGGCTGCGGCGAACAAGCGCGTCTCGAACCTGTTGAGCAAGTTCGAAGCGAAGGTGCCGGACACCGTCGAGCCGCGCTATTTCGACAACGCCACCGAATTTTCCCTGTACTCGGCGCTGCAACAGGCTGAACAGGCGGTTCAGCCGCTGTCCGCCGCACGTCAGTACCGCGAGGCGCTCGAGCGCCTCGCGCACCTGCGCGGCCCGGTGGATGCGTTCTTCGAGGCGGTACTGGTCAACGCCGAAGATGCTTCGGTTCGCGCCAACCGCTATGCCCTGCTTGCCCGGTTGAGAGGATTGTTCCTTGGCGTCGCCGATATTTCCGCACTTGGCTAAACCCGTGAAACTCGTCGTGCTCGACCGCGACGGCGTGATCAACGAGGACTCGGACGCCTACGTCAAGAGCCTGGCCGAATGGATCCCGATTCCGGGCGCCATTGAGGCCATTGCACGGTTGAGCAAGGCAGGCTGGACGGTGGCCATCGCCACCAACCAGTCCGGCCTGGCGCGCGGCCTGTTCGATGTGACGACCCTCGACGACATGCACTTCAGGTTGCAGCAGCTGGTGATGGAGCAGGGCGGGCGCGTCGACCTGATCGTCCACTGCCCGCATGGGCCGGATGATGGCTGCGACTGCCGCAAGCCGCTGCCGGGGCTGTTCCGGCGGATCGCCGAACACTTCTACCTCGACGACCTCAACGGCGTGCCGGTGGTGGGAGACAGTCACCGCGACCTGCATGCCGGCATGCGCCTCGGCGGCTCGCCCTATCTGGTGCGCACCGGCAAGGGCCGGAAGACCCTCGAAGGCAACCTGCCGGCCGGTACCCAGGTGTTCGATGACCTGGCGGCCGTGGCGGACCACCTGCTGAGAGCCGAACGATGAAAGCGCTCTATTCGCTGCGCATCGTGCTGTTCTACATACTGCTCGGCTTCACGGCATTCGCCTGGTGCCTGGTCAGCCTGGTGGCGGCGCCGTTCATGGGCTTCCGCGCGCGCTATCGCTTCGTGGTCCAGACCTGGTGCCGCAGCGCCGTCTGGCTCGCACGGACTCTGATCGGCCTGCGCTACGAAGTCAGCGGTCAGGAACACATACCGGCCCGGCCCTGCGTCATCCTCGCCAAGCACCAGAGCACCTGGGAGACATTCTTTCTTTCCGCCTACTTCGAGCCCCTGAGCCAGGTGCTCAAGCGCGAACTGCTGCGCGTGCCCTTCTTTGGCTGGGCGATCATGCTGCTGAAACCCATCGCCATCGACCGGGACAACCCCAAGGCGGCGTTGCGCCAGGTCGCCAAGCAAGGGCAGGAACGCCTGGAGCAGGGCGCCTGGGTACTGATCTTTCCCGAAGGTACGCGCATGCCGGTAGGCCAGGCAGGGAAGTTCTCGCGCAGCGGCGCGGCGTTGGCAGTCAACGCGCAGTTGCCTGTGCTGCCCATCGCGCATAACGCCGGGCTGTACTGGCCGAAAGCGGGGTGGGGCAAACGGCCCGGTACCATCAAGGTAGTCATCGGCCCGGCAATGCACGCCGAGAGCGAAGGGCCGCGAGCGGTCGCCGAACTCAACCAGCGCGCCGAGGACTGGGTGAACGCGCAGGTCAGCGCACTGGAAACGCATCCCTGACACCGTGCTCAGCGTACGAAAAAGGGGAGCAGACCGGCGTCTGCTCCCCTTTTTCGTGAGCGCAACGCGTTAGCTGTCGACGGAGCTGCGGATCAGGTGGTCGAAGGCGCTCAGCGAGGCCTTGGCCCCTTCGCCGA